>CAYHCO010000001.1:0-30336 GCA_964355105.1 uncultured Porphyromonadaceae bacterium
AACAAGTACTTCATCAGTCTTGTTATCTTCCTGGTCCTCATTATATTCTTTGACCAGCATAACCTGGTCGACCGGTATAAATCGAAGGAGCACCTGAATCAGTTGAAACAGGACACGTTATTTTACCGCGAAAAGATCCGCAAGGATCGTGAAGCTATCAAACTGCTTAAAACCAATCCGGAGAACCTGGAAAAGTTTGCCCGCGAAAAATACATGATGAAAGCCCCTGATGAAGATGTGTTTGTGATTCTTAAAAAAGAGCCGGCTAAATAATCTTCCGGTTGCCCCTGCCCTTCTCATATTCCCGGTAACTATCCAGCAACTCTTTAGCTGATCCTCCGGTCGTGATTCCGAGTCTGTCTGCAAGCTTCGAAGCTTCCACCGCGACGGGCAGTTTGGAATAAACGGTTTTGTGAACCTCATTCAGATATCTCAGGATCATAAAACCATTAAACCAGGCAAAAAACTTATCGCGAAAAGTAGCTTCACTGGCAGAGTCTCGATGCATATCCCGAATCCTGGCAACTCCGATTTTCATGCCTGCAAATTCAGCCAATCCAGCTGATATGGTAAATACATCCTCTTCATTAAAACTGCCACTTTCCAACTGATGCCAGAAGTCGCCAACCTTTTCGAACAAAACTTTCAGGGGGGCAAAACTTTCCAGACAGTATACATCCAGCACGGGCTCAGCCAGCATCTGCTTCTGAATGGATGCCCCGGTGCCGAAAGAAACACGGTCGGACTCCCTTGACGACGGGTAAACCGAAGTATCGTTGATCTCCCAGAAATTGCGCAATTGAATGCATTTATGCAGAAAGTAAAAGTCCTCACCCGCCTTATCCCGTCCCATTCCGTTTACCCTGATATAGGTTCTCGCCCGCAACGAAAAGCTGGAACCAACCGTGTGGATGGCATGAGGATGCCCGGTTGATTCAATGGCGAGCTTCATATATCTGAGGTAAAGCTCATACTGGGTGATGGACTGATAAATACGTTTATCCAGCGGTCCGCCTGTCGGATGTTCAAAATAGATATTGGCGGTTCGGGCGGATGGATGCCTGAGATAAAATCCCGTAATCTGTTTAAGGTAGCCGGGTTCACATTGCGAATCGGCATCGAAGGCAAGGATAATTCCGTCTTTCCTGCCAATCAGATTAAACCGTTGAATTGCTGTGTCCATGGCGATTTTCCTTGCCAGGCCAACGCCGGCATGCCGGGCAGGCATATCAGGATTCCACAGGCAATGGATGGCAACATCCTGTCTGTCCAGATTTTTGCTGATCTCCTCAATCTCAGTCAATGATTTGCGACTGACGGCAATTATTTCCGATGTGGATTTCTCAGGATAATTTATGTTGATGATGATTTCCCACTTGATCCCGGGCGGATCGCAGGCTAGCAGGGAAAGAATACTTGCGGCCAAACCGGGCTCCTTGTATGCCGGAATGGCTATGATTAAAAAAAGATCCGGATCGGGCCCGGGTAATCCCTGCACCGATCCGGATCCGTACCTTTCCAGGTAAAGATCGGCAAAGCCGGCTTTACTTAACGTTTGCTTTACGATAGGTTTCATTCATGCGGTCGAGCACCTGCCTGGTAATATTCATATAATCGTCGGCGTACAATAACCCGCCTCCGAAAGTATTGCTCAGAACCAGGTTAAACCCAAGTTTACTGTTGACGGCGTTTACGGCGCTGAGGACAGAATCGTGAAGCTGCACGGTCACTTCCTGTTCATCCCTGGCAAGCTTATTCTGCATGTCGGCCTGCAGATTTTGCAAAACCTGCTGTTGTTCTGTCAATTGCTTCTGTTTGGCCTCAGCATCCCAGGAGGTTATCAGCTTCTTCTCAACTTTATATTGAAAATCATTGACTTCTTTCTGAAAGGCTTCACCCTTGCCGGTAAGTTCTCTTTCTAAACCAGACTTCTTACTCATTAACCTGTCAGTCAATATCTTATAATAATCATAGTTAGCCAGCACGGAATCAACAAATACATAGGCTATCTTCACTTCACTGGTATTGCCTGCGAGTATGCCGGACTGGACCGGCTGATTCTCAACTACTTTATCATTCTTTCCTGAAAAGTGCAATACAAACAGCACGATCACTGCCAACGCCAGGACACCGCTGATTATCCGGTTTGAATTCTCTTTAATCATCTATCAATCTGTATTTTAATTTTTTTAGAACCACAAAAATACATTTTTTAATGATGCAAATCGTGCACCTTATCATACTTGGTACTGATAAACATCATGGAAGTTACGTTCAGGCCTCCCTATTTTTGAATCCACTAATCTTATCAGAATTCCATGTTAAAGATAACCGAGCATCCTATCCTGGATATTGAGAAACGTCAGACGGGCGAATTCCTTTTTGAAGGAAAACCGGTAACCGGGGATTTGGGCCTTACCATAGCAGCAGCACTGCATCAGGCCGGTCATCCGGTACACAGTCACAGCCTGAAAGGCAGAAACAGGAGTCTGGAATGCGGTATCGGGAAATGCGGTGCCTGCGAGATGCTCGTCGACGGAAAAGTCAAGCGTATTTGCATTACGCGTATCGATGGAGTAAAAGAGGTAATGGAAGTTCCGCGTGATTACCGTCCGGGTCCCGGTTCTGTCGAAAAAACTAACCCGACCCGGGTTTACCGGACTACCGTAACGATCATCGGTGCCGGACCGGCTGGCCTCGCAACCCGTGAAATCCTCAGTCAACATGGAATCAACAATCTGGTAATCGATAACAATGACCGCATAGGCGGCCAGTTCCTCATGCAGACCCACCAGTTCTTCTTCTTTGAGAAAGAGAAAAAATTTGGCGGCATGCGGGGATTCGATATAGCCCAAACCCTCGCCGGCGAAAATCTCGACGGCATTTTCCTGGACTCCACCGTTTGGGATATTCTGGAGGGCAAAAGACTGGCGATAAAAAATATCAGCACACAGGAAATATATTACGTAGATACCGAATACCTCGTCGTGGCCACCGGTGCGGTTCCTTTCATGCCCGCTTTTGAGAATGACGATGTTCCGGGTGTTTACACGGCAGCAGTGGTGCAGAAAATGATGAATACCGAATTTACCCTGCTGGGTAAAAACATTCTTACCGTAGGTGCGGGAAATATAGGATACCTCACTTCTTATCAGTTGATGCAGGCCGGAGCCAACGTGAAGGCGATCGTTGAAGCCATGCCGCGCGAAGGAGGCTTCCCGGTGCAGGCTAACCGGGTAAGGCGACTGGGAATCCCAGTCATACTCAACCACTTGCTCATCAAGGCAATACCTAATGAAGACCGGACAGGTATCATTGGGGCGGTTATCGCGGAATCCCGCAATTTCGAACCGGTTCCGGGAACCGAAAAAATCATTGAAGGCATCGATGCCATAAATATTTGCACGGGTCTGGTACCTGACGATCAGCTCCTGATCAAGGGCAAGGAAGTCTTTGGCCGGAAAGTTTACGGTGCCGGTGATGCGATCCGAATAGGCGAGGGAACAAGTGCTGTTCTCAGGGGAAAACAGGTAGCCTATGAGCTGCTCGACGAGATGGGGGAACGCTTTAATTATGACGATTACCTGAGCATATCGAAAGAATATATCGACAGCCAGCAACATCCGGTGAGGGTGATAGAAAAGCCGGATGTGCCGGATTCGGCCAGAATGAATGCCAAGGGGTTTGTCCAGATCGACTGTCTGTACGGCTTTGCTTGTAATCCCTGCGAATTTGCCTGTCCGCACGGAGCAATCACCAAAACATCAACCAGCACCGTGCCGGAAATCGACTTTGAAAAATGCATCGGCTGCATGGATTGCGTGTATCAGTGCCCGGGACTGGCGATTTTTGGCTATAACCTCAAAAAAGACTGGCTATTCCTTCCGATTGAATATGTTGCCGAAGCCGGCTCTCCGGTTTTCCTGGTCGACAATAACGGGAAGAAACTGGGTACGGGAATCATCGATAAAATTCTTAAGAAACCCAATAAAACCGATATTGCCCGTGTTCGCTCACTCGATATTCATGGCGAAGATCTGGCCCGCGTACGTGGATTCATCGTTCAGGACAAATATCCCGGACCGGTATCGATCACCCCGGTTGCAATGAAGGTGGAAAACCCTGTTTATGTGTGCCATTGTGATGATGTCACTTATGATGAGATCCTGAAAACCATTGGCGACAGGAAGTTCATTTCGGTGGATGAGATTAAGCATACCACCCGGCTTGGCATGGGTGCCTGCAGGGGTAAACGCTGCATCAAGAGGCTCAAGACAGCCCTGTACAACAGTGGTATCCAAATCGTTGGTGATGCAACTCCGAGGGGTCCGTTATCCAACCAGATCGAGATGGGTGAATTATACCCGAAAACAGTACCTGAGCAGATTCATCTTATCACATCTTCCGGAAAGCCCAGGATACTGGAGGTCCCGTCGGTAGTGGCCGGCGGAGGAATCGGAGGTTCAGCGCTTTTCCGTTATCTCGCGGAAGCCGGGCAGAAACCCGTATTGATCAATTTTGGCCGGGGTGCCTCGTGGAGAAACATTGCCGGCGGACGTCCGAATTTCAGTGTTCCCGAGCTCTCCGAGATAGCCAGGCAGAACCTCAGTATCTTCAAGGAATTGCAGAAAATAAAGAATATCGATTTCCGACCGATCGATTATGTGACATTCGCCCACGATGAGCAGATGTACCGTGCCCTGGAAGCTTCCATGGCCTGGTCGGATGCCGAAATGATCGGACCTGATGCCTACAGGACCAGAATATCCCCTTTCATCAACGAAAACCTGGGCAAAGATTATCAGGCAGCGCTTATTACCCATGATTGCTGGCAGGCAACGCCAGGTAGGGTCATCGACCTGATCCGCCGTCTGGGTATCGAAAGTGGAGGTACCATCTTCGAGGACTGCCGGTTAATCGATGTCAGGAAGGACGGTAAAACCTATGTCATCCTCGTGCAGAACCACGATAAGGAATACATTGAAATCCATACACCGGTGTTCGTGAATTCCATGGGTCCGGAAGGCCACCGGGTTGCCCGGCGCATGGGTATAGAAACTGGCATGTATCCAGTTAAACATCAGGCATTTATTACACGCAGACTTCCCATGATGGGAATTGGTGGTTCACCGCTGCCCATGGTTATCGATCGCCGGCGTTACAAAGGATTCTCCGCGGTTTACGGTCAGCAGCTGGGGGAAACCGGTCAGATCATCGGGTGCGCCTCGCCGGCAACGGATCCGCAGGAGGCAGAAAAGAACCTGAAGATCAATTCGCAGGATTTCCTTGAAATAGCTTCAGAGATCTTTGTCAACTGGATCCCGGATTTGTCATCGGTGGGCTTCCAGGCTGTGTGGGCCGGTTATTACGTGGAACCACGCATGATCCTTGACACGGATGCCGGACTGTTCCTCGGACTGAGGGGCCAGGGCTTCATGCTCGGCCAATACCTTGCCAAGATGTATGTTGATAAGCTCACCGGACGACCGGTTCCAGATTATTTCAGCCAGCTCTCATTGACGGGCGACGGACTCCTGGAAAAAGCTTTTAAATAAGGCTGAACTTTTTTACTCAAGGGTTGTTTAATTTTTGAATAAACAACCATGAAATGAATAAAAGAGAATTTTTAAAGACATCAGCATTATTGGGTGCCGGACTGGCAACCGGACTGACAAACTCCGGCTTTGGTTCCACTGCAAGCGGATTCCGTTATACCGATACGGCACTTAATGAAGCCGGCGAATATGTTCTGCCTCCTCTCCCATACGCTTACAATGCCTTGGAGCCCTATATTGATGAGGCTACCATGAAAATACATCACGATATTCATCATGCGGGGTATGTGAAAGGATTGAACACTGCCGCTAAAAAAGTTGCAGAAGCATTGGATTCAGGCGACTTCAGCCTGATCAAGCATTGGGAAAGGGAACTGGCCTTTCATGGTGCCGGGCATTTCCTGCATAACATTTTCTGGAAAAACATGGGACCATCGGCAGGGAAACGAAGTGAAAACCTTGAGAAATACATCACCAAATCATTCGGTTCGTTCGACCGCTTCGTGTCACTTTTCAAGCAGGCAACAGCTTCTGTTGAAGGAAGTGGTTGGGGCATCGTGGCCTATCAGCCGGAAGGAGACCGCCTGGTAGTTTTACAGGCCGAGAAACATCAGAATCAAACCCAGTGGGTCACCGTTCCGATTCTGGTTTGCGATGTTTGGGAGCATGCCTACTATCTTAAATATCAAAATAAAAGGGCAGATTATATCTCGGGATTCCTGCAGGTGATCAATTGGGATGCAGTGTCGGAAAATCTTGAAAGGGCCATAAATTAAAAAAGGCGGTTGGGAGCCGCCTTTTTTCCAACAACACTTTTCATGTCCCCACAATCAAGAACCACCTTACAGATAAGAAGAAGTTTAAGAAAAAGATTTGTTGCAACTATGCCTAAAATCCCTTTATCTAATCTATTTTTTTCTCGTTGGTAACTTCCCTTACCTTACCTTTTGCCCGATAAAGATACGCTGCTAAAATAAAAACAGCAAATCTTTTGTGTTAAATGATGACGTGTAAAGCGAACACTTGTCAAAAAGTTTTCCAAAAGACTGACAATTAGCCTTATACAAAATCAAATTTTAAGCATTCCCGGGAGGTTGAATAATATCCGCTAAGCTTCTTTTGGGAACATGATGAGTCTGGGTTTCATCCCGCCAGTAGCGGATATCACCATCCTTAACCGGCTCAATTACCACTTTCTCAACCGGCTGGCCCAGGGCAATCACCAAAAGTATTTCCAGGTGTGAAGGAACCGACAGGAGGCTTCGCAACTTCTCTTTTTGGATCGATCCGATCATACAGCCCCCAAGTTTTAATTCTACAGCACCCAGCAGAATGGTTTGTGCACAGATCCCCAGATCAATGTCAAACTTTGCTCCTAACCCGGTATCTCCTAAAACAACAATGTATCCAGTTGGTCTGTCACCGGTAACAGGCCCGTCCCAGTCCTTCAGGTATCCGGCCCAGGAAAGCAGAGGGAAAATTTGACTGCACAACCGGGCTTGTGAAACCGGTAGGAATTTTAATGCCTGCTGGTTTCTGCTGGACGGACAAATTCGGGCCAGTCCGATAAGTTTTTCGAGAGTTTCAGCTGCAATCGGCACATTACTGTCAAAGCGACGAAAACTGCGATTTTTTAGGACTAAATCTTCTAACATATCTAATGAAGGATTTATATATTTGTCATCAATTAAAATTTTGACCAAGATGAACCCTGAAGAATTACTTGCAAAGATCGCAAAGTGCGTAGAAAGAGGTAAAGTTAATAAAACATCCCCGTATCCGCCGGATTTAAAGGAGCAGGACGGTGCCGATGAGCTTAGCGCTCAGGCCCTGGAGATGGGTATTCCGGCAGATCAGGTTTTAAGCATGGGTTTGGTTCCGGGTATGCAGATAATAGGGGTTAAATTTCGTGAAAACAAAGTTTTTGTTCCTGAAGTACTGATGGCCGCCAAAGCAATGAGTGCAGGAATGAAACATCTCAAGCCATTTTTCCTGTCAGGTGCAGTCAAACGTAAAGGAGTATTCATCATCGGAACCGTTATGGGCGACCTCCATGATATCGGAAAAAACCTGTTGGGAATGATCGTAGAAGGAGCCGGATGGCAGGTTGTCGATCTAGGCATCGATGTTCCGGCAGCAAAATTCATGGCCGCTGTGGATGAACATCCGGGTGCCTATGTGGGTTTGAGCTGCCTGCTGACGACCACCATGCTGAATATGGAAAAAATCGTTAACGAACTCAAGGCAGCCCGTCCGGATACGAAGATCCTGATCGGCGGGGCTCCCGTTACCGATGATTTCCGCAAGAGAATAGGTGCCGACTGGTATTCCCCTGATCCTCAGGGTGCTGTTGAGTTCCTGAATAAAGTAGGGTAACATGCCTGTCACTCCCCGGGAAAACCTGCTCCGGGCAGCCCGGAGACAGGGATTTGATTGGATTCCCATCGACATTCTTTTGTGCGACTCCCAGGTTGAGGCATTTAAAAGGACCTTTGGAGATATCGATTACTTTGACTGGTTCGGTGTTGATTTTCGATGGGTAACCCTTACAGAACATCCGGGCTATTCAGACGGCCGTAAATTATACCGCCGCGAAATCCTGCCGGATGATACCGAGATTGATGTTATCGGCGTTGGCCATTCCAAAGGCTCGGAAGCCGCCTTCCACATGACCCGTATGCACCATCCGCTTCAGGGATGCGATTCCACTGAGGAAATTATGGATTTCCCTCTTCCCGTTTTCACCCTTGCAGAAAACCAGCCGTTGTTTGATCGCGTAGATTCATTACACCAGCAAGGCCTGGCTGCCATGTGCGCCATGCAGATGACTATCTGGGAGGCAGCCTGGTATTTGCGCTCCATGCCCGATCTGCTTATGGACATGATGCTGGAGGATGAGAAAGCCACCATTCTGCTCGACCGGATAACCGATTATGCCGTCCGCAGGGTTAAACTCTATGCCGAAGCCGGTGTGGATATCATTTCGATGGGCGACGATGTGGGTATGCAGAGCGGACCGCTGATGAGTGTCGAATTGTGGGAACAGTGGATCAAGCCGAGGTTCAGAAGTGTCGCCGAAGCGGCTAGACAGATCAATCCCGATGTCCTTATTTTTTATCATTCCTGTGGAGATGCCACGGAATTCATTCCCGGACTCATCGATTGCGGAGTCGACATACTGAATCCCATCCAGCCGGAGTGCATGAATTTCAATGAGGTATACGATAAATACGGCGACCGCCTCTCTTTCTGGGGAACGCTGGGAACGCAACAATTACTGCCCTTTGGCACTCCCGAAGAGGTGAGGGAGGTCTCCCTCGACCGTATTCGGAAAACAGGATCCAAAGGAGGTCTCATCCTGGGTCCCACGCATCTGGTGGAACCTGAAGTACCATTTGAAAACCTGCTGGCGATGAAGAACGCCGCACGGGAACTTTATCCAAGATACTGATTATGAAAGGCAAAGATTTGGTTTTGCACGCGCTCAAGGGAGGGCAATGCGCCACCATCCCATGGGTTCCGTTCGTGGGAGTTCACGGCGGATTTCTTATCGGCAAAAATGCAGATGAATATCTCCATTCTGCGGATTTAATGGTCAGCGGAATCAGCCGCGCTGTTGAAATGTATGAGCCCGACGGCATTCCGGTATGTTTCGACCTGCAGATCGAAGCCGAGGCTCTCGGTTGCAAACTCGGCTGGGCCGAGGAGAATCCGCCGGCAGTCCTCTCCCACCCCCTCGCCGGCTCCGGCAATCTCGGCAGCCTCAAACCCATCTCGCCCGACCAGGGAAGAATTCCGGAAGTGCTTGCCGCCACCAGAAAACTTCGGCAAAAATATCCCGGGCTGGCTCTGTACGGCTTGGTAACCGGACCATTTACCCTTGGATTGCATCTGCTTGGCACCGAGATATTTATGAAAATGTTCGAAGATCCTGCATCCATTCACGAACTACTGAGATTCACTGCAGGAGTTACCCGCTCCATGTCGAGATATTACCTGGAGGCAGGTTGCGATATTATTGCTGTTGTTGACCCGATGACCTCCCAGATCGGACCCGACCAGTTCACTGAATTCATTCACCAGCCGGTCAAATCAGTTTTTGATGATATCCGTTCCCAGGGCAAACACAGTTCGTTTTTCGTGTGTGGGCATGCCCAGCAGAATATCGAGGTGATGTGCAAAACCGGTCCGGATAACATTTCCATCGATGAAAACATACCGCTGGATTATGTCCGGAATATCTGCAGAAATTACGGGATCAGTTTCGGAGGCAATCTGCAGCTGACCCTCGTTATGCTCATGGGAACCGCGGAGGATTGCCAGAAAAACGCGGTCGAGTGTATGGATATTGCCGGAAATACCGGTTTCATACTGGCTCCGGGTTGCGACCTGCCGATGAAGACCCCGGTCGCTAATCTACAGGCAGTGAGCCATGTAGTCCGCGATACCTATCAGCAGGATATCATCCGTACACTGGAACACAAACCCGACAAGACCCAGATGCTCAACCTGGGTGAATACGGGAAAAGCGACCGCGTGATTGTTGATATTATCACTCTCGATTCCGAATCCTGCGCCCCATGCCAATATATGGTTGAAGCTGTCAAGGAAGTGGCCCCGCACTTTGAGGGACTGGTCGAGTGGCATGAACATTCGATAAAAAACCTCGAGGGCGTCACCTTCATGTCATCGCTGTTTGTGAAGAATATTCCCACCATCTGCATCGACGGCAAGATTACCTTCGTGTCGCAGATACCCCCGAGAAATGAACTGATCAGAGCCATACAGGGCCGAATCAACGAAAAACTAAAAATCAGGCTCCGCGTTAAACAGGGAGAAATTCTGCTCCTGGGAAAATCCTCCGATGAAATTGCTCCGTTACGGGAAAAGACCCGGCAGGCAATAGCCGAACTAGGCGTCACCATTGAGGTTCGCGAAGAAACGAATCCTGAATTGATACAGTCGCTGGGCGTAGCCCAAACGCCCGCGTTGGTTTCAGTCAAGTACAAGATACGCTCCGAGGCCGGTCAGCCCGGAACTGATGTTATCAAAGAATGGATCAAGGAAATCATCTGAAAAAGATTCCATTTATTTTGGTTACAGGATTTCTTGGCAGCGGAAAAACTTCCCTGCTGCTGGACCTTGTAAGGAAGTATTCTGAGGTTATGCGTATTGCACTGGTTCAGAATGAATTCGCGCCTGGCCATGTTGATGGAACCACACTTAAGCAATCCGGAAAAGCATTTGAACTCCTGGAAATAAATAACGGAAGCGTCTTTTGTGCCTGCCTGCTTGGGGATTTTATCACCAGGCTGGCGCCGTTTATTGAGGAGCACAAACCGGATCTTATCCTTCTCGAGGCAACCGGTCTGGCCGATCCTGTTTCCCTGGGACAGGTGCTGCAGTCACCGGAGCTCAATGACAGGATATTCCTGGCTGGTTCCTGGTGTCTGGTTGATGCACTTAATTTTCAACGGATTATCGGTTCGGTCACCCGCGCCCGGCACCAGGTCAGAATAGCCGATATCGTATGGATCAACAAAACCGACCTGGTAGCGAGTACTTCAGATATCCGCGATAAAATATTAGATATCAACCCTTTCGCCCGTATCATTGAAACTACTTTTGGAAGCGTTGAAGAATTAAATATTCCGGAGGTTCTGAATGTAAAATTGAAGGCCATTCACTCCGGTGAAAGCCCGGTGCCATCTGCTGGCAGTGAATCTCAGACTGGAAACATTTCCGAGCCCCGACCTGACCTGTCGTCTTGCGTGGTCCGTTCAACAAGGTATTTCGATGAACCGTCTGTCCGCAAATTTATCTCAGTACATTCTGAATACCTTCATCGCTTAAAAGGCTATATTCGTATCAATGATCACCAAACCTTGGCTATTCAAACCGTTTTTACCGATATCTCGATCAAATACATAGAAGGATATGATGGACCCTCAGAGCTTATTGCCATTGGCCCGGGGTTGAACATCAGGGAATTTTCAAAACAACTGCTATCTATCCAAAAAAAATGAAAACTAAACTCACCGAACGTTTAAAACGAGGCGACATTATCATATCAGACGGTGCACTCGGCACCATGCTGCAGGCCGCTGGTCTGGAACCGGGAATATGTCCGGAATCCTGGAATTCTGATTTTCCCGAACGGGTTGAAGCAATCGCCAGGGCCTATGCTGAAGCGGGGTCAGAGGCGGTTGAAACCAATACCTTTGGTGCCAACCGATTCAAACTGAGTCATTACGGACTTCAGGACCGTGCGGTCGAGTTAAACCGCAAGGCAGTTGAGATCACGCGTCGGGCCGTGGGTCCGGCTGGCATCGTCCTGGGCTCGGTAGGTCCAACCGGAATCCTGCTGATGATGGGAGAAGTGAGTGAAGAAGAACTTTACGAAGCCTTTAAGGAACAAAGCGTTGCATTAGCTGAGGCCGGCGCCGATGCGATCTGTATCGAAACTATGACCGCCCTGGATGAAGCCACAATTGCCGTTAGGGCAGCCAAAGAGAATACTTCGTTGGAAGTCATCTGCACCATGACGTTTGATAAAACCATCCAGGGGGATTTCCGCACGATGATGGGGGTCTCACCGGAAGATATGACCCATGCGCTTAAAGCAGCTGGAGCCGATATTATTGGCACCAATTGCGGCAACGGAATGGAAAATATGATCAGTATCGTTGAGCAAATCCGGAAAACCGATCCTGAAATACCCATACTGGTCCATGCCAACGCCGGCAAGCCACATTTTCACGATGGCCGAAATGTTTTCGATGAAACACCCGACATCACCGCTTCCTACGTACCAAAGCTCATCCAGGCAGGAGCTACCTGCATAGGAGGATGCTGCGGAACCACTCCGGAACACATCAGCAGAATGAAGAAAGCGGCAATAGGTTAAGAGCAAAAGGCGAGAAATGTTAAGTCGCCGATGAAAATCTTATTCAGCCTTTAAAGCGTTTCTCAGCCTCAGTCCAGTTAACAACGCTCCAGAAAGCGGCAATATAATCTGGCCTTCTATTCTGATAATTAAGGTAGTAGGCATGTTCCCAAACATCAAGGGCCAGAATCGGAGTTCCTTTAACTTCTGCTATGTCCATTAACGGATTATCCTGATTCGGGGTGGATGTCACCACCAGTTTACCCTCCGATTTAACCAGCCAGGCCCAGCCTGACCCAAAACGGGTTGCAGCAGCAGTGGAGAATTTCTCCCTGAAGGCTTCATAGGATCCGAAATCAGTTTCAATGGCTTTCATCAATTCACCTGAAGGTTTTCCTCCCCCGTTCGGAGACATGAATTCCCAGAAAAGATTATGATTGTAAAAACCACCGCCATTATTTCTGACCCCAACCGGATATTTGGAAACTTCAGCCAGAATTTGTTCAATGGTGAGAGATTCAGCCGGGGTTCCGGCAACCAGGTTGTTCAGGTTATTAATGTAGGCTGCATGATGCTTTCCATGATGAATTTCCATCGTTCTGCTGTCGATATAAGGCTCCAGCGCATCATACGAATAAGGTAAATCGGGCAATTTAAATGACATGATAATATCTCCTTTTTGTTTATTACTTAGATCTGTTCTAAATAACAAACTGAGACCCGTTTTTGTTTAGGACCTTCCTGAACAACAGATTACGATCACCATTCAAGGCTTTATACTTCTGGCTTTCAACGAGTCGTAATACCGTCCAAGAAAATCATAAACCACAAGTTCCTGCATCCGGTGCCTCGTACGGAATGCCCTGTTCAGGCTCATATGAATCAGGTCGGGCAAGAGATCAGAGGTAAAAAACAATTCCGGAGATTCGAAGGAATCAAGTATCTCACTGACAACGTCCCTCAGACTGGCAGACCGGTCTGTGAGGCCTGAACCGGACAGATCAACCTTCCTGTCAAGCGTCTGCACGATGTCCCCGCTTAGTTTCCGGTATTTACCATCGAGCTGCCCTTTCATGGATCGGCTCAACCCGAAAACTGCAGCGGCTGATTCCCTCAAGCGCCCGGCAATACTGATCTTTTCGTCAATCCCGGCACCAAAATCATCGAGTAGATAATCGATTGATCTCATCGCAGTTTTCCAGCTGTCAGGATCATCCTGATCCAGACAGCGCCTGATCTCCGCCAGCCAGAAGAGAGAATCTATTTCAAAGAATTTTCCGATGACCGGCATTCTCTCTAAACCGTATCGCTCATATTCAGGTTCATAGGTGCCGGTTTCAATCTTCCAGACCTGATCCTCGTCCAGCATTTCGCTGCATGACAACTGAATTTCCCGCAATACCTTCCCTGAATGATCCGCATCAGGAATATTGAACCTAAGCCGAAGGTGATAATCCGGATCGAGATAGTGTAAATAATGAAACTGACTAACCATCCCCGAGTCTTTCCAGATAGCTACCGAGTCGGCAAAATGACCGGCCAGCCAGGATTCCAGGGCCTGTGGTCCCCCGTAAATTCTAATATAGAGCCAAATGCTCCCGGGAGGGTATTTCCGGTTCGGGGTTGTCATGATCTTTTAAAACAAAAGACAAATTGATTGGCATGACATCCAGCCGGGCCTGCCACCGGTGTGGCACCAGTAAAGAAGAATGGGCGAAATCGCGCCTGCTTTCGGCTTTTTATAACGTCCCAAAGAGCCATTACCAGGTTATGATTCGTCCAATTGACATAAAGTTCCTGATCAGATTCAATCCAGAGCATTTCTTCCGGCATCTGCCTTTCCATACGCCACTCCGTCAGGGAAACAAGGTTGGATTCATTGGTTTCGGCATGTATCCATCGGGCAATATCCTTACAGACAACTAACCATACGGGCGATGCAAGAACCAGGTTCTTAAATCTGATGCCGGGCATGAAGGGGGCATTGAACAGTGAATTCCCCCAATCCGGTTTGTAATTCTCTTCCGGATCCTGAAACCTGATGCGGTGAAGGAATTTATATATGGCAACATTCCCCAGCTGATGGTTGTATGCGTTGGTCATATAGGGCCGGATGGGTTTTTCAAGGGAAGCCGACCACAGTACAATCTTTTGATTTTCAATTGATATCAGCAGATCACTGACCGGTATCTGATGTGCTGGGTCCTTAGTGGAACCAGCAAGATATGGAATCTCATACGTCAGAAAAGCAGGCCGCTGCAGCACATTTCCGGTCCGGTCCTCTGGAAGATGCACCACCTCGGCAAATATCATATCAGGGAATTCAGCACATTCATCTTCAATCAATTGCCCAATCCATTCCCGGGTCCTCTCCGGATCGGCAAAGCCAAAACGGCCGAGAAGAAAGGCAGGATTTCCGGATGAACCATGAATAAAATGCACCTCGATATCGCCTGCCCAGGTATCCCCGGATAGTTCAACCAAAGCGGTCATCTGCGCATGCCAACTCCCTTCGTGGATACCAATCGACTGTAAATCTGATGACTCCAGGGTCAGGTATAATTGCTGATTTCTCACTAACTCATACAGTTTTGCGGCCAGCCAGGGATTCCCCTGATCTTCGGCAGCGAAAACGGCCGGTGCCGGCGGGCCCCATTCCAGGTCATCGATCCACGGAACCGGATCGGTCCAGTAACCTTCAACAGATCCTTCAAGTCCTATCCCGGTTTCCGGATCCAGAACCCTGACCAATTCAACCCTGCGGTTGCCGTACCGCTTGATAAAAGCTTCACGAAATGTTTTCATGGAGTCCTGCCGATTCACCTTTGATAGTGATTTCAGGATTCTCAGGCCCAGGAGTACCTGTCCGGTTACTGATTCGTTAACCGAAACCGAGCTTGCATCAAGCTTCATGTCAACCTGAATCAGATGATTGCGGTTATTGGAAATGGGAATTTCAGAAACGATAGATTCCAGTAAATCCAAATTGCTCAAAACGTCGCCGGGATTTTCAATCCGGTCAAATATCTCCTTGAGTTTCAGAAAACTCTGTATAACCTTATGATTTCCAGGGATCGCCACCAGGATCGCATGCAACGATTGCAGATATTCCTGACCGCAGACAACCGGCTCCAGGTTGCTGACCAACACCTGCGAGGTGATGAGCGAATGCACAAACTCCCCGACCTCATTGTAGTCCCAGCCCAAACCTGTGAGAAAACTCCTGATATCACGGGGATACCTGCCTCCACGGCAATATTCCAGGATCTGGCCTATCACCTTCATATCACTTACCCTAACAATGTCGTACTGCTTTCTGACCTTGCCTTCCGGTCTCAGGATTTCCACATAATGCCAGGCATTCGCTACCCGGTAGATGCTTGTATTCCCAGAGAAGAGCAGATATTCCCTGACATCCCGGTCGGATTCAAAAAAGCGGGCGACCCTCATGAGATATTCCATGTCGGGACGAGCATGTAGCTGATGACCTTTCGCACTATTCAATTTCACGGAATTCGCCGGACCGGTTGAACCTGCAGCAAAACCTGCAAATGTTCCGAAAGGGGTGCATCGCGATGAGAATCTGCAGGCGTAACGGAGCAGGGCCCACAAAACGCTCCTGTCGATATCCGGATTGGCTTTATTGAATTCCTTTTCCACCAGGCTGCTGAAATCGTAACTGCCCAGCAGAAGCCCTTCACGGAACAGTGGGTCCCTCCAGTGATTCTTAAGCCAAAGCGTAAGTTGATCAGGTGTTTCGGGAACGGATGTCAGCAATCCGACAGGAAAGAGCGGTGCCCTGAGCAGGAAATGACCATATGGATCATAGCTTATTCTTTTACCCATTCCCTGAGGTTAGATTATAAAATAATCCTCAGGGATATCATTAATTAAACCTGCTTCAATCGATTTGTCTATTAATACCTGGATGGCCCTCTTGCCTTCGGGTCCCAGCTCCAGACTGTATTCATTCACAAAAGTCTTCAGATGGGCCTGAAGTACCTCTTCATCCATGGTTTGGGCAAACTGCCTCATATAAGGAATGGTTCCATCCGGATAGCTGAACGCGTAATCAAGACTTTTTCTGACCAGACGGTTTACTTTGTGGACCACCTCTTCCGACAGCCGCCTGTGAGCCATGATTCCACCCAGGGGTATGGGAGCCTGCGCGGTTTCTTCCCAGAACTGCCCAAGGTCGCGAAGCAGAACCAAACCCTTCTTTTCGTAGGTGAACCTGTTTTCATGAATCAGTAATCCGGCATCTGCCACTCCGTCAAGGACGGCCTGTTCTATATCAGAAAATACAAAGATTTTTTTCTCCTTGATATTGGGATAAGCCATCCGGAGTAGCATATTGGCAGTCGTATATTCACCGGGAATAGCCACGCGCAGACTGAGAAACCGGGGATCCAGACATTGATTCCTGGCGACCAGGACCGGTCCGCTTCCTTTCCCCAGAGCACTTCCGGAATCCAGGATGCGGTAGGCCTTCCATACATGAAGCCAGGCATGGTAAGAAATCTTGGTAACATCGAGTTCCCCGCTGAAAGCAAGCAGGTTAAGGTCCTCAACATCTGTCAGGTAAGGAACAAACTCCAGACCCTCACTGTCGATTTTACCATTTACCAGAGCGTCGAAAATAAAAGTATCGTTCGGACAACTACTGTATCCAAGGCTGATTTTCATAATAATCCAGAAATTACTCGTGTTAATGCTTCAACGGCTTCCTCCGTTTTCCAGCTGTGCCGGTCACGTACCCCGACATAATTCGATATTGCCCGGATTTGAATGACCGGAATATCCTCCATTTTGGCGGCATAAAAAACCGCCGCACCTTCCATGCTCTCAATCTGCGGATTAAAACGCTCTGCCAGTCGGGCTTTACGCTCTGGTCCCGCCGTTACCAGGTCCACGGTGATGCTGTTGACGGCTTCAAGCTTAAGCGAAGGATCCTCCGCGACTTCCATCCAGCCATTGCGGTAGGGTTTCTCATCCGGCTTCCAGAGGTTTTCATGAAAGATCCACCTGAAAATACCGCCGTGATCGATACCGTAATCCACAAAGGTATCCCTGATAACCTGCACAACTTCACCCGGTTGCAAAGGAAGAATATAACTCCCCGCAATTCCCCCGTGGATGATCCGGTCATAACGATTGAAGCAAAGATGGCGGGTAAGATTGTAGAGTACCGGAACCGTGCCGATGCCTGCAATCATGAGTCGCCAGCCCGTCCCCGATTTTTCATAGATGAGAGGATCGCCCGTGAGCATGAATCCGCCGGAATTGATCAGCGGTTGTGCTTCAGTCAGGGTGGGTATAACGATAAGTTGATTCATGCTGGGCTCAGGAATGATGCCCTAAGTTACTCTTTCTAAACAAAAATTGTTCTTTCTTTGTCGTATCATTCTGTCAAATACTTTAAAAATGGAATTCAACTTGTACGAGAATAACGGTAATGGTTATCAGAAGATCGAAAGATATGATGACGAAAAGACCGAGGAATTATCCCAGCATTACCGCCGGATTCTTGATCTTTTAGGTGAAGATTCCAACCGCGAAGGCCTTTTGAAAACTCCGATGAGAGTTGCCAAGGCGATGCAGTTTTTTACCCAGGGGTACAAGCTGGATCCGGTTGAAATGCTTAAATCCGCCACTTTTCATGAGGATTACAGGCAGATGGTTTTAGTTAAGAATATCGAATTGTACAGTATGTGTGAGCATCACCTGCTGCCCTTCTTCGGCAAGGCGCATGTGGCTTATATCCCTAACGGCCATGTTACCGGATTGAGCAAGATTGCGCGCGTGGTAGATGCTTATGCCCGCCGCCTTCAGGTTCAGGAACGGCTTACCACACAGATCCGGGATTGTATCCAGGACACCCTTCAGCCACTTGGAGTTGCCGTTGTTATCGAGGCTCAGCACATGTGCATGCAGATGCGCGGCATACAGAAACAAAACTCTGTAACCACAACATCAGATTTCACGGGAGCTTTTCTCCGGACTGCAACGCGTGAGGAATTCATCCACCTGATTACTGCACGTCTCCATTAAAATCTCAATATGAAGAAAGCTTATGTTTTTCCCGGTCAGGGAGCCCAGTTTCCCGGCATGGGAAAAGATCTTTATGATCAGTCTGAAATAGCACGGAATCTTTTTAAAAAAGCTGATGAAATTCTCGGATTCGGTATCACCGACATCATGTTTAACGGCACCGAGGAAGATCTCCGCCAGACCAGGGTCACTCAGCCCGCGATTTTCATTCATTCGGTTGTACTCGCCAAGGTTCTGGGTGATAAATTTCAGCCTGACATGGTAGCCGGTCACAGTCTTGGTGAATTCTCCGCACTCACCGCTGCAGGTGCACTCAGTTTTGAAGACGGGCTGATACTCGTCTCCAAAAGAGCTCAGGCCATGCAGAAAGCCTGCGAATCAACTCCTTCCACCATGGCAGCCATATTGGGAGTCGAGAATGAAGTCGTTGAAAAGGTTTGTGAAGAAATCAAGGAAGTGGTCGTTCCGGCCAATTATAATACAATTGGTCAGATCGTGATCTCCGGTTCACATGAAGGCATCGACCTGGCAATCGCCAGGCTCCAGGAACTTGGCGCTAAAAGGGCTTTGAAATTATCCGTTGGCGGTGCATTCCACTCTCCCTTAATGGAACCGGCACGCGCTGAACTGGCCAAAGCCATTGAAGAAGCACCCGTCGTTAAGCCGGTGTGCCCCATCTATCAGAATGTTAATGCTCAACCATCATCGGACCCTGCTGTAATCCGGACAAACCTGATTTCGCAGTTAACCAGTCCGGTCAGATGGACACAGACCGCCCAGAACATGATCGCCGACGGCGCCACGCAGTTTATCGAAGTCGGACCCGGAACAGTTCTCCAGGGACTGATCAAAAAGGTTGACCGCAGCGTGGAAACGTCCAGCGCAACTTTGTAAAAACAAAGAGGCTGCCCGAACGGGCAGCCTCTTTAATATTAGAGCTGACAGGTTTTTAAAGAGCTGACAGGTTTTTAAAACCTGTCAGCTCTAATATCTATACCAGCCCCTGTGCCATCATGGCATCGGCCAGCTTGACAAATCCACCGATATTGGCTCCGTTTACATAATTGATGTAACCGTCTTTTTCCGTGCCGTATTTCTGGCAGGTCTTGTGGATATTGATCATGATCGTATGCAGCCGCTGATCCACTTCTTCGCGGGTCCAGCTGAGGCGCATGGAGTTCTGCGACATTTCAAGGCCTGAGGTGGCAACACCTCCTGCGTTTGCAGCTTTACCAGGACCGTAAAGGATCTTAGCTTTGATGAATACTTCAACGGCATCAGGAGTTGAAGGCATGTTTGCTCCTTCCGACACACAAATACATCCGTTCTTAACCAGGGTAAGGGCCTCTTCATCGTTCACCTCATTCTGGGTTGCGCACGGCAGGGCTATGTCAACCTTAACGCCCCATGGACGCACACCTTCATGATATTCGCAGTTAAACTTATCGGCATATTCACTGATCCTGCCGCGACGGACATTCTTCAGTTCCATAGCCCAGGCAAGTTTCTCGGGGGTAATCCCTTTAGCATCGTAAATGTATCCGCTGGAATCGGAAAGGGTAACAACTTTGGCGCCAAGCTCAGTGGCCTTTTCGCAGGCATACTGGGCTACGTTACCGGAACCGGAAACGGAAACCACTTTACCCTTGAAAGAATCACCGCGGGTTGCCAGCATTTCCTGTGCAAAATAAACACATCCGTACCCGGTGGCTTCCGGACGAATCAAGCTGCCGCCCCATTCCAGGCCCTTGCCGGTAAGCACACCTGTAAACTCATTTCTAAGGCGTTTGTACTGTCCGAACATAAAACCGATCTCTCGTCCGCCAACGCCAATATCACCGGCCGGAACGTCAGTATTTGGACCGATATGCCTCTGCAGTTCCGTCATAAAACTTTGGCAGAAACGCATAACTTCGGAATCGGATTTGCCTTTTGGATCGAAATCCGATCCACCCTTGCCGCCACCCATGGGGAGTGTAGTTAAGGAATTCTTGAATACCTGCTCAAAAGCCAGAAACTTCAAGATTCCAAGGTTAACCGTCGGGTGGAAACGCAATCCGCCTTTATAAGGTCCGATGGCGCTGTTCATCTCAATACGAAAGCCGCGATTAATCTGGATTTCATTTCGGTCATCCTGCCAGGGTACGCGAAACATCAGCACCCTCTCAGGCTCGGCGATACGCTCGAGGATCTTCGCATGTTTGTACTTTGGATTGTCCTCAATGAAAGGAATCAGCGATTCCGAAACTTCCAGAACGGCCTGGTGAAACTCTTGTTCGCTCGGGTTCTTGGCAATAATTTTTGCCATGAATTTTTCTACTCGTGGATCCATGTTTTTTTAAAGGTTATTGGTATTACTCTAAAGGTTTAATGGTCAAAAATTAGTGGTATTTTTCCTTAAAAAACAAGATATTTAGCATGTTTTTAAATTAAAAAAAGGCCGCCCGTGGGGCAGCCTCTTAACCTTAGAGCTGACAGGTTTTTAGAGCTGACAGGTTTTTAAAACCTGTCAGCTCTAATTATTAAATCACACCCTGATCAAGCATTGCATTGGCAACTTTGATGAAGCCGGCGACATTGGCCCCTTTTACATAATCGACGTAACCGTCGCTCTGCTTGCCGTTGATAACGCACTGATGGTGAATATCTTTCATAATCTGGTGCAGACGGGCATCAACCTCTTCCGTCGACCAGCTCAGTTTCATGGCATTCTGCGACATCTCCAGTCCTGAGGTAGCTACACCGCCGGCATTGGCTGCCTTACCCGGTGCGAAAAGAATTTTGGCCTCATGGAATACTTCGATCGCTTCAGGGGTCGAAGGCATATTGGCACCTTCACTTACGCACTTGCAACCGTTTTTAATGAGGTTCAGGGCATCCTCCTTATTCAGCTCATTCTGTGTTGCACAAGGCAGGGCGATGTCACAGGGAACTTCCCAGGGATGTTTTCCCGGATGGAACTCAACGCCGAACTCCAGTGCGTAGGGCTGAACCACATCGTTATTCGATGCTCTCAGCTCAAGCATGAAATCAATTTTATCCCCCTTGATACCGTCAGGATCATAAACATATCCGTCAGGTCCGGAAATGGTAACCACCTTGGCTCCCAGTTCGGTAGCCTTCAGTGCGGCACCCCAGGCAACGTTGCCGAAACCGGAAATACAAACAGTTTTACCCTCGAAGCTCTGACCTTTGGTTTTCAGCATCTCATTGGCAAAATATACGTTACCGAAACCGGTGGCTTCCGGACGAACCAGTGAGCCTCCCCATGCACGGCCTTTACCGGTCAGAACACCGGAATTTTCACGTGCAAGCTTACGGTACATGCCGTAAAGGAATCCGATCTCTCGACCGCCAACCCCGATATCACCAGCCGGAACATCAGTTTCCGGACCGATCATTTTCCATAATTCGAGCATGAAACTCTGGCAGAAACGCATGACTTCACCGTCGGATTTACCTTTCGGATTGAAATCGGAACCACCCTTGGCACCGCCCATAGGCAAAGTAGTCAGTGCATTCTTGAATATCTGCTCAAATCCCAGGAATTTAAGGATGCTCAGATTAACACTCGGGTGGAAACGCAAGCCGCCCTTGTAAGGTCCGATGGCATTGTTGAACTGGATACGGTATGCCAGGTTAACCTGTACATTGCCGTGATCGTCAACCCAGGGCACTTTGAAGGTAAGAATCCGATCGGGCTCTACCAGACGCTCAATAATACTGGCCGTTTCAAACTGCGGATTCTGGTTATATATTTCCTCGATGGATTCCAGAACTTCACGCACTGCCTGAAGATACTCCACCTCACCGGGGTGTTTCTTCTCGAGATCAATCAATACTTTTTCGACGTTCATAAAACAAGATTTAAGTCGTTATATTACTGCTCACAAAGTTATTTTAACCAATGATTTAAACACCTAGTTTTTATCAGGAATTAACATGATTTAACTCAATGTTCAGGATGATTTCAGCGACTATTCCGGTATGGCCGCCGGGGGGGTAACCTTGCCCCCGAAACCCGGCTTGTATATGACTCCGCGGTTTTGAGTGCCGTCGATCTTGATGTGCAGCGGATCCTCAAACTGGATATGCCGCAAATATTTATCCTCATAAACCGATTCCAGCCCCGTAAGGAAATCCAGATCGTAATATCCATCGTGGATATAAGGATTGATAGTCAGATAACCCACACGGAATGAGGTAAGGTTCTGAAAGAAATGCGTACCCTGACTCGGATCAATGCGGTAGTCCGGCAATCCTGATTCCACAATTACCCGGGCGGCCGATATCTGGGGCCACTTAACAGGAATGCCGAGCCAGGGATCACTGGAACCCCATCGACCGGGCCCTACCAACACGTAGTTCCCGCCCTGCTGAATGAATTTATCGTTCAGCTGCTCAATCCTGCTGGCAATGGCGTTGCTGTCCGCTGCCCTGAAACAGTCAGGTTTCACATAAACAAAATCGCGGATATTACGGATCAAACCGTTCCCAAGCGCGGAAACAGAATAAATGATCGTGTTCGCAACCTCAACCTCCTCCAGCCGGAAACTCAACGCATCGGAATTCTCTACTACCGGCCTGATCTGAAGAAAATTAAAAATCTTGGGAGAACCGGGCGGAACATCCAGATTCACGGCGAACTCCATCTCAATGGGATTATTCATCTCGGTTTCCCCGATCTTCATCAATGTTTTCAGAATATCGGCCAGCGGAAAAGTATTATGCTTCAATATATTATTGAAGGTGACGATCTTCCTTCCTTTCTGGGCAAAATTATCACGGATAATATGGTTCTCCATGTCGAAGGTGGAGGCAACAAAAGGCAAGGCGGAATCCCGCTCAGCATCACGGACCTTCATCTTCAAAATGTTCACCCCATCATCTGTTGAAGGATGGAAGTGCTCAGCATCCAGATCCAAAGCGTAGAATTCGCGCTGGGTTTCTGTTAGAGCACTGTCGGCCGATGACAATTGTAAAATTTTTGTCGGGTATTTTGGTGAAAAACGCAGACCTGCCCCACCCTCCACAATCAATTTGCCTAAGCCGAAAGCAATATTTGCAATACCGTCTTCCGGCTTCTCGAGGCCCACCGGATAAAAATTGATTGACCGCGCAACCCCTGATATCGTGGGATAAAAAAGGTTTCCGTATTTGTTTCCGCAGACCTCCTGAAGAATGATAGCCATACGTTCGGCATCAATAATATTTTGAGTCGCCGCCAGATAAGTCTTCGAACTTTTAAAATATACAGAGGCGTAAACCGACTTGATCGCATCAGCCAGCATGTATACCATCTTTTGCTTGTCAGCATCGACTTTCGGCAACATGAAGGTCGAATAAATTCCTGCAAACGGCTGATAATGGCTGTCTTCCAACATGCTTGAAGACCTCACCGCAATCGGATTTTTGGCTACCCTGGCAAATGCATCAAGATCCTTGTAAATCCTGACCGGAAGGGTTGCATTCACAAAACTCTGAAGAATCTGCTCGTCTGACATCCTGGAAGTGGCGATCTTCCAGAGATTATTAAGATCCATGTATTCCTCGAAAACCTCAGTCGAGATAACCACGGTCCTGGGTATGGTGACTAGGACCCCTTCCCACTTGTTGGCCAGATCGTGATGTTTGATAAATGAATCGATAAACGCCAATCCACGGGCCTTCCCGCCGAGGGAACCTTCGCCCATCCGCGAAAACAACATGTAGTCATCAAAGCGCGTCCGATCGAAAGTGGATATTACTCCCCTGGCCTTCGATAAGCGGTAAGTCGATATGACATCGAAAATGTATTGGCGTCCCGCTTCCACACTTCCGAAATCCTCCAGCGTTTTATGCTTTAAATGGCTGCCAATCTGAAAAAATGCCCTGGCATTGAGCCACTTGGAAAAATCATTATTCTCGAAATGATATCGAACGGTATGAACCGGAATCATAAGTATGATGTCCTGCATCTCCTTGAGGTTGGATGCTCTTGCGATCTCCTCCTTGGTACTCGGATCCCTGAAAATAAAATCACCGAAATTCATGTACCTGAGCATGAAATTCCTAAGCTCGATCTCCAGGGTTTTTGAATACTTATGGAGAAAACTGGCATTGAGCTCTGTGGCAGCCGCCTGGTTGCTTAGCTCGGAAGATTGCAGAAGGAAAGGAACGTAAGGATCTACCTCCCTTACGGTTTTACAGAACTTCAAACCTGCTTCCTGGTCCTTTTTCCCTTTACGTTTATAAGAAATATCGGAAATAATTCCCAGCGTACTTTCGCGGTATTGATTGAAAAGCTCTATCGCCGACTCATAATTGGTTGCCAGAAGTATCTTGGGCCGACCGCGCATCCGGAGCATTTTCCGGTGCTCATTCAATCCTTCCAGCATGAAGGATTTCGATTGCTTAAATACGATTTTATAAATGGCCGGCAAAAAGGAAGAATAGTACCTTACCGAATCTTCAACTAATATAATTGTCTGAACACCAACCTCATTAACGTCATAAACGAGGTTCATCCTGTCCTCGATAAGCTTGATGATGGCAAGCAACAGATCGGCATTTCCCAACCAGGAAAAAACGTAGTCAATGGCACTGAGATCTTCCCTTTCAAGCTTTATGGAAACCTCCCTGCTGAAATGGGTCAACACGACGATTGGAATATGAGGATACTCCTTCTTAATTTTTTTTGACAGTTCAAAAGGATCCATTTCCCCTACGCTCAGCATCGAAATAACCAGGTCGATATGCTCCCTTTCCAAATGGTCGAAAGCCTTGCGTGCGGTATTGGCCTGAATGAAAATAGGCGGATAGCGAAGGTTGAGCGATACGTACTCGTTGAAGATCTGCTCATCAATCCTGCCATCCTCCTCCAGCATGAAAAAATCGTAGTTACTGCAGATAATCAAGACCTTGTTGATCCGCCTCTGCATTAAAAGCTTAAACTCCGCTTCACCAAAATCAGTGTTTGGCCCGTTTAACTGGCTGATGTCTTCCATAGAATGCTAATCCTCACAATTTCGCTCGGTTCCGAGTCTGATGAGCGACTTTCTTTTCTTACCGTCCATCACAATATCCAAATCGTTTTCAAATGTAACATGTTTAAAATAGCGACCTTCCTCAACCAGGTTTTGCTTGCGCAAAAGATCATATTCAATGAAGTTTTTCCCGCCGGCATGTATCGACAGGTACCCGACATTCATCGAGGTTACATTATGGAAGAAGTGAGATCCCAGGGATGCATCCAGTGGAAAATCAGACAAGTCAGTCTCTACAATCACCCGTGCATTTGAAATCTGGGACCATTTTACCGGTATCCCGATAAACTTATCCCTCGACCCCCACCGACCAGGGCCGATAAGCACATAGTCTTTCTTCAGTTTCCTCATCTTTTCGTTGAATACCTCAATCTCTGAAGCCATCTCCTCGGTTTTCATCTTATTGAAATTATCCGGATCCAGAAAGATAACGTCCCTGATGCATCTTAGCCTGCCATTTCCCAGACTTTTTTCGGAGTATAAAAGTGAATCTATCTGGTCAACCCGATCGATATCCACGGTAAAATCCTCATCCGATCCCACCATAGGCTTAATCTGCAACAGGTAAAAAGATGCCCTGTGCTGACTGTCTGGAGTCAGGTCAACGGCATATTCGATTTCAATCGCGGTACCCAGGGCTTCATGTACCACATCGAGAATTACTTCAATGGTTTTCGCCAGGGGGGTAAACCCGTATTGGAGGATATCGGCAAAGTTCAACACCCTCGGCCCTGAACCCTGCAATCCGGGTTCCAGCCTGTCGTTGTTCGCATTGTAAACCGATGCGAGATGCTTCAGGGTTCCGTGTTTCTCAGCTTCGGATATATCAAGCTGGATGAGCCCGGCTTCCTCTCCTTCGAGCAGGTTGAGCTCTCTCCTTTTAAGGTTTGCGGCATAAAAATCAACCTGCGATGTTTTCATCTGATCCTTGAGCGATGAAATCTGCAGTGTGGGGTACTTGGGTGAAAACCTCCATGCTTTTTCTCCCTCAACCACGTATCTGCCCAATCCGATGGCAATGACCGCGCACCCGTCGTGGGGCTCCATGTGCGCAACAGGGTAGTAATTGTAGGATTGGGCCGTTCCGCTGATATGCGGATAATAATAATCACCGTATTCATTGCCTACAAGTTCCTGAATTACCACCGCCATCTTCTCTTCTTCAACCCGGTAATTGACCGCTTCAAAATACATTCTGGCTTCCGGGGAAAATATAGACGAGTAAACCATCTTGATGGCATCCTGCAATTGATTGAACCTGACATTGTAATCGGGATCTGAGTTCGGCAGCACGTAAGTCTCAAAAACACCCGCAAAAGGATGAAGAAGGGAATCTTCAAAAATACTGGATGACCGGATCGCCAGCGGCATGTTCAGCAGCTTCAGGAATGTCTTCAGCTTCTTCTTGAGATTGAATGACAGATCTCCTGCCTTGAATAACCTTCTTACCGTCATGTAATCCACCTCTTCAAGCACCTGGTTGGTCAGATTGTTTCTCTGCATGAAAATCTCGAACTCATCAGTTCCGATAATCGCCGTTCGGGGCGTCCGGATATTGATGTCGGGTATGATCTGGGTAAAATCGAGGTTATTAACCAGGGTATTGATAAAGGCCAGGCCGCGTCCCTTCCCGCCGAGCGACCCGGTTCCCAGACTGACAATATTCCGCCAGTCAAGCACCGCCGTCTCATCGTAGTTGACCACCTTGCCTTTATCCTTATCGATCCGGTAATTCTGGATCACATCGATGATATACTCCCGTAATTCCCTGGGGCTGCTGAAATCACTGGCTTTTATGGGGTTGATGATCTTCGCGAGCTGAATTTCACCCCTGGCCATTAACCATAGTGAAAAATGGTTCTTCAGCGCATGATAGAGTATCGACTCTTCCGGGATGGTGCGCAAATGGTTCTCAAAGTCCTTCATCGAACGGGCCACGGCAATCTTCCTGCCCTGGTTATCCCGGTAAACGAAATGCCCGAATCCCAGCGAATAGGTTATAAAGGTTTTCAGGTCCTGGAGAAGGGTTTCAGAATTCTTGTTCATGAAGGTTGCGCGTAGTTCAAGGGCAGCTGAAGCGCATTCTGCATCGGACGATTGCAGGATCATCGGAAGGTCGCCCCGGTGTGAATGGACGTACCGCAAAAAACTGATGCCGGCGGTGTCATGAACGACACCTCCGCGCTTGAATTTCATGTCGGAAATGACACAAGCCAGGTAATCCTGGTACTTCGTATAAATATTGATAGCTTCCTCGTAGTTGGTGGCCAGAACGATCTTTGTACGGGCACGCATGCGTGAAACCTTATCCAGTTCATTGGTGTTGGCCTCTGCTATGAGTTCCTGGGTCTGCTCGAAAACCAGTGTGTACAGCATCGGCAAATACCTGGAGTAATAACGGGGTGAATCTTCGACCAGGAGGATAACCCTGACCAGTCCAACCTTGGTATCATTTTCCAGGTTCAGCTCGTCCTCCAGGAGCTTGACCATGGCAAAGAAAATCTTGGAGTCGCCGTTCCACACGAACATTCGGTCAATCGAAGGCAGCAGTGAATCCTGCTCTTCAAACAGCCCAATTTTCGAGCTGTTGTTGAGCAGCAGGAAGATCTTCATATCGGGATACCGTCTTCTGATGCGTTCCGCCAGCCTTAAGGGGCTTCGGGTATCGACGCCAACCATGAGGACTACAAAATCAAAAGACTTCTCTTTCAGCATTTCGAGTGCATCGTCGCCTGAGGTGGCGCCCGTAATCCTGGGAAGGGAAGAAAGGCTCAGGTGATAGATCTCACCCATGGCCTGTTCAAAAAACCGGTCCTCATTCTCGAGGATGAAAGTATCGTACAGGGTGGCAACCAGCAGGATCTCCGACACCTTGTACCTCATTAAGTCATGGAAGATATTTTTGTCGGCTGTCAGCTTGCTGAGGAATTGCTGAAGCAGCAGGCGGCTGTCCTTCATCGATTCCGTGTAAACAATCTTCTTGTATTTGTAATCCTCCCTTTCACGTGCAGGCTTGATTGCCACCGTTTTACCATACAAGCCGTTCAGGTAACCGGATATCAGACCGCAAATATTGTTGAGCAGGTCGCGTTCTTCATTCAGGAACGGCCCCTCATCCGCTTCGGGCATCTGATGCGTATAAAACACCTGGACTAATCCGGTCTTGCCATCGGATGAAGCGAATTCCTGTTGCTGCAACCATTCGGTCTGCTTAAATCTCAAACTCTGGTATTCCTGGTCATCGAACAGGATTCGTGCGCAGGCTTTCTGGGAATATTGCCATCCGCGTGGCAGAATGAGGGCAATTTGCCGCAGTGTTTCGGGCAGCGGCATTCCTTCTGAAATAATAGTGGTTGTCCGGTTGATCGTCATTAACTCCTTCACGCGCTCGGTATGCTCGGCAAGCAGGCGCTGAAGATCCGGACGTTTGGTACGGGAATTGGTCATGTTGGATCTTTCTATGCAACCGAAGATAGCAAAAAAAAAGGAGGCCTAAGCCTCCTCTGTTTTATAGCACAATCAGTTACTTCACTTCCCAGGTAGATCCTGAATGAAGCAGGTCATGAATGGTATGAATTTTACTCTTTTCATGCACCTTTTCAATCTGGTCAGTCATTTTAACATCGTAGGATTTCGGTGCTTCACAAGCGCGAATCACACCCAACGCGACCGGATATTTAGGAAAGTCCATATTGGCCAGCAGCAGGTGAATGCCTGCAAATTCGGTATGTGCGTCATGCACCAGCAGATCTTTAACCGTGATGCCGTTCTCGCCAAGCTGAACGACATGCAACTCGTTGTCTTTCATCATCAGTCCTTTGTCCTGATTCTTGCCGAAAATCATCGGCTCGCCATGTTTAAGCATGATGATCCGGTCGTCACGGTTATCACGGTCGGTGATATCACCAAACGTCATATCGTTATAAATGACACAGTTCTGTAAAACTTCCGTGATGGATGTTCCCTTATGCTTGGCTGCTTCGAGCAGAATCTCGGTTGAAATCTTCGGCATGGAATCGATCGTCCGGGCAAAGAAAGTGCCGTTTGCCCCAATGGTTATGCCACCCGGCTTGAACGGTTGCTCGATCGTTCCGAAGGGAGAGGTCTTGGTTACCGAACCCTGCTTGGAGGTTGGTGAATATTGCCCTTTGGTTAATCCGTAAATCCGGTTATTGAAAAGGATCAGGTTCACATCGATATCCCTTCTTACCAGATGGATGAAGTGGTTGCCGCCAATAGCCAGTCCGTCTCCGTCACCCGTGATAATCCAAACGGATAAATTCGGATTCGAAGTCTTAACTCCGCTGGCAACAGCCATGGCCCGTCCATGAATACCGTGAAAACCGTAGGTATTCACGTAATACGGGAACCTTGATGAACAGCCGATACCCGACACAAAAACAACATCCTCATGCTTGTATCCGATCGAGGGAAGGGCCTTGAGTACTGAACTAAGAATGGCGTGGTCACCGCAACCCGCACACCAGCGAACCATCTGGTCGCTCTTAAAATCTTCCGGTTTTAATTGTTCGATATCCATTCGTTAGTCCTCCAGATTTTTAAGTATCGCCTCTTTCAGGTCTTTTACTGTAAACGGTAATCCCATGATCTTATTGAACTTCCGGTAGGGATATTCCGGATGCTGCATTCTCAGGTAATTGGCAAACTGGCCAAGATTGATCTCGCATACGAGGAGTTTCTTGAACCGTCCGAGGATTTCGCTGGTATTGTCTGGCAGCGGGAAAATATAGTTGAAGTGAGCCAGAGCCACTTTATGGCCTTCGCGGCGTACTTCAATCAAGGCGGTAACCAGATGACC
>CAYHCO010000001.1:30436-34215 GCA_964355105.1 uncultured Porphyromonadaceae bacterium
TTGCAGGCCATGTAGGCATAATCAAAACAGTTGGAAGGAGTGGATGCAGCAATGACTACAACCGGGCTCTCCCCGTTGCGGCCATATAAAGCCTGCATCAGGTCGGATTGTTCAGTCTTGGTAGGAAGACCAGTCGACGGGCCGCCGCGCTGAACATCAACAATGACCAGCGGAAGCTCAGTCATTACCGCCAGGCCGATGGCTTCGCCCTTCAGGGCCAGTCCCGGACCGGAAGTTGTGGTCACTGCCAGTGAACCGGCAAAGCTGGCACCAATAGCTGTACAAATGCCGGCGATTTCATCTTCAGCCTGAAATGTCTTAACTCTCAGGTCCTTGCGGGCAGCAAGTTCTTCCAGGATTCCCGTTGCCGGAGTGATGGGGTAAGAGCCGCAGTAAAGCTGAAGGTCAGCTTTCTCGGCAGCAGCCATCATACCCCAGGCAACAGCGGCATTACCGTTGATACTGCGGTAGGTGCCCTTTTCTATGTCAGCAGGCTTTACCTTGAAATTGGAAGTGAAAGCCTCAATGGTTTCAGCGTAATAATATCCGTCATACAGAACCTTGGTGTTGGCTTCAACAAGGATAGGCTTTTTGGCGAATTTGGTATTGAAGAAACTAACCGCGTGCTCCAACGGACGATCGTAAAGCCAGCTCACAATGCCCAACGCAAACATGTTCTTGCAGCGAAGTATTGATTTCTGGTCAAGACCGATGTCCTTCAGACTCTCCCGGGTGAGGTTACTGATCGGGGCTGAGATGACCTGAATCCCTGTAACATCTTCTTCTTCAAATGGATCACTCTTATATCCGGCTTTTTCGATATTCTTGGCATCAAACTGATCGGCATCGTAAATGATGATCCCGTCGGGTTTCACCCACCTGAAATTAGCTTTTAATGCTGCCGGATTCATAGCGACCAGCACATCGCAATAATCTCCCGGTGTATTGATCTGGGTATGACCAAAATGTACCTGGAACCCGGAAACGCCGCCAACGGTTCCCTGGGGCGCCCTGATCTCCGCCGGATAATCCGGGAATGTAGAAACATCATTACCGAAAAGTGCCGACGTATCGGAGAAAAGCGTGCCGGTAAGCTGCATACCGTCGCCTGAATCCCCTGAGAAACGAATGGCTACTTCTTCGATTTCGATGACTTTTGCCTGTTTACTCATGACAGATTTTAGTTGTTAGGATATTAGGGTGCAAAAGTAAGCAGATTTATAATGTAATGAAATGATATTTTCATTTGTACTTTTGCACCTCGCTATTAACAAATAACACAAGCCAATGGCCCTGATAAAATCAGTCAGAGGATTTGATCCCGTGATCGGAAACAACTGTTATCTTGCTGAAACAGCGGTTATTATAGGTGATGTTATCATGGGTGACGAGTGCAGCATCTGGTTCGGTGCCGTGCTGCGGGGCGACGTAAATTCCATCCGGATAGGCAACAAGGTGAACATTCAGGATGGTGCAGTCCTCCATACCCTTTATGAAAAGTCAGTGGTGGAGATCGGAAACTCGGTTACTATCGGTCATAATGCCGTTGTTCACGGTGCTAAAATCCACGACCGCGTGCTGATCGGAATTGGAGCTATAGTGCTGGATAATGCAGTGATAGGAGAAAATACGATTGTTGCTGCCGGTGCCCTCGTTAAGGACTCATCCATCCTGGAACCCAACAGCATCTATGCCGGAGTGCCCGCAAAAAAGGTCAAGGATATCGATCCGGAACAAACATCCGAGATCATCGATAAAATTGCGGACAACTACATTTTTTATGCCGGCTGGTACGAAGAGGAGATTCCTGAAGCTTAAGAGCTAAGTTCCCCGGATACCTTTACCGGATAATCCCTGCCGGTGAGGGCACTTATTGCCACCCTTAATTGTGCCGGATCTCCTGTGGTGTAAAAGCTATAATCTGCCGCGCCGGCAACCGGATTAACACCCCCATTCATTTCAGCAACCTTGCGGGTTTGGCGTGCTACTGCAGGTGCAGGATCGATCACGTTGATCCCGGTCGGGAGGATCTCCCTGATCACGGGAATCAAAAACGGATAATGCGTGCAGCCGAGTACCAGCTGATCAATGCCTTTCTCAACCATAGGAAGCAGGTAGCTGGCCAGCAGGGCGCGTGTTTCAGGTGAATCAACCTTCCCCGACTCAACCAGTTCAACCAGTCCGGTGCCTACCCGTTCGTGCACCTCAACCGAGCCTCCATACAGTTTTATGGATCTTTTAAAATGCTCTCCCTTAAATGTCTGGGCGGTGGCAAGAATACCTATATGCCCCGTTCTTGATTCCATAGCGGCTGGCTTCACAGCCGGTTCCACGCCGACAAAAGGAATATCGAACTCTTTCCTGAGGGTTGAAATGGCCGCTCCGGTTGCAGTATTGCATGCCACAACAATTAAATTGCACCCCTGGGAAATCAGAAATTTGGTGATTGCCCGTGAACGGCCGGTAATGAAACTCTTCGATTTTGTACCGTAAGGGGCATTGGCCGAATCGGCCACGTAAATTACCGGCACTCCCGGGATTTCCCTCACGAGTTCATTCCAGACGCTGAGTCCGCCAATCCCGGAATCAAAAACACCAATGGGAGACGATGTAACCATAAAAAAAATCCCTGCCTTGCGGCAAGGATTTCAATTTCAATATTTTAACCTTATTTTAAACCTAATTTAGCTTTAACAAGGGGCAAAAGATCCAACGATTCATCTCCGGTTACATAAGGAAGAATGCCACCGCCCGATTCAATAACGTATGTGAATTTATTGGCTTCAGCAACTTCCTTAATCGCCTTCTTAAGCTTTTCGCCAATAGGTGCCATCAATTCATCTTGTTTTTTCTGCAGCTCCTGCTGTGCAACTTGCTTAAAGTTTTCGATCTTACCCTGCATATCATATATCTCCGCTTCTTTGGCCTTCTGGATAAATGCGGACAAAGAATCTTTCTGCCTGGTATAGGATTCTATCAGGTTGTTAACCGTAACAGTCATCGATTCGTAATTCTTTTGAATTTCGCCATTGAACTTTTCGTATTCTTTGGCTGCACTGTCACGCTCAGGCATTAACTGCAGAATCTCCTGTGTATTAATGTGGCCGATTTTAATTTGAGCGAAAGAAGTTGTTCCACTGATGAGAACGAAAGTAGCACAAGCGGCCAGAGTCAAAAGAATTTTTTTCATATTGATTTAATAATGTATTACTTAAAAGGTCGACAAAGATAAAAATTAGTTTTGAATTCCCATCTTCTTGAGAATATCATCGCTCTTGTCGAATTTTGGATCGGTAAAGAGCATGGTAGGCCCCGCAGCCACATCGAAAATTATGGAATAGCCACCTTCTGCGGCGAGATCTTTAACAGCTGTAAAGATATCATCCTGAATGGGTTTCACTAATTCCTGACGCTTCTTGAACAGCGATCCGTCCGGAGCAAAATACTTCTTCTGCAAATCCTTTACATCTTTCTCGCGCTGCATGATCTCTTCCTCACGCTTGGTCCTCATTTCCTCGGTGAGAAGAACACGTTCAGCCTGATAATCTTTATACAGTTTCTCGATATCGGCACGTTTGGTCTCAATCTCCTTCTGCCACTCTTCGGAAAACTTGTCGAGCTGCTTCTGCGCTGCATCATAGGCCGGAACCCTGCCAAGGATATAATCCGTATTGACATACGCAAACTTTTGGCCAAAACCGACCGTAACTCCGACGATCAGCAGGCTAAGGGTGAATAATATCTTTTTCATAATCTAAAATTTTTCTTTTATATCAATT
>CAYHCO010000001.1:34315-74195 GCA_964355105.1 uncultured Porphyromonadaceae bacterium
GCTAAGGGTGAATAATATCTTTTTCATAATCTAAAATTTTTCTTTTATATCAATTATTATACCAATCGTAGAGACGCATATATGCGTCTCTAACAAATAATTATCCATTACATCTGCGGTCCCAGAACAAAGTGGAACTGGCTGTGGTTCTTACCGGTAGTTCCGGGTATATCGTCAAATCCGTAGCCCCAGTCAACCCCCATCAAACCGAACATCGGAAGATAGATCCTGGCTCCGACTCCCGCCGACCTTTTCATGTCGAAGGGATTGAATTCCTTGAACTCATACCAGGCATTACCCGCCTCGAAGAACACCAGTGCAAACAGGGTTGCATTCGGATTCAGCGATATCGGGAACCTCAGCTCCGTAGTGAATTTCGTGTACACATTGGCTCCGTTGGCAGGGGTCAGCGACCCGTTGGCGTAGCCCCTCAAAGCGATAATGTCGCGGCCATAGTAACTGTAGCCCATCATGCCGTCGCCCCCGACCTCGAAATTCTCAAAAGGCGACCGTGCATCTTTGTTGTAATATCCCAGGTAACCGAATTCAGCTTTGGTGGCAAGCACGAAATCGCGCTTCTCGCCTTCCTCCTCTTTATTTCCAACGGACCACAATTTAGTGTACCACGATGATTTGAAGGTCCACTTGTGATATTCAATCCATTTGTACCTTTCGGTTTCTGTGAGCTTGGAATAATCCTTTCCGTTAAAAGCGGAATATGGTGGCGTAATCTGCAGGTTCAGCGTGAAGTTCGATCCCATCCTCGGATAAATGATCTGGTCGGTTGAACTTCTTCCGAAAGTGGTGGTGAAGCTGAAGTTGTTGCTTACCCCGTTCTTGATCACAAAATAGGACCAGTCATCCAACAGATAGCGCTGGAACGACAACTGGTTGAAAAGGGTGAAATAGTCATCCGGCCAGCTCAGGCGGCGTCCGATGCCCACCGAGGCCCCGCTTATCTTCATGGATTGGTTCAATGGGTCCGTAGTGATTCGTCCGTTGGTTTGAACCGTATGATAGAGGGATACCGAAAGGGAATTAGGTTTTCTGCCTCCCAGCCAGGGTTCAACGAACGAAGCACTGTACGACTGATAATATTTACCGTTCGACTGGGCACGTATGCTCAGGTTCTGTCCGTCGCCAGATGGCAGTGGCCTCCATGCATCTTTCTTGAAGAAATTCCTTGCCGAGAAATTTCCGAATTTTACTCCGAGCGTTCCGATTACCATCCCGGCTCCCCATCCACCCGAGATTTCTATCTGGTCATTGGCTCTTTCAACTAATTGATATTCAATATCCACCGTTCCATCAAGCTGATTCGGAATCGGTACAGGATTTATCTTTTCAGGATCAAAGAATCCAAGCTGTGCCAATTCCCTCACGGTCCGGATAACTAACGAACGGTTGAAAAGATCACCCGGTTTGGTCCGGATCTCCCGACGAATCACATGTTCATTGGTCCGGTCGTTACCGGTTATTGTCACCTTATTAATCCGGGCAACCTGCCCTTCATGAATAACAATCTGAAGGTCGATGGAGTCCTTGTCTACATTAACTTCCTGTGCCTCGGCATCATAAAAAAGATAGCCCATATCCATATACCAGTTACCAACCGCATCCGGGTCATTCCTCAGACGGTTATCGAGAACTGCCTGATCGTAAACGGTACCCTTTTTAATCTTCAGCTGGGTCGACAGAAACTCGCTCGTATATTTACTGTTCCCTGCCCAGGAGATATTTCTGAAAAAGTACTGTTTTCCCTCGTCAATCCAGATCTTCAGACCGACAGTCCCGTCGGGATTATGATACAACGAGTCCCTGGTAATCCTGGCATCCCGGTATCCGAGCGTATTGTACTTGGCGATGACCAGTTCCTTGTCATCGGTGAAATTGCTCTCCAGATATTTTGAAGCCTTGAAAATATTGTACCAGGTCTTCTGCTTGGTCTCTTTCATTGCCCGCCGCAATTTCTTTTCAGGCAACACTGTTGCGCCGACGAATGTGATATTCTCAATCTTAACCTTGTTCTTCTTATCCACCTTGATTTCCAGCACAGCTGAATTCTGCATCAGGGAATCGCTCTTCTGGGTAATGAACACTTCGGTGTTGAGGTACCCCTTATCCACAAAATGTTCCTTGACCAGAAATTCTGTTCTCGAGATGGTATATGGCGTTACGAGATTGCCGCGAACCAGTTTGACTTTTTCTTTCAGGTCCTCAGATTCCTGCTTGCTCACCCCGGTGAAAGAAAACCTTGCCAGCCTGGGCATCTCCTGAAGGTAAATATCAAGAAATATCAGGTCTCCTTCAATCTTCGTGGAGGTTATACGAACATCTGAAAAAAGCTGCTGATCCCATAATTTTTGTATTGCGTCCGGTATATCATCGCCGGGAACGGTGATTGTTTTCCCAACATCCAATCCTGAAAACTGTAACAGCACATTCTGTGTCAAGTACTTGACCCCTGATACGGTAACGCCGCCAATCTGGTAATCCCTTGCAGTTTTTGTATAGTCGAAAATCCGCAGCGGGTTCGTATTGGTTACCTGACTGAAAGCAAGTGTGGTGGAAAGAAAAAGGGCGACAGCTAGTATGAATCTTTTTATCATGCTGATTTTTCAGATATTACAATTGTTGACTGGTTTTACCGAAGCGCCTTTCACGTTTCTGGTATTCGAGCAGAGCCTCGTAAAAATCATCTGCCCGGAAATCTGGCCAAAGCTTCGATGTGAAATAGAGTTCGGTATAGGCCAACTGATATAACAGAAAATTGCTTAATCGATATTCCCCGCTTGTCCTGATGAGGAGATCCGGGTCAGGAATGCCCGCAGTCTGGAGATAATTCTCAAAGGTGTCAAAATTCATTTCCTCCGCATTGAGCTTACCTTCTGCGGCTTCACTGATGATTTTCCTGACGGCAAGCAAAATTTCATTCCGGGAACTGTAGGAAATGGCCAGCACAACGGTAAGTCCTGTATTCGAAGCAGTTGCATCAACGAGCTGAAGCAATTCGCGACTCGTATTGTCAGGTAGTTTGGAAAGGTCGCCCACGGTGATCAGCCGGATATTGTTATCAAGAAGCTTTTTGGTTTCCTTTTTTATGGTCGCCACCAGCAACCCCATCAGTGCATCAACCTCCTCAATCGGTCGGGCCCAGTTCTCGGTACTGAAAGCATAAAAGGTCAGATATTTGAGTCCCAGTTCAGCACCAGCCTTCACGACTTCATCAACGGGTGTAACCCCGTTCTGATGGCCGAAAATGCGGGCAGCACCTTTTCTCATCGCCCACCTTCCATTGCCATCCATTATGATTGCAACATGACCGGGTAATTTCTCCTTCTTAATTTTGTCCTTCAGGCTCATTAACGTTGCTTTCGTAGGTTTTCGTAAAACGGGCAAGTACGGCAATAGTTACTGAATAATGCTCCCACTGTCACACTGAAATACGACCTCCAGTTTGTCTGCAGGGGTGTGTATTCCGGAGGTACTGCCTTAAAATCCATCTGGATCCTCTTGCGAAAGGCCCACTCCAAACAGACTGTAATTTTTGATGTCGGATTGTATCGTATTCCAACATTAAAGGGAATCACGATGTTACGGAGGTAATATTGGACTTTCTTATAATTCAAATCTTTAATAGTCTTCTGTTCATTCAAATCAATCAGATAACTAAATCCTGTTGATATGTAAGGAACAATTTTGCGCCCTCCCTCCATCGCCTCCTGATTCTGAAAATAAAATTCCATCAAGCCGTATCCATCAAATATTTTCAACGAGTTGTTAACATCCATGCCTGCATTTACACCTGTACGCCAGGAAAAACGCTGATTAATACTATGCCTGTAATAGCCACCGAAAGCATACTTAAATCCAGGGTCCGGTATCGGGAGGATCGACGAAAGATGATTTTGCGTTGTACCCAAATTCAACCCAAAGTCAAAACCTCTCTGAGCAAAAGCTCCTAAAGCGATACAGGTGAAGCCGATGACTACTATTACTCTTCTCATTTCTGGCTAATTGGAACGGGTACCTTTTATGATACCCATACAATAACTGCCAAAGCGCAAATATAGTATAAATTGGAAAGGTTTTCTCGGGTCACGCTGAAACAGCTAACCCGCACTGCAATTATCGGCCCGCTTAATTTCGCCGGTCGGCTCCCCACATGAGTTTGGTTCGCAGGGTCTGATAGAAATTCTGCTCCCTCAGCCTGATCGTCCTGATCATGAAGGGCGCCTTGAAAATCGTCAGTTCAACACGGTCTTCAATCACTATTGAGCGGGAGTCCGCAGAAACCAGTAAATTACCGCTCCGGCTCTCGACATGGAGGGTGAGCTTCATGGAATCGTTGAATACCAGAGGCCTGACAGTCAGGTTATGAGGGGCAATCGGCGACAAAATGATATTGCGGCTGTCAGGCAGCACCAAAGGACCGCCAACGCTCAGGGAATAGGCGGTTGACCCGGTGGGGGTTGCAACTATCAGCCCATCCGCCCAATAAATATTTAAAAATTCTCCATCGAGATAAGCGTTGATCTTGATCATCGAGGAATCATCTCGCTTATGCACCGTGATCTCATTCAATGCGAAATTGAATTCACCGAACAGCGGATGCTCACTTTCAACCTGAAGCAGCGCCCTTTCGTCGAACCCGGTCCGGTTCTGAATGATCGCATCAACGGCCAGGGAGATCTCATCCTGGGAAATATCAGCAAGAAAACCCAGGCGTCCGCTGTTGATCCCCGCAAGCGGAATGGGAAGATCACGAACCAGCGTGACCGCTTCCAGAAATGTACCGTCACCACCAATGCTGAACATAACCCCATGAAGACCTTTCAAATCTTCATAAGTCTCGAAAATGATGCAGTCCTTGCAGATACTGCCAGTCCAGGGCTCAATAAATTTCTTCAGAGGCCCGAAAATCCTGACCTCAACACCATAGGCAAAAAGCTGCTGCAACAACGACCGGAAAGAATTTTGGAACCCCTCGTCAAACTCGCGGCCAAATAGAAATATTTGTTTCACTTCCGGCAGGGTATCCATATCGATTCAAATATTCATGTATTTCATAAACTCCTCATATCTAGACCGGTAAAAATCCTCAAGTTGGCTGTTTGCCAGAAAATACGATTTCACGCTGTACCCGTAACGGTCAAACGAGCGCATGATCGCCCCGGTTTCCTGCGTATTGATCTTAATGGTGACGGTAAGCTCGGGGCTGTTAGGGTCCTGCACCATGTACATGCTGAGCATTTTGGCATTATTTTCCTCTATTATCCTTGCCAGCATGGTCGGTGAATAATCCTGGGGTGCCAGGCTGAGCACCAGGATGGCACCCGGCTGACCCGCCGCAGAGAGCGCACTGAAACTCCTGGCAAGAACTGACAGGGTAATGCTTCCCTTATATTCACGCTGGATGGAAAGAACGGGAACAAGAGTAAGATGATACCTGGATACCAGGTCAATCACCTCATAAATATGCTGGTCTTCGGTTACGGATACGTTGATCAGGTTTAATGATTTGGGATCAATTACGGCGTCCTGATCCAGGGAGGCCCCCAGTTCGGCATCCGATAACAACCCGGCAAATTCGCCATTAATGACTACTGGAAGATGGCTGATTTTAAGTTCAGCCATCCGTTCAATAACCTGCCTTACCGTGTCGCCATCGGAAACGGGGCTTATGAGTTCGGCTACCAGATCTTTGGCAAGCATTTCGGCGGATAATTCTTAATTTTGTATTTTCAATTAATACCAGCGCTGATGACCAGATTAAGTGTAAATATAAATAAAATAGCTACACTCCGGAACGCCCGCGGCGGCAATGTTCCTGATGTCCTGAGAGCCGCCATTGATTGCGAAAGATTTGGAGCACAAGGCATTACCGTGCATCCACGACCCGATGAGCGACATATTCGTTATCAGGATGTTCTGGATTTAAAACCCTTGGTAACTACCGAATTCAATATAGAAGGCTACCCATCCGAATCTTTCATTCAACTGGTAACCAAGGTGGTACCTGAACAGGTTACCCTGGTGCCGGACGCGCACGATGCCGTCACCTCCAATGCCGGATGGAATACCGTGAAGTATGAGATCTTTTTAACTGAAGTGGTAAAAAGATTCCATGATAAAGGCATCCGGGTATCCATTTTTGTCGATGCCAATCCGGAAATGGTCCGGTTCGCTGAAAAAACCGGGGCCGAAAGGATTGAACTCTATACAGAACCCTACGCCCAGAAATTCCCCATGAACCGGGAGGATGCCATCAGGCCTTTTATTAACGCAGCTGCTATGGCCACCGAGCTCGGTCTCGGCTTGAATGCCGGTCACGACCTGAACCTGGAGAATCTTAATTTCTTTAAACAAAGCATTCCCAACCTCGAGGAAGTGAGCATCGGTCATGCCCTGATCTCTGACGCCTTGTATCTTGGACTTGAGAATACGATACAGCTGTATCGGAGTAAATTGGTGATAGATTAACAATTTCCGATACAGCCAACATCTCCGATGGAACTTTATTTTCAGAAACTGGGATCAGGATTTCCCCTGATCATACTTCATGGATTGTACGGAAGTGGCGAGAACTGGCTGACAATCGGCAGGGCCCTTGCCGGAGCGGGAGAGATTTTTCTGGTTGATCAGCGAAATCACGGTGCTTCGCCTCATACCGAGGTTATGAATTACAAGGTCCTGGCTTCAGATCTGAAAGAATTCATGGACCAACAGGGTATCCGGCAGGCAGCCATTCTCGGACATTCCATGGGAGGCAAGGCAGCCATGTGGTTTGCTACGGAAAACCACGGCAGGGTCAGTAAATTGATTATTGCCGATATCAGCCCCCGATCATACCTGAAAGATGTGGGTCCCTCAAATCACATGGAGGAGCACGGCGAAATCCTCGATGCCCTCAAAAGGGTTGATCTTTCGGCAATCACCTCCATCGGGGAGGTAGACAGGCAGATTGAAAACGACATCCCTTCCAAAAGGCTGCGACAATTCCTTTTAAAGAACCTTCGAAAGACCGAATCCGGGACCTATGAGTGGAAAATCAATGTAGATTCCATACTCGCAAACATCCCGAACCTGGCCAGCGGATTAGATTTGGAAGCATTGAAAGGTCAGACCTTCAGGCAGTTTCCGGTGCTTTTCATCAAAGGTGAAAAATCGCCCTACATTCGCGAACCCGATTTGGAGCTTATCCGCCAGATGTTCCCCCTGGCCCAGATCGTTACCATAAAAAATACCGGCCACTGGCTGCATGCTGAGGAACCGGAAATGTTCACGAATATGGTCAGGAAATTTCTGATCAGCTGAATGCCTATTCAGTTAGGTACTGACGGATCAGGGAGGTTAAAACCCTGATACCTACCAGATTTTCTCCACCCTGTGGAATAATGAGATCCGCATATCTTTTTGAAGGCTCGATGAAATCCAGATGCATGGGTTTAACCGTCTGTTCGTAACGATTCAGTACGATTTCAGCCGAGCGGCCCCTCTCCTGTATATCCCGACGGATAACCCTCGACAGCCGGTCATCCGCATCAGTATCCACAAAAACCTTTATATCAAGTAGATCCCTGACCTCCCTCTGTGTAAGCACCAGTATTCCTTCCACGATAACTACTTTTCTGGGCTCTATTCTTACCGTCTCAGGTGAGCGGGTACAGGTAAGGTAGGAATACAGCGGTTGCTCAATGGGCTGTCCAAGCCGCAATTGCTTCAGATGTTCCATCAGCAGAGGCCACTCAATAGAATCGGGATGGTCGAAATTTAGTTTTTGCCGCTCCTCCAAAGGCAGGTGACTGTTATCCTTATAATAAGAATCCTGCGGCAGGAGCGCTACCTCTCCGCTGACAAAGCTGTCCATGACTTTCTTTACCACAGTGGTCTTTCCACTGCCAGTGCCGCCTGCTATTCCTACTATTAACATAATTTGTTTAAGATTCGGGAGGTAATTGTATATTTACGGATTAAGTCTTTCCAAAAATGATACGACATATCGTTCTCTTCAAAATAAAGGATTTTTCTTCAGAATCCGAAAGAAACGAAGCCGTACAGAATGTTCTGGTAACCTTTCGCTCTCTCATCGGGCAAATACCTCAGATCAGGCAATATCGGGTAGAGGCGGATTGTGTAAAGGGGCCGTCGTCGCTTGATGTCATCATCGACAGCGTTTTCGACAGTCAGGAAGACTTGAAATCTTATCAGGCACACCCAGCCCATCTCGATGCAGTGGAATTGAACAGGCAGTGGTCAGAGTACAAAGTGGTGGGAGATTACTTCTTCGAAAACAAACCTAATTAAACCAATATGCTGTATCCGTTACGATTTAAGCCAATTTACCAGTACCGATTGTGGGGCGGAAGCAAATTAAGAGATATTCTGGGGAAAAAAGATGCACCTGAAATGACCGGGGAGAGTTGGGAAATCTCCGGTGTTGAAGACAATCTTTCCGTCGTAAAGGAAGGATTTTTGGAAGGCAATGATTTACAGGAATTGATTGAAGTTTACATGGGAGATCTCGTAGGTGATGCCGTGTATGAAAAGCATGGCACCGAATTCCCGTTACTCATTAAACTTATTGATGCACATGATGTTCTGTCGGTACAGGTTCATCCCGACGATGAGCTGGCGGCTTCACGGCATCATGCTTTTGGCAAAACTGAGCTCTGGCATGTGATTCAGGCTGATCCGGATTCAGTCATCTATACAGGATTTAACCGGGATATCAACCGTGAAGAGTACCTGGCTTTTGTGGAACAAAAGAAAATTCAGGAAATACTCAATGTTGAACCGGTGAAAAACGGCGATGCGTTCTTTATCCCGGCAGGGCGTGTTCATGCCACCGGCGCCGGTATCCTTTTTGCAGAAATTCAGCAGACAAGCGACATTACTTACCGGATCTTCGATTGGAACAGGCTGGAAAAAAATGGCAGGCCCCGGACACTGCATACCGATCTGGCCATTGATGCCATCGATTTCAAGCATTACCCAACCTATCGCTCCGATTATGCGGCCTGTCCGAATCGCCCTACACCGATTATGAGCTGTCCGTATTTCGATACCAACCTGCTGTGGTTTAACAGGACGATCGAGCGCGATTACCTGGATATCGATTCTTTCGTAATATATATATGTACTCAAGGCTCCTTCCTGCTGAACTACGGAGAGGAAAACCCAATGCTCATAAAAACCGGACATACCATTCTGCTGCCAGCTATATTCAAGGATGTCGTTCTGGAGCCCCGCGAGGAAACACGGATTCTTGAAGTCTACGTTAATAATAAGTCGAAAACCACCGATAACTGAAGTGAATCCGGACACATTCATTAAAACCGTCACGTTCATCAGTGCCGGCAACAATCCCGACAAATGCCCTACCCCGGATAAGCCGGAGTATGCATTTATCGGCCGATCGAATGTGGGCAAGTCGAGTTTGCTGAACATGATCGCCGGTCGCAAAAGCATGGCCAGGATCTCGGTTTCACCCGGTAAAACACAGACGATCAATCATTATCTGGTTAACGACACCTGGTTCCTGGTTGATCTTCCCGGATACGGTTATGCAAAAGTCTCCAAAACCATGCGTGAAAAATGGGAAGGATTCACCAGCAAGTACCTGATGGAAAGACCAAACCTGATGTGCCTTTTTCAGTTGATCGACAGCCGTATAGAACCTCAGGCGCTCGATATCAGCTTTTCGAATTTTCTCGGAAAGGAAAAAATCCCCTTTGTACTGGCCTTCACAAAATCCGACAAAGTCACCACAAACGTTCTCAACAAAAATATCGCTGCTTATACCCGGGAAATGTCTAAAACGTGGGAAAACCTTCCACGTCAATTTATTACATCTTCCCAAAATAAAAAAGGAAGAGAAGAGCTGCTCGAGTTTATTCAACAAACCAACCTACTTTTTAACCGTCAGGTAACGAGCCCTTGATATTTAATTAACTTTGGCGCCGTTAGCCTAATGCCCTCTTTCATCAAAAAATCGAATCTATGCAGCCAAATAGTCCGATTAAACTCTTTTCCGGAACCGGATCCAGATACTTGTCAGAAAAGATAGCTGCTGCCTATGGCACTGAGTTGGGAAAAGTATCAGTTCTGCGATTTAGTGATGGTGAATTTCAGCCCTGCTTTGAGGAAACAGTCCGTGGCGATTTCGTTTTTATTATCCAGTCGACCTATGCCCCAGCCGAAAACCTCCTGGAGCTTCTCATGATGATCGATGCAGCCAGTCGTGCTTCTGCCTATAAAATTGTTGCCGTAATCCCCTACTTCGGTTTCGCACGTCAGGACCGCAAAGACCGGCCCCGTGTTTCCATTGCAGCCAAGCTCATGTCGAACCTGCTGGCCGCTGCCGGGGTAAGCCGGGTTATCACCATGGACCTGCATGCCGACCAGATTCAGGGATTTTTTGATGTTCCGGTTGATCACCTTTATGCTTCCACCGTTTTCATTGACTATGTGCGCAAGCTCCAACTTGGCGACCTGGTCATTGCTTCTCCCGATACCGGGGGTACCAAACGTGCAAATTCCTACTCAAAATACCTCGATTGCCCGATGGTCATCTGCCACAAAACCCGCAAGGGGGCCAATGTTATTGGTGAAATGACCATTATCGGTGACGTGAAGGATAAGAATGTGGTATTGGTCGACGATATGATTGATACGGCCGGAACTATTACCACCGCTGCAAACCTGATCATCGACAGCGGTGCGAAATCAGTGCGGTGCGTGGCAACCCATGCCCTCCTGACCGGACCTGCTTATGAAAGAATTGAACAGTCGGCCCTGCTCGAGGTTGTGGTAACTGATTCCATCCCTTTACGCAAGCCCAGTCCGAAGATCCGGGTCATCTCCATTGCCGAGCTTTTCGCTGATATCATTAAAAAAGCGTACAATAATCAATCAATCAGTAGTACTTTCCTCTTTTAATTACTACATTTGCACCCTCTTTTCAGCCGGATAATAATTTTTAAGTGTAATGGGGGGCTGCATCTGCGATATTCCGGCTAAACGCAGGTTGGTCCTGAGTAGCACAATTTATTGAAATGAAAACATTTGATTTAAAAGGTACCCTCCGCAAGGAATTGGGTAAAAAAGCAACCAAGAAGGTTCGCAACGAAGATTCAATCCCGTGTGTTCTCTATGGCACCAGTGAACCGGTGCATTTTACCGGCAACGAAAAAGAGTATGGACAGATCATCTATACCGCCAGTACGTATCAGATCAATCTTGATATCGACGGTACAATTCATCCTGCAATCGTAAAAGATATGCAGTTTCATCCGGTATCCGACAGGCCGCTTCACATCGACTTTCTGAGAATTCCTGATGGAAAAGCAGTTAGCGTCAGCATTCCGGTTCGCCTGGAAGGTTTTGCAAAAGGTGTTCAGCAGGGCGGTAAACTGAAACTCGAGATGCGCAGGGTTAAGGTCAACGGTGTAATCAAATCACTTCCCGATGAACTTCTCCTCGATGTTACCAATATTGAGGTTGGACAGACGATTAAAGTTCGCGACCTTTCTTATCCGGATTTCACCATCCTGGATCCGAAAAACGCGGTGATCGCTTCCGTTAAGACTACCCGTGCCGCTAAAGGTGCTGCTGATGCAGCCACCACGGAAAGCAAATAGTTCGCATAACCTTTAAATATCTGCACGGTGAAATATCTGATCGCAGGATTAGGTAATATTGGTAAAGAATATACCAACACACGGCATAATATAGGATTTACAATATTGGACGCCTTGGCTGAGGCGTCCAATATTGTTTTTACACCCCGCCGTTATGGGGATGTAGCCGAATACAAATACAAGTCGAGAGAATTAATACTTCTCAAACCCTCGACCTATGTAAACCTGAGCGGTAACGCCGTTCGCTACTGGCTCCAGAAATCTGAAATTGAAGAACAAAACCTTCTGGTCGTGGTTGATGACCTGGCTTTGCCATTCGGACAGCTACGCCTGCGCAAAAAAGGAAGCGACGGAGGCCATAATGGCCTGAAGCATATCACGCAGGTTCTGGGCCATGAAGATTATGCCCGGCTGAGATTCGGGATCGCCAGCGAAGAAAAACTTTACAATCAGATCGATTATGTCTTGGGCGAATGGACTCCTGAGGAACAAAAGATTCTGCCCGAAAGAACCAAGATCGCCCATGAGATCATCCGCAGCTTCGCATTCATCGGCATCGAAAGAACGATGAATCAGTTTAACACCCGCCCCTGATTTTCTGCTATCCGAATGATCACCCCGTTCGCTGTTAAATTCTTGTTAACCACACTCTCCGCTATGTTCGTTCATCTATCTTTGGCGCAAAATCAGGTTAAATGAAAAGGATTACCATCCGTTGGATAATTATTGCCTCCGCCTTGTCACTGGTAGGATTAATCGTTACCCAGCTCTTTTGGATAAATCACGCGCTTCGCCTTGGCGAAGAACAGTTTAACAGCCGCGTAACCATTGCCCTTCAGGGTGCTCTTGATGAATACGTGCAGAACCGTCAGGGCAAACCCTGCGATGTAACCTGTGGCTGTCTGAGCGTCCCTGATCAATCTGACACCCTTTTCATCAACCTGGAACCCAGGGAGATAGACTCCCTGATGAGGGTCCATTTCGATTATCACGGACTCGATACCATTTTCGAGTTCCGTATAGTCAACTGCAGCACCGGAAAAGTACTGTTTGAAAAAAGCGGAAAAATAAAACACAAAAATTACAGCGTCCCCCATAAAATAAGCCTCTCGTGCCTGCATCACGATGAAAGCCATCGGATGGAGGTCAGGTTTAACCAGCCGCGTCAGTTGATATTCAAGGACCTGTTGAAATGGCTGTCGGCATCTATCCTGTTCCTGCTGATTGTTATTGCGAGCTTTGCCTATATCGTACTCACCATCGTCCGACAGAAAAAAGTCACGGAAATGAGAAACGATTTTATCAATAACATGACGCATGAGTTCAAAACACCGATCTCAAACATTTCACTGGCCTGCGAAGTGCTTAACCGGCCGGATATAACGGAATCTCCCGACCGGTTAGGTAAGTATATTGATATTATCAGTCAGGAAAACCGGCGGATGAGATCACAGGTCGAGCGTATCCTGCAGGTTGCGGTGAGAAACCGGGAAGACCTGAATATTGACCGGCAGAGTACCGACATTCATGAACTGATCAAGGATGCCGTGGATACTATCTGTTTCCAGGACTGCCGCGAAGGTGCTGAGATCAACCTCGATTTTAAGGCTGAAAAATCTGAATTATTTATCGATCCGGTGCATTTTACCAATATCATACACAACCTGATCGACAACGCTCAGAAATATGCAGTTAAAGAACCTGAGATACTCATCAGCACCGTAATCCGCGACTCCTCATTTATTATCGAATTCAAGGATAACGGAATAGGCATTGCTCCCGATGCACAAAAACATATCTTCGAGAAATTCTACCGTGTCCCAACCGGAAACCTGCATAATGTAAAAGGTACCGGTATCGGTCTTTATTATGTAAAAACCATGATTGAGGCACATGGCGGAACGATAACCGTAAAAAGTGAAGCGGGAAGCGGTTCCAGGTTTATTATAACTTTACCAATATGAAACCTGTAAAAGCTGAAATATTACTGGTCGAGGACGATCAGAACCTGGGCTATATGCTCCAGGATTACCTGGATCTGGAAGGGTTTAAAGTTACCTGGGAAAAAAACGGATTAACTGGCCTTAACACATTTAAATCCAAGCCCTTCGATCTTTGCATCCTTGATGTGATGCTTCCGGTCAAGGATGGATTCACCCTGGCAGAAAATATCCAGCAGTTAAAACCGGGCACCCCTTTTCTTTTCCTCACTGCCAGAGGCCTTGAGGCCGACCGGATCAGGGGACTGAAGCTCGGGGCTGATGATTACATAACAAAACCGTTCAGTACGGAAGAGCTCAAGCTCAGGATCGATATCATACTCCGCCGGCTGGGAAAAGAATCCGCTACGATTAAGCAGGATGTCTTTACCATCGGTTCCATAATTTTCGATTTCCATAACCAATTACTGCAATTACACGGCGAAGAACGGCGCCTCACGAAAAAAGAGGCAATGGTGCTGCGGATGCTCTGTCAGAACGTTAATGAGTTGGTCCGCAGGGAACAATTGCTTGTAAGCATCTGGGGATCTGATGATTATTTTATGGGTAGAAGTATGGATGTGTATATTGCCAAGCTTCGTGGATATCTGAAATCCGACACCAGCGTTAACATTGTCAATATCCATGGTACCGGCTTTAAACTTGAGATTAAAGAATAGTGGGCGAAGGCGTCAGAATTGATAAATGGCTGTGGGCTGTAAGGATATTCAAGTCCCGGAGCCTGGCAACCGATGAATGCCACAGGGGAAGGGTTCTGATTGGTGATGAAGCGGTCAAACCAAGTCGGAATGTGCATATCGGGGATGTCATCTTAGTTAAAAAGCCCCCGCTTACCCTCACCTATCAGGTAACCGGACTCATCGAAAAAAGAGGTTCTGCAACCCTTGCCGCTGAAAACGTCATCAATCTTACTCCACAGGAGGAATTCGACCGTGTCCGGCTGAACCATGAAAGCGCATTCTACCTCCGCGATCGCGGCACGGGCCGGCCAACAAAAAAACAGAGGCGCGACCTGGACAAATTGGATATCATAGATTAAACGAATGATAATATCACAACAGAAAAGAGCCGAAAACATCGCTGAGTTTATCCTTTATATGTGGCAGATTGAGGATCTGATCCGTGCATACAATTTTGACTCCGAAAGGATAAATAAAGAGTTGGCGGATCAGTACCAGGTGGTGCCTGAGGTAAAAAAGGAGATCCGTTTGTGGTACGAGGGTCTGATTGAGTCGATGATTTCAGAACAGATAAAAGCCTCCGGACATTTAGGGTTCCTGGTCGGACTGGTTGCCGACCTGAACGATTTTCATTACCAACTGATCGACAGTCCGCATCATTCGGATTACAGGGTGTTGTATGAGGATGCGGTTTACAATATCGGCGATTTCCGAAAAAAAATGATGGTTAAGGACCAGATGAGCGACATGGAGGTGTGCCTGACCGTGCTCTACGGTTTCATGCTCATGAAAATGAAGAAAAAGCCGATATCAGAAGATACTTCGGAGGCTATAGAAACAATTCGCAAGCTGATCGCCCTCCTTTCATTTAAATACAAAGAGTTCGAAGAGGGAAATATCGAGCTTTGACCTCTAAAACAACAAACCCTGTGACGGTTTCTGACTGGCAAGTTCAGGATAATCAACAGGTTCTGTAATGTCCGGACTGTTTTTACCACTGCCGGACTGCGTGATCCGCCGGGAAACAGGCCAGGCTTCCATATCTTCTTCCGGATAAGGTTTCAGCAAACCCGAGAATTGATTTCCTGGCTTAAGCCAATCACGCTCTTCCTCCGCATTCAGAATTACCGGCATTCGTTTCTTGCGGTTGTGGATCATTTCCATCAACGGATTGGCATCGGTCGTGATAACCGAAAAACCGGAGACCATCTCACCGGTTGCGGGATCTGCCCAAATCTCATAAAGGCCGGCCATGGCAAAAGGCCGGCCTTTACGGATCCTGATAAAATAAGGGAATTTCTTGCCGTCAACCTCGCGGAATTCATAAAAGCCGTCTGCCAGAACCAGACAATGTCTGCCGGCTGCAGCTTTCCGGAAAGCCGGTTTCTCAAAGATGGTTTCGGCACGGGCGTTAACCGTGTTCACCCTGAATTTAATGGCCGATTCCTTGTCCTTTATCCATGAAGGAACCAGCCCCCAGTTCATCAGGCTGATCTCCCCTGGCCTCTCCGTGCTGATGACCGGCCACTTCGGGAACTCGAAGGCATTCTGAACGTAGCGCTGTTTGTATGCCTCCTCCTCAATAAAGGTGGCATCAAACCTTTTTTGGAGGTTTGCCTTGTCAGCCCTTAATGACATGAAAACACACATTATTTCTTCTCCGTGTATTTCCAGTAATAGGTTTCACTATTCTTTTTATCCACAGCCTGAACACCATCGGTCATCCATAACGGTGCCGGAGTGCCCTTCAGGTAATGATCGAAGAACTGCATCATCCTTACCGACCAGTCCTTCTTGTCGGCCTGGCGCGAGAGGTTATGCGGCTGACCGTTGTAATTTATCAGCCATGCCGGCTTGTTCAGCCGTCTCAAAGCAACAAACAGTTGTACTCCTTCCGAGAACGGAACCGCGCCGTCGCCGTCATCATGCCTGATCAAACACGGTGTCGTAATCCGGTCGGCATAAAACAAGGGGCTGTTTTCAATGAAATACTCAGGCTTGTCCCATAAGGTTCCGCCAATCCGGCTCTGGGTTTTCTCATACTGGAACTGGCGTACCATCCCGCTTTCAGTGCGGATGCCTCCGTACGCCGATGTCATATTGCTGACCGGAGCACCCGGTGACGCTGCAGCAAATATGTGGGTCTGGGTTATCATGTAGGCTGTGCCGTATCCGCCCCAGCTCTGACCCTGTATGCCCAGGTGCTTCATGTCGACATAATTCCGCTTGCTGAGTTCCATAACGCCACTCATGATGGCATTGTAAAAGGACTTGCCCGGTAATCCGATCATAAAATGAATGTCAGGCATGAAAATCAGGTAGCCATTGGATGCATATTCCAGCGGATTTACCGTACTCGCACTGGCCCGGGGAACGTAATGGGTATGAAGGGCATCGGAATGACGCTCGTAGAAATAAACGATCATCGGATATTTCTTGCCGGGATCGAGATTCTCAGGCTTATAAAGTAAACCCTGATGCTCCTCTCCGTTCAGGCCGGTCCATTCGACCAGTTCAACATTAGCCCAGATAAATTCAGCCTGCTGGGGATTGGCATTGCTGATCTTGATGGCATCCTTAAAATTCAGGTCACTTGTCCAGAAGTTGCCATATTCGCTGACTGTACTGCGTGTCCACAATAATTTATCAGCATTCTTGGCTTTTGATGGCCTGCCATAAGCACAATCACCTTCCAGGATCATCCTGGGCTGTGGCTGGTCAATGGAGAACCGGCAAAAACCGGATTTTTTTGTTTTAACCTGCTTAGTGGTGAAAAGATTGTCTTTTTTGGTATCAATGAATTTTTCTTCCGGATCGAGCGATATATACCTGATGCTCAGATTATTTTTCCTGCCATACCCGTCGGTGACACAAACAGCTGGTTTTTTACCCAGCGGGTCAAATCTCCAGATATCAAACTTGTCATATAAAAAAAGGCTCTCGTCATTGTCAGTCCATCCCATGGAACCATAACTGCCCGGATCATCAGGGGTATCGTGAATATCGTCAGTAAATCCGGTAGCAATTCCGTGAGTGAGATTTACCGTTGCATTGTCCTTGATACTGAAACAATACCAAGAGCTGTCGGCCGGCTCCCACCAATAAAGATACTTGCCCATCGGGGAGAGTTGCGGACTAAACTCCACCTTTTCAAACAGCTTAACCGGTGTGCCGCCATTTAAGTCAGCCAGGTATATATCTTTGGTATTCTTATAGGTGATTGAGTTTTTCAACTTATAGGGAAAATCGTAAAATCCGAGCGCCATATCTGAATCCCCCTGCTTGACAAGCCGGTAGCTTTCAATGAACAGGGAGTCCGCAAGCTGAACCATTTTGTTCTTCCGGATATTGTATACAGCTTGGTACGATTTCCTGCGATTTTGATCAACCTGCTTAAGCTGAATGCTTTGCAGCTCTTCTTCCTGCCAATGCCAGATATCCACCGTAACCTTGTCGTCAGCCAGCAGGGAATCCTTTTCCTCCTTCTTCACGACAGGCTTTTTGCCGGTCCCAAAGAACAGCCGCTGCCCGTTCGGTGAAAAATTTATCCTGCCATTCTCACTTACACTCATCCCCTCCGGCATTCCCGCAGTCTGGGCATCTACTATAATCCTGGGTTTATCATCCTTTTCTGACCAATACCAGAGACTGTAATTCTTCACCTTGGCGGTATCGGTGGAAAATAGAAATGCCAGTTCAGTAGCATTTTCATCACATACCACATTCTTAACGACACCGGTCTGCTGCCAGATTTCCCTGGCCATACCGGTCTTGGTATCGAAAATCCTCACGGTTGAAGTCTTCAGTGAATCTTCCTTAATGCTCACCATATATAACCACTGTCCGTGTTTGGTATAACCGTATTCTGTTACCATGGGGAAATTCTGGGAGTCACGCGTCAGCGGATTCATCACCACCAAAGGAAGGCCGTTGTATTCAGGTTTCTTTTTGGATTTTGCATCTTCTTTCTTACCGGCAGCGGTGGTGTCCTTTTTCTCAGCTTTGGCCTCCGCCTTGATTTCTTCCTGTTGAAAGGCAATCCAGGGAGAGGACTCCTCTGCCAGCTTAAAGGACTTTATGTTTGGAAATGCCAACAACTTATCGGTACCCGGGATATAAATCGCAAGAGTATCCTTGGGCATCTTCTCGGCTTTTACCTTCTTGATCTTTGCTTTTCTAACACTGTCAGCCTGGGGTACGATCCGGAAAGCTAGAAAATCAGAATTCGGCGAAAAGTCAGGTTGGGTTCCACGCTGGAACACCTTCTTGTCGGTTGACTCCCCCCACGGCCTGACAAAAAGCTGTCCATCCCCGTTAAGAGGGCTAACAATCCAGGCAAGCCATTTTCCATCGTCCGAAACCTGCTGCGATGAAAGGCTTTTCCAACTGTCGTAAAGAGTGAAGTCAATGGTCTTTTTTGCGTTTTGCGAAAACCCGGTACAGACCAGGAGCACCAACATCACAACCGAAAAGAGTAGTTTTTTCATTATTGTAGTTTAAGGTAATTTCATTACTTGTTTTTGATCAGCAATCGGGGTTCCATCATATCCATCATGGCATATTTCACACCCTCCCGACCAAATCCAGATCCCTTCACCCCACCGTATGGCATATGATCAACCCGGAAAGTCGGAACATCATTGATGATGACACCGCCTACTTCCAGCTTTTCAAACGCCATATTCATCTCATCGATCCGGTTGGTGAATACTCCTGCCTGCAGTCCGTATTGCGATTCATTGATCCGGTTTATTCCTTCCGTAAAATTCCCGATCTTCTCCAGACAGACGACTGGTCCGAAAACTTCGAGATCACATACTTTCATCCCCGACTTGGTTCCTGTTATTACGGTGGGCTCGAAGTAAGAACCTGACCTTTTGCCCCCCAGCAGAACTTCTGCACCATCACTCACCGCCTCTTTGATCCACTCCTCAACCCTGCGGGCGTTGGATTCATCAATCATGGAGCTGATATCGGTCGCCGGATCCAGCGGATCACCAGCTTTCAGCAGCGATGCTGCCTCAACGAATCTCCGGCTGAATTCATCGAAAAGATTGCCGGTCACGTAAATCCGTTGAACATGAATGCACACCTGCCCTGAGAATGAATAACCGCCGGCCACGCATTTCGGAACAGCCACAGATAAATCAGCCGAGTCCGAAACTAATGCGCCTGCATTACCGCCCAGCTCAAGGACAACTTTTTTTCTCCCTGATCGCTCCTTGATTTTCCAACCCACATCGGGCGATCCTGTAAACGTGATCAACTTGATCCGGGGATCCGTTACTAATAGGCTGCCCGTTTCGCGTGTCATCGGCAGAATGGATACCGCTCCAACCGGGAGTCCGCATTCATGGATAATTTTGGCCAGCTCAAGGACCGTTACCGGAGTCTGGGATGCCGGTTTCAAAATGATCGGATTGCCAACAGCTATGGCAGGTGCAATCTTGTGAGCCGACAAGTTAAGCGGAAAATTGAACGGAGATATTCCTCCAACCAGTCCGATCGGAAAATGCCTGACCCAACCCTCCCTGCCTTCACCTGCAGCCGTCCAATCGATCGACAGGTATTCACCGGGTATACGCCGCGCTTCTTCGGATGCCACCTTGAACACCTGAATGGCCCGTTCTACCTCAGCCAAAGCATATTTGACCGGCTTGCCTGTCTCCTGGCAAAGCGTCTCCGCCAATAACTGCTTGCGGTCAGTCATTCCCTCAGCTATCCTCACAAGAATCAGGCTCCTCTGATAGGCCGGCAGAGCTGCCATGGCTACTTCGGCCATTTTAGCCTGTCCAATTACCTTGGACAACAACTCATTGTCTGCTAATCCTGTAGTTGCCAGTAGCTTACCATCATGAGGCCGTTTTACCTCCAGAACAGCCGCAGTTTCAACAAACTGACCTGCGGCATAGATTTTGTAGTTTTGCATAATCAAAGTAGGAGTGTTAAAAGTAAAAAAAGTAAATTTGAATTTATGCGTTATATAACTCTGGCTTTTCTCAGCCTGCTTTACTTTGTTGCCGGCAGCGCCCAGACAGATACATTGAAGCGGGTGAAATATACTCCCGAATTCCAGTTTACCTCAGGCTTATATCTGGATTTCAATCAGGTACGTTCCAACCGGCCCATACCCTCTGTCAGAATCATATCAAATGATGATCCGCTGGACTTCAACTTCTACAAGAATCTCGTAAAGAATAAAACTATCGGGTACTTCGACGAGTTCGGGACCAGGCAGGATATTGCCACTTCAAATATCTGGGGATTTTGCCAGGACGGTAAAATTTTCCTTCAATATAACGGGGAATTCAACAGATTGCCAATCATTGGACATGTTTGTCATTTCATCGCCGATATCACCGTTATCGATACGCATTATGACCCGTATTATTCCGACTATTATAACTCCGGATATTATAATCCTTACTATTCAAGACCTTATAACAGGACCACGAAAACACGGGAGATGAGGCAATATCTGCTTGATTTTGAGACCGGTAAAATAATGGACTTTAACAAGGAGTCGGTCAAGGTGATCCTGATGCAGGATCCCGAACTGTACGACGAATTCATGAAGATCAAAAAGCGCCAGCAAAACGACCTCCTGTTCTTTTTTCTGCGCCGGTTAAATGAGAAATACCCGGTCATGATCCCCGTGGGGTGAATCCAAACGACTCATATACAAATTCATACATCGCAGAGATTTTGTAATTATCAGAATATCTGTATCTTTGCCGCATCAACCTGATATTCACACAACAAAAAGGGGTTGATAAGCGTTTGTATAAAAAAGACCGTCCTATGAAATTTAAATATATTGTACTGATTCTATTACTTGCTTTAGGCATTCCCGGATATTTGCCGGCTCCTGACTTGCCGCCGGGCGGAAACTCTTTTCTTCTCCTGGAAAAAATGAGGGAAGACATCCTCAAGAAAGATAAAGCCCTTTACCGGGTAAAATATTACCGCTTCAAGAAATTACTGGCCAAGTATGAATCTGAAAATAACTGGAAAGAATACAGCCGGTTCGGATTTATCGGCAAATACCAGTTTGGCAAAAGCGCCCTGAATGCAACCGGTTACAGCAGGGTTTCCTTACAGGATTTTAAGGCCAACCCATCATCATTCCCGGAGCAGGAACAGGAGAAAGCCATGGATCTTCTTTTGAAGATAAACGAATCAGCGATGGCGAAATCCATCAATAAATATGTGGGACTGGTATTTTACGACTCCATCCCGATCACCAGAATGGGTATCCTTGCAGCCGCTCACCTTGCAGGCCCTGCCAACGTAAAGGAATTTCTCGATTCCTTCGGGGAAAAAAACTTTAAGGATAGAATGGGCACCCATATCTCTGATTATCTGTACAATTTCTCCAGATAACCAAGGTTTTCTGCCCTCTTCCTCGAGTCCCAGATTTATGCTATTTTTGCCTGCAACCGGGACTTGTTATGAATCAAAAAACCTCTATACCTAAAGGAACGCGCGATTTCGGGCCATTACCGATGATGCGCCGGAATTACCTGTTCAATACCGTAAAATCGGTATTCCAATTGTACGGATATCTGCCCATTGAAACACCAGCCATGGAAACCCTTGACACACTCATGGGTAAATATGGCGAAGAGGGAGATAAGCTGATTTTCAAGATTCTCAATTCAGGTGATTTCGCGGGCGGAATCAAGCCGGAATTTCTGGAAAAATTGATTAATGATCCGGAAAGTTCTTCGCAGCTGAGCAAGTCTATGGCTTCCCAGGTTTCCGAGAAAGCTCTTCGTTATGACCTTACGGTTCCGTTTGCAAGGTTCGTGGTTCAACATAGGGATGAAATAACCTTCCCTTTCAAGCGATACCAGATTCAGCCGGTCTGGCGGGCTGATCGTCCGCAAAAAGGCCGCTACCGTGAATTCTACCAATGCGATGTGGATGTTATCGGCAGCGATTCCTTGCTCAACGAAGCTGAACTTATCAAAATCATCGATGAGGTTTTTACCAGGCTGGGCCTGGATATCATTATAAAAATCAATAACCGAAAAGTACTTGCAGGTTTGGCCGAAGCAGCGGGGATGAGCAATCTTACAGATTTTACCGTTGCGCTTGACAAACTCGACAAAATCGGACTTGAACTGGTAAAACAGGAATGGGTATCAAAAGGATTCTCCGCAGAATCGATTGATCTTCTCATCCCTGTGATTGGTCATGCAGGCTCAAACCAGGATAAAATATTCAGACTCCGCGATATACTTGCCTCTTCCATCACCGGCCAGACCGGGGTCCGTGAATTGGAGGAGCTGATGTCCATCATATCAAATTTCAATCTGAAATGTTCGGTTGAATTAGATCTCACTCTGGCCAGAGGCCTAAATTATTATACCGGTGCCATCATCGAGGTAAAATCAAAAGATGTTCAGATGGGCTCAATCTGCGGCGGTGGCAGGTACGACGATCTGACAGGAATCTTCGGCATGCCCGGTGTTTCTGGGGTTGGCGTATCTTTTGGTGCCGACAGGATATACGATGTTCTGGAACAAACCAATGGTTTTGCCGCACTCACCCAGGCAGGAACGCAAGTTCTGTTCCTGAATTTCGGACCCGAAGAATCTGCTGCCTGCCAGCCATTGGCCGACAAACTCAGATCGGCCGGCATAAGTTGCGAGCTTTATCCTGACGGAGCCAAGATTAAAAAACAAATGCAGTATGCCGACCAGAACAGGATCCCCGTTGTTGTGATGATTGGGGAAACAGAACGCAAAGCCGGCATGGCAACTGTGAAAAACATGGCTTCCGGAGAACAGGTGAATATTGCATTTACCGATCTGACTGACGAAATCAGGAAAATATTCTGAATCCATGAGAACACATCTGATCAGCCAGAAGCGACTTAACCTCAGCATAATAAAGGATATCATCACCCAGCCGGTTCAGCTGGCTTTATCTGAAGAAGCCCGGAAACAAATCGTCCGTTGCAGGGAATACCTGGATCGCAGGATCACTTCCGAATCTGATCCTGTTTACGGCGTAACCACCGGTTTCGGTGCTCTGCACAATAAGATTATCCCATTGGCCGACCTGCGTAAGCTGCAGTTGAACCTGGTCAGGTCCCATGCCTGCGGTACCGGAGAACCTGTGCCTAAAGAAATCGTCAGGATCATGCTCCTGCTAAAAATCCAATCCTTATCATACGGGCATTCGGGTGTTCAGCTGCTGACCGTTCTGAGACTGATTGATTTTTTCAATAACGATATTATTCCTGTTGTTTATCAGCAGGGATCACTGGGAGCTTCGGGCGATCTGGCTCCCCTTGCCCACCTGTCGCTGCCACTGATCGGAGAAGGTGAAGTCTGGCATAATGACAAAAAAGTACCAGCCTCGCAGTTATTAAGAAAATTCCGCCTTGATCCGGTCGAACTCCAGGCAAAAGAAGGCCTTGCTCTGCTGAATGGCACTCAATTCATGAGTGCATATGGAGTCTGGAACCTGATTAACGGCTTCAGTCTGTATGCCTGGTCTAACCTGATTGGTGCCCTTTCCATTGATGCTTTCGACGGACGGATTGAACCGTTTAATCCGATGATTCAGGAAATCCGGCCACATCCCGGTCAGATTGATGCCGCCCGGGCAGTCAGGACCCATCTGAATGACAGTGAACTCATACACCGGAAAAAGACTCAGGTTCAGGATCCTTACTCATTTCGCTGCATTCCCCAGGTACACGGAGCAACAAAAGATGCACTTGATTATGCGGCTTCCGTATTTTCCAGGGAAATAAATGCAGTTACTGATAATCCTACTATTTTCCCGGAGGATGACCTGATTATTTCCGCTGGAAATTTCCACGGACAACCCCTGGCTATCTCTTTTGATCTGATGGGGATCGCATTGGCAGAATTGGGTAATATCTCGGAAAGAAGAGTATACCAGTTGCTTTCGGGGGCCCGTAACCTTCCGCCTTTTCTCGTGGCGGAACCTGGCCTCAACTCGGGATTAATGATTCCTCAATATACCGCCGCTTCACTGGTCAGCCAGAACAAACAGCTGGCCACTCCATCTTCAGTCGATTCAATCGAATCTTCCAACGGACAGGAGGATCATGTCAGCATGGGTGCCAATGGCGCTACCAAAACCTACAGGATTATCACAAATCTGGAAACCATACTGGGTATTGAATTGATGAATGCCGCACAGGCCATAGAATTTCGCCGGCCGGCAAAATCATCTGCAAAAATTGAGAAGTTACTGGAGTTGTACAGGAAAGAGGTTCCTTTCCTTCAGAATGATCAGATACTTTATCCGTTGATCAGCAAATCAGCTGAATTTATCAGGAACGTTAATCCAGAGGAAATTTAATCTCCTCTTTTCCGCCTCCCCTTGAACCTCCCTGAGGCCTGTTCTCGCGGATCTTATTCAGCATGTGGTTCATGAACTCCTGTTCAACCCGGTGAAGTGTCACAACCTTACGGATGGGAAGTATTGTCTTCATTTTCTCAAAATAATCCTTTTTCAATTGGGCAAGCTTAACCTCCTGGTCGAGCAACTCATTAAGCATCTTGCCCATTTCTTCATCGGTCAGTTGACTAGGATCAAAATTCCGGTGCATCTTCTCCCGCTTACCCCTCATCATCTCTTCCCTTTTAGAAAGGTACTCGTTGTATAAAGGCCAGAATTTCTCGGCTTCATCAACGGTCAGTTGAAGCTTTTCAGTTAAAAAGGAAACCCTTTCAGCTTTCATTTTAGCCATAGCTTCCTGAAAGTTGGGTCTTTCATCCTGCCCGATTGCCACTGTTCCCATAATCAAGAACATGCAAGCCAATAGTATTCTTTGAATTTTCATCTCTTTTAGTCTTATAATCCGATCGATTCCATTATATACTCTTCAGCCTGATCCGGTTCAATCTGGATCAGCTCATCTATCTCAGTTGATGTTTTGTTGAGTACATCAATTTTATTGTCCTCTATATATCCCGCCAAATCGCCCTCATGTAATTCTTGTCCGTAAAAATCAACGAAGAGAGCAATACTTTCCTGTAACCTGACCTCCTGAAGCGGTTTAAAATAAAAAGTCCTCAAGCCAAACCAGCCAAGCACCAATATGGCCGCAATGCCTGATACCCAAGCCATCCAGGGCCTGATAAGCCGCGGCTTTTCAACAGTCAGAATTACTGGTTCCTGTTTGACGCGCTCCATCATGCGCTCGGTAAAACCGGCAAAATATCCATCAGGAACCTGGTAGGGATCCTTCCGGAACCGGTCATTTTCCCATATGTATTTTTCGTTGTCCATGATTTCTTCTCCGCTAGTTAGACCTGTAAAAGTTGCATCGGTTTAATCGGTTGTTTCAAATGATGCCTGTATCTTTCTTACCGCATGAAAATAGGAGGCTTTTAGCGCTCCCACAGAAGTTCCGAGGACAGCTGCCATATCCTCATAGGTCATCTCATCAAAATACTTCATTCGAAATACCGTTTTTTGCTTTGGAGGCAGCTCCTCAATAGCAATCTGCAGTTTTTCAAATACTGCGTCACCGTCAAAATAAGGGTCCGATTTTAGCCGTCCCTTAATAGTATCGTCGGGATCATCGGCAATCATGATCCGATCCCTTTGTCGCGCCTTGATGAAGGTTATTGCCTCGTTGGTGGCAATACGGTACATCCAGGTAAATAACCCGGAGGACTCCCGAAAACCTGGCAACCCCTTCCAGATTTTAATAAATGTATTTTGCAGAACGTCATCGGCATCCTCATGTACAAGCACCATTCTTCGGATATGCCAGTAAAGCTTTTCCTGATATTTCTCCAGAATCATCCGGAAAGCGCGGTCTCTAAGCGCAGGATCCCGGAATTGGTTTATGAGTTCAGCTTCATTTGTGCGATCCATTAAATCCCTTTACAAGGTGCAAAACCTGTTTAACCACATTTTTAGGGGTGAATCCAAATTTTTCGTCCAACACTTCCGCCGGTGCTGAATATCCAAAATGATCGAGGCCCCAAACTTTACCAGTGGGTCCTGCCAGCTCCTGAAGGGTAACCGGCAGACCTGCGGTTAATCCAAAAACCGGAACCCCCGCTGGAATTACGCTCGACTGGTAATCCTTCGACTGTTGCCGGAACAGTCCGGTTGAAGGAATCGATACGACCTGATTATCAATATGATGTTTCTTTTTCAATATTTCTGCCGCTTCTACCAGAGTGGCCACTTCGGAACCGTTTCCAAGTAATATCACTTTGGGGATTAATCCATTGTTAAGCAGGACATAGGCTCCTGAGGCCATCTTTTTAGCAGAATCAATACGTGCAGATCCTTCCCGAGCAGGCAAATCCTTAACATTTTGTCTCGACAGCAGCAGTGCGGTCGGAGATTTTCTGTTCGCCAGCGCCAGCTTCCAGGAAATAACGGATTCTGCGGTATCGGCAGGTCGCAATACCAGCATCGCTGCTTTCCCCGAATGATTATGCAGCTTCTCCAGAAGCCTGATCTGAGCTTCCTGTTCAATTGGCTGATGGGTAGGACCGTCCTCTCCTACTCTGAAAGCATCGTGTGTCCATACATATACAACCTGAAGTTCCATTAATGCTGCCATCCGCACAGCCGGTTTCATGTAATCCGAGAAAACAAAGAAGGTCCCGCAAACCGGAATAATCCCGCCATGCAACGCCATACCGTTGGCAATAGCAGCCATCGTCAGTTCAGAGACCCCTGCCTGAAGGAAAGCTCCGCTGAACTGATGATACCCAAATGCCCTGGTGTTCTTCAGAAATACATCAGTCTTATCCGAATTGGCGAGGTCGGCCGACATAACAACCAAATTATCAATGTACTTTCCTAATTCTGCCAAAACAATTCCAGAGGATTCCCGCGTTGCAATATTTGCCTTCGCCTGAATCTTTTCCCATTTGATGGCCGGAAGCTTCTTCTGAAGCCAGTTATTCAGCCTTTTATTCAGCTCAGGATTGGCAGCAGCCCAGTCTTTCCAGGCGGCTTTGCGCTCAGCAACCTTGTCGAGCTTGGCCCGGATAACTTTTTGATAATATTCCTGAACATCAGGAAAAATGACGAATGGATTGGCCGGATCACCACCAAGATTCCTGATGGTAAGATCAAAAGATGCACCAGCCTTACTGATGGGCTGGCCATGAGTGGAAGTCTTGCGTTCAAAATTCTTTCCCGCAGCATCCTGACAACCTTTTCCCATAATGGTTTTGCCGATGATGAGAACCGGTTTGGAATCTTCTGTGATGGCTTCAGTCAGAGCCGCCCGTATCGAATCCTGATTATTTCCGTCAATCGTGATAACATTCCAGCCCCAGGCCTTATATTTCATGGCCGTGTCCTCTCGGGTAACCGCACTGGTTTCGGTGGAAAGCTGAATATCGTTGGAATCATAGAACATAATCAGATTGTTCAATCCTAGGTACCCTGCAATCCTGCCCGCACCCTGCGAAATTTCCTCCTGAACCCCACCATCCGAAATGAATGTATAGATCTTGTGTGCCGACCAGCTGCCGAACCGGTCAGCCATGATCCGCTCAGCAATCGCAGCCCCGACTGCCATAGTATGTCCCTGTCCAAGCGGTCCGCTGGTATTCTCAATTCCCCTTTTCAGATCGACCTCCGGATGGCCCGGGGTCGCACTTTTCCATTGCCGGAAATTTTTAAGGTCCTCCATGGAATATAAACCGCAAAGTGACAAAGCGGAATAGAGCATCGGCGACATATGGCCGGGGTCAAGGAAAAACCGGTCCCGGAATGGCCATGAGGTATCCTGAGGATCAAAAGTTAAAAATTCAGAGAATAAAATCTGGATAAAGTCAGCCCCGCCCATCGCTCCGCCGGGGTGTCCCGATTTGGCTTTTTCCACCATTGAAGCCGATAATATTCTAATATTGTCTGCAGCCCGGTCTACAATTTTTTTATTCATGCTTTAATCTTTTGAAAGGTTGTCAGGAATCGAGCGAAAATAGCATTTTTTTTACCTTTGCGGACTAACAAGACACCAATGGGACTAAAATGCGGCATTATCGGGATAACTAATACAGGGAAAACCACCCTGTTTAACTGTATCTCAGAGACTAAAGTAGCTACCAGCAATTTCGCTTTTAGCACCAACAAAACAAACCTGGGGCAGGTCAAGGTCCCCGACGAAAGACTTTACAAACTGGATGCCCTGATCCACTCAGTCCGGGTCATGCCAACTACGGTTGATATAGTCGACATCCCGGGATTAACCAAAGGTTCATCAAAGGGTGAAGGAGTAGGAAACAGCTTTCTTGCTGATATCAGGAACTGCGACGCCTTGATTCATGTTGTCAGGTGCTTTGATGATCCCAACCTTCCCCATATCGACACCACGGTTAATCCGGTGCGGGACAGGGAAACCATAGATCTGGAATTACAGGTGAAAGATCTTGATGCCATTGAAAAAAGGATCTCCAAACTGGAGAAAGCCGCAAAAGCCGGCGATAAGGCGGCAAAACACGGCCTCGACGTAACCACGGCCATTAAAGCTCACCTGGAAGATTTCAAGAATGTCCGGACCATGAACCTGTCACACGATGACCAGGAACATATCTCGGATCTGTGCCTCCTCACCGCGAAACCGGTTATCTATGTTTGCAATGTTGATGAAAAATCGGCTGCTACAGGTAATCACTATTCGAGCAAATTCATTGAATCCGTAAAATCAGAGCAGGGTGAAACTCTTATCATTGCTGCAAAAGCTGAATCTGATATCGCTGAACTCGAAGACCCGGCTGACCGCCTCGAATTTCTTAAAGAATTGAATCTTGATGAACCCGGTGTCAATAAGCTGATCCGATCGGCATTCACAATCCTTAACCTGGAAGTGTTTTTTACCGCAGGACCGAAAGAAGTCCGGGCCTGGACCATCCATAAAGGAGCTACCGCTCCGGAGGCCGCGGGTGTTATACATTCCGACCTGCAGCGGGGATTCATCAGGGCCGAGGTTATAAAATACAAGGATTACATTACCCTGAAAACTGAATCCGCCTGCCGTGATGCCGGCAAGCTTTTCATCGAGGGGAAAAATTACATAGTCGAAGACGGAGATGTACTGAACATCCGTTTTAATGTCTGATGAAGACCTTAATTATGCGGATAAATTTCATAATACACACGTTCCTGGCTATCCTTACCTGCCAATTTGCAACTTACCGCTCTGTGGCGCAAACAACCGGCGATAAACCGGCAATGGTTGTGGGCATTGTCGTTGAGGGACTTAAATACGAATCGATCGATCGGTACTGGAATCTCATCGGTGAAGGTGGCATCAAGAGGCTGGTAAAGCAGGGCACAAGCTATACCGATGCTTCGGTACCTTTTCTTTTTGCTGATGCCGGATCCTCCAATGCAAGCATCTCCACAGGAGCACCTCCTGCCATTCACGGGATCGTATGTGAAAACTGGTATAGCCGGCTTCGAAGGGAACCGGTGAACTGCACCAAAGATTTCCTGGCCCGGTCAATTGGCGGCAGTAACGGTAATTCAAAGCATTCAGCTGGCCAGCTGCTCGCCAATACGGTTGGTGATCAATTGATCCTTGCCTCAAATTACCGGTCAAAAGTAATCTCAGTTTCCTTCCGTCCGGAACCGGCCATTCTATTGGAAGGGCATTTACCGGGTTCAGCCTATTGGTTTGATGTATCAAGCGGCAACTGGATAACAAGCTCACAATATGCCAACACCCTGCCTGAATGGGTAACCACCTTCAATTCGCGAAATTCAGCCGGTCATTACCTTACCAGGGACTGGGAGCTCCTCCTGGCCGATAATCTTTATACCGGTTGTCCACCTGATGATAACGGCCTCGAAACAGGTTATTATAACCAGTTTAAAACCTTCCCTTACAGCCTTAGTAAAATACGGCGCGAAAGCCTGGGTCATGACAATGAAATACTGGGGATGACACCTTTTGGAAACACGCTCACAACAGATTTTGCACTGGCAGCATTTCTGGAGGAAGGCCTCGGCAAAGATCAGGCAACCGATATCCTATGGGTGAATTTCTCTACTATCGATCAGATAACCAAACTATTCGGCCCTGACTCCAGAGAAGTCGCTGATGCAATTCTCCGACTCGACATGGATATCCAGAGACTTATCTATCAGGTGGAGGAAACTATGGGTAAAGAGAAGGCTCTTTTCTTCCTTACTTCCACCCATGGCGCATCGATGGACCCGGATTACAGCCGGGCCTTGAACCTTCCCGGTGGCTCCTTCCGCTACAGAAATGCGGTGAGCCTCCTTAATTCTTTTCTAAGCGCCATCTACGGAGAAGGGAACTGGGTTGAGAATTATACCAAGCATCAACTTTATCTCAACGAGACACTCATCGACCAGAAAAAACTATCCTTTACCCTGATCCAGGATCAGGCTTCCAGATTTCTTACCCATTTCGACGGCGTGGCAAGAGCTGTTCCCGCCGACAGGCTTTTAAAGGGAGAAGTAACCAGCCTATGGGGTGATATGGTACAGAATTCATTTAATCCTGACCGCACCGGTGATATAATATTGATTCTGCAACCGGGTTGGATTGAAGAAGAGAATACCGATAGTGACTCGAGGTCGCCATATGCCTATGATACGCACGTACCTATGATATGGTATGGCTGGAAAACCGCCAAACAATCCATTCACCGACCTGTTACCCTGTTGGATATTGCCCCGACGCTTTCGCAGTTGCTGAATATTACTGCCCCTGCCGGTGCCACAGGCAAGGTCTTGTACGAGCTGGTTAAATAATTAAACATAGGCCGAGTGAAAAAAATATCCTGTTTACTTCCTTGCCTTTTTATTCTGTTCGCCTTCCAGGATAAGCCCCTGGAGAAGAAGGCCAAGTTGAAGGAAGCCCAGATCAAATACCTTCAGGGTGATCAGTTTGCCCAAAAGGGTATTACCGGTCGGGGTATCCGGATCGCAGTGCTGGATGGAGGATTCCCGGGGACCAATACCCATCCCGCACTGAAACATCTTATCGACCGGAAACAGATAATTGCTACCTGGAATTTTGTAAAAAATAAGGAGGATGTATTTAATGGAGTTGCACACGGGACCGAAGTGCTCTCCTGCATCGCAGGTATTGATGATGGCAAACCTCTCGGATTGGCCCCGGATGCTGAGTTCTTGCTGGCCCTCACTGAGGAAATGGGTGAGCCCCTCAAGGAAGAGGAGAATTTTGCCAAAGCAGTGGACTGGGCCATCGAACATGGCGCAAACATCATACAATCATCTCTGGGTTACACTTATCAGAGATATTTCACCACCGATCTCGACGGAAAACACAGTATTTGCGCACAAGCTGCTGCAAGGGCTGCACGGAAAGGAGTGCTCATTGTTAATTGTATGGGAAATGAAGGAATGAGCAAATGGAAGACCATGGTCACTCCGGCAGATGCCGACTCCATCCTGAGCGTTGGTGCGATTGATCCGCTAACCGGTTTAGTGGCCGGGTTCAGCTCGGTAGGACCAACCGCAGATAACCGGATCAAGCCCAATGTTTGTGCACCGGGAATCGTAATCACAGTGAATCCCTCGGGTGGCACCCATGAGATGTCAGGGACATCATTTTCAGCACCCCTGATAACAGGTTTTGCCGCCTGTACCTGGCAATTGAATCCGACACTGTCAGCACATGAAATTCTTCTTTTGGTGGAGAAGGCAGGTCACCTTTATCCCTATTATGATTATTCACACGGGTTCGGGATCCCTATGGCTTCAGTGATCCTCATGAACAATGAAAACAAGAAAAGTAACGGGATCAAAATCACCGCCGATGACACAAATTTCACAGCTGATCTTTCGGCGATGGAATCAAGCAAATCACCTATTCTGCCCGAGAATTACCTTTATTATCAGATCAGCGACCCAAAGGGATACCTGGTCAAATATGGAGTGTACAAAGCAACCGGACCTGAACCATTGAAAATCAGCAAGTCAGGATTTAAACCGGGATATATTTTTCGCTGCAACTTTAACGGGGAGACCGCATCATGGCAAGAAACCAGATAGTTTCAGCATTATTCATAGTCTTCTTCCTCGGCTTGTACCAGCATAACCTTAATGCCCAGGACCTGGTTTTTGAAAAAAAGCCAGACAGTGTGCCCGCGCATCCAAATTATGGTCCCAATCGCCTGCATTATGTGCATCCGTTCCTGTTCGCAGGAGGTATTTTCCCAACGCCAGGAATTGAACAGGTTAAAACCAAACTGCCCCACAACACTTATTTAGCTGCAGGAATAAGATATAAGCTGAAAATCTCCAGACCCTTTTCCGTTGTTTCGGAAGCAGGCTTTGACCGATTTTCTTTCAGATCAGCTATGGGATCAGGCATAATGCCGGAGGACAGTAAAACACACCTTTCACAAACGGTCAGTTCGGCAGGATTCTTCGGCGGTATTTTCATTCGAACCAGATTGGGTCAAAAGGGTGATTACCTCGGAAACTATATCGACCTGGGAATTACCGGTCAAACCAATCTGATAAACACCTTGGTTACCGTGGATACCGTCAGGTTGGAAAATACAGAACAATTAATGTCCCAAAGAACGACCCGAACTTCCTTTAGCCTGTTCAATCCGTTTACTTACTCAGCATGTATCCGTTTGGGATTTGACAAGTTCAGCGTGGTTGCATCCTATCGCCTGTCGAGGCTCCTTAATGATAAATTAATCAACGACCTGCCCGGTCTGACCGTAGGATTTGAATTTTCGCCTGTCAGCTATTGAAGCGGTCCCGCTCCAGAGTCATTTGTTTCAGTAACCCGGGATCTGCCTCTGCAGCATTCCCTACAACAACGATATCGGCCCCGGCAGTGTAAGCCTCCCGAACCGCCTCTGGGGTTCGCATCCCTCCGCCAACCACCACGGGAATATCGACAACCGAGGCTACAGAGGAGATCATCTTCAGAGGCACAGGCATTTTGGCTCCGCTTCCGGCATCCATATAAATTACCCTGAGTCCGAGCATCTCACCAGCCATAGCCGTAGCCTGTGCAATATCAGGCTTATCCGACGGGATGGGCTGCGTATTGCTCATATAGGAAACAGACGTTTGCTGCCCGCCGTCAACAAGTATATAACCGGTGGGTATAATCTCGATTTTCGATTTTCGCAAAAAAGGAGCTGCAATTACATGATTTCCAATCAGATACTCTGGATTTCTACCCGATATAAGTGAAAGAAGCAGAACCGCATCCGCCTTGGTGCTCAGTTGCAGCGGTGAACCCGGGAAAGATACCACAGGAATTTTTGAACTGGATTTCACCCTGGTGATAATGTCGTCAACATGATTATAAATCAGGCTGCCACCTACGAATATAAAGTCTACTGCCGACTCATTCGCCAGTTCAATCTGAGAGCTGATGTAACAATCATTGCATTTATCAGGGTCGATCAACCAGGCAAATGCTTTTTTCGACCCTTTGAGGGCTGCAATTTGGGTAATGATCATTTTGCGGATGTTTTACTCCAGGTAAGCGACTCTATTAACTTTATTATATCAGCACGCAGGAATTCCGTCACCGGAGCCAGGGAATCCTTATTGGGTTCACAATCAAAATATAACGCTCCACGCAGAAAATGCCTGACGCTGTCCGTGGCATAAAACTGGACTGACGAGGCAGAATTTCCCTTGATATCAAATAACGTACAATATACATTAGTCTGCCGGTCTGAAAACTCCGATTGGTTGATGGCATCTGCCTTAACACTGTGCTTGTAAGCATAGGTATGAGCATCCTCGATCAAGGACCGCAGGTTATTGTGTACAGTCTTGTAAGTCAGGTGCAACCGGCTCCGGAATTGTGGGATTTCGATATTGATCCAATAATCTGCAGTATCAGTATCTTTCCATTGCCCTTTGTAGGGGTTGATACGGCCGTAAACAGGATAGTCAAAATGATAAGGATAATCTCCCGCAAGTCTTTCATATTGCTTTTGGGGAAGATCGATCCGGAAATAAGCTCTGGGTTTCGGAGTGTAATCCGGACTGCATCCGAAGGCTATTGCTAGCCATACGATCAAAACCAGACATACGTTAAGGCCGGACTTCATTCCTGATCATCTATATTGATTTCTACTTCCTTGATTCTGCGGTCATCACGGTTCTTAATAACAAACGTAAGAATATTCAGATGAATCCTGGCACCAGCTTCAGGAATTTCCCCTCTAAGTTCAAGTATCAGGCCGGCAAGTGTTTCAGAACCACCCTTGAACTCATCAAAATAGTCTTCTTCCAGATCAAGAGCCTTAACCAGGTCGTTCAGCGAAGTCTTGCCATTGCAGAGGTAGGTTCTTTCACCGGTTTTCTGGATCATATTATCCTCCTCATCAGATTCATCCCGGATTTCACCGACTATCTCCTCAAGGATGTCTTCCAGGGTGATCAATCCCGATGTGCCACCGTATTCATCAACCACGATGGCCATATGCATTTTATTCTGCCTGAATTCCTGAAGCAAATCATTAATCCTCTTGTTCTCCGGAACAAAAAAGGCTGGTCTGATAAGTGACTGCCACCGGAATGAGTTGTTTTTCTGGACGTGCGACAACAGGTCCTTCACATAGAGAATGCCCCGAATGTCATCCAGATCCTTCTGATAAACAGGTATCCGGGAATACCCGTTCTCAACCACCCGGTCAAAAACCAACTGAAAAGGATCCTTTATGTTTAGGGAGAAAATATCTACACGCGGCTTCATGATTTCCCCAACCTCAATGTTGCCGAACCTTACGATTCCCTTCAGTATCTTTTCCTCTTCCACCAGTTCAGGCCCGGTAAGAACCAGGGCTTCCGACAGCTCATCCATGGTTAGCGGCGAACTCTGATCCTTAAGCCGACGGCTCACCAGGGAAGTCGAGCCGATTAGTACCCTGTTAACCGGACGAAGAATTCTTTCCATCGTTATAACTGGCATCGACATCAACTGAGAAAACCTGAGGGAGTGGCGGGCTGCGTAAATCTTAGGCAATACCTCCCCGAGAAGCAATATTATAAAGGTGATTAAAACAACCTGGATGATGAACTTCAGAACCGGATAACCGGAGAAGGTAAGCAGTTCATTGGTCACCCAGGTGGATAGGATCACAATACCCATATTGACCAGATTGTTGGCAATTAATAAGGTTGCCAGCAAATCCTCCGGTTTGACAAGAATGGTAAGTACCCGGTGAGCAGATTTGGAATTCTTCATGCTCAGCTGATCCCTCTCATTGGGGCCCAGGGAAAAAAAAGCAACTTCTGCCCCGGATATCGAAGCAGAAGCAGCCAATAATAAGAGAATGACCAATAACTCTATGATCAGGGCCAGATTCAAAATAATCTTCTTTCTGGGTTAGAATGGCAAATCGTCGCCTTCAGCAGGCTGGTCCGGTTCATCAGACATGCTCACCGACATGGGATCCGTCTGTGTGCGTACTGATCCATTGCCTGCCGGTGGACCGTAGGTATCTTCTTTCCGTCCGAGCAGGCGGATATTGTCGGCAACTATTTCATTGATGAATCTTTTGTTACCGTCTTTATCATCATACTGACGATTGGTAATCTTTCCTTCAACATAAATCTGACTGCCCTTGCGGATGTATTTCTCGGCAAGTTCAGCAAGCTGCCTCCAGGCAACTATGTTATGCCACTCGGTATTTTTGACGATTTCTCCCGACTTATTTTTGTAGGAATCAGAAGTGGCTAGTGTAAAACGGGCCACTGATGTACCCCCTTCAAGATGACGAACTTCTGGGTCTTTCCCAACATTTCCAACAAGAATTGCTTTATTTACAGACATTTGGATAAAAATTAATTGTTGATTAAAAATACGAACTATTATCAAGTTTCAAAACTCTAAAAATGGCAAAAGCCAGTTTGATCTATTCCCAACCTATATATATGCATGTTTACCAGGGAAATGGAAAAAAAAGAAAAAATATTTTTCAATCGAAAGAATATTTAAGAAAAAGATATATATTTGCGAACAATTGTAATTAGTTGATAATTAAAGTATTTATAGCGATGACTAAAGCAGACATTGTAAACGAAATCAGCAAGAACACAGGTATTGAGAAAGTTGCTGTACAGAAGACCGTTGAAGCCTTCATGGGTACCGTAAAAACCTCGTTAATGAATGGTAATAATGTATACCTGAGGGGATTCGGTAGTTTTATCGTCAAAAAAAGAGCCGAAAAAACTGCCCGTAATATCTCGAAGAATACAACCATCATTATTCCACAGCATTTTATTCCTGCGTTCAAACCGGCAAAAACTTTTGTGGCTAAGGTTAAAGATCAGGTTAGAAAGAAGAAGTAGTTCCCTATTAACAAATTGAGTTTATCATGCCAAGCGGAAAAAAACGCAAAAGACATAAGATGGCTACCCACAAGCGCAAAAAACGCTTGCGGAAAAATCGCCACAAAAAGAAGAAATAGTCTTTCGATAAATTTGCATTGCATAAACCTAAGGAGTATCTCTTTAGGTTTATGCTGTTTATTGGAAAGGCATTATCAACATTTACTCTTCTCCTAAAAGAAATAACGAGTTGTGAGTAATGAACTGATTATAGATGCCAGCACCAGCGAAATATCCATCGCACTTCTGGAAGAAAAAAAGCTGGTTGAACTCAATAAGGAAAAATCCAACATTCAATTTGCGGTAGGTGACATTTACCTGGGTAAGGTCAAAAAGATTATGCCCGGACTGAATGCAGCCTTCGTTGATGTCGGATATGAAAAGGATGCCTTCCTGCATTACCTCGATCTGGGGCCGCAGTTCCAGTCTCTGAACAAGTACCTCCTGCAGGCGCTCAACCGGAAGACTAAACTTCCCATTCTGGATAAGTTCAGAACAGATCCTGATATTGATAAACATGGCAAAATCGCTAACCTGATCAAAGGTGGCCAGATCATTCTTGTCCAGGTAGCCAAAGAACCAATCGCCTCCAAAGGCCCTCGACTGACCAGCGAAATATCACTGGCTGGCAGAAACCTGGTACTGCTTCCTTTCTCGGATAAAGTTTCCGTATCCACAAAAATCAAATCAGAAGAGGAACGTGACCGGCTAAAAAGGCTCATCCTTTCAATAAAGCCAAAAAACTACGGAGTTATTGTCAGAACTGTAGCCAAAGAGCGTAAAGTTGCCGTTCTCGATGCCGAATTGAAATCTCTGGTTGAACGATGGGAATCGATCTTCCAGGATATAAAATCCATTGAGCCTCCATCCCTGGTTCTCGGTGAACTAAACCGTACCTCCGCAATTTTAAGGGATATCCTGAATCCATCGTTCAACAGTATAGTTGTAAACGACCAGGCTCTTTATCGGGAAATTCGCGATTATATCGTGACCATTGCCCCCGAAAAGCAGAAAATAGTAAAATATTATTCCGGAAAAACTCCGATTTTCGAGTATTTCGGTATCGACAAACAGATAAAAACCCTGTTTGGAAAAACTGTTTCCTACAAGAGCGGCGCATACCTTATCATTGAACATACTGAAGCACTGCACGTTATCGACGTAAATAGCGGCAACCGCTCCCAGTCAGCCAATGATCAGGAAACCAATGCCCTTGATGTAAACCTTTCAGCTGCCGACGAAATTGCCCGTCAACTCCGGCTAAGAGATATGGGCGGAATCATTGTCGTGGATTTTATCGATCTGGTAAAAGCAGACAATCGCCAGAAGGTATTCGAACGCATGAAGGAGGCTATGAAAGCCGACCGGGCAAAACACCATATTCTTCCGGTCAGCAAATTCGGACTGATCCAGATAACCCGCCAGAGGGTTAGACCGGAAATGGACGTACAGATCATGGAGACTTGCCCAACCTGCAGCGGAACAGGTGAGGTAACGCCAAGTATCCTGGTTCTTGACCAGGTCCTGAATCAATTCCTATATATTCTTGATAAATATCCGAAGCCAAAGCTTACCCTGAAGGCACACCCCTATCTTGCAGCTTACCTCTTGTATGGATTTCCATCCATCCGCATGAAATGGTCCTTCAAGAACCGCAACTGGCTGAAAGTCAAATCAGATCCGAACCTCGGAATTCTGAATTATGAATTCCTCGACCAAAACGGCGAGAAATTCGTTATCTAAGCATTATCCTTATCATCATGAGCAAGCAAAAGAACTTCCTATTTGTCTTGTTGGCATTTTGTATGTTAACAGGCTCCGTTCTACAGTTAAAAGCACAAATGGTTGATGTGGTTAGCTGGTCTTATTCAGTAAAGCCCGTGAATGACAGCATTTTTGAGCTGCATTTCAATGCATCCATCGAACCAACCTGGCATATGTACAACCAAACGGTCAAGGAACCCGTGGTTCCCCTGACCTTCACATTTGAAAGCTCACCGGCCTATCAACGGATCGATAAGGTTGTCGAAATAACCAAGCCAAACGAGGAATTCGACAATATGTTCAGCATGAAGGTGACCTTTTTTGCCCTGGAAGCAAAATTCGTTCAAAAAATAAAGGTTCTTAAATATGAACCATTCGTGGTTAAGGGGACCGTTGATTATCAGACCTGTGATGACAAATCGTGTTCCCTCGGAAGTGGTGACTTTGCCTTTGACGTCAAACCGACAGCTAAACCTGGAGTCGCCTCGTCCATACCCTCTACTCCTGCTACAACCATTGCTAAAGAAACAGCTTCTGCCGATTCAAAGAAGGACATGGTAAATGAAGAGAGTTCCAAAACTCAAATAAAGGAAGCATCGTCAGCCAACTCATCAGGAAGCCTCTGGAAACTATTCTGGATAGCATTTGGCAGCGGTCTCATCGCATTACTGACTCCCTGTGTATTCCCCATGATCCCCATGACAGTATCCTTTTTCATGCACGGGGAAAAGTCGAGAAAGAAATCCCTGTTCGAAGCCATATTCTTCGGGGTATCCATCGTGGCAATCTTTGCCGTAATCGGTACGATAGTTGCTGTGATCTTCGGCCCGGGAATTGCCAACTTCATGAGTACACACTGGATTCCCAATGTGCTGTTCTTCTTAATCTTCCTGTTCTTTGCCGCCTGGTTCTTCGGAATGTTCGAGATAAACCTTCCCAACTGGATGATCAGCAAATCAGACCAGCAAGCCGACAAAGGAGGACTGAGTGGACCATTCTTCATGGCTTTCACCACCGTTCTGGTTTCATTTTCCTGCACAGGACCCATCGTGGGTACCGTTCTGGTACAGTCGGCCGGAGGACAATTACTCCAGCCGATTGTCGGGATGCTCGGTTTTGGACTTGCCTTCGCACTGCCTTTCACCCTGTTTGCCATATTCCCGTCCTGGCTTACGTCTCTTCCGAAATCCGGTGGGTGGCTGAATTCAGTCAAGGTGATCCTTGGATTCATAGAACTGGCCTTCGGACTGAAATTCCTCAGCATTGCCGACCAGACTTACCATTGGGGCATCCTGGACAGGGAAGTGTATTTAGCAATATGGATTGTTCTGTTTACTCTAATGGGCTTCTATCTGCTGGGCAAGATTAAATTCAAGCATGACAGTGATGTTACACATGTCGGGGTACCCAGGCTCTTCTTAGCCATTATTACATTTTCCTTTGTGGT
>CAYHCO010000001.1:74295-178317 GCA_964355105.1 uncultured Porphyromonadaceae bacterium
GAAATGGAACAACGCGTCTGGGATGATCCCCGCGTACTTCAAAGACTCAAGCAAAAATATGTTGTGGTGGCCTTGTACGTTGACGATAAATCAATCGAACTTCCAGAATCCGAATGGGTTACCTCAACCTACGATGGCAAGGTGAAAAAGACTCTGGGCAAGAAATACCAGGATTTTCAGATCACCCGATTCAAGCAGAATACTCAACCTCAATATGCACTTCTCGACACCAACGGTGAATTACTGGTCCCCACCCGTTCGTACGACCTGGATAAAGATGCATTTGTTGATTTTCTCGACCGGGGTTTGAAAGAGTTCAGCAACCGGCATAAAACGGAATAGCCCGATTGCTTTTAAAGCTCATTTGTTTTTCTGACAGCACCCGGAAGGTAATGCTTCGCGTATTTAGCCGAACGTGATACGATAAAGGGTCCTGCTTCATATTCATTCCATTTCGCATCAACCATCCTGATAGTTTTCTCATCCATGAGTGTTGGATTTGGCCAGGGCCGGGTAAAACCATCCAACTCCCGTGATTTTACGGTTGCATCAATGAACATGATACCGGTTTCTTTACCACTGTTGGCAGCAAAAATCCGGATATCGGACAATACATCGGAATTGCTTCCGGTAAGCCAGGCTACCTGTTGCGGATCGTGAATATCAGCCCAGTCATCGAGAATAATCCAGAATTTGATATGGTTAAACTGATCGGAAAGCCTAATCTCATCCTCAATCTCTCTGATCGCACCGGCATAGGCTTTTTGCATTGATATTATGCCCAAAGAAATTCCCCGGTCAAGCCAACCAAGATTCATATCGGTTATCTGAGGATGCTGGGAACGAAAAGCCATTACTACCCTTTCTTCCACTTTAGTCAATCCAAGGAAAGATTCATGCAATTCCGGACCGGTGGAATCCAATCCCAGTTTACCCCCGAACGCTGCTTCACGTGATGCGTGGTCTAATATATCAAGTGGCCCGGAAGCTTTTTCAACATGCTTTGCAGGATCCACATGACTGGAAACATATTTTGCCAAATCGGCATATTGAGTCAAATCAGGACCTTCGGCTGTGATGACGGTAAACTTGGTAAACATCATCTGGCCGGCACCCCACAAGGTATGGAGCACCTTACGCCCTTGTCCCGGATAGGATTGGCTGATCTTTGCAAGTACCAGGTTATGAGCGACGCCCTCAACTGGCAGATGAAAATCAACTAATTCAGGTACCAGGGCCATTTTGATCATAGGCTTGAATAAACGCTCCGTAACCCAGGCAAGCCAGGCATCTTCCTGTGGAGGAATGCCGACAATCGTAGCCGGATATACTGCCTTTTTACGGTGGGTAATGGCAGTCAAATGAAATACCGGGAATCTGTCCTCAAGAGAATAAAAACCAGTATGATCGCCAAATGGGCCTTCCGTATGAAGAGGTTCAGAAGGATCGACATACCCCTCCAATATGAAATCGCAATCCTCCGGAACCCACAGATCCTGAGTTATGCATTTAACCAGAGAAACAGGCTTGTTTCTGATAAAACCAGCCAGCAGGTATTCATCAATGCCGTCAGGTAACGGAGCGGTTGCACAATAAGTATAAACAGGATCACCCCCCAGTGCCACCGCAACAGGCATGCGTTTACCGGCTTTCTGATACTCCTGGTAATGACGTGCCCCGGTTTTGTGCATATGCCAATGCATTCCGGTTGATTTAGCATCAAAAATTTGCATCCGGTACATCCCCAGATTCGGGTTTCCGGTAACCGGATCAACCGTATGAACCAGCGGCAAAGTAATAAACGGGCCTCCATCGAAAGGCCAACAGGTAAGTACCGGCAATTCCAACAAATCAGGATCAAGGTTAATAACCTCCTGTGAGGATCCCCTGCCCCTTCTTCGTTTGGGTATCCAACGTGATGCCTTCCCAATGAGGGGGATTTTTCTCAGTTTACCGGCAAAGCCAGTGTTCCCCCCTGTTAACATGCTGATCATTCCCTGCATTTCACCGGCCATCTCGTCAGGCGACCTGTCTCTAAAGGCTATCCTGATCCGATTTTCAGAACCAAGGGAATTAATCAATACAGGGAATCTCGTTCCGGTATTTTCAAAGAGCAAAGCCTTTCCACCACCGTCGATGCTGGAAAAACGATCCGCGACTTCGGTAATCTCCAGATTTGGAGTCACTTCTGTGGAGATCTTAACTAATTCCCCGGCTTGCTCCAACTTCTTAATAAAACCCGACAGGTTCATGATTGGCAATTACATTTAATCAACAAGATAAAAAAAACCCGGGTATTGAATACCCGGGTTATATCATGAAAGAGTATGTGATCTCTATTCTTTCTCTTCAGCAACTTCTGGTTCAGCCTGAGCAGGTGCCTCGGGAGCAGCCTCTTCAGCTTTCGGAGTTTCCACAACCGGTGCTGCAGCTTCAACCTTCTTTTTAGCTGGTTTTGCAGCTGGTTTCTTTTCAGCGGGTGCAGCAGCAACTTCACCGGCAGCCTTTGGAGCAGCCTTACGTGACCGACGGGTGGTTTTGCCTTTAACTTCAGCTTTAGCAGAAAGCATGGCCTCGTTAAAATCAACCAATTCAATGATGCACATTTCTGCGCTGTCACCCAGGCGAGTACCTGTTTTTAAAATACGGGTATATCCGCCCGGCCTGTCACCAATTTTCTGTGCCACTTCGCGAAAAAGTTCAGTAACAGCCTCTTTATCACTCAGATAACTAAAAACAGTTCTCCGTGAGTGGGTGGTATCATCTTTGGCCTTGGTAATCAATGGCTCCACAAATTTCCTTAAAGCCTTTGCTTTGGCAACCGTGGTACTGATCCTTTTATGCTTGATCAGGGAACTAGCCATATTGCCTAACATTGCATCGCGATGAGAAGCTGTTCTTCCTAAATTATTCTGTTTGTCACCGTGTCTCATTGTACTATTCCTTATTCCTTATCTAACTTGTATTTAGCTACATCCATTCCAAAGTTGAGATTCATGATCTTCAGCAAGTCTTCAAGCTCAGTGAGTGATTTCTTACCGAAATTCCTGAATTTCAACAGATCATTCTTATTGTAGGCAACCAAATCACCTAGAGTTTCAACATCGGCAGCCTTCAAACAATTCAACGCCCTGACCGAAAGGTCAAGATCGGTAAGTTTTGTTTTGAGCTGTTGTCTCATATGCAAAACTTCCTCATCGAACTCTTCGCTGTCCATTTTCTCATCTGATTCCAAGGTAATCTTGTCATCAGAGAATAACATGAAGTGATGAATAAGGATCTTTGCAGCTTCTTTCAAAGCATCTTTCGGATTGATTGAGCCGTCAGTCTTAATTTCGATGATCAGTTTTTCATAGTCGGTTTTCTGCTCGACCCTGAAATTTTCAACCATATATTTTACGTTCCTGATCGGAGTAAACACTGAGTCCAGTGCAATAATACCGATTTCGGCATCTTCTGACTTGTTTTCATCTGATGGCACATAACCGCGACCTTTTGCGATCGTGATGGTCATCTGCACTTTGACAGCCGGGTCCATACGGCAAATCAACAATTCAGGGTTAAGAATCTTAAAGCCGCTCAGGAAATTGTTAAGGTCGGAAGCTCTGAGCTGGTCCTGTCCGGTTACACTGACAGTTACCCTCTCATCTTCAACGCCTTCAATCTGCTGTTTAAACCGAACTTGCTTCAGATTAAGAATAACTTCGGATACATCCTCCATTACTCCCTTGATGGTTGAGAATTCGTGGTCAACTCCTTCGATTTTCACAGTAGTAATAGCGAATCCCTCGAGCGAGCTAAGCAGGATACGGCGAAGGGAGTTACCGATAGTAATCCCATAGCCCGGTTCAAGTGGCCGGAATTCGAACTTGCCATAACTGGGGTCCGATTCAAGCAGGATAACCTTATCAGGTTTCTGAAATGATAGAATGGCCATTGATCAGGATTTTACGTTTACTTAGAATATAATTCAACGATCAGTTGTTCCTTAATATTTTCTGGAATTTCTGTCCTTTCAGGAAGGTTCAGGAATTTTCCGGACATCAGGGAATTGTCCCACTCCAGCCAGGCATACCTGGATCTGGCGGACGAGGATAATGAGTTCAGTATGATTTCCAGCGTCTTCGATTTTTCACGAACACCAACCACATCACCGGCTTTTACGAGGTAGGAAGGAATATCCAATACCATCCCGTTAACGGTAATATGACGGTGGTTCACCAACTGCCGTGCACCAGCGCGGGTCTTGGAAATACCAAGACGATAAACAACGTTATCCAGACGGCACTCGAGCAACTGCAATAATACCTCACCGGTAATACCCTTGGTTCTCTGTGCTTTATGAAATAAGTTAGCAAACTGCTTCTCCAGTACACCATAGGTATATTTAACTTTCTGCTTTTCTTTCAGTTGAGTACCATATTCTGAAAGTTTCTTTCTTCTTCTTGAAGGACCATGAAATCCCGGCGGATAGTTTCTTTTATCAAAATACTTATCCGAGCCGTAAATCGGTTCTCCAAATTTCCTTGCGATTCTGGTCTTTGGTCCAGTATACTTAGCCATCTAACTCTTATTTATCGTTTGTTAATTCGAATTTCTTAAACTCTTCTGCGTTTCGGCGGACGACATCCGTTATGCGGCAGAGGAGTTACGTCAACGATCTCAACAACTTCAATTCCGCTGTTGTGAATCGTGCGAATTGCAGATTCCCTGCCATTCCCTGGTCCTTTAACAAATACTTTCACCTTCCTTAAGCCGAGGTCATAAGCAACTTTCGAGGCGTCCTGAGCAGCTATCTGTGCTGCGTAAGGGGTGTTCTTTTTGGATCCCCGGAAACCGTTCTTCCCGCTTGACGACCAGGAAATTACTTGTCCCGTATTGTTCGTAAGGGAAACAATAATGTTGTTAAATGAAGAATGGATATGTGCCTGCCCCAGTGGTTCAACCACAACAACCCGCTTCTTCGCTGCTTTAACTTTCTTCTTTGCCATAGTCTAACGGTTATTTAGTCGCTTTCTTTTTGTTTGCTACAGTCTTCCGTCTTCCTTTACGGGTACGAGCATTGTTCTTGGTACTCTGTCCGCGAACCGGCAAGCCGAGACGGTGACGGATACCTCTGTAGGAACCAATGTCCATCAGACGTTTGATGTTAATTTGAGTTTCGGAACGAAGTTCGCCTTCGATCTTGTAATTTTCATTAATAAAATTACGGATAGCGGCGCTTTGATCATCGGTCCAATCCTGGACTTTACGATCTTTATCAACACCGGCTTCAGCCAGAATTCTACGGGATGTGCTTCTGCCAATTCCATAGATGTAAGTGAGTGCGATTTCGCCCCTCTTATTGTTTGGTATATCAACACCAACGATACGTGCCATAAAAGATATTCCTTATGAGTTGTTTCAAAATACCAATTATCCCTGACGTTGCTTGAACTTGGGATTTTTCTTATTTATTACATATAACCGTCCTTTTCGACGTACAATCTTGCACTCGACGGAACGTTTCTTAACAGATGCTCTGACCTTCATGATCTCTATTTTATCAATTTTTATATCGGTATGCAATTCGTCCTTTTGTTAAATCGTATGGAGACATTTCCACTCTTACTTTGTCTCCCGGCAGTATCTTAATATAGTGCATACGCATCTTCCCGGAAATATGGGCGGTTATCACGTGCCCATTTTCCAACTCTACGCGGAACATCGCATTGGACAGAGCTTCAATAATGGTTCCATCCTGTTCGATAGAAGGTTGCTTTGGCATATATTAAACTTTAGAAACTGCTTCTTCAATAATTTTAAAATCAGACAATATATCTGCTTTATCTTCCCTGACCACAATTGAATGCTCAAAGTGTGCTGAGGGCTTCCTGTCAGTAGTCCAGATGGTCCATCCGTCCTTATCCTGATTAATGTGCCTCTTGCCGAGATTGATCATGGGCTCAATTGCAATGGTCAAACCACTCTGCAAAATTTCACCGGCTCCGGCCTTCCCGTAATTAGGAACTTCAGGAGGTTCGTGAAGATGGCGTCCAACACCGTGTCCGACCATTTCCCTCACCACTGAAAAGCCATTGAGCTCAGCGTGTTTCTGAACTGCGGATCCAATGTCCCCGATGCGTTTCCCTGCAGTCGCCTGAGCAATCCCAAGGTAGAGGCATTCTTTAGTCACCCTGATCAGTTTCAGAATCTCCGGTCTCACCTCACCAATCGTAAATGTGTAGGCCGAATCTCCGTGAAAGCTGTTCATATAGACACCGCAATCAACTGACACGATATCGCCGTCTTTAAGGATTCTCTTGGAAGGTATTCCATGCACAACCTGATCGTTGATCGAGATACAAAGGGTAGCAGGATAACCACTATAACCTTTAAATCCCGGAACACCGCCATGATCGCGGATAAACTCCTCAGCCACCCGATCGATTTCCAGGGTTGTAACCCCGGGCTTCATCAGGGAAGCGACAGCAGACAGAGTAGCAGATACCAGCAGGTTGCTTTGCCGAAGCAATTCAACCTCTTCGTCTGTCTTTAATTGAAACATACAAAGAACGCGAAATGCAAACTAAATGGAAGCCGAACTTCCTGTGCGGCCCTTTATTCTGCCTGATTTCATCAGACCGTCATAATGGCGCATCAGAAGATGACTTTCAATTTGTTGCAAAGTATCGAGAACAACACCCACTAAAATCAGCAGGGAGGTTCCCCCAAAGAACGCCGCAAACTGGCTGTTCACTCCGATCAGTCTCGCGACTGCAGGAAGTACGGCGATCATCGCAAGGAAAATCGAGCCTGGAAGCGTAATTCTTGACATAACAGTATCAAGGAAATCGACAGTTTTTCTTCCCGGTTTAACACCAGGAATAAATCCGCCGTTTCTTTTCATGTCTTCAGCCATCTGCGTCGGGTTAACCGTTACAGCGGTATAGAAGTAAGTAAATGCAATAATCAGAAAAGCAAAAGTCACGTTATACCACATCGACTCGTAATTTCCGAAGGCCTGAACAAATTTTCCGGCAGCCTCAGTATTGAATTTACCAACCATCATAGGGATAAACATAAATGCCTGAGCAAAGATGATTGGCATAACACCGGCAGCATTAATCTTAAGGGGGATATACTGACGCACACCACCATATTGCTTGTTACCAACAATGCGTTTTGCATACTGAACGGGCACACGCCTGGTTGCTTGAACCAGTGCAATGGAACCCATGATAACAACCACCAGAAGGATAAGTTCAACCAGGATCATGACCATACCGCCACCTTTCTGTTCCAGTTTGGTAGCAACTTCACCAAGGAGGGCTGATGGAAGGCGGGCGATAATACCGATCATGATAATCAGCGAAATACCGTTCCCGACACCTTTATCAGTGATTCTTTCACCGAGCCACATGACAAACAGTGTACCGGCAGTCAGAATAACAACCGAGGATAAGAGGAAAAATGTGGCATTGCCTAAGAATGCGGTTTCCGGAAGCTGTGCATGAAGGTTATAAATATAACTCGGACCCTGTGCTGCTGTAATCAATACAGTAAGCCAGCGGGTGATCTGATTCATTTTTTTCCTTCCGCTTTCGCCCTCCTTCTGCATCCTCTGGAAATACGGAATTGCTATGGTTAGCAACTGTACAACGATTGATGCTGAAATATAGGGCATGATACCCAATGCGAAAATGGAAGCATTGGAAAACGCTCCGCCTGAAAACATATCCAGCAAACCTTCCAACCCACCAGCAGTCTGACGCTGAAGGTTTTCAAGCTGGGTAGGATCAATTCCAGGTAAAACTACAAAACTACCGAGCCGATAAACCAGCACCAGACCCAATGTGGTTAGGATCCGTGCCCGGAGGTCTTCAATCCTCCAGATGTTCTTCAGTGTTTCGATAAATCTCTTCATCCGGTTATAATTTTACAGCCGTTCCTTTTTGAGCTTCAATTGCTTTCACCGCAGACTCTGAAAATGCGTGAGCTTTAACTTCAAGTTTGGAGGTAAGTGTACCGTTACCCAGGATTTTCACCTTGTCGTTCTTGCGAGCAAGTCCAACCGAAATTAAAGTCTGAACGTCGATTACCTCAAGATTCATCTTTTCAGCAACCATCTGAAGGGTCCCAACGTTAATACCTTTGAATTCCTTGCGGTTGATATTGGTAAAGCCAAATTTCGGCAAACGGCGCTGAATCGGCATCTGTCCACCTTCGAAACCTACTTTCTTCGAGTAACCAGAGCGTGATTTTGCACCTTTATGACCGCGTGTGGAAGTTCCGCCATGGCCTGAGCCCTGACCGCGACCAATTCTTTTTTCCCGGTGTACTGATCCTTCAGCTGGTTTAAGATTATGTAATTCCATTGAGTTAATATCTTACTAATTAATTACTTAGTTGTCTCGGTTGTCACCAGGTGCTGCACTTTTGCTACCATTCCCAAAATCTGGGGTGTAGCCTCCACAATCACCGAGCCATGCACTTTTCTCAATCCAAGAGCCTCGAGGGTTCTTTTCTGCCTTTCGGTAGTGTGGATCTTGCTAACTGTCTGTGTTATTTTAATCTTAGCCATGGTTTCAAAAATGCTATTAACCATTAAATACTTTATCCAGGTTCACACCACGATGCTGGGCAACAGTCACGGCATCTCTCATTTCAACCAATGCAGCCATAGTGGCTTTCACCAGGTTGTGCGGGTTTGAGGAACCTTTCGACTTGGCGAGAACATTATGAATGCCCACACTTTCGAGGACCGCGCGCATAGCACCACCAGCCTTTACTCCGGTACCGCCGGATGCCGGTTTCAGCCAAACGGTTGCTCCGCCGAATTTGGCAACCTGCTCGTGAGGAATCGTACCATGAATGATCGGAACCTTTATGAGATTCTTCTTTGCAGCTTCAACACCTTTAGCGATCGCGGTGGTTACTTCATTAGCCTTACCCAGGCCACATCCGACAACGCCGTCTTCATTACCCACTACAACTATTGCCGAGAAGCTGAAATTTCTACCCCCTTTGGTCACTTTGGTCACCCTGTTGATTGCTACCAACCGGTCCTTCAGTTCCAGATCACTTGTTTTTACCTTACGTACACTAGTAGTCATAATTTCTTAGAATTTAAGCCCACCTTCACGGGCTGCATCTGCCAACGATTTTATTCTGCCATGATATAAATACCCGTTACGGTCGAAAACGACTTTGCTGATTCCGTTGGCAAGTGCCTTCTCGGCAATCAGTTTACCAACCATCTTGGCCTGGTCGATCTTCTTGACACTTTCTTTCTCGGCAATCACCTTCTCCAGTGAGGAAGCTGATACCAGTGTCTGTCCGGTTAGATCATTGATCAACTGCACAGAAATCTGTCGATTGCTGCGAAAAACGGAGAGTCGTGGACATTCCGTAGAACCAGACAAGGTCTTCCTTATCCTGTTCTTGATCTTTAGTCTGCGTTCACGCTTTGAAAAAGCCATTTCTTATAAATTTTATCTTTTATTTTTTCAATTATCACGCAGCATCAGCTACCAGCTGCCTTACCGGATTTTCTCCTGAGTACTTCGTTGACAAACTTAACACCTTTGCCTTTGTAGGGCTCTGGTGGCCTCAGGGAGCGTATTTTAGCCGCAACCTGACCGATAAGTTGCTTATCGATACTTTTCAGGGTAACAATAGGATTAGAACGCCTTTCGGTAACCGCTTCGACGGATACTTCCGGCGGGAGCTGGATAACGTAAGGGTGAGAATAACCCAGGTGAAGTTCGAGCAGCTGTCCTTCGGCGGTGGCTTTATAACCTACCCCAACCAGTTCCTGCTTGATCTCATATCCCTTGGATACACCGGTAACCATATTATTTAACAAAGACCTGTAAAGGCCGTGCATGGCACGATGCCTTTTCTGTTCAGTCGGCCTGATAACAGTCAGAATTCCGTCTTCAACCTTGACCGTAATGTCAGGATCGACCTGTTGTTTTAATGTACCCAGCGGACCACTAACTTCAACGAGATTATCGGGGTGAACTTTAATAGTTACACCTGAAGGTAATGATATGGGCAGTTTTCCAATGCGTGACATCGTTAATGCTTTTTAATATACGTAACAAATAACCTCACCACCCACGTTTTCTCTGCGGGCTTCCTTTTCTGTCATTAACCCCCTGGAGGTTGATAATATGGCAATACCCATACCATTCAATACTCTCGGTAGATTGTCAACATCGCTGTATTTCCGCAGTCCGGGTTTGCTCACCCGCTTCAGGCTTTTGATTGCCGATACTTTAGAAATCGGATGGTATTTCAAAGCGATTTTGATAATTCCCTGTTTATCATCTTCTTCGAACTTATAGCTCAGGATGTAGCCTTTATCAAAAAGGATTTTGGTAATCTCTTTTTTCAAGTTTGAAGCAGGGATCTCCACCACTTTATGCTTGGCCATTATCGCATTGCGCACGCGCGTCAGGTAATCTGCAATAGGATCAGTCATTTTTATCTAATAATTAAATTACCAACTTGCTTTTTTAATACCCGGTATAAGACCGTTGGACGCCATTTCGCGGAACGAGATACGGCTAATCCCAAACTGACGCATATAACCTTTTGGCCTTCCGGTGAGCATACAACGGTTATGCAATCTTACTTTTGAAGAATTCTTCGGAAGTTGACTCAGGGCAGCATAGTCACCTTCTGCCTTAAGTTTGGCACGCTTTTCAGCATATTTCTCAACCATTTTCTGCCGCTTAACTTCGCGAGCCTTCATGGATTCTTTTGCCATCCCTATTTCTTATTAGTTGATTTAAATGGTATCCCAAAATTCTTGAGAAGTGCAAAGCCCTCCTCGTCGGTTTTGGCTGTAGTAACAAAACTAATTTCCATACCGATCATTGAATGAATCTTGTCGATTTCAATTTCAGGGAAAATAATCTGTTCTGATATTCCGAGTGTATAGTTTCCACGTCCATCAAATTTTGCGGCAACACCGTTAAAGTCACGGATACGTGGGAGAGCTACTGCGATCAGTCTTTCGAGAAATTCATACATCTTCTCGCTGCGAAGAGTAACTTTTACTCCGATAGGCATTTTCTGCCTGAGCTTAAAGTTCGAGATATCCTTTTTTGAAAGTGTCTGCACGGCTTTCTGTCCGGTAATTGCAGTAAGTTCTTCCTGGGCTACTTCGATAAGTTTCTTATCAGCAACAGCTTTCCCAACTCCACGGTTAACCACGATCTTTTCCAGGTGCGGAACCTGCATCACACTTTTATAATTAAACTCTTTGGTCATTGCAGGAATAATCTCTTCCTGATATTTAACCTTCAGACTAGGCGTGTATTTCATTACTTAATCTCCTCCCCAGATTTTTTGGCATAGCGCACCAATTTTCCATTGTCACCAATTCGGCGTCCGATGCGAGTAGGTTTTCCTGTTGAGGGATCCAGCAGCATCAGGTTTGATACGTGAATAGGACCTTCTCTTTTTATAATACCACCCTGCGGTGCATTTTTATCAGCTTTGGTATGTTTGGAAAGCATGTTAACCCCTTCCACAATGGCCCGGTCGTCTTTACGGATAACCTCGAGCACACGGCCCTGTTGACCTTTAGAGTTACCGGCGATCACGATCACGGTATCTCCTTTTTTGATATTCATTTTTTTCTGCATGGTCTGTGCTTTTATATTATAACACTTCCGGGGCCAAAGAAACAATCTTCATGTAGTTCTCACGCAGCTCCCTTGCGACCGGTCCGAAAATACGGGTTCCCCGAATCTCACCGGCAGCATTCAACAGAACGCATGCGTTATCGTCAAAGCGAATATATGAACCGTCGTTTCTCCTTATCTCCTTGGTTGTACGAACGATCACTGCTTTCGATACGGTACCCTTTTTCAGTTCTCCGCCCGGTAAAGCAGATTTAACCGTCACAACCACTTTGTCGCCGACTGAGGCGTATTTTTTGCCAGTACCGCCCAGAACCCGGATGCACAAAACTTCTTTGGCACCGCTATTATCGGCCACGCTCATTCTACTTTCTTGCTGTATCATGGTTACTTGGCTCTTTCAATAATTTCCACTAATCTCCAATTTTTGTTTTTGCTCAGCGGCCGGGTTTCCATGATCCGGACGAGATCTCCTTCATTACAGGTATTCTCCTCGTCGTGAGCAACGAATTTGGTGGTTTTGTTTACAAACTTCCCGTAAATAGGATGTTTAACCTTTCTCTTAACGGCAACAACAATGGTCTTTTCCATTTTATTGCTAACGACCTCTCCGGTCCGTTCCTTGCGCAAGTTTCTGTTACCTTCCATGGGTTATTGGCTTTTCTTGTTATCAATTACCTGCCGTTTGCGCAGTTCCGTCTTCAGTTGTGCGACCATTCGCCTGGTCTCGCGGATGTGATGCGGGTGATCCAGCGGAGAAACAGCATGGTTCATCTGCATTTTGACCAAATTAGCCGCTTCAGTGTCTATCCTTTCGGTAAGCTCTTTGGCCGTCAGTTCGCGAATCTCTACGTTTTTCATTATTCAGAATTTGAGTCTTCAACAAAATCACGCCTGATAATAAATTTGGTTTTCACCGGCAGTTTCTGAGCGGCAAGCCTCAAGGCCTCCTGCGCGAGTTCCAGCGAAACACCTTCGGCTTCGAAAAGAATCCTGCCCGGAGTAACCCTGGCAACAAACCCTTCAGGCGCACCTTTACCTTTACCCATACGTACTTCAGCCGGCTTCTTGGTTATGGGCTTATCAGGGAAAACCCGAATCCAAATTTGTCCCTGGCGCTGCATATGACGAGTCACTGCAACACGGGCAGCTTCAAGCTGACGGCCGGTCATCCAGCATGTTTCAAGGGCTTTGATTCCAAATGATCCAAATGCAAGCTGGTTTCCCCTCTGGGAATTGCCCTTCATTTTACCCTTCTGCTGCTTTCTGTATTTTGTCTTTTTCGGTTGTAACATGACAATCTGTAATTATTCAGACGATATTAACCTTTTCTCTTTTTAAACCCTTTTCTCGGAGCTTTTGCGCCAATATTCGGGGACAGGTCGCGTTTGCCAAAGATTTCGCCTTTGCAAATCCAAACCTTTATACCGGTAGTTCCTACTTTGGTATGAGCTTCACCAAGTGCATAATCAATATCAGCACGAAGCGTATGCAATGGAATTCTGCCTTCCTTATAAGTTTCGGAGCGAGCCATTTCCGCACCATTCAACCGGCCTGAAATCTGAATCTTGATACCTTCAGCGCCCATGCGGATTGTGGATGCGATAGCCATTTTGATAGCCCTGCGGTAAGCAATCTTGCCTTCAAGCTGGCGGGCAACGTTTGCAGCTACAATAACAGCATCCATTTCAGGTCTCTTTATCTCAAAGATATTGATCTGGACCTCCTTGCTGGTAATCTTCTTAAGCTCTTCTTTCAGCTTGTCCACTTCCTGGCCGCCTTTTCCGATAATGATACCGGGCCTGGCTGTGTTCACAGTAATGGTAATAAGCTTAAGGGTACGCTCAATAATGATTTTGGATACGCTGGCTTTTGAAAGCCGGGCGTTCAGGTATTCGCGGATTTTATAATCCTCAACCAGTTTTTCGGAGAAATCATTTCCACCGTACCAATTGGAATCCCATCCTTTGATAATTCCCAGGCGATTGCTAATCGGGTTTACTTTTTGTCCCATCTATGCGTCCGTTTTTTCGACTTGTTTACGACTGTCCAGATAAATTGTCACATGGTTCGAACGTTTCTTGATCCGGTGACCGCGACCCTGTGGAGCCGGGCGTAATCTTTTCAAGATACGTGCTGAGTCAACAAATACTTGTTTTACATATAATTGACTGTCTTCGATCCGAACACCTTCATTTTTTGCCTGCCAGTTCGAGATGGCTGACATCAGAAGTTTTTCTAATTTCCGCGAGGCTTCTTTAGGGTTGTAACGCAATACGTCCAATGCCCTTTTTACTTCCATGCCCCGGATCATATCGGCAACCAGCCTCATTTTGCGCGGGGAGGTCGGATTGTTATTCAAAGCAGCGAGAAATAACGATTTCCGCTCTTCTTTATTCCGATTTGCCGCTTCTTGCTTTCTGGATCCCATTTTTTCTGAGTTTTTATCTTCTCCTTAATGTCAAATTCTACTATTTCTTCCGGTTACCGGCGTGGCCCCTGAACATACGTGTTGGAGCAAATTCTCCAAGTTTGTGACCTACCATGTTTTCCGTAATGTAAACCGGAATAAACTTATTTCCATTATGAACAGCAACGGTATGTCCAACAAAATCAGGTGAGATGATACTTCTTCTTGCCCAAGTTTTAACAACCGATTTCTTGGTGGCTGCATTTAAGGCCAGAATTTTCTTCTCCAGGCTGAGTTCGATAAAAGGACCTTTTTTTAATGATCGGCTCATACAGTAGTTTATTATCAGTTACTTTTTACGTCTTTCCAGGATAAACTTCGAAGAGGACTTTTTAGGATGACGGGTTTTGTAGCCTTTAGCCAGTAAACCCTTCCTTGAACGAGGATGTCCCCCTGAAGCGCGGCCTTCACCACCACCCATCGGGTGATCAACCGGGTTCATAACAACTCCCCTCACTCTCGGGCGCCTTCCCTGCCATCTCACGCGACCTGCTTTACCGTCGCTTTCCAGACCATGGTCTGAATTGGAAACGGTTCCAACAGTAGCGCGGCAGGCAACGAGGACAAGCCTGGTTTCGCCCGATGGCAATTTTACGATTGCGTAACGTCCTTCTCTTGATACGATCTGCGCGTAGGCACCGGCACCTCTTGCCATTGCACCACCCTGTCCGGGACGCAGTTCTATATTATGTACGATAGTTCCGAGTGGAATCTCGCCAAGTGGCAGGCTGTTACCGATCTCAGGTGCTATACCTGAACCTGAAACGAGGACCTGGCCGACGGAAAGACCGTTCGGAGCGATAATATACCTTTTTTCACCATCGGCATAAACCAGTAAAGCAATACGTGCTGTACGGTTAGGATCATATTCGATAGTAGAAACTTTAGCGGGTATACCGTCTTTATCTCTTTTAAAATCGATCACGCGGTACATCTGCTTGTGGCCTCCGCCCATGTATCTCATGGTCATACGGCCGCTATTGTTCCGTCCACCAGATTTCTTACCTGGCCTCAGCAAAGATTTCTCGGGAGTCGAATGAGTAATTTCCTCAAACGTACCGATTACCTTTTTTCTCTGCCCCGGTGTTACGGGATTAAAACTGCGAACTGCCATTGCTTAATTAAATATTGCTGTAAAAATCTATGACCTCTCCTTCATTCAGGGAAACAATCGCTTTCTTATAAGCGCTGCTCCGTCCACGTACTACGCCGGTGCGGGAAAATCTTGATTTCTCTTTGCCACCGTAACGCATGGTGTTCACGGAAACAACCGAAACACCGTACATATCCTGTATGGCTTTTTTAATCTGATTTTTATTAGCCCTTTTGTCTACGATAAAACCGTAACACTTAAGGTCTTCGGTCTGCCCCGTCATTTTTTCCGTTACAATCGGTTTGATCAGAATATCCATTGTTACCAGTTCTTATTGTCCGAAATTGTTATTCAAAGCTTCAATCGAACTCTCCAGGAAGGCTATTGACGAAGCATTTAATATATCATAAGTATTTAGATCCGAGACCATTACAACTTTGACACCCTGTAAATTTCGAGAGGACAAATATATGTTTTTATTCGGTTCATTTAAAACCAATAACACTTTTTTGTTCGCTGATTTCAGGTTTTGTTTGATCTCGACCATAGTCTTGGTCTTCGGGGTATCAAGGTTAAAGTCCTCAACAACCACAATCTGTGATCCTTGCGCCTTGTAAGTCAATGCTGATTTACGTGCAAGAATCTTAACTTTTTTATTCAGTTTGAAACTGTAGTCACGTGGAACCGGTCCGAAAACCCGTCCACCGCCACGGAACAAAGGCGACTTAATATTACCTGCGCGTGCTCCGCCAGTTCCTTTTTGCTTCTTGATCTTCTTGGAACTTCCGCTGATCTCGTTACGCTCTTTGGATTTATGCGTTCCCTGGCGCTTGTTGGCCATGGATTGTTTTACATCCAAATAGATAGCATGATCGTTCGGACTGATGGCAAAGACATCGTCACGCAGCTCCACGGTTCGCCCGGTCTCTTCGCCGGAAGTCTTGTATACTGCTAATTTCATCACTTCTCAATTATTACGTAAGAACCTTTAGCACCGGGGACAGAACCTTTAACAATCATAAGGTTATGTTCCGGAACAATTTTCAGGACCTGGAGGCTGAGCAACTTAACACTTTTAACGCCATCGTGGCCAGCCATTCTCATTCCTTTAAATACCCTGCTAGGGTAAGATGAAGCTCCAAGTGAGCCAGGTGCCCGCAAGCGGTTATGCTGACCATGTGTGCTGTCTCCAACTCCGCTGAATCCGTGGCGCTTGATAACGCCCTGGAAACCCTTACCTTTTGTTATTCCTGTGACATCCACCCAGCGATCACTACTAAAATTGTCGACTGTTAAGACATCTCCAAGTTTCACTTCCTCACCGTTGTCCTTCTGGAACTCGGCAACTTCACGTTTTGGTGTGGTGTTGGCCTTTTTAAAGTGACCCAACATCGGTTTTGGGGTGTTCTTCTCCTTTTTATCGTCGAAGGCCACCTGCACAGCTTCATACCCATCTTTTTCGTGGGTTTTGATCTGGGTAACCACACAAGGACCCACTTCAATAACGGTGCATGGTACGTTTTTACCATCAGCAGCGAAAACCGAAGTCATCCCGATCTTTTTCCCGATTAAGCCTTGCATTTTTATTAACTCTTATAATTATACTTTAATTTCAACTTCAACTCCGCTGGGCAGCTCCAGTTTCATCAGCGCATCAATCGTCTTTGCTGTTGAACCGTAGATATCAATCAGCCTCTTGTATGAGCTCAGCTGAAATTGTTCTCTCGATTTCTTGTTCACGAAAGTTGATCTCAGAACAGTAAATACCCGGGTATGGGTAGGCAGAGGTATCGGACCGCTTACTACGGCTCCGGTACTTTTTACCGTTTTTACGATCTTCTCGGCAGACTTGTCTGCCAGGTTATGATCGTAAGACTTCAACTTGATTCTAATTTTCTGACTCATTCCTATTAATATTTATCTACAATAAATCCACTCTTCCAAATACTTTTTGTAATACGGCGACGGCAATTTCACGGGGTACCTCATCATAATGCGATACTTCCATGGTTGAGCTGGCCCGGCCGGAGGTTAGTGTCCTCAGTACCGTTACGTATCCGACTTGTTCGGATAGGGGTACTGTTGCTTTAACCACACGACCGCCGGGCTTGTTTTCCATCCCGGCAACTTGCCCGCGTCGTTTGTTGAGATCGGCAATAACATCTCCCACATATTCTTCAGGGGAAACTACCTCAAGGCTCATGATTGGTTCCAGGAGAACCGGCCTTGATTTTTCACAACCTTCACGAAATGCTTTTTGAGCAGCAATTTCGAAAGAGAGGTCGTCTGAATCGACCGGGTGAAAGGATCCACCGGTCAGGGTAACTTTAAGGCGATTTACAGGAAATCCTGCAAGTACACCGCTGTTCATTGCATTTTTGAATCCTCTTTCAACTGCAGCGATATACGATTTTGGAAGTTCATCAGGCTTGAGTTCTGAAATGAAATCAAGTCCCTTTTTATCCGTATTTGCAGAAATCTTAACTTTAATTTCCGCAAAGAGATTCTTACCGCCGGTATCTTTCCGGAACACGGTATGTACTTCCGTATCCTGTCTGATACTTTCCTTGTAGGCAACCTGGGGGAGTCCCCGGTTGATTTCAAGCTTGAATTCCCGCTTAAGACGGTCAAGAATAATATCGAGGTGAAGTTCGCCCATTCCGCTTAAGACGGTTTGTCCGGACTCCTCATCGATCTTGACCCTGAAAGTAGGATCTTCTTCTACCAGTTTAAGAAGCGCATCCGTCAGTTTTGCCATATCGTCCTGGGTTCTTGCCTCAACGGCCATTCCAAGGACAGGTTCCGGAAAACTAATGGATTCCAGCAATATCCTGTGACTTTCATCGCACAAGGTGTCGCCGGTTCTAATATCTTTAAAACCAACGGCAGTGCAGATATCGCCAGCTTCTATAAAATCTCTTGGATTCTGTTTGTTTGCGTGCATTTGATATAATCGGGTAATCCTTTCTCGTTTCTCGGTTCGCATGTTAAAAACAGTGGCTCCCGACTGGATTGTCCCGGAATAAACCCTTAAGTAAGCCAATCGGCCGACAAATGGGTCAGTAGCAATTTTAAAAGCTAGTGCTGCGAAAGGCGCGTTTGGATCAGGTTCCCTGCTCACCGAATGGTGCGTTACCGGTTCAAGACCGTGAACAGCTCCAATATCGAGCGGGCTGGGTAAGAAAGCAGCAATTGCATTAAGCAGAGGCTGCACGCCTTTATTCTTAAAAGCTGAACCGCAGAGAACGGGGATCAACACCCTGTCGAGTGTTGCCTTTCTTATTGCGGCCAACAGTTCATGAGCCTGGATGCTATCTTTGTCTTCGAAGAATCTTTCGAGAAGTGAATCATCTGTTTCACAAACCGATTCGATCAATAAGTTTCGCCATTCCTCTGCTTGTTCCAGCATGTCTCCAGGTATTGGAAGAATCTCCGGGTGTGAACCGAGAGAATCATCCTGGGGCCATATCAGGGCTTTATTCTGAATCAGGTCGACCACACCGGTGAATTTATCTTCCACTCCGATCGGAATCTGGATTGCGAGAGGCTTTGCCCCCAGTTTCTCCTTCATCTCATTGAGTACTCCGATAAAATCGGCTCCCGGCCTGTCCATCTTATTGACAAATGCGATTCTTGGAACCTTGTATTTGTCAGCCTGATGCCATACAGTTTCAGATTGAGGCTCTACTCCGCTAACACCGCAAAAAACGGCGATAGCTCCATCAAGTACGCGAAGTGATCTTTCAACTTCAACGGTGAAATCCACATGTCCGGGTGTATCTATAATATTTACTTTATAGTCTTTCCCTTCGTATTTCCACCAGGTAGTAGTTGCAGCGGAGGTTATTGTAATTCCCCGCTCCTGCTCCTGAACCATCCAGTCCATAGTTGCAGCACCATCATGAACTTCTCCCATCCGGTGATTAATACCGGTGTAAAACAGAATACGTTCGGTAGTAGTGGTTTTTCCCGCATCAATATGCGCCATTATACCGATGTTCCTGGTATAAGAGAGATCTAGTGCCATCCCAACGTGTCAAAGAACTTTGTTCCGGTTAAAACCGGAAATGCGCGAATGCCCGGTTTGCTTCGGCCATTCTATGCGTATCTTCCTTTTTCTTGAAAGCTGCGCCTTCTTCATTAAATGCTGCTACAATCTCGGCAGCCAGTTTTTCACTCATCGACCTGCCTGCACGTTTACGTGCGAAGGAGATCAGGTTCTTGTTGCCAATCGAAATTTTCCTGTCGGGACGAATTTCCATCGGAACCTGAAAAGTTGCACCACCAACCCTGCGACTCTTAACCTCAACTGCGGGTGTGATATTTTCAAGTGCTTTCTTCCAGACATCAAGAGCGGAAATTCCGCTATCCTGAGTTTTCTTTTCAACCAATTCCAAAGCTTCGTAGAAACTGGCAAAAGCAATACTCTTCTTACCGCTGTACATCAGATCATTTACAAACCGGGTAACCCGGATGTCATTGTACTTAGGATCCGGAAGAATAATGCTCTTTTTTGCTCTCGCTTTTCTCATGGAAAAATATGCTTACTGTAAAAGACTATTTTTTCGGCCGCTTGGCACCGTATTTTGATCTTCTCTGCTTTCTGCCATCAACTCCGGCAGCATCGAGGGTACCCCTGACCATATGGTAACGAACACCGGGAAGGTCTTTAACCCTTCCACCGCGAACCAGCACGATCGAGTGCTCCTGAAGATTGTGGCCTTCACCCGGAATATACACGTTGACTTCCTTCTGGTTTGTCAATCTGACCCTGGCAACCTTCCGCATAGCAGAATTCGGTTTCTTAGGGGTGGTTGTATAAACCCTGACACATACTCCGCGGCGCTGTGGACAAGAATCAAGAGCCGGAGCTTTGCTCTTTTCATTCTTACTGATTCTACCTTTTCTAACTAATTGCTGTATCGTAGGCATTATGAGCTATTTTTAATCCCGCTTGTTTTTAACAAAATGGTGTGCAAAGGTAAATCTTTTTTTCACAAATCCGAACGTAGTTGCAAAATTTCAAAAAAAAAGTCCCGAATAATCGGGACTCTATATCTTTTAGCTGATCTGACCCTTATCACGGGTACCTTACGATCAGAATTGTTTCATCAGGTTCTATCGGAGCGGGATCAGTTGACATGCCGGCAGCAGCCAATACAATCGTCGAATCAAGCAATCTCTTGTTGTACACATGAATTTCCAGGGAAAATTCTTTATTCTGACCAATGTTGCAATTCTTCAGATCGATAGTAAACATGAAATTACCTTTTACAATCACTCCTTCAGGCATAAGGATGCTTCCAACCATGTCACCGTGCTTGTCCAGAACCACGACCTCAGTCACAACATGCTGACCGGGCCTGAATCCTGTCAGGTAAAAAGCAGCTGCATCAAAATTACCGGATGCATCATAGGTCACACCTACCTTAACTGCCTGAACACCTGACAAACCAGAACTATCACTCCCTGCTGAGGATGTTCTGAAACCCATCGAAGCCATAGCGATGACTCCAATGAATAATACGGATAATATTTTCTTTTTCATAACTTTATTTTTTCCTTGCTACAATCCGATTGCCTTTTGAGTATAGTTTAATCAGATTCAACGTGTAAAGGTAACCCACAAATACGACTTTTTTTAATTTATTCACATTTTTTTGACAAAACGCCTTTATTTTCCACAAAATGGACGATAATGACTGATTAATGGACACCATATAATATTATATATTTGCCCCGATAACTGTTGTTAGCATGTTAAAGACTCTGTTACTGTTCCTTTGTGTCATATTTTCAATCGGAAAAGGTCAAGGACAGCCAGACATGACAAAGGCAGGGAGCTACCGGGCAGCCCTGGATATACTGACGTTAAAAAGGCTCTTATTCGACAGTAACCGTAAGGCTGCTGCACTGTATATTGGCAAATACCTTTCAGGCCAGCCGGATGCGAATGACCCATCTCTCGCCGGGCGTTGGCTGGAGCTGGCAATTTTCCAAGCCTGGCCGGAGAACCTGTCGCCAAGCTCAAGTCTCGCAGAAAGCAAGCTGGCCTATGAAAATTTCAAAAAATTAAAGAGTTCTGCCAAGGAGGATTCCCTGACCAAGTCGAACAGGCTACTTTACCAATCCTTTTTATTGTCGGCAGATTCAGCCTTTATTCCGGCTGCGGACAGCCTGCTTGCATCAATTTCAATGCGACCGAGAAATAAAATGCTAAATGACATGATTCTCGCTGATAGTTACGAAGAGCTCGCCAAGCTGGACAAAATAAAAGGTGATCTGTTTGAATCCGTCAGGAATTACCAAAGGTCGATCGCCATTAACCGGAAACTTAACCGGCGCAAAAAATTAGCGAATGACCTTACCAATCTGGGTTATACAATTTCCAAAATGAACCCTGATAATCCGAAAGCCGAATCTGATCTCAATGAAGCTCTCGAAATTTTCACCAGCATTGATTCGGCTTATGCGGAAGCCCAGGTATTGAATGAGTTGGGAGCGCTTTATGACAACCGTGGGGATAACCAAAAATCCATGTACTTTTTCAAGAAATCGCTGGCAAAAAAGAACCAGATTCCCGGACTTAAAAAAGACGAATTCACTGTTGTATTAAGCAATATCGGGACCGCCTACGAATATATGGGTAAGGTTGACAGTGCCAGGTTCTATTTCCTTAAAGCTGTTGAATCCGCGAAAGAATCGCGCAAGAACCTTTCAGAATGTTATATCAATCTCGGGGCCAGTTACGGCAGGCGATCGGAATACAAGGAATCCATCGTTTATTTTCAAAAGGCGATAAATTGTCTGGATACACTGTGTTCCCCCACGGACCCCAGGTCAAATCCCCAAAACAAAATAGTGAGCCGCAGACTGATGGATATAACTTCTTATAAGGCATACAGTTTTCACCTTAATTTCCATGAAACAAAAAAGATTCAGGACCTGAAGAATGGATTGGATGCGTACCTTTCTGCATTAAACCTGGTTGATACCCTGCGTTTTATCTATTCATTCGAAGGCAAGCCCTTTTTATCTGCTGAGGCCAAAATACACTACTTCCACGCGCTTGACGTTGCACTGGATCTTTATGAGAATACCGGTGACCGGAGATATCTTGATACAGCTTTTATATTATCAGAACGAAACAAGTCGTCGGTTTTGAACGAGTTCCTCCGGAGCAATGTTGCCCGCGGAAATGCAAAGCACCTTGAACCCTGGCTTAAGAATCAGGACGAAATCAAACATAGAAAAAACCTGATTGAAGCAACAATTATTAAAGAGAGAACTAAGATTGACCCTGACTTAGACACAATTGCAGTTTTGAATGACAGAGTTTCAGATCTTACCGACGAACTGAAAAATCTCGCAGTAAAAGCGAAGCAGGAACATCCCGGGTATTTCCAAACGATCTACCGGAGGAAGACCGTTACACCCGAGAGTGTCAGGGAGCACTTAAACCAAAATGAAGCTTTGATTGACTATACCGTTGTTCATGACACCAGGCTAGCCCTTGATTATATGATTGTTATGGTACTGACTAAGGATACCTTGTATACGTACAGGGATACCCTGGACAGCAATTTCAGGAAGGACATCGAAAAATTCCGTTCAACGATCACTTCATTTGTCGACACAAAAGTTTATCAGGATTTCTGCAGATTGTCGAATTTAATGTACCGGTATTTCTTTGAGCCAATCGAGAAGTTCCGGGGAATTAATAAACTGATTATTCTGCCTGATGAGGACATCGGACTTATCCCATTTGAGGTTTTTGTTTCCGACACGATTAAACCCAGAGGGTCTGATTTCCGTAAATTGAGTTATCTGAACCGGAAATATCAGATATCCTATATCTCCTCACATGAGCAACTTTTAAAACCCCAGACTCAACCTAATAATAAATCGAAAGCCAGGGTGTATGCTTTTGCACCCTTTGCCAGTCAGGGTGAGAAAATAGATAATCTAACCCTTTTGCAGCTGAGCAGTTCAGCCGAAGAGGCAAATTCGGTTGCCAGGTACTTTAAAACAAAAATATTCCTTGATAAAAAAGCCGGAGAGAAGAATCTGCGGGCTGCACTGAAGAAGCGCTCATTAGTTACCCTGTCTACACACGGCATTGTTAATACCGAGATACCACTGGAATCGAGACTTTTATTGAATCAGTCCCAGGTTGACGGCAGTCTGTACCTGTTTGAAATGCTATCCATGGAGATCAACTCCCCTATGGTTATCCTCAATGCCTGCAATTCGGGTATGGGTAAATTACAGGTTGGTGAAGGAATCCTCAGCATGGCGCGGGGATTTCAATTTGCCGGGGTACGAACGGTCATAACAACTTTATGGCCTATTGATGACCAGGCATCGGCATCCGTCATGGATTTTTTCTTTAAGAACCTCAATAGTGGCATGGAATCAGGGGAAGCGCTTATGAAGGCACGGAACAGTTATATCGACCAATCGAGCAAGGCGAACGGAGCACCCTTTTTCTGGGCAGGTCAGGTGCTTATCGGGGATCCCGGCCCCATTGAACTACAGCCAAGAGACAGCAAGCCTTTATGGGTTTTTGTGCTTGGTTTTGCAGCCATTATTTCGCTGATTCTCATAATTTATAAAAAGCGACGCTAAAGTTCGCTGCCTCTTGAATCTACAATAAAAAAAACTTAGCTTTGCACACCAAAATTTTAGCAAACATTATTTTTCATCATTTTACCAGTAATTAAGGGAGTTATGAAAGTTTATCAGACTAGTCAGATACGGAACCTTGCACTTCTGGGCAACTCAGGGTCAGGTAAAACCACCTTGGCCGAAGCGTTGTTGTTTGACGGGGGTGTTATCAGCCGGCGGGGGGATGTAATCAGCAAGAACACGGTATCCGATAGCCAGGAAATCGAACATGAGCGTGGCAACTCGGTTTATGCAAGTGTACTTTACACTGAATACAAAGATTTCAAAATCAATTTCATTGACACCCCGGGTGCCGATGACTTTGTAGGAGCAACCATTGCTGCGCTTAGTGCAGTTGAATTCGGCCTGCTCCTCATCAATTCTCAGAACGGGGTTGAGACTGGAACTGAATCCTTAATGAGGTATACCAATAAGCACAAGAAACCGATTATTCTGGTAGTTAATCAGCTGGATCATGAAAAATCCCACTTTGAAAAAGCTGTTGAAAGTGCACGTGAAGCTTTTGGCCAGAAGGTAGTGGTTGTTCAGTATCCAACCAACGAAGGAGTTGATTTCGATACAGTTATCGATGTAATCAAGAAAAAGGCCATCAAATATCCAGTTGGCGGCGGTGCGCCGGTAGAAAGTGAAATTCCGGCGAATGAAGTAAAAAAGGCCGAAGATTATTATGCCAGGTTGGTAGAACTCGCCGCAGAGGCTGATGAAAACCTGATGGAGATTTACTTTGCGAATGATACTCTCACTGAAGAGGAATTGCGCGAAGGTTTGAAGAAAGGGATTGCAGAACGCGGGATCTTCCCGGTTCTCTGCACCTCTGCAAAGAATGTTCAGGGAACTCAGCGCCTGTGCGATTTCATCGTAAATTTTGCTCCGACACCGGAAGCAAGCGTTTACAAGATGAAGAACGGCCAGGAGATCAAAGTTGGACAGGCTGGTCCCAATATTGCCTTTGTATTCAAAACCTATACCGAGCAGCACCTGGGTGAGATCAACTTCTTCAAGGTTATATCAGGTAAACTCACCGAAAGTGTCGACTTGCTGAACCTCAACACGAATGCAAAAGAGCGGGTTTCCCAGATTTTTGCAGTTGCCGGTAAAATCCGTCAGAAAGTGGACACGATGTTTCCAGGCGATATCGGAGGAACCGTTAAATTAAAGGACACCAGGACTTTCACTACGCTGGCAGACAAGAGTGTTGATTCACCAATCCTTCCGATTGAAATGCCGGAACCAAAATTCAGGGCTGCGATCAAAGCAAAAGAAGAATCCGACGACGAAAAGCTCGGCGAAGCACTGCATCGCCTGCACGAAGAAGATCCTTCACTGCTCGTGGAATATTCCAAAGAACTTAAGCAGATCATTTTACACGGTCAGGGTGAATATCACCTCAACATCGTAAAATGGCTGCTCGATAATACCTTCAAGATTCCAACCGAATACCTGGCTCCAAAAATCCCTTACCGGGAAACGATCACCAAAGTTGCTCAGTCCTCATACAGGCATAAGAAACAATCAGGCGGATCGGGTCAGTTCGGAGAAGTTCATATCATCATCGAGCCGCATGAAGAAGGCGTTCCAGAAAAGAACACCTTTAAAATTGACGGTAAGGAGATGCAGTTATCCATTCGCGGCAAGGAAGAAATTCCGCTGGATTGGGGAGGCAAGCTTGTATTCCTCAACTGTATTGTCGGGGGTTCAATTGATGCACGCTTTATGCCAGCCATCCAGAAAGGTCTGATGGAGAAACTCGAAAACGGTCCACTGACAGGTTCTTATGCACGTGATATCCGGGTATTCGTATATGACGGTAAGATGCACCCGGTTGACTCCAACGAAATTTCTTTCCGCCTGGCAGGAGCAAAAGCATTTGCCGAAGCATTCCGCAAGGCAGGTCCGAAAATTCTTGAGCCTATCTATGATGTTGAGATCCTCGTTCCGGGAGATCGTATGGGAGATGTCATGAGTGATTTGCAGGGACGTCGCGCCATGATTCAGGGAATGAACTCCGAAGGTCGGTATGAGCACCTGAGGGTAAGGGTTCCGCTTGCAGAACTGAACAAGTACTCGACTACGTTAAGCTCCCTGACTAACGGCCGGGCAACCTATACAATGAAATTCAGTGAATACGCATTGTGTCCGCCGGATGTACAGGAGAAACTGCAGGCTGCTTACACAGCTGACGACGACGAATAGTTACAAGATTCGCTTTTTTAAAGCTGACAGTTCATCCAGAGCTGTCAGCTTTATTTTTTATCCCTGAGCAGAGTCAGGAATCCGTAATAAAGCTTTTGGTTATCGAGCCCCTTGTTGACAGCTCCCTTATACACCTTATCATCCCAGCCGGTTGCCGAGATCACATAATAGTAGGTTCCGGAAGGCTCCGGTTTCCCGCCATTCATGTAAGTGCCATCCCAGCCGTTTTCGAACGTTCTGGAATCAGTCCATTCAAACACAACCCTACCCCATCTGTTCATTATCTTTCCTGAGAATGATTTCAACGAGAGTGCCTTGACCTGAAAATAATCGTTGGCGCCATCGCCGTTGGGTGTAAAAACGTTGGGAATCTCAAGGAGTGAGGAATCAACTTTGATGAAATCAGGGGATATAAAAACATTACGGCACTGCAGATAGGTAGCCACCAGCCTGGCGGTGTACTCACCAGGGCGCTCAAGTGTGAATTTCGTATCTGTAGTGGTGAGCAGTTTGGAAGTATCGGTATTCTCGTAAAATTCATAGTTGTAGGTGATGCTTGTTTCATTACCACCGTTTGATGCTGAATCGACAGCCATGGTGATTTCGAGTGGAGCCTCACCTGTTTTGGGTTGAACGGTAAATGATGCGTACACGCCGTATAGGGTAAGTGTGGTATCGTGGTAACATCCGAAATTATCTGTGACCCTGAATATGTAATCCAGATTGCCTTTATTTAATGGGGGCTTTATTCGGGCAATTCCATTTCGATCTGACACGATACCCAGACCATTCCAGTTAAAATCGGAAGGCGCGTAAGAATTCTCAAACCGGAAAGTATCTTTCGTCCAGGGCACCGGGGTAGCGAATCCGGTAAGGCCGATTTCGCTGCCACTGCATATGGTGACCAGATCTGATCTGGTTCCTTCGAATGACGGGCGCATGCCGACATACACATGAAGGGCTGGAATATTTTTGGCAGCCGGACCCGTCTTGCCGGTCACATAAAGACGGACTATGTAATGTCCTCCTGCCGGATATGCGAAAGTCGGATTCTGTGCGTTAGATATCTGGCCATTGTAGCCGAAATCCCAGGTAAAATTCACCTGTGTGGGATCGAAAGCTGAAAAATCGGCATTTTGTCCCTCGGCCATGAAAAAAATGTTTTTCCCGATGCAGGTTTTCAATGTATCAACAGCGGGTTGCTTTATTCTTACGGTATAATCGCCCTTCTGAGCCATAAGTGCCATGGGCAGCATGAAGACAATAAATAAGGCGGCCAGCAGGCCATGGTGTTTAAACGCACGGTATTTCATCAAGATCAGCACTTACTGTTAATGAGTTACAATATTAGTAAAACTTAGGAAGAAATCGGCACCCGTTATCATATCCGGGTACCTGACAATTGTTATTTTTGGCAAACTTTCCGCCCATACTTCCACAAACGCAAAATTGACATAATCAGTATTTCAATAGAGTTAAAAGTGAGCAATATCTTAAAAAACCTGAACCCGATCCAGGAGGAAGCCGTAAAGCAGACCGATGGTCCCATATTAGTCATTGCCGGAGCGGGATCAGGAAAAACCCGTGTACTGACCTATAAGATTGCCTGGCTGCTGGAGCGCGGCATTCATGCAAGGAACATTCTTGCCCTGACCTTCACCAATAAAGCAGCCAGGGAAATGCGGGAGCGGATTGAAGCCCTGATGGTCCGCGACACCACCCGTTCGCTTTGGATGGGAACCTTTCACTCACTGTTTGCACGGATCCTGCGCAAGGAAGCGAAGTCGATCGGCTACAATCAGAATTTTACCATTTACGATACAGACGATACCAAGAGCCTGATTAAAAGCATTATACATGACCTCAAGCTGGACGATGACATTTACCCGGTCGGGGAAGTTCTGAGAAGGATATCCTCGGCAAAAAACCAACTGATTACCGCCGAGAGCTACCAGGGGAGAAGTGAGTGGCTGGCGGTTGATGAATCGGCGAGGCGTCCGGAGATGGGTAATATATATATGACCTATGCCAGGCGATGCCGAAATGCCGGGGCCATGGATTTTGATGACCTATTGCTCAATATGTACCTGTTATTTCAGAACAATCCCGAAGTGCTCGCTCATTACCAGAAACAGTTCATGTACGTTTTGGTCGATGAATATCAGGACACCAACTTTGCCCAGTATTCGATTGTAAACATGATTGCCCGTGCCCACCGGAACCTTTGCGTCGTGGGTGATGATTCGCAGAGCATCTATTCATTCAGGGGGGCGAGAATTGAGAATATTCTGAATTTCCGCAATGATTATCCGGAGTACAGGATTTTCAAGTTGGAGCAGAATTACCGATCAACCCAGACTATTGTTGAAGCGGCGAACAGCCTGATCCTGAAGAACCAGAGCCGGATACCTAAAAATGTATGGTCGGCAAATGAACCCGGGGAGTTGGTGGAAGTCTCGGTTTCACTTACGGACCAGGAGGAGGGCATTTTTATATCCAACAGGATTTTGGACACTCACTTGCAGGAGCAGGTCGACTTTAAGGATTTCGCAGTCCTGTACCGGACACATTCACAATCCAGGATTATTGAGGAAGCATGCAGAAAGCTCAACATTCCCTATAAAATTTACGGCAGCATATCCTTTTATCAGCGGAAGGAGATCAAGGATATCCTTGCCTATTTCAGGCTGATACTGAACCACCGGGATGATGAATCGTTAAAACGCATTATCAATTATCCGGCGAGGGGAATCGGAAAGACCACTCTCGACCGGCTTGTGGAGGCAGCCATGATGGCACAATGCCCGATCTGGTCCGTTTTGGGGGATCCGGCGGCTTACGTTCCGCAATTTAACAAGGGAACCGCTGAAAAGCTCTTGCAGTTCAGGCATCTGATTGAGGAATACACTCATCTGGCCGACACTCTGGATGCTTACGATCTTGCGATGAAAGTGGTTCAGGGAACAGGTATCCTCGAAGAATACCGGTTTGACAGAACTCCGGAGGGATTAAGCAAGTTTGAGAATATTGAACAGTTGATCAACGGAATCAAGGAATTTGTCGACAGCGGTAATCAGGAAGGTGAAGATGCCAGTTTAAGCGGAATGGATTTCTTTCTGCAGAATGTTTCGCTGATGACCGATCAGGATAATGAAAAACCTGAGGACCGCAATAAGGTTAGCCTGATGACCATTCACTCTGCCAAAGGGTTGGAATTCGGGTATGTTTTTATTGCCGGAGTTGAGGAAGAATTGTTCCCTTCACAATTCTCCAGTGGTTCTGCAAAGGAGATTGAGGAAGAGCGGCGCCTCTTTTACGTAGCATTGACGCGAGCCATGAAGCGGGTGATTATTACGATGTCTAAAACCCGCTACCGATGGGGCAGCCTGATTGATTGCCGGCCGAGCCGTTTTATCCGAGAGATTGACCCCAAATTTCTCAAAATTACGGGTGGCGGTCAGAGAATCATGGGTGGCCGTAGCATGGACCGCGAAGATTTTGAAGAAGAAGAAACCCAGGAACAGAGGCAGGTTCGTCCGCCAGTGAGAAGAATAATTCCAGTACAGAACAAAGTGGCAGCGAGAACACCGGTTGACGAAAATTTCGAACCGGATGATCCTGCGTCTATCCAGTCAGGTATGCTGGTAACCCATCCCCGCTTCGGAAGCGGCAAGGTTCTGCAGATTGAGGGAGACGGAGGAAACCGGATGGCAACAGTATTTTTCAAAGATCATGGCAACAAGCAGCTCCTGCTAAAATTTGCCCGGCTGAAGATTAATAGAAATTAAGTGTCCGAAAAACCATACCTTTGTCACATTCAAGGTAAAATCAATGGAATACAGTAAAAAAGAGAAACGGCTCAGGATGCCGGAATATGGGCGTATTGTGCAAAACATGGTTGATCACGTCATCAAACTTCCGGACAGGGCAGAAAGAAATGCCGCCATACAGACCATTATTGAGGTTATGGGGAATATCAATCCGACGCTGAGGGACAATCGCGATTACAAGCATAAATTATGGGATCACCTGCATCTTATCGCTGATTTCCAGCTTGATATAGACAGCCCGTTTGAGGTTCCCTCGATGGATTATTTCCGGGGAAAACCTGACCGGGTTCCCTACCCTGTCTCAAAGATCCGTTTTCGTCACTACGGAAAAATTGCCGAGCAGCTGATTGAAAAAGCCATTTTGATTGAAGATGAGGAGAAGAAATTTGAGTTTACGCGGCAGATAGCCAATCACATGAAGATCTCCTATCTGACCTGGAATAAAGACAATGTGACTGACGAGATTATCCTGCTGGCCCTCAGAGAATTATCGCGTGAAAGGTTATCGCTTCCCAGCGGAACCGTTCTGGCTGACATAAAGGACTTACCTCCAAAATCGGTGGTAACCCGGAAAAAGTTTACGCAGAAGCAAAACCACACTTTTAAGAAACGGTATTAAAACGCAACGAACATGGCTGCTTTCGAGATCACAGGTGGACGCCGGCTCAAGGGTGAGCTGACACCACAAGGGGCCAAGAATGAAGCTTTGCAGGTTATTTGTGCGACGTTACTTACCCCGGAAACCGTCACCATTCGAAATATTCCGGAGATCCTCGATGTCCAGAACCTCATTAAGCTCCTGGCCCGTTTAGGTGTTGAAACCAGTCAGATTGATCCGACCACCTGGTCATTTCGTGCAGCAAACCTCAACATAGATTATTTAGAGAGCGAGGAATTCCGCAAGATGGCGAACCGGTTGCGGGGCTCCGTCATGCTTGTCGGGCCCTTGATTGCCAGATGCGGAAAAGCCTGCATGCCGCAGCCCGGAGGGGACAAGATAGGAAGAAGGAGGCTTGACACCCATTTTCACGGACTTGCTGAATTGGGAGCTAAGGTTGAATACGATTCGGTTAAAGAAGAATTTGTGATCAGTGGCAAAGGGATGAAAGGAGCGTACATGCTTCTTGAGGAGGCTTCAGTGACCGGAACAGCCAATGTTCTGATGGCGGCAGTACTTACCCCCGGAAAAACAACCATATTTAATGCGGCTTGTGAGCCCTACGTTCAGCAGTTATGCCTCATGCTCACGAGAATGGGAGCAAAAATCGGAGGTATAGGGTCGAATCTGTTGACGATTGAAGGTGTTGGTGAACTTCAGGGCACGGAGCACACGATCCTGCCTGACATGATTGAAATAGGCAGTTTCATTGGCCTGGCAGCTCTAACCCAGTCGGAGATCACTATAAAACAGTATCATCCTGAGCATCTCGGAATGATTCCCCACGCTTTTTCGAGACTGGGTATCCGTTTTGAGCAGAGAGGAAATGATCTTTATATACCATCCCAGGATCACTATGAGATCGAGACTTTCATGGATGGATCGATCATGACGATTGCCGATGCACCGTGGCCCGGATTAACCCCCGACCTTTTATCGGTATTCCTTGTTGTGGCCACGCAGGCAAGGGGCTCGCTGCTCATACACCAGAAGATGTTTGAAAGCCGGTTGTTTTTCGTTGACAAGCTCATTGACATGGGAGCAAGGATAATTCTTTGCGATCCTCACCGGGCTACTGTAATAGGCCTGGACAGGCAACTTCCGCTTCGAGCAACCACACTTGTATCTCCTGATATCAGGGCTGGTGTTGCCCTTCTTATAGCAGCCATGAGTGCTGAAGGGACCAGTATAATGAACAACATCGAGCAAATCGACCGCGGATACCAGGATATTGACCGAAGGCTCAATGCGGTTGGCGCCTCAATCAGGAGAATCTAACTATTTCCTGCATTTACTGCCATATTGTCGGACTTTGGAGTTGGCAAATAATTTGAGGTTGCGACATCACTAATTATATAAATAAAAGTCAACCATAGCTTATGGATTCAGATGAATTGAAGATGCCCGAAGGTACTGAGCAGCAGAATGATCAGAAAGTTCAGCAGGAGGAAGGGGAAAAAAACCCAAAGAATGAGGGTAGCAAAAAGAAAAAGTTTGCCGTTGGCGGACATAAAAAGGAAACAGAAGAGCTGGCAAACAAGCTTATCGACATGAACGATAAATATCTTCGTTTGACGGCAGAGTTCGACAATTACCGGAAGCGCACCCTGAAGGAGAAAATGGACCTTACCAAATCAGGAGGTGAAAACGTGCTAATAAAGATTTTACCTGTGGTGGACAATCTTGAGCGGGCCATCCAATCGATCCGCGCAACGAGTGACATCGAAGCGGTAAAACAGGGTATTGAACTGATATACAATAATTTCTCTGATTTTCTCAAACAAAACGGTGTTCAGGAGATCGAGTGTTTGAATCTGGATTTCAACAGTGACGTTCAGGAGGCCCTGACCAAAATCCCCGCCCCGAACCCTGAACTCAAAGGCAAGGTTGTGGATGTCATCGAAAGAGGTTATTACCTGCATGACAAGGTTATCCGTTATGCTAAAGTTGTAGTAGGAGATTAATCCCGCAATTATCGAACATGACAAAAAGAGATTACTACGAGATATTGGGTATTTCAAAAAATGCCTCACCTGAAGAGATAAAGAAGGCTTACCGCCAGCAGGCCATGAAATGGCATCCGGATAAAAATCCCGGGAACAAGGATGCTGAAGAAAAATTCAAGGAAGCGGCTGAAGCCTATGATGTTCTATCCGATGAAAACAAAAAGGCGCGTTACGATCAGTACGGGCATGCCGGATTAGGCAACGGGGCATCCGGCTTTGGAGCCGGCGGGATGAATATGGATGATATTTTCTCTCATTTCGGCGACATATTCAGCGACATGGGATTCGGCGGATTCGGCGGCTCATCCAGGGGAAGGCAGCGCCAGGTAAACCATGGAACCAATCTGCGTGTTAAGGTAAAACTGACCCTGGAAGAGATCGTAAAGGGCGCGGAGAAAAAAATAAAGGTTAACAAATACATTCCTTGCGATTCCTGCAATTCAACAGGGGCAGCCAACGGTTCATCCTATTCGAACTGTTCCACCTGCAACGGTCGAGGACAAGTTACGCGGGTGGCGCATACCATCCTGGGCCAGATGCAAACCACTTCGGTTTGTCCGGCCTGCGGCGGGGAAGGGAAGATAATTACACAAAAATGCACTTCCTGTTACGGTGAAGGCATGGTGAAAGGGGAAGAGATTATCAAGATTAACATCCCAGCCGGCGTTCAGGAAGGGATGCAACTGTCGATGAGCGGAAAGGGAAATGCTGCCCGCAGGGGTGGTATTAATGGTGATTTGCTCATCATGGTTGAAGAAGCCGAACATCCCGATCTCACGCGCGACGGCAATGATCTGGTTTACAATCTATTTGTATCGATTCCGGATGCTGCACTCGGATCGGCGGTAGAGATCCCGACTGTAGACGGTAAGGTTAAAGTTAAAATTGAACCTGGTACACAACCCGGCAAGATTCTCAGGCTCAGGGGCAAGGGTATACCCGAGCTGAATGGCTACGGGAAAGGAGATCTGCTGGTCAGGATCAATGTTTGGATACCAAAATCGATGACAAAAGAGGAACGGCGAATTGTTGAGGAACTCAATAAATCCTCGAACTTTGTTCCAAACCCGACCGCGGCTGAGAAGAATGTCTTTCGCCGCATGAGGGATATGTTTGACTGATCCGGATTGTAACAATCCTCAGTGGCAATAGTCTTACTTTCAGATTCCTGAATCTATTATTTAACCAAGAGTTTGAATATGAATAACTTCCTGAATGCCAATAACATAGTCAAACAATTTTCTAATCATCTTGCCTTAGACAAGGTAAGCATTGAGGTGCCGGAAGGCAGTATTTTCGGATTGCTGGGCCCAAACGGTGCCGGAAAAACCACCCTGATCAGGATAATCACCCAGATTACTGCTCCTGATACGGGTACAGTGCTGTTCCGCGGTAAGAAAATGACTATGGAGGACATTTACCATATCGGCTATCTCCCCGAGGAAAGAGGTTTATATAAAAAGATGAAAGTTGGAGAACAGGCCCTCTATCTGGTGCAGCTTAAAGGCATGTCGAGATCGGATGGTCTGAAAAAGCTGAAATACTGGTTTGAGAAATTTGAAATCCAGGGATGGTGGGATAAAAAGGTTGAAGAACTTTCGAAGGGGATGGCACAGAAGGTGCAGTTCATTGTTACTGTGCTCCATGATCCCAAGCTCCTAATTTTCGATGAACCTTTTACCGGCTTCGACCCCATCAATACCAACCTGGTTAAGAATGAGATCCTGAATTTGAGAAATAATGGTGCGACCATTGTTTTTTCCACCCATATAATGTCCTCAGTCGAGGAATTATGCGATCATATTGCCCTGATCAACAATGGCAAGAATATTCTTGAGGGAAATATTGATGATGTCCGTGCACGCTTTAAGCCTGACACTTACGATCTCAAATTCAGGGGCAACCTGAGTCATCTGGTAGAAGCGCTTGACGGTGGCGTTGACTTGGTGGAAGAGCCAGGCCGGGGCGATATCGGGCATCTTATTATCAAACAGCAAAGGCGAATCCCGGTGCGAGAAATGATATCTGCCATAAATTCTGCGGTTGACATCGTATCCTTCGAGGAGGTAATCCCAGGCATGAATGATATTTTTATCCGTGCGGTAGAAGGAACTGAAACCCCGGAACCACTAAAAACCTGACAGCCATGAGCAAGATCAATCTTATCATACAGCGGGAATATACTACCCGGGTCAAGAAGAAATCATTTATCATCATGACTATTCTGACGCCCATTCTTATGGTCAGCGTGCTTTTCGGATCCGGTTACCTGGCAACCAGGGAAGATAATCAAACCAAGATCATTGCCGTCATTGACAAAACCAATATTACTGAAGGGGCAATCGGATCCACAGAGTATATGAAATTCAAGTATATCTCTGATATTGAGGCTGATACACTTAAAAACAACTTTGCAAAAAGTGGTTATTACGCCATCTTATATATTCCTGAGAACATACTGGTATCCAACCGGGTACAGCTTTATTCCAATCAACAAACCACGGTTGGCGTAAATGAGCACATCGTAAAGGCGCTGGATTCATTCTTTACCAATATCAAGCTGAAGAATGAGAATGTCCCATTGGACATTCTGAAGCGCATTGCCACTAATATTAATGTAGAAACTATACAGTGGACAAAGAGTGGAGAGGAAAAATCAGGTTCGGCTGAAATCGTCCTGATGATTGGTTATGTTTCAGGATTTCTGATGTACATGTTCATTTTCATGTTTGGCGCCCAGGTCATGCGCGGGGTAATGGAAGAAAAAAGCAACCGGATTGTCGAGGTGATCATCTCGTCGGTAAAACCCTTTCAGATGATGATGGGCAAGGTTGTAGGGATAGCACTGGTGGGGCTTACACAATTTGTTATTTGGATAGCCCTGACCTTTGGGATCTTCTACGGTGCAAAATTCTTACTAGTGGAAAAATCCGGTGATATGGCTGCAACCTCGATCACCGCCAATATTATGGACAAGGCCAATACAGGGATGCTACCTGCATCGACCGGGAAATACGAAGAGATGTTCAATCAGATAAGTGGTAAATTTTCAGCAGTCAATTTCCCGTTGATCATTGGATGCTTCCTGTTTTTCTTCATCGGCGGATATCTTTTATACGCATCTCTTTTTGCAGCTGTGGGATCAGCAGTTGATAATGACACTGACACCCAGCAGTTCATGCTGCCCATAACCATTCCGATACTGGTCGGACTTTTTGTGATGATGAATGCCATGCAAAACCCAAACAGCAGTATCGCGGTAATATTCTCACTGATACCGCTGACCTCCCCCATCGTTATGATGGCCCGCATACCTTATGAGGTGCCTTACTGGCAGCTTGGTTTGTCGGCTTTTCTGCTGGTCATTACCTTTATGGGAGCAATCTGGATGGCAGGAAAGATTTACAGGACGGGCATCCTTATGTATGGGAAAAAGGTAAATTACGCTGAACTTTGGAAGTGGATAAAGTATAAGAACTGATGGCATCAATACTGGTAATCGATGATGAAAGAAGCATCCGGAACACCCTGAAGGAGGTTCTGGAGTATGAGAATCATCAGATTGATCTCGCAGAAGACGGCGTTCAGGGCCTTGCGATGATTCAGGACAATCATTATGATATCGTTCTTTGCGACATCAAGATGCCTAAAATGGACGGACTCGAGGTTTTAGAGAAGATCTTTCAGCTCACTTCCGATATTCAGGTTATCATGATTTCCGGACATGGAACGGTTGATGCCGCTGTTGAGGCGATCAAGAAAGGGGCATACGATTTCATTGAAAAACCGCTGGATCTCAACCGTTTGCTGATTGCAATCCGGAATGCAATGGATAAAACCACGCTGATTACCGAAACCAAGACATTAAAGAAAAAGGTAGCGAGGAATTACCAGATGATTGGGGAATCGGCTGTCATGCATAAAATCAGGGAAATGATTGACCGGGTGGCGCCAACAGATGCGAGGGTTTTGATTACCGGATCTAATGGAACTGGCAAGGAGTTGGTTGCCAGGCAGCTGCATGACCAGAGCAACCGGTCGGGAGGCTTGTTCGTTGAAGTAAACTGTGCAGCCATTCCATCAGAGCTCATTGAAAGCGAATTATTCGGTCATGAAAAAGGTTCCTTCACCTCCGCCATTAAACAGCGCAAAGGCAAATTCGAGCTCGCCGACAAGGGAACGCTTTTCCTGGATGAAATCGGAGACATGAGTTTATCGGCACAGGCGAAGGTATTAAGGGCATTGCAGGAGGGCCGGATAACCAGAGTTGGTGGAGATAAGGACATTTCGGTTGATGTGCGGGTGATTGCTGCGACGAATAAAAATCTCAAAGAAGAGATTGCCGAGAACCGATTCAGGGAGGACCTGTACCACCGGCTTGGTGTGATTATCATTCAGGTTCCGCCGCTCAGCGACAGGACTGACGACATTCCTCTGCTGGCCAGCCATTTTATTGACCAGATCTGTTCCGAGATGGGATTGCCGCTAAAAAAGATTGATGAGGAGGCGATCGAGGAACTCAAGAAACTTCCCTGGACAGGCAATATAAGGGAATTCAGAAATGTTATTGAGCGCCTGATCATTTTGGGTGGACAGGTTATTACCGGCGAAGATGTGAGGGTGTTTGCCTAAACGCTTCGGGATCGCTACCTTTGTATAAACAGCTCACCGGTTATGCAAAAAATTGCCGTTTTCCCGGGATCCTTCGATCCATACACCAAAGGACATGAGAATGTAATCAGCAGGGCATTGCCCCTATTTGACAAAGTATTTATCGCTATCGGGCACAACTCTGAGAAGAAGAGTTTTTTCCCGTTGGAGAAGAGGCTCAGGATGATTGGGGATTTGTATAAGGAAGAGCCCAGGATTACCGTTTCCTTTTATGAAGGATTAACCATTGATTACTGCAAGCAGGTTGGGGCTCAATATCTTTTAAGGGGATTGAGAACTGCCGCGGATTTTGAGTATGAGCGAGCTATTGCCCAGATAAACAGGAAAATGAATCCTGAGGTGGAAACCGTATTCATTCTTACGGTTCCCGAATTTACTCCACTTAACTCTAGCATTGTCAGGGAGATTCTGAAATACGGAGGTGATGCTGCCCAGTTCCTGCCCGACCGGATGATTATAGAGGATTAAACTGAAGCATTATTGTCCTGAGCCCAGGACACATCCCCAATCAACTCAGCGATTGAGCGGTAAGTATTTCCCAGGACCACATCGAATTGTGAAGGAACCAGCCAGGTAGCTTCGGAGATCCCCTCTTCTGTTTGAGGAATCGTATGCAGTTCTCCCGAATAATCCATGGCAAACCACCAGGTTCTTTTCAGTACCCGGTTTCCTTCCAGTTTATAGGTGTGGAAGGTGGAGGGCAGTTCATTGAGTATCCTATGCCCCTTCAGCCCGCACTCCTCGCGTACTTCGCGCACAGCGGCCATAGCCGGTGACTCTCCCTGTTCAATCTTACCCTTTGGAAGATCCCATTTGCCAAATCGTTTGATAAAGAGATATTTTCCAGAGGGATGGCGAACGATTCCCCCTGCAGCTTCAATGATCTGATAAAAGCTCGAGAACAGGGTAAAAAAAGCTTCCGGATCCTCGCAGCAAACGCAATAGGTTTGTATTCCTGATCCTTCAAACTGGGAAATCAGTTCGGCAACAACCGCGCGGTCCGGCTTGGCGATGATCTCCTTGCAAACCCCGCACAGCGCCTGATCCGGCGTTGAAATCGACAGAAGGCAGTCGTTGAAAAAAACTTTATACCTTTGAGTCATGATGGACACAGAAAAGATGATCGCCTCGCTTCTATTGCAAATTAAAGCAATTAAGCTTTCTCCGGCAAGTCCGTTTACCTGGGCTTCGGGCTGGAAATCACCCATATATTGTGATAACCGTAAAACCCTGTCATACCCGCTGGTCAGGAAAACCATCAGGGATGAATTCGCCATTCGAATCAAGCAGGAATATCCTGATACAGAAATGATTGCAGGAGTCGCGACTGGTGCAATTGCGCACGGCATCCTGGTTGCCGAGGCACTTGATCTGCCATTCGTTTACGTCCGGCCGGAAGCGAAAGGTCACGGCTTAGGCAATCAGATTGAGGGTGATTTTACTCCGGGAATGAAAACAGTAATCATTGAAGACCTGATATCAACCGGAGGAAGCAGTCTGGCTGCCTTCAAAGCCCTGCAGACTGCAGGTCTCAACATTTTAGGCATGCTGGCCATCTTCACATACGGATTTCCGGTGTCTGAGGAAAATTTCAGGCAAGCGGGATGCAAGATCGGCACGCTCAGTAATTATAACAGTCTGGTAAACCTCGCTCTTCAGACCGGTGACATTCTACCCGGGCAAGTTGATTTGCTCAGGCAATGGAGAGAGGATCCTGCTAACTGGGGCCATTGAAGGCTTTCGGATGGGCAGTGTTCAGATTACGTATTCAACTTCCTGATAAGCAAAAGTCCGTACTTCGCCTGATCCGGTTTCCAGAATCAGGTGGCCATATTCGGTAACGCCGGTTATCCGGGCTTTCAAAATCGTTTCTCCCGTTTTGAATTCTGTTATCTCTTCATACCGATAAAGTTTCCTGATATACTGCTTATCGATTTCGGTGATTCGACCCGTTTCAATGAGTCCGTATTTATTCAGAAAACAATCCAGGAACAGATTTTCAATTTCCACAAGGTCATAATCCCAACCAGTTAAGACACTGATAGATATAGGATTTGGTAAAGAATCCGGAAAGACTACCTGATTGATATTTATTCCGACTCCCATGATCATTCGGTCGATAAATCTTCCCATGATAGCTGATTCAATCAATATCCCACCGATTTTTTTATCCCCTGCATATAGGTCATTCGGCCACTTCAGCCTGACATCTTCGATAAACATTTCCAGAAAATCGACAGCAGCCAGAGCAAAGGTCTTTGAAAGAATGAATTGACGGGAAGCTTCGAAATTTTCAGGGAATATCGTAAGAGTGCCTGTCAGGTTGCGGCCAGGTTCACTTACCCATTTCCGACTGCCCTGTCCCTTACCTGCAAACTGATTATCCGTGCGGACCCAGAAAGGCTTTTTTTCATCCATCTTCGAGATCAGCTGCAAGGCATACAAATTTGTAGAATTCAGCCTTTTATAAAAATACTTTGCAGGTTGTTGCATAGAAGCCCAATTTACTGACTAAATTTACAAATTATTAAATAACCGGGGTTAGTTTACAGGAATCCTTTCACAACGGGACCTGCAGAGCTAGCGAAAAAGGAAAATATGAAGAAAAAACTCGAAGATGCCGATTATAACGAATTATTAGAGATTATCATTGAAGCTATACGATCAAAAAAAGGGGAAGCAATCACATTCCTGGATCTGACCCACCTGAATACCACCATCAGCAGAAGCTTTCTGATTACCCATGCAGGTTCCACTGTGCAGGCCAAAGCTATTGCAGAGGCCATTGAGGACCAGGTTAAGGAAAAGACCCGCCGAAAGCCTTATCATCGTGAAGGATTTGACAATTCCCAATGGATTTTACTTGATTACGGTGATGTTATTATACATGTGTTCCAGAAACCCTTCCGTGATTTTTACAACCTGGAGGAATTATGGGCTGACGGTCACCGGACAGATTTTGCTTCCTGAAAGAAATTCTGATGATGGTATAATAATTGACGAGTTCTATCTTTGCTACTAATTACCACTCTACAGAAAGAACCTGAAAAAATGGCAGACGACAATAATAATTCAAAGCAGCGTCCTACATCCGGTCCGAAAGGACAACCCGGCGATCTGATGAAAAAGAAGCCAAAGTTCAACATCATGTGGGTTTACGCGATCATTGTGCTTGGCATTTTTGCCATAGCCACCTTTAATAAGAGCGGAAAGCCTCAAAAAACCGATTTCAAGCAATTCAGGGATGAAATGCTCAAGACGGGTGATGTTGAGAAGCTTGTTGTAGTTAATAATGAAACAGTTGAAATTTACATCAAGCCCGACAAGTTAAGCGATCCGAAATATTCGAAAATGTACAAGAACCGGTTTGTCACTGTGTCAGACCGTGGACCTCAATTCTATTTTCAGATCAATTCAGTCGAAATATTTGACAAGAGGCTGGAAGAAGCTAATGCCGAATTACCTGCTGACCAGCGTATTGAATATTCAGCTGAGAAAAGGACCGACATATTGATGCAGGTATTAAGCTGGGTAATTCCGTTTGGACTACTGATCGGATTTTACCTCTTTATTTTCAGGCGAATGAGTAATGCCGGTGGTGGAGGCGGAGCCGGATCAATTTTCAGTGTTGGTAAAAGCAAAGCGAAAATATTCAATAAAGAAGAGGATAACATCAATGTCACTTTCAAGGATGTTGCCGGATTGGCAGAAGCCAAGATTGAGATTATGGAGATTGTGGACTTCCTTAAAAGTCCTTTAAAATATACCCAATTGGGAGGCAAGATACCTAAGGGAGCTTTGCTGGTGGGTCCTCCGGGAACCGGAAAAACTCTAATTGCCAAAGCAGTTGCCGGTGAAGCCAACGTACCGTTTTTTTCCATGTCGGGTTCCGATTTTGTGGAAATGTTTGTCGGGGTAGGTGCTTCACGGGTACGAGATCTTTTCAAGCAGGCTAAAGAAAAGGCCCCCTGCATTGTTTTCATCGATGAGATTGATGCCATTGGACGTGCGAGAGGAAGGAATGTGAATTTCGGTTCAAACGATGAGCGGGAAAACACCCTGAACCAATTGCTGACCGAGATGGACGGATTTGCCTCCAACTCAGGGGTTATCCTTCTGGCAGCCACCAACCGTGCGGATATACTTGACAAAGCCCTGTTGCGTGCCGGACGGTTCGACAGGCAAATTCATGTAGAACTGCCAGACCTGAATGAGCGCAAGGAAATTTTTCAGGTACACCTGAGAAATGTTAAATACGACCCCGAGCTGGATATTGATTTCTTCGCAAGACAAACACCTGGTTTCAGCGGAGCTGACATTGCCAATGTTTGTAATGAATCCGCACTTATTGCTGCCAGGAGAGAAAAGAAGATGGTTGGTCGCCAGGATTTTCTGGACGCAGTTGACCGGATCATCGGAGGTCTTGAGAAGAAAAACAAGATCATATCAGCGGATGAAAAACGTGCAATCGCTTATCATGAAGCCGGCCATGCAACGGTTAGCTGGTTGTTGGAATACGCCTATCCGTTGGTTAAGATTACCATTGTTCCCAGGGGAAAAGCTCTGGGAGCAGCCTGGTACCTGCCGGATGAGCGCCAACTGACAACGACTGAGCAGATCCTTGATGAGATTGCATCCGCGCTTGCCGGACGTGCTGCTGAGGAGTTGTGCTTTGGTAAAGTCTCCACCGGTGCGCTCAACGATCTGGAGCGAGTTACCAAGCAGGCCTATGCCATGGTAACCTATTTCGGTATGAGCAGCAAGGTAGGCAAGATGAGTTATTACGATTCATCGGGCCAGGCAGAATACAGCTTCAGCAAGCCTTACAGTGAGAAAACCGCCGAACTGCTTGACTCCGAAGCCAAGAAGATCATTGACGAGGCTTATGAGCGTGCCAAGAAAATTCTTCAGGAGAATGCCGAAGGCCACATGAAAATATCCGAAATGCTTTTGGAGAAAGAAGTCCTGTTTGCCGAAGATATGGAAAAGGTTTTTGGCCCGCGTAAAGGTCACAGGCCAGACGTGTTAACTCCGGAAACCAAGGAATAACATCAGGATGGAAGTCAGGGACCCAAAGAGTCTTATACTTGACAAAATCGAGGTTGCCAGAAGCAATCAGGAAGACAGGGATAATACCTCATTCCCGAAATTCAAGCATGATTCTGAGCTATACCTTAACAATTTAGAGGAACATCCCGAAATGGAATTTGCCCGTAACCTTATTCAGGTTAAGGGCAAGTTTGTTTATTGCAGCAATCCGGAAGAGTTGGTTATTGGACTTAAGACTTTATTTCAGGAAGAAAAATGGGAACGGATTCATTGTACCGAGCCCAAAATCCAGGAATACGTTAATCTTACAGGGATCCCATATTCCTCCGGACCCGAATCCCTGATCAGCATTGAAGCGGCAATTACCGGCTGCGAATATTTGATTGCCCGGACAGGCAGTATCCTGGTTTCCTCCTCGCAGGGATCAGGGCGCCGGGTTTTCGGCCATGCTCCGGTCCATATTGTAATCGGCAGGACCTCGCAGATGGTAAATGAAATCGGAGATGCTCTGAACGCCATTAAAGAAAAATATGGTTCCATGCCTGCTCAGGTGAGCATGATTACAGGTCCCAGCCGTACGGCAGACATTGAAAAGACCTTGGTTTTAGGGGCTCACGGTCCACGTGATCTTTTTGTTTTCCTATTAAAAGACCCTGCGATTTGAAAGAATTCCTGACACGAACTGTTTCCGGACTGATCTATGCTGTTGTCATGATTGCATCGATCATGATTCATCCATTGTTATTTCTGGCAGTTTTTCTTTTTATCCTCATTTTGGGCATGACTGAGTTTTACAAAATCTGTTCGACCGAGGACAGCCAACCAATGACCTTCCCCGGTATAACGGCAGGGACACTTCTGTTTCTGGCTTTTTTCCTGACCAGTTATACTCAGATTGACAGCAAGATTCTGCTTTTCATTCCCGCAGCGGCTCTCATTCTATTAATAGTGCCGATGTTTAATCAAGGAACAAATCCGATCAGGTCGGCCGGATTAACATTTCTCGGTATTGTTTATGTGAGCTTTCCTGTTGCAACATTCAATTTACTGGTTTACCATCCATATACAGAAGGATTTAACTATCAGGTTGTTTTATTCCTGTTCCTGATTTTATGGCTGAATGATACCGGGGCTTACATTACCGGCAAATTATTGGGCAAGCACAAGATGTTTCCCAGGATTTCGCCTAAAAAGTCATGGGAAGGGCTTGCCGGTGGACTGTTGATGGCTTTGCTGGTTACCTGGCTGGGCCGACCGCTATTTCCGGATATCCCGGCTTCGCACTTATGGATTTTATGCCCGGTGGTTGTGATCACCGGTACCATGGGTGATCTGGTGGAATCATCCTGGAAAAGAGCAGCGGGAGTTAAAGATTCAGGTAAACTGATGCCAGGTCACGGCGGAATCCTCGACCGTTTCGACAGCCTGATCCTTGCGGCCCCGGCTGCGTATATCACTATACACCTATTAACATGAGAATAAGCATTCATCGCGAAGGTATAAAGACTTTATCGGCCATTTTGATGACACTGTTGGTCATTAACATGCTTGTTTATATAGGGTTTGGCCCGGAATTTCTTTTTTATCTGTTTCTGGGATTTTCCCTTTTTGTACTTTTTTTCGTTAGCTGGTTTTTCCGTAATCCAGACAGGCCGCTTCCAAAGAAGAACCATTCTGTTATTGCACCTGCGGATGGCACCATTATTTCGGTTGATGAGATGTATGTAGGAGAATTTTTTGAGGATTACCGGACACGGGTGTCCATTTTCATGTCGGGCAATAATGTACATGTTAATTGGATTCCGCTTACCGGATTCGTTCGTTATCAGAGGTACAATCCTGGAAAACATTTATTGGCGAAACATCCAAAATCATCCGACAGGAATGAGAGAAGTACGGTGGTAATTGAAGATCCTAATGGCAATCTTTTAATGATGAGGCAAATAGCAGGGCTCATGGCCAGGCGGGTAATTACCTATCCGCGCCCCGGCAAAGAGGTTGCGCAGGGAGAAGAATTGGGGTTCATCAAATTCGGATCACGCGTTGACCTGTTCTTTCCGAAGGGCACAAAAGTTCTGGTTAAGCCCGGTGACAAAACAGTTGGGCGAGTAACTCATGTTGCCGAGTGGCACTGACAGTTGTTAAAAATGGTATAATAATATTTTGTTTAACTTTTCTTTAACAACTGCTTTGATAGAAAGAGCGTTATCTTCGTATCAACATTATAAAAAATGATTCCAATGAAAAAATTATTAGTTGTTCTCTCGTTATTAGTTTTCGTAGGTGTTTACGCTGCTCCGGCTTTGACCATGTCAAAAGACACCGCTGCAAAGATCGTTGCCGTTGACAAAGACAAAAAAGAGAAAAAAGCTACCAAAGCAAGCACCAAAGCAGGTACCGAAGCAAAAGGCGCATGCTGCGAAGCTGGTAAAGAAATGAAAGAAGGTTGCGCTGCAACCTGCAAAGAAGCTTCATCATGCAAAGGCGAAGGCATGAAAGCTGAAGAGAAGAAAAAGTAATTTCGATTGATCTTATAAAAAAAGCCCGGCACAACCGGGCTTTTTTTATGCGCTTTATCTGATTATTTCAGGAGATAACGGAGAGATATCAGGTTGGAATACTGTGCCACTGAAAGATCACCAACATCGGTAAGGGCGTAATCAATATGGATATTATGGTACTGAATACCGAGGCCAAGGTTTGGCTGGAGATTAAGGGTATTCTTACCGTTCATGGCCGGTACCATTTGGAAATTCCCCACCCCGACCCGTGCAAATAGCCAGGATGAGAACCTCAGCTCTCCTCCGATATAAGGATCTATGCCAATGGGGCCCAGAGGCATAATTACATGACGACGGCCGTCGAAAGTTAAGTGGGCATCAAAAGCCAATGCGAGGATCAGTTTGTCATTAATCCTGAAGTCGCGGGCTGCAGCCATAATAAGCCGGGGAATGGTGACCTCCAGGCTGTTTGAAGGGAGTTCGTTTCCGGTTAGTTCAAATGCTTCCGACAGCAAATCCTTTTTAAAACTCCAGGCATTGAATGTCCCCGTAATATCGCGGGCAACAGCAGAGAAGCGCCAGTTGGCAGTTGAATAGGCAACTGCGGCATCAATTCCGAAACCCCAGGCTCTGGCGAAATCACCGGTATGCCGGTATACAAGTTTGACATTAGCTCCGGCCTGCAAACCCGGTACTTTCATTTTACGGGCATAGGTTAAAAGAATCCCCATGTCGGCTGCGGAAAAAGTTGTTATCCTGTCGTACCGTATATTCCCTTCCGGATCGATTAACTCGAGAGTATTGGGGATATCGTCGACAGCAAACCGGATCATAGATACTCCGATCGAGCTAGCCTGATCGAGTTTATAAGCCACTCCGCCATAATCATATTTAGCCAACCCTGCGAAGTATTCAGAATGCATTAGGCCCACATCCAGTTTTCCAGGCACATTAAGCAACCTGGCCGGATTCCAGTATCCTGCGGTAACGTCATCAACCATAGCCGTACCCGCTCCGCCCATTCCCATCAGACGGGCGCCGACACCGATCGACAGGAATTCGTTGGAGTATTTTACCTGCGCCGGGGCCAGTCCACTAATTAGCAGCCAAATGGAAAATACCAGACTTAATTGTTTCATTGTGCTCGTTACGATTCGCTTCCGAAGATAAGTAAACTAACCTTTTTAACTATTTTTATGCCCAATTATTGCCCGAACCTATGAAAGAGAACCTAAGAAAGCTGGTCAGCCAGATTCCGAATACCTTAACCCTGCTCAATCTTTTTTGCGGGTCGCTGGCTGTACTTCTGGCCCTTCGCGGTTACTTACAGGAAGCCTCGATACTTGTGATGGCAGGATTCTGTTTCGACTTGTTTGACGGCATGGCTGCCAGGCTGCTTAAAGCTCAATCGCCTATCGGAAAGGAGCTTGATTCACTTGCCGACCTGATCAGCTTCGGATTGGCTCCTGCAGCCATACTTTTCGGGATTCAGGAAGTTCTCGGCCAGGGAGCACCGTTCAGTCTTTCGCAACCGGTCGGAACTATCATCCTTCGGCTGCTGCCCTTCCTATTGCCAGTATTTGCCGGTCTGCGTTTAGCTAAATTTAATATAGACGAACGCCAGTCGCACCAATTTATCGGGTTACCTACTCCGGCCAACGGTCTTATGGTACTTGCCCTACCCCTGATCATGCACAGTCAGCCAGATTCCTTTATGAATAATTTGCTGAGCAATGATCTCTTTGTACCTATTTACTCGGTGATTGTTTCCTACCTCATGATCAGCCCGTTGAGACTCTATTCCATGAAGATAAAAGGATTCGGTTTCAGTCAGAATAAATTCACCTACACCTTTGCGGCTCTGGGTTTATTGCTCATCATTGTGTTCCGGCAAAGCGGAATCTTCCTGATGATACCGGGTTATATCCTATACGCCGGTATACTGGCTGCATTCACCAAAGAATAGGGGTTACTCTTCTTCCTTTTCAGGGAGATGCGACTCAAATTTCTTCAGGGCAAACCTTATTATATAGTAGGCTGCAACGATGAGTGCAGGCCAGGAGAGAAGCCAAAGAATTTCTTTTATATACATTTTTTCAACTTTATCAATTTAGTACAGGTGATCTTCAGTCTGCATTTCAGCGGACGTGATCTTCTTTTTGTTCATCGCACGCCAGGCATACCATATATATGCAAGTACAAACGGTACGAGCAAGGAAACATATGACATGGCCGTCAGGGTAAATTTGCTGGATGAGGCATTTTCAATCGTCAGTGATGACTGGAGATCGAATGAAGAAGGATAGAATGCGGTGTGATTAAAGCCTGCGAGCAGGAACAGGCTCAATACCGTGAGAACGGTCCCTGCGCCTGCAAACCAGATTCCGCTGGTACATTTAGCTTTCAGCACGGAGCTTCCGATACCGTAAAGTACACCGACCACTCCAATCAGGAGCATGACCAGCACCCATGGCATTTCGAGAAGATTATGGAGGTATTTGTATTTCTCAAGCACTACCAGTTTTGTATCCGGGCTGTAAGCATAACCTTCAAGAAACATCAATCTGATGAGAAAGAACAGGAAAAATACGAGGAAGGGAATGGTATTGATCAGCAGCTGTTTTTTCGACCGTCCGAAAATGGCTTCATCATCGATATTATTCATAAAATAGAGGGTAGCCAAAACTCTTGAAAGGAAGAATACAGCCAGTCCCAGTGCAAGATTCTGGATATTGAGTGCTGCTTCGAGTCCGCGGGCCGGCCCTTCCCAGCTGACCTGGTTCATGTCGTTCAGGGAGAAGCTCGATCCGGTAAAGAATGTTCCAACGGCGGTACCGATCAGGATTGTGCCCAGAACACCGTTAACAAAAAGGAAAGCTTCATAGGTTTTCTGTCCCAGGAAATTCCCTGCTTTGGTTCTGAATTCATAGGAGACGGCCTGGATGATAAAAGCAAAAAGGATCAGAATCCAAACCCAGTATGCTCCTCCGAAACTTGATGAATAGAATAGCGGAAAGGATGCGAAGAAAGCACCGCCAAAAGTTACGAGGGTTGTAAAGGTAAACTCCCATTTACGGCCGAGGGAATTAACCAGCATGGTCCGTTCGGTCTCGGTTTTTCCCAGGGTACCAAAAAGTGTCTGGCCGCCCTGCACGAACATGAGAAACACAAGCAGACTGCCCAGCAAAGAAACTATGATCCACCAGTACTGCTGTAAAACGAGGTGTGAGAGGGATTCAAACATTACTTGGTTCCTCCATCTTTTTTAGTTCCGTGTTTGATTGCTTTCAACATAATATTCACCTCAGCGATTGCCAGAATTGTAAAGGTGACTGCAAACAGGATGAAAGTCACCATAACGCTGCCCGTATCAAGCTTGGTAACTGCAGCTACCGTGGGAAGCAGGTCCTGGATGGTCCATGGCTGACGGCCCAGTTCAGCAACAATCCATCCGGATTCAGATGCGATATAAGCCAACGGAATGATCCAGGGTGCCAGTCGGAGCCAGAACTTTCTCTGCGGCAATTCGCCTCTCGCGGAAAAGAAAAGGATCAATGCAAAAAACACCATAAATCCGAATCCCAGAATAACCATAATGTGGAAGCTGTAGAATGTCAGGGGCACATGCGGAACGTAATAATCAACATCGTCCTTAAAGCCATAGCCGAAATATTTGAATTTTTCATCCAGGAACGCCTTATTGCTGAATTGCGCTTTCAGGCTGTCGGCTTTAGCGATATTTCCGGCAGACCGGGCATTTTTAAAATCCGTGAGTGTTTGTCTCGCCACTTTACCTCTTTCAATCTTTTCAGGAATTGAAAGGATGCCCTGACCGGGGTTTCCTTTAGTAAAGTCGTTTACTCCCGCAACGAAATGTTTAGGATCGCCATATGCCATCCAGGAGAGAAGGTTTGGCATTTCAATTTTCAGTGCGAACACGTCGCCCGCCTCCCTTTTTTCCTTCCCGTTAAGTATGCCGAAAGCGACCAGTCCGGCTTCAGTCCGGCCGTTGTACATGCCTTCCATGGCAGCCAGTTTCATGGGCTGGACCTCAGCGATCTGCTTGGCTGAGCCGTCACCGGTGAGTGCGAGTGAAACGGAGGCGAGCAAACCAAAAACCGAAGCCACGGTTATACTTCGCAGTGCCAGGCGCGCCTCCCTGTTTCTGAGGAGGAACCAGGCGCTGACACCTATAACAAAAATCGAGGCCAGCACCATGCCTGAAGTAATGGTATGCAGAAATTTATTGATGGCGACCGGAGAGAAGAGTACATCCCAGAAAGAGGTCATTTCATTGCGGGCTGTTTCCGGATTAAAAGCTGTTCCGACCGGAGATTGCATCCAGGCATTGGCCACAAGTATCCAGAGGGCTGAGAGGTTAGCACCAATGGCAACCAGCCAGGATGAGGCCAGGTGGAATTTCTTGCTCACCTTATTCCATCCAAAGAACATGATGGCGATGAAGGTTGATTCCATGAAGAAAGCCATAATCCCTTCGATGGCCAGCGGGGCTCCGAAAATATCCCCGACAAACCAGGAATAATTCGACCAGTTGGTGCCAAATTCGAATTCCATGATTATACCGGTAGCCACACCAATGGCAAAATTTATTCCGAACAGTTTCATCCAGAACTTCGTCAGTTTCTTCCATTCGGGGTCACCGGTTTTCACGTAAATGGTCTCCATCATGGCGATGATCCAGGTAATCCCCAGGGTGAGCGGAACAAACAGCCAGTGATACATGGCTGTCAGCGCAAACTGGGCCCTGGACCAATCCACCAGGGGAGTCAAATCAATTGATGCTAACATATTTTATCAGTTAGAGTTTGTTAAATTTTCGAGTACATGATTTGATCGTTGTTGATCGGTCCTGAAATTCTTTTTGAGAAAATCCGGCATGAATAATAGCTTGATCACAACGAAAATGATAAAAAGCTTGATCAGTATGATAATCCAGATTTTACGACCCCATAACGACATATCCCGGAACCCGTCGATATAGAATCGCCATGCTCTGACAATGAATGACTTACTGGAAGTATCCTGCATATCATGAATTTGCCGTGAATTTATTGAATTATTGATCAAAAATCAAAACGAATAAAGGTTGACCGAACCCTTGAATGTATCACCCCTTTTCAAGGGTTTTCGCTCTTTCTGGTGATGGCTGGCAAAAAACAAATCTCCCCCGCCTGTAAAAAAGGAAGCCACGAGAAAATCAATATTATCTCCGGCGACCCAGGCTCTTACCGCGTGGCTGCCATCGGATTCAATGTGAATGCCCTGGCTTGATTCATTGGAAAGTTCGGCCCATTTGATACGTTCGCGGGTGGAACGGAAATCATTGGAACCCATGGGGGTTTGATCAGCCGACCAGGGCCATTCGGGTTTTATCCCGAATCTGAAGGCCCGGTCCTTTTCATTGGGGAAAGGCTTTGACCAGCCGGCTGGTCGTCCGATATGATCCTCCGGGTATACCGTCCACTGGGCTTTCCGGTTCCACGATAAAAGTTCAAATTCGCGGGGTATTCCCAAAACCAGCCCTACCTGTCGCGGGTCAATATCAATCTTTGAGACAAATTGATAGTCTATTGAAATACGTCCGAGGGAATCGATCCGGTAATTAAGGGTAATATCGGCTTCATCATAACTGCCTTCCACCTTTATCCAGGGACCTGTTTTATCGGTTCCGGAACTGATAACCTTACCCTTCCAGTTGGCGCAGGTATTGTTCAGCGGCTTGATATCCAGGCTATGTTCCGTATCGCAGGGCCCGGTTGTCAAAGGGAGCATTTGCAGGGTCGGGCCGTCGACCGGAATGTTGAGACCGTTAGCCGCCAATTGAACGATCTTACCGGTATTTGCGTCGAGGGAAATCTCATGAGTACCTGATCTCATCACGACCAGATTATCCCGGACAGCCAGCCGTGGAGTATTTATTTCCTGCAGACCCGGTAAAGGAACCAGGACCTGGCTTCCGATGTTTACCATATAGGCATCCACCATAAAACCCAGCGGGCTGAATATCGAGATTACCAGTTGATCACCATTCTTTGGCGATTGATCGGGAGTTATGGTTAGCAGACCTGTTTTCCCAGGCTCAGCGATTACGGTGGCTGATCCCTGCCTGCCTGCCAGTTTCCAACGGAAGGTGAGTTCACTCAGGTTGGTAAAGAGATACCTGTTTTCAACCGGTATACGCAATGCCTGGCCAATTTTGGGAATCATGACATTCTCCACCCAGATTTTTACCGGCGAATAGGACTTTTTCATGTGCCAGTATTCCGGTTTGGGCCTTCTCCAGCCGTCGATAGGGCCCCATTCTCCGTATCCGACCAGCTTACCCGACGGAAGATAAAATGCGTCATCAATACCTGACCACAGAGCACCGCCAAGGCAACCCGCACTATGGTACATATTTTCCACCATAGGTTCAAGTCCCCTGCCCCAGTCGTCGCGCACGCCGGGATCTGCCACAATTTCCTGCCGGTTATAGCAGTTCAGGTGGCAGTATTCGCCAAAAAGCAGCGGTCGGTCGAAGTGTTTTGCGATATCAGGACCGGGAGGACCGGGATAATGGAAGACTGCAATCTGACAATCCTTGCTCCCCGCATTATTATATCCACCGTAAGCCTGGTCATGAAATGACACCGGTCTGGTAGGATCGATCCTGTTCAGTTCAACCAGGACGGTGTTCCAAACCGGGCCCCAGTTTGACTCATTAGCCATCGACCAGATGGTAACCGAGGGATGATTCCTGTATTGTGCTACCGTCTCAAGCACTTCCCTTCGAATGACATTCAACAGGTTAAGGTCGTGTGGATTAGCAGTTTGCCAATGTACGTTTGCTCCATGTCCGACCCAGCATAATGGAGCCTCACACTCCACGAAAAAACCTACCGAGTCACACAATGCAATAAACTCCTCAGCCGGCGGATAATGAGAAGTTCTGATGTAATTGACGTTAGCCTCCTTGAACAACCGGGCATCGGCTTTCCATTCCTCCATCGACAAGCTGCGTCCTTTAGTCGGATGGACCTCATGTCGGCAAACACCCAACAATTTGATAGGCTGACCATTGACAAAAACCTGATTTCCATTTACCGAAATCTCCCGAAATCCGATTTTACTGGCAACGGATTCTACCAGCTGGCCATTATCCATGAGACGAATCTCACAATTATACAATCGGGGATGCTCCGGGTCCCATTTCTCCGGATTTGCGACCCTCATATTTAAGTTTCGTTTAAGCACCGGAGCATCGGTGGTCCCATCGAGATTAAAGGATTTTGTGATGTTCCTGCCGTTCTGAAAGGCAATCGGGGTTAAAACCACATCGAGTGATAATCCCCGGGTTGAATTTTCTGATGCCCTGATGATGGATAGATCGATTTTCAGATCTGCATTGACGAATTGGTCATCCAGTTCCGTTGAGATGTTCATTTCGGAGACATGAAGGGCGGGAACGGCGAAAACTTCCACTTTACGGGTAATCCCCCCTAATTGGTGAGCGGCGTACTGGGTGGCAGATGCCAACGTATCGGCGAGGGATTCACTGACGATTCCGATCAGAAGATCGTTTGGTTTTCCGGGTTTGCAGAGGTCGGTTATGTCCAACTCAGCGGGAGTAAATCCGCCTTCATGTCCACCGGCCAGTTTGCCGTTGACGTAAACCCTGGCATCGCTGTACAGTCCGTCGCACTTCAAAATTATCCTGTTGCCTTTCCAATCTGAAGGGATATCGAATTTTCTCCAATAAGCTGCCCGGGAGTTTTTCTCAACGGTGAATCCCTGCATCAGCCACTCCCCCGGCACTCTTATCGATGACCAGGACAGATTTTTCGGATTCAGTGATTCCCAGAAGGACTTGGACGGAGCCGCGCAAAAGTTCCAGTGCCCGTTCAGATTCAGCAATGGAGTAACCACACCATGTGTTTGAACTGGTTTTGGAGTATATGCCGGGATTGGCTGATTCTGGGCAACCACGCCTGAGGTGAGCAGAAATGAGAAAGCGAGTAATTTAATGAATGATTTCATGCCGGATTTAATGGACGATTTGAATCTCTAAGATAATCGTTAAATGATACACATTTGTGAAAATCATGCTGGTCTGTCTGTAGTCAATTTATTATCTTGCTGCGATTTTTTTAAACAATTCTGCTCGTGAAACGATTTTGGTACTTCTTTGTTCCCGGTCTGGTTATCGGGATTATTTTAGTTTTATCTGGAAATAAAGCAGTTGAAGCAACCTCAACTGATAAATTCTGTAATTCCTGTCATATCCATCCGCAAGCTGAGATTTCGTGGAAAAAATCGCTGCATTATGCCACGCAGAGCGGCTTCCGCGCACATTGTGTTGATTGCCACCTTCCTCCGAAGGGTGACGGGTATCTCCCGGAAAAGGTAAAAACCGGTGTACGGGACCTTTGGAGTTACTGGTTTAAGGACTCAGCTTCGTTTGACTGGGATGCCAAATCGAAACTTGATTACGCCAAAGGATATGTACCTGAATCGTCGTGTTTGCATTGTCATCCTAATTTGTATCCTGCCAAGTTGACCAAAGCGGGATCGGATGCACACCTATATTATGATGCTCAGATCAAGAAAGGTGAAGATATCCGTTGTATCAATTGTCACCTTAATGCAGGTCATTATGACCCCAATTATTCTCACAAGTCGAACGAGGGTTTTGGTAAAGAAGCCATTATAGGGGAAGCATACAAAGAGCCAACCAAGGTAGAGAAATTCGAATCCTTCGAAGAGAAGGTCCCGAATTCGGGGGTGTCATTTAAAATGGTTGCCATTCCCGGTGGTACTTTCAAGATGGGGAGTCCTGATGATGAACCCTACCGCAAGCCTGAAGAAGGTCCTGTACGGGAAGTGAAGATAAGCCCGTTCTTTATGGCAGAGATTGAGGTCAGCTGGAGTGAATACCTGGCTTTCTATGCACAGACAGCCCGTCAGGGAAAAACAGCCGTTAAAACTGACCTGAATACCGTCACAACGGTTGACGCCATAATTGGTGCCACTCCGCCCTACGGACAACCCGACCAGAACTGGGGAAAAGGCAAGCGTCCTGTTATTTCGGCCAGTTACACCGCTGCACTTACCTATTGCAAATGGCTTTCGATCGTTACTGGCAAGCATTACAGGCTTCCTACCGAGGCAGAATGGGAATACGCAGCCAGAGGTAGCAAGCAGACTCCTTATTTCTTTGAGGGTAATCCGAAGAATTACATGAAGAAGAAATTCCTGTCGTCGAAGAAGGATACCACGATGATCAACCGTTTCGTTGTTTATAAAGAGAACGGTCAGGCTAAAACCCAGGAGCCGTCCTTTGTACTACCCAATCCGTTTGGGCTTAAGAACATGCTTGGCAACGTGGCTGAATTCTGTTCCGACTGGTATTCACCGGACACTTACAAAAAATTCAGTGGTGTGCTGACGGATCCTAAAGGCCCGGCATCGGGAACAGAACATGTTATCAGGGGAGGAAGCTACAAGAGTATGGCTGACCAGGTAAGGTCGGCCGCCCGTGAGGCAACACAGACTCAGTCCTGGCTGAGGACGGATCCCCAGTCGCCTAAGAGTATCTGGTGGTATTCCGATTGCTTCTATGTTGGTTTCAGGGTTGTTTGCGAATACGATTCCCTAACAGGAAATGTGAAATAAAAACAGTTAATAAACTATTATAAACTTCAAGCCATGTCGAATAAACCGAATCTTTCAAGAAGGAATTTTCTGGGCCGGGCTGCAGCAGTCGGAGCAGTTGGAGCCATCAGCCCAGCTTTGATCACCTCGTGTGCACCCAAGGGTAAAGAAAAAGCTGTTGACTATTCAATTTGCACTTTACTGGACAAAGCGCCGGACGGCCCGGAACTGAAGGCTGGTCTTATCGGGTGCGGCGGTCGGGGTACCGGTGCTGCCATGAACTTTCTTAGTGCAGGACCAAACCTAAAAATCATTGCCCTGGCAGATGTTTTTTCTGACAGGCTGGAGGAATGCAAGTCTAAACTAAAGAATGACTGGAAACAGGAAATTCCTGATGAAAACTGCTTTGTCGGGTTTGATGCTTATGAGAAACTCCTCCAGACAGGTGTTGACATCGTTTTGGTGGCGACACCTCCCTATTTCCGTCCTATTCATTTTGAGGCGGCTGTTCAGGCCAGAAAACATTGTTTCCTTGAAAAGCCTGTGGCAGTAGATGCAGCAGGTGCTCGTTCGATCATGGCTTCGGCCAAGAAAGCTGAAGCTATGGAGTTGTCGGTTATCACCGGCACGCAGCGCAGGCATCAGCGCGACTACGTTGAAATTTACAAGAAGGTTGCAGGCGGGGCTATTGGTGAGATCACCGGCGGCAATGTATACTGGAACCAGTCGAAACTGTGGCATACCAATCCAAAAGCCGAATGGAGCGAGATGGAAGCCATGATACGCAACTGGGTTAACTGGACCTGGTTATCGGGCGACCATATTGTTGAGCAGCACGTTCACAATATTGATGTTGGGTTGTGGTTCATGGGTGCCCATCCGGTTAAAGCACTGGGCTTCGGTTCAAGGCATCGGAGGGTTACAGGCGATCAGTACGACAATTTCAGCGTTGACTACATATTTGAAGATGGTCGCCATATGCACAGCATGTGCCGTCAGATTAACGGATGCGGCGGGGGTGTATTCGAACGCTTCCAGGGAACCGAAGGGGCTGCTTTGCTGAACGGCAACAATATCAGGCTGGTTGACCTTACCGGTAAAGAAATCTGGACATTCCCTTATATCGTTGATGCACAGGGATCAAAAAGTCTTGCATTAGGGCCCTACGATCAGGAGCATGTTGACCTGGTAACCGCTATCCGCACCAACAAACCGATCAATGAAGCTGAAAATACCGCCATTTCCACTATGGTTGGGATCATGGGCAGGATGTCGGCTTATACCGGAAAAGAAGTTACCTACGATGAAATGATGAATTCCGACATGAATCTCGGGCCTAAGGTATTTGTTATGGGTCCGGTGCCTGATGTTTCAAAGACCGTTCCGGTTCCTGGTGAAGCGTTTGTCGGATAACCAACTTAACAATATGAATGAGAGTAACCATTCTCGAAGGGGATTTATACGGAAAGCAGCTGTCGCATTAGCGGCAGCTGCTGCCGTGCCCAATGCGCTTAACGCACAAGTAACTGCAGCGGGCGCCGGGCCAAATTCACAAAAAGCAGGCGGCCTGGCGCAAAGCTCAACAGAAGGAACGCCTTTTCGCCTGAAATATGCTCCGTCTATCGGCATGTTCAATGCCACTGTCGGTAATCATGACCCGATTGACAATATCAGGTTTTGTAATGAACAGGGATTTCGTGCGGTATTTGACAATGGGTTGATGGGCCGGGCACCTGAGGAGCAGGACAAGATTGCTGCTGAACTGGCCAGGCTGGGCATGGATCTCGGTCCTTTTGTTTTGTACGCTGATTTTGGAATAACCTCCTTCGTTACCAATGATCCCGAAAAGCGGACAATGCTTTTAGACAGGATGAGAGAGGGGGTTGAGGTGGCCAGGAGAACCAATGCCAAATGGGCACTGGTGGTCCCCGGACGCTATGACGAGAGCCTGCATCATGATTATCAGACGACTAATGTCATTGAGAACCTGCGTCTTTGTGCAGAGATTTTTGAACCAGCCGGGTTGACTATGGTTCTTGAGCCTTTGAATACGTTACATGATCATCCCGGGTTGTTCCTCACGGGTATTCCGCAGGCTTATGAGATATGCCGTGCGGTAAACAGTCCGAGTATTAAGATCATCGACGACCTTTACCACCAGCAGATCTCCGAAGGAAACCTGATTCCGAATATCGAGGCAGCTTTCAGCGAGATCGGTGCATTCCATCTGGGCGACAATCCCGGCAGGAAAGAACCGACAACCGGTGAGATCAATTACAAGAATATCTTTAAGTACCTGTTTGAGAAAGGTTATAACGGGACCCTTTGCATGGAGCATGGAAAATCATTGCCAGGCAAGGAGGGTGATGCCCGGGTGATCGCCGCTTATCGAGAGATGGATTCTTTTTGAGATTAAACCATTCGCAGGCACGCTGGTCTATATTTCTAAGTTTAAAATAAGTGAAAATGAAAAAACTGACTCCGGTTTTATTGGTCCTGTTTTTGGCAGCGTTTGGAGGCTGCAAGCAGGAAGAGGTTGCTTTGGCCCCTCAGACTATCATTAAGGTGGAAGATCAGATTCTTAGTGCTGACCTTCTGGATGAAGTACTGGACGAGGTGGAATACACCTCTGATATTTGGTTTGGTGAATTGAAAACCGGTTTTGATGATTGCCGAACAGTCACCATTGAGCCCATGGATCGTTTGGTATGGCCAAAAACCATAACCATAGATTTCGGGACTGAAGGGTGCGCTGTGCGGGAAGGTGTCGTTAAGAAGGGTAAGATCATCATTAACCAGAATGCACCTCAATTCGGCAGGGCCTGGACCAAGGTGATTACTTTTCAGGACTATTACGTTAACGGCAACAAGGTTGAGGGTACCAATACCACCACTTTCAGCCGGGCTGATGGAAATCCTACCTGGACCTCCACTATTGTCGGCGGCCAGGTTACCACACCGGATGGTGTGATTAAAACCCGGGAAACCGTACACATCCGCGTTCAGACCCGCGGTATTGATACTCCACGCGACCGCATGGATGATGCTTTTCAGATCTCCGGACACGCTGTCGGTACCAGGATGGATGGCAAATCATTTTCCTGGGTGATCAATGAACCTTTGCTTATCAGTAATAATTGCCGATGGATACGTCGTGGCATTAAAGTTCTCAGCCTGGAAGGAATGAGTGATGTTACCATCGATTACGGCACAGGGGATTGCGACGATATTGCAACGGCTACGCAGGATGGTGTGACCAAAGAAATTAAATTAAAGGGCAAGCGATAACTGCTGCCTGTAGAATATAAAAGGGGTGGACTTTTCCGGTTCACCCTTTTTTATTTTAAAAACCGGCCAACAGTTTGATCAGTTCCTCCCCGATTCCGATTTTGTAGCCTGATGACAGGTAAGTAACCTTGCCTTCCCCATCCATCCGGATAACGACCGGAAGCTGGCCGGAGAGGCTTTTTCCCACAGCTTTCTCCAATTCGGCCAGGGAAGACAGGTCGGGTACAATCATAAACCTTGACGATGAAGGCAGGTTTGGCCAGGCAGCCATTGTAAAACCGGATGGCAATTTATTTTCAGGAACGATAAAGATGAACGGACAATTGAGTTTGTCGATTTCCTTCTTAAGCACCCCGAGATCCTGGAATATGTGTTTCGACGGCTCCTTGTCCGGTTCAACCCAGCAAATAATTGCTTTACCGGTATCCAGGACACCTTTCCAGTCGAAAGGTTGACCATCCATCGGATTAACGGGCCATGCCGGGTTAAGTGCAGCGAGAACCTCGGGAGCCTGACCGGAATTTCGCAGAGTGACCATAAGCTCTTTTTTATCGCCACCTTTTAATTCGAAGAATGTCAGCCTGCTGAGGACTTTACCACCTGGCACCCTATTACCGGTTACCAGCAGATAATCTCCCTGCGCAAGAATTAAAGGTGCGGCAAGTGGGTCGCCAAAATTATCATAACCGTAAGCGAGGGTCTTATATTTGCCTTTCTCAAACCGTGCAAGCGTATAGTGGGTCTCATACTGCGGTTTAACCGGATTTGCGGGATCGCTTTTAAGGACCAGCGTGGCCTCCGCCATTGAGGATACTGCCGAAGATTCAAAGTTTACGGTATTCCACATGGAATCATTCCAGAACTCAACTTCAAGAGTTCCGGATTTCAACCGGGCGGGAATGCCGAAAGTCCGGAAACAGGCAACCGTAAATATTTTGCGCGACTCGGGATCAGCCAGTCTCACATTATACACGCCAACCGGTGTGACAGGGTTGTTATAATAGTTCTCAACCGTATTGATTTTGATATTCTGCCTGATCCAGCCAATCAATGCCATTGGATTCCGGCGTGCTTCCGTGATAAACTGCTGACCGAACTTGCCTGAAAGGAAATCACGGTACGACACCAGCATCTCATAGGCCACGCGGGGGTTAAGGATGAACTCGAAAGGAAAATCTTTTTCGCCGGTTTTTGCAGGCTTGACCGATGGAAAGTATTGTATTGCAGAAGTCAGGTGATCGAGGAGGATTTCGGCTTTCGTATCACGCAGATCCTTATCGGCCACGAGGCTAAGCAATTGCGTGGCCATTGGGCGGAGTGCGGGATTGACAGATTTAAGAAAGTACTCTATCTCGATATAGTTACCCCGGCTTCGGGAAATGTAGTTCCATGTTTCCTCAGGATCCAGTCCGAGGGAGGCAGCCAGCGCAGCAGATTGCTCAGGGGTTCGGAAAGTTTTCTCATAGGCACCGCGGATGGAATCTTCTTTTCGAAGTGCCAGATTGTTCTTATCCCTGCAATCATTGGCAATCTGGAGTGGCTCCCGTTGAATTGGCGGGTTCATATCGATATCGCTCACCAGCGAGGCATAGGGAGTCTGATCAAGGGTTAAAGTCAGGGTGTCGGTATCTGCAACGGTAATCTTCTTAAATCCAAAGTTATCACCGGCATAAGCCCAAACCACGAGATCCCCAAAACCGGTGAGAAAACTGCAGGAGCCTTTCTCATCTGCTTTTTTCACTGAGATGGGATAATACTCTGCATAATTATACAGCTGAAACTCGATTGTGGCATTTTTCTCTGGCTGACCGGCGGCACTGAGTACCTTTACGAATATTTCTTTTGTCGGTGCGTAGGTGGTAAGTGTGTTGAGCAACGCATAATTTGTTTCGCGGTTTTCAGCTCTCTCCTCCCCTTTATAATCGCCAAAAGCTTTGGTATGGATGAGCATGGCACGGCGTGCAGGCTCAGTAAACCAGCCCAGGTCGGGAACGCATTCAGGTTCACACGCACCCATGTAATGCCATTTACCATCGGCCCAGAATTCAACCCAGGCATGGTTATCATCAGAATGTGCCCATCGAGGGGTATAAACCTGACGTGCAGGGATAGCCACGGCTCTGAGTGCCGTTACCGCGAAAGTAGATTCCTCGCCGCACCTGCCGTAGGCTGTTCTCATAGAAGCTAAAGGTGCGGAAGTGCGGGTATCGCTACCCCGGTAGGTAACTTTTTCATGGCACCAGTGGTTTACTTCCAGTGCAGCTTCGAGCATCGACATATTTTTAATCCGTCCTTTCAGCTCATTAAAAAACACTACTCTTGCCGTATCCGGGTTTTCATTGTTTACCCGGTACGGGACGACAAAATGGCGAAACAGGTCCTCGGGGATGGATTTACCCCAGGCGAAAGTGTCGCGAGCGGCAAGGCTCCAGCGGATCTGTTTCAGAAAAAACTCACCGGTATAATCAGCCATATCGCTCAATGGCATGTATGCTATCAGAAATTTCAGGCCTTCAGTCTCGGGAACATTCAGTTTTTGGTCCATAACACCGAAAAGAGCTGAATCGCGGTTTGCCATCAGGGCTTTCCTTTCCTGAAATTTATCCTCAACCCTTTGGCTGTAAGACGGATCGGAATAAATATGAAACTTGCTCTCCGAGCAAGAGGTAAGGAATGCAAGAATGGCAAGGAATGTGAGGATGCGTGAGCGTCGGGTGATCATCGGGAAGTCGTATTTATTGGTTGAAAATACAATTTTTAAGATTTCGTTGGTTTATTCAGAATCGGTTTATATTTTTGCCCTCTGAAAGCAAATAATTATGCAAGCATTTTCGGGAGTATATTATTTTTTCTTTTTCTACTTCGGCTTTTATTTTAAAAGCACGACCGGGAATGCCGTGATCAAAATTTAGCAAAATATTAAGATCAAAAATAGGCGAATCCCGGTCCAAAAAGGCCGGGATTTTTGTTTTAAACGTATATGAAAGATTCAAAAACGATAAGGGCAGCAATACAGGGGATCGCCGGGTCGTTTCACGATCAGGCGGCAAGGGAGTATTTTCCTGAACGTGAAGTTGAGCTGGTAGCCTGCGAGGCATTTGAAGATTTATTCGAAGTGGTCAGAAAAGGAAAAGCTGATGTTGCCGTAATGGCCATTGAAAACACCGTGGCGGGATCCTTGCTCCCCAATTACGCCTTGCTCCGGGAATCGGAATTTACCATTTTCGGAGAGATATTCCTCCGTATCAGCCAGCACCTTATGGCCTTGCCCGGTCAGACGATCGGAGACATCACCGAGGCTTACTCTCATTATATGGCCATTGCGCAGACCCGAAACTTTTTCAGAAGTTACCCCGGCATCAGGCTGATTGAAGCGGACGATACGGCTGCCAGCGCCAAGCGGGTTTCGGACAATCGTTTGGCACATCAAGCTGCCATCGCAGGGGAGCGGGCTGCTGAAATGTATGGACTGGAGATTATTGCCAGGGGTATTGAAACCAACAAACGCAATTTTACCAGGTTTCTGTTGATGTACAAGCCCAACGGCGTCCATCCGTTTTTAAGCGAGCAACCCGACAAAGCATCGTTGTCCTTTACCTTGCCTCACGAAACGGGAAGCCTGTCGCATGTATTATCCATATTTTCGTTTTACCGGATCAGCCTGACCAAGATTCAGTCGATCCCGATCATCGGACAGGAATGGGAATATCATTTTCTCATCGACCTGACTTTTGATGATCCCGCGAGATACCGGCAGTCGCTGGATGCCATCAGGCCGCTGACTCATGAACTGACCATTCTGGGAGAATATAACCAGGGAAAACAAATCCAATGAAGAAATTTCTGATTGAACCATCGACAAGGATTGAGGGATTGGAGGAGTACTATTTCTCCACCAAGCTCAAGCAGATCAGGGAGATGAATCTCGCCGGTGAGACTGTCATCAACCTGGGTATCGGCAGTCCTGACCAGGCGCCATTGCCGGAAGCAATAGAAGAACTGGCACTGCAGTCGCGAAATTCCCTCGCTCACGGTTATCAGCCCTACAATGGCATTCCCGAATTAAGGAGGGCATTTGCAGGCTGGTATTTAAGATCTTACGGCGTTGAGTTGGATCCTGACAGCCAGATGTTACCCCTTTTCGGTTCAAAGGAAGGACTGATGCACATTGCCATGGCATTTCTGAGTCCCGGTGATGCGGCACTGGTTCCCGACCCCGGATACCCGGCCTACCCGGCAGTTACCAGGCTTGCCGGAGCCAAGGTTATCACTTATCCGCTTTTGCCGGAAAACGGCTGGATGCCTGATCTGGATTTTCTAGAAACCAGGGGATTGGACCGTGTAAAGGTGATGTGGGTGAATTATCCGCATATGCCTACCGGCAAGAGGGCTTCCATGGAACTTTTTCAGGAACTGGTTCATTTTGCCAGGAATCACAACATCCTGCTTGTGAATGACAATCCGTACAGTTTCATACTGAACGATAATCCCATCAGCCTTCTGGCGGTTCCGGATGCCATGGACACCTGCCTGGAGCTGAACAGCCTGAGCAAGTCGCACAATATGGCAGGTTGGAGGATCGGCATGGTTGGGGGAAGAAAAGAGTATCTTGATTACCTGATGCGTTTCAAGAGCCAGATGGACTCCGGTATGTTCAAACCTATGCAGCTTGCTGCTGTTAAGGCACTTGAGTCAGGATCCGAATGGACTGATTCTTTGAACGCGATGTACAGGGAGCGTAAAATATCGGCACATGCCGTGCTGGATCATCTGGGATGCACCTACGATCAGGACCAGTCAGGATTGTTCGTCTGGGCGAGGATACCGGCCACCGAAAATTCAGGTCAGGAATTAGCTGACCGGATATTATTGGAAAAGAGAGTCTTTATAACCCCGGGATTTATTTTCGGTCCTCAGGGCGACCAATTTGTTAGGATTTCACTCTGTCAGCCTAAGGAAGTAATTAACAAGGCACTTGACAGAATAATAGGAGTATTATCATGACAGTATGCATTATCGGACTGGGTTTGATCGGAGGATCGATCGGCCTTGAACTGAAGACGAAGCGATTCTCGGACAGAGTTATCGGGGTTGAAAAAAATCCGGCCTATGCAAAGATCGCATTGGACAGGGGTTTGGTTGATGAGGTTGCCAAGCTGGTTGACGGAATCCAGCAGTCGGACCTGATCATATTAGCCATTCCGGTTGACGCCATTCTGGAATTATTGCCGTTTGTGCTGGATTACGTCACCCATCAGACCGTTACCGATGTTGGGTCCACCAAGCTCAGCATTACGGAAATGGTTAAGAATCATCCGAAACGTTCCAATTATGTTCCCTCCCACCCGATGTCGGGTACCGAGTTTTCGGGTCCGGAGGCGGCCATACCCGGATTATTCAACAAGAAAGTCGGCATTATCTGCGATATGGCGATGAGCAATCCCAAGGCCCTCGAGATGATCACCAATCTGTATATGGCCTTGAACATGAGGCTAATATTCATGAGCTCAAAAGAGCACGACCTTCATACGGCCTATGTATCCCATATTTCGCATCTCACGTCGTTCGCCCTTGCTCTGACCGTTCTGGACAAGGAACAGAATGAAAAAAACATTCTCAACCTGGCATCCGGGGGTTTCGACAGCACCGTCAGGCTGGCCGCCTCATCAGCGGATATGTGGGTACCGGTTTTTGACCAGAACCGCGAAAATGTGGTTGAGGTAATGGATACCTATATCGAAAAAATGACGCAATTTAAAGATCTCATTCAAGCGGGGCAGACTAACGAAGTCCGCAACCTGATAAAAAAAGCCAACATTATTCAGAAAACATTAAAAATGAATCCATGGAATCAAAAATAGCAGCGCCCTTCGAAGGTTGGGGTATTGATGCAACCAGGCCCCTGGTTATTGCAGGGCCATGCTCGGCTGAAACCGAAGAACAGGTTTTAGAAACTGCCCGCAGGTTGAAATCAACCAGAACACAGGTTTTTCGTGCAGGAATCTGGAAGCCCAGGACTCGTCCGAATTCGTTTGAAGGAGTGGGTGTTAAGGGGCTGAAGTGGCTTAAGACCGTAAAAGAAGAAACCGGTCTGCTGACCACCACTGAGGTTGCCAATGCTCAGCATGCCTATGAAGCCCTCAAGTACGGGGTCGACATACTTTGGATCGGTGCCAGGACCACCGTTAATCCTTTTACCATTCAGGAGATTGCCGATGCACTTAGTGGTGTGGACATTCCCGTTTGCGTGAAGAATCCGGTAAATCCTGATGTCGATCTCTGGATCGGATCCATTGAAAGACTGCAGAAGGTGGGTATATCAAAGATTGCGGCTGTGCACAGGGGTTTCTCCAGTTTCTCAGAAAACCGATACAGGAATTCGCCCAACTGGCAGATACCTATCGAATTAAAAAGATTACGGCCTGATCTTCCCCTGATTTGTGATCCGAGCCATATTTCCGGTCGCAGGAATTTGCTGCTGGAGGTATCGCAGAAAGCCATGGACCTGAATTTCGACGGGTTGATGATTGAGACCCATCCTGATCCCGACAATGCCTGGTCGGATGCCAAGCAGCAGATCACACCTGAAGAGTTGGGCAGGCTACTTGACCAGCTCATACTCAGGAAGACTGATCCGGGAAGCAATGGATTCATGCTTCAGCTGGAGGCACTCAGGTGTGAGATTGACCGTCTGGACCAGGAATTAATGAATATTCTGGAGGACAGGATGAAGGTTGCCGCAAATATCGGCCAGTGCAAAAAAGAAAATGGGGTAACCATTTTGCAGCCGGCACGGTGGGATCAGATCATATCGAAATACCTGGCTGTCGGACAAACAAAAGGCTTCTCCGAAGAGTTCATCAGAAAACTGTTCATGGCGATACACCAGGAGTCGATCAATACGCAGACGAAGATCATGAATGAAGAATAATTTGACAATTCGACAATTCGACAATTTGACAATTAAAGTAAATTAGAGGATTTAAGGGAAAAGTATGCAGATAACGGTACAGCGGTCGAAGATATTCGGAGAGGTGGTGGCGCCGGCATCCAAGAGTTACGCACAGAGGGCTCTGGCAGGGGCTTTACTGGTGAAAGGCACTACCATTATTCATAATCCATCGCGGAGTGATGATGCCAGGGCGGCTGTTGGAATCATACAACAGCTGGGCGCTATCGTTGAGGACCACGAGAACCATCTGATTATCAAGGGTGGGTTTAACCCCAAGGGTCAAAAACTCGATTGCGGGGAGGCAGGGTTAAGCCTGCGTATGTTTTCTCCGATTGCTTCACTGGCCGACCAGACGATGTTGCTGAACGGCACCGGGTCACTGTTGAAGAGGCCGGTTCAGATGATCACCGATGCGTTGAATCAGCTGGGATGCCGCTGTCAGTCGCAGGAGGGCTACCTGCCTGTGTGGATAAAAGGACCTTTAAAGAGTGGAATTGCCAGTGTTGACGGCTCGATATCCTCCCAATTGCTGACGGGTATGCTGATGGCCTTACCGGTTGTAAGGGGTGACTCGGAGATCCGGGTTGCCAATTTGCAGAGTATCCCCTATATCGACATGACTATTAACATGTTGAAACAGTTCGGAATTTCGATTGAGCACCGGCAATATGAAGTTTTCAAGATCCGGGGTAAACAGAAATACCAGCCCGCCACCTTAACGGTTGAAGGCGACTGGAGCGGTGCGGCATTTTTGCTTGTTGCAGGGGCACTGGCCGGTGAGGTTACCGTGAACGGTCTTCAGGCGGATTCCCTGCAAGCTGACCGGCAGATCCTGAAGGCGCTGCAATACGCGGGTGCCAGGATTGAAACCGGGCAGGATCAGGTTACGGTTGGCAGGCAGGAACTCAGGGCTTTTGATTTCGACGCCACTCACTGTCCCGATTTGTTTCCGCCGCTGGTTGCTCTGGCAGCTCACTGCAACGGGGTAAGCCGGATTGAGGGAGTTGGCAGACTGGTGCATAAGGAGAGCAACAGGGCCAAGGTATTGCAGGAGGAATTCTACAAGCTGGGCGTATCGATTAGAATTGAGGGCGGAAATTTATATGTCGCCGGTCCGTCGCTGATGAAAAACGGCGAGGTGGATGCACACGGCGACCACAGGATAGCGATGGCGGCTGCCACGGTTGCCATGATTGCGAGAACACCGGTGAAGATAGCCGGATCGGAATGTGTGGCTAAATCTTATCCTGAATTCTATCAGGATTTAAAATCTGTTGGAGGAAGAATTGATGAATAATTTCGGCAGGAATTTCAGGGTCAGTATATTCGGCGAATCGCACGGCACGCTGCTCGGCATCACCATTGACGGGTGCAAGCCTGGCGCTGCATTAACGGAAGATGATTTTCTGGAAGATATCCGCAGGAGGCAGCCGGGTGGAAAAGGTACCACGCCAAGGGTGGAAGCCGACCAGCCGAGAATCGTATCCGGATGGTTCAACGGATTCACTACCGGGGCGCCGCTGACGATCGTATTTGAGAATCAGAACACCAAATCAGGTGATTACGATCACCTCCGAAAGCAGCCCAGGCCTGGTCATGCCGATTGGGTAGCGATGATGAAATTTAACGGGTTTAACGACCACCGGGGAGGCGGACATTTCAGTGGAAGGCTAACGCTGGCCATCGTGGCAGCTGGCGTAGTGGCAAAAAAAATGCTGGGTGACATCAAAATATCAGCCAGGCTGGTTGAGGCCGGCGGCAATACGGATATCGATGCTGCGATTGCTAAAGCCGTGGAAGAGCAGGACTCGATCGGTGGCATCATCGAGTGTGTGGCGACACCTATGCCTATTGGTCTGGGTGAACCCTTTTTCGATTCGGTTGAATCGATGCTGGCACATGCGGCTTTCGCCATTCCTGCAATCAAGGGAATCGAATTCGGGAGCGGGTTCAGCGCCGCAAGAATGAAAGGAAGCGAGCATAACGACAGGATCCTGTCCAAAGAAGGCAAAACGGATACGAATTATGCAGGCGGCATCAACGGCGGCCTGACCAATGGGAACGACCTGGTTTTCAGGGTTGCCGTGAAGCCTACATCCAGCACCTCGCAACCGCAGCAGACTATTAATATGGAAAGCGGTAAGGTTGAGCAGCTGATTATCGGCGGCAGGCATGATACCTGCATTGCACTGAGGGTTCCGGTGGTACTCGAGGCCATGACCGCCATCGTTCTTGCAGGTTTTTAATGTTGAAAGAGCCCCTTGGGGGCATGGTAAAATTGTGTATTTTGGTAAGAAATTAAACCATTATACATTTTTCCATGAAATCTTTTGATCCGGCTTCCAGAATCCAGGACTTATTGCAGTTTGGCGAATACGGTGATGTTAATCCATCAATCACCGACAGTGCAACATTTACTTTTATGCAGGCCAAAACCATGGCCGACACTTTCCACGGACAAACGGTGGGATGTTTTCTGTATTCCCGTCACTGGAACCCCAGCAACAAATATCTTTCCGACGCACTGGCAGCGATGGAAGGAACTGAGGCAGCCTGGGTTACGGCTTCCGGGATGAGTGCCATCACCTGTGCACTTTTGCACGGGATATCCAGCGGCGATCATATTCTGGCCAGCGTTACCTCGTATGGCGGGACTTTTGCCTTCCTGAGTAACTGGATCAAGAAATTCAATGTTGAGGTAACCTTTGTCAATATTACCAACCTCGAATCGGTAAAAAAAGCCATACAACCGAATACCAGGCTCATCTATACAGAAACTATGACCAATCCGATGCTTCAGATATCGGATATCCCTTCATTGGCGGCCATCGCTCACGCCAACGGAGCCAAACTGATCGTCGACAATACCTTTACCCCGATGATTGTCTCCCCCTGCAGGCTGGGTGCCGATATCACCGTTTACAGCATGACCAAGTTCATCAACGGCAAGAATGATTGTGTTGCCGGCGCCATCTGTGCGAATGCCGAATATATCAGTTCGCTTATTGATGTTAATAACGGGACAGCCATGCTACTTGGACCGGTTCTGGACCCCATGCGATCCTCATCCATCCTGAAGAATCTTCATACGCTTCATATCCGGATGAAGCAGCACAGTTACAATGCGCAATACCTGGCAGAGAAGTTCAAATCCATTGGCCTGAATTTCAATTATCCGGGGTTGCCCGACCATCCGGGGCATGATTTACTCAAATCGATGATGAATCCGGGCTTCGGCTTCGGAGGAATGCTGGCTATCGACCTGGGCACGGCAGAGAAAGCGAGCAAAGTGATGGAAGCTATGGAAAGCAAGGGAGTTGGCTACCTGGCAGTGAGTCTGGGCTATTTTAAAACCCTTTTCAGCAATTCAGGAAAGAGCACCTCTTCGGAAATTCCGGATGAAGTTCAGCTCGAGATGGGATTATCTGAAGGCCTGATCCGATTTTCTGTTGGTCTCGACAATGACATTGAGCGCTCCTTTGAATTGATCCAGGAGGCGTTGAATGAATCGGAATAGTTTTGTATCTTATCGATTGATTTAAAAATTAATGCCATGATCAGGAAAATTGAAAGCACACTGAATAGCACACCGGTTCTTGAGGGAGCCGGGGTGAAGTTGCAACGGGTATTTGGTTACCCCCGCAAAGGCTGGTTGGATCCTTTCCTGATGCTTGATCATTTTGGATCGGATAAGCCTGATGATTATATGGCAGGGTTTCCCTGGCACCCTCATCGCGGTATTGAAACGGTGACTTACATGCTATCGGGTGAAGTTGAGCATGAGGACAGCATGAAGAACCGTGGAGTGGTTAAATCCGGTGACATTCAATGGATGACTGCCGGGAGCGGAATTCTGCACCAGGAGATGCCGAGGCAATTCAATGGCGTTCTGAGCGGCTTTCAACTGTGGGTAAACCTTCCGGCCTCACATAAAATGATGGCACCGCGTTATCAGGATGTTCCTTCCCACCTGATTCCCGAGTTCGATTGGAAAGGCATTCATATCAGGCTTGCTGCCGGCAAGTTTGGTGAGTTTACCGGGCCTGTAAAGGATATCGTGGTCAAGCCCCTCTTCATGGATATGACTGTACCAGCGGGTGTGGAACAAACTTTTGATGTTAATCAGGAGCATACGGTGTTTGCGTACGTCTTTGAAGGATCAGCCTATTTCGATCAATTGAGGGCTCATCCGGTAAATGCCGGAACGCTGGTAAAACTTGTCACCGGAGATCAGGTATTTATCTCAGCACCTAAAACCGATGCCCGTTTTCTTCTCATTGCAGGAAAACCGCTGAATGAAGAGATAGCCTGGCGCGGTCCGATTGTCATGAACACCAAGGAAGAGCTTTATCAAGCCTTTGAAGATTATCAGACCGGAAACTTTGTGAAGAAATAATTAATAGTCTATCCGGATAAACTTCACTTCATAGGGTTTCAGGCTAACCGATTTCAGGGGCTGACCTATTTCCTCACCGATAATATTCACCTCCGTGATCCTGCGGATCATGCGGCCATCGACTGCGGATATCAGAGTCACCGCGCCTTCCTTACCATCCAGCTCCCGGAAATGCAGAAGCACACTGCCGGGCTTGTTAAAATCGGGACGTGAATTCACCATCATGACGTTGGCCGGTCCATCAATTTTCAGCGTCTGGTATGAAGTTGCACCCAGATCACCCTTTGCGGCAGGGAATGTGCGTGAAGGAAACGGGTTGCGAACACCGCGGGCGAACTTTGACGCAGTGGTTTCAGTGGTGTCTCTGGTGGTTGTCATCTGATAGGTCCAGTGGAAACCGCCTTCCTGATAGGCGCGGAAATTCGTGAACCAATAATTATTCATCACCCAGGAATACAGCCAAGGCTTGCAAGGTGGCTGAACCCTCTCCAACTTCCCGAGGTTAAACCCGCCAAACTGCCATAATGGGATCTCATCGCTGACCATTACTATCTGACCTTCCGGGCTTTTCACTGAAACGTAGTTCTGGGCAACGTTCCAATCGGTTGAGGAACCCGGCAGTTGTTTCCCCTGTGTGAGTGAGCCACCGATTGTTTCAAATACAATTCTTGATCCGGGTAGAGAAAACGGGAAGGTGACATACAGAGCCTCAGGATTAGTGAGAATTTCCTTTCTGCCGAGATAATGGAACTCGATGAGTTTGGTCTGGTCATATAATCTGATTTCCCACTCCAGTCCGCGGGGCATTTTAGCGGTGCCCTTTTCGAAACCTTCGATATCGGCAAAGAATTTCACGCTTTGCCACAGATCACCTCTGGCACCTTCTTCCATCCTGACATTAGTGACCGTAGTGTGGGCGGTTTCTTTCATGTTATTCCGGTCCGACAGTGTTTCTCGCACTACCTGACCGATTTTCCATGGATTATCCTTATCAATCAGTTCCCTGTTGAATTCCTTATCGAACAAGCTTGATATTCCTCCTGTTGCAGCATCGAAAGTGATTTTATAGAATTTGTTCTCGATCGATTTTATAGACTCCAGAGTCTGGCGCGCGGGAGCATTCTGACTGCCGGCATCCACTTTAAACGCTTTCCATCCCATAGCGGGCACATCATCAACTTTCAAAGCCCAGTATGAACCTTCGCTCCGGCTTCTTACAAGCTGCACCTGGATTTCACGGTTTGTCGCGAGATCGATTATTTTAAACTGCTTTCTTGGCGGAATGATCTGATTATCAATAAACAGCTCAACAATTCCCGACCGTGTCCAGCCTAACGAATTGACCACATAGATTACCGGAAACGATGCCTTTTTCAGGTACGACTGGAGTCGGCCGAGCGCATCCTCGTTCAGGAGGGTGGTTTTTTTCAAGGCTTCCCATGCATAGGCACCTTTTTGAAGCCACTGTTCGGTAGTATTCTCAGAATACGGGCGATCGATACTTTCATCAGCGCCAACAGTATGCTCATCGAAGAAAAGTGCATTTTCGCTTATATGCTCGATCTTGCTCTTCAGATCGGATGATAAATCTCCTCCAAGCATTGATACCATGGCAAACATGCCCTCATCCACCTGCTTGAGATTCTGTGTTTTGCGAACCTTCGCCGTTTCGCGTGATGTGGAGCCAAAGCCGTCGGTCCACCAATCCAGCCAGGCATTCCGGTAGACCGGCAAGGTTGCTGAATAGTTTTTCTCGACATACTCGAGAAATTCCGATGCTGTGGCGAGTCGCAGTTTCGGCGATTCATACTTCTCGTTCCAGGATTTTATGATCTCGCAGGCTCCGGTGGACGGGGGTGCGTTGTCAGTCAGATATCCCGAGAATTGGGCTGCAACGCGATCGAAAGGATAATCTTTATCCTCGAGGTTTTTCAGATATTCGAATATCCGGTTAGGATCAAATTTATCCGCATAGGGCAATCCAAAATTGTTGCCGGTCATGTAATGGTCGCTCCGATAGGCAAGAAGCCTGGAACCGGAGGGTCCTTCCCACCAGAAGCAGGTAGGAACCGTGAACGGCAGGATGGAACGGGTTTCATTTATACCCATGGTCAGATAGCGCACCCCGGTATTTTTCAGGTAATCAGGAAGGCACCAGGCTACGCCGTTTACATCGTTCTGCATGGTAGTTTTCACCGGAATACCCTGATCTTTTATCTCTCGCAGAGGCTGAAAAAAATCAAACATGATATTCTCATCGGCAATCTCTGCCATATTGAAATACATCCCGCTGACCTCTATCCTGCCCTCGGCGATCCGTTTCTTAAACCTCTCGATCTGGGATTTTGGCCGGGTCCTCAGATATTCCCTGACTACCCAGGTTGATTCGCAGGTCCAGCGAAACTTGGCATCGTCCGGCATATTATCAGTCTGGTCGCAATAATCGAGCGCATAATCGATATAGCGGAGATGCTCGGCCAGAATTTCCGATTGCGGCCGGGTATAGCCGATATCGGTATGGGAATGCTGGATCAGGTATATCTCCCATTTTTTTACCGGGAGGACGGTGCCTGACACATTTTCGACTACCCCATCCTCATATTTCAGGGAAAGGCTTATTTTCTTCGGCGTTTTAACCGTGGGTACCGTAACAAAAAACTGGTTATAGCCGATTTTTGTCTCGCCTGTCATCACCTCTTTACCACCAGCCAAAATGGCCATTTTCCTCGGTGTTTTAAATTGGACCTGAGAGATCCTCACCTGTTGGCAGAGGACGCCGTTCTCCCTCAGGAGGACGGTTGTATTGCTCAGGGAATTGCCCGCCTGAAGCGCTTTTTTAAAGATAATGATCCAGGAATTTTTCGAGGTTGGCAGCAGGTTGAGCTTGATATCCAGCGGTTGGTTAACTGCCAGGCTGCTGGCAGGAACTGTCAGGGTCATGAAACCGTTGAACTCAATACCGGGAATCTCCTTGGCCTGGTAAAATGACAGGACCCCACCCTTTGAGCCTTTCACCGACCAGGACTTTTCCTCGTTGTTGGTGAATTTGAACTCCTCGCCGTCGTTGACCTTTAAGCTGAATGCAATATCAAGGACATCGGTCGACATGGCAGCCATAAATACAAAAGATACCGTTCCGGATTTTATGGGTTGCTCCAATGCCGCTGTTTTCCAGTTCATCTGGAGGTTGTCAAATGAATTCCGCAGGATAAACGCGTCCTCGTTCTGAGGAAGCGGAGACCGGTAGTTAAAGTCGATGCCGCTGACTCCCTGGCCAAATCCGGGCAGGATGGTTTCCCGGACAGCTTTCTGGGCGGTCGAGGTACTGATATTCAAAGAAAATACAAGCAGGCATTGAATGAGAATGGCAGATAGTTTTTTCATACCGTTAGATGTGTTATTCCGGAGTGGTAATTTTTGGTGTACAAGTCTTTTCATAATAAGAGTAGCGGGAAGGAAAATTACAACTATTTTTCAGTAGTAAAATCGAACCTTTAAAGACGAAGCCATGAAAACGTTAAAAATTGGGATATTGACCTGTCTGGCAGCCCTGGCGGTGATTCCATCCCTCGCACAAACCGGGAATGACGCGTTATCGTTGTACAAGGAAATCGACCGGTCTGTTTCCCCGAACACACTGGCGGGCAGCGAGAAGAAGAGTGGCTGGAAGATTCTTTTCAACGGAAAATCCACGAACGGCTGGCACGGGTACAATATGAAGAACTTCCCAGACTGCTGGATTATTGAAGACGGTTCATTGACCATGACCAGCAAGGGAGGCGGAGAAGATCAGGATATCATTACCAACCGCAAGTACCGGAACTTTGCCATCAGCATAGATTATAAACTGACCAAAGCAGCCAACAGCGGGATCATTTACCAGATTGCCGAAGATCCCAAATACAAATTCCCTTATGAGACAGGACCTGAATTTCAGGTTATCGATCATGAGAACTGGCCCGACAAGCTGGAGGACTGGCAGATCAATGGTGCCAATTACGCCATGTATCCGCCAAAGTTTAAACCCTACAAGCCTCTTGGAGAGTGGAATCACCTGTTACTGGTGGTTCGCGGAAACGATGTTACACAGATCCTGAACGGAGAAATCGTGGTTCATTACGTAAAAAATAGTGATGAATGGAATAAGCTGCGGAACAGCGGGAAATGGTCGAATTTCCCCGACTGGGGAAAGTTTGATGAAGGTTATATTTCGTTGCAGAATCACGGAACGAAAGTATGGTACAACAATATCAAGATTAAAGAACTCTGATAATCCGATAAAAATCAAACCATGACCCAAACAAATTTTTCACGCCGAAATTTCCTGAAGACTACCGCAATTGCCGCAGCGGGAATTTCCGTTGTTCCCAGCAATACGATCAGCGGACTGGGACATAAAGCGCCGAGCGACAAGTTAAATATAGCAGGCGTTGGCATCGGGGGTAAAGGACATCCGAACCTGGTTGGCATGTCGACAGAGAATATTGTCGGCCTGTGCGATGTGGACTGGAAATATTCCGACCGGTGTTTCAAGGATTTCCCGAATGCCAAAAAATACTGGGATTGGCGAAAGATGTTTGATGAGATGGGCAGCTCTGTCGATGCGGTGATGGTTGCCACTGCCGACCATACCCACGCAGCGATTGCCGCAACGGCTTTATCAATGGGCAAGCATGTTTACTGTCAAAAACCCCTGACCCATTCCGTGTATGAATCCAGGCTGCTGACCAAACTGGCTGCACAACATAAGGTTGCCACCCAGATGGGGAACCAGGGCAACTCCGGCCACGGCGTCAGGCAGTTGTGCGAATGGATATGGAACGGCGAGATCGGGGAAGTGCGGGAAGTCCATGCCTGGACCGACAGACCCATCTGGCCGCAGGGATTGCAAAGGCCATCGCAGGTGATGCCGGTACCCAAAACGCTTAACTGGGATCTTTTTATCGGTCCGGCAAAGACCCGCCCTTACCACGAAGCTTACACACCATGGAATTGGCGGGGCTGGTGGGATTTCGGCACCGGTGCTTTCGGCGATATGGCTTGTCATGTGCTGGATCCGGTTTTTCAGTCGTTGAAGCTTGGCTACCCCGATCAGGTTCAGGGCAGCTCAACCGTCATCAATACGGAATCTGCCCCTCAGGCTGAATCGGTGAAATTTTCATTCAGCGCACGCCTGAACATGCCCAAAGTTGCCATGCCGGCTGTTGATCTTCACTGGTATGACGGCGGATTGCTCCCATCGGTCAAAGAGATGCTGCCGGAAGGTGAAAACCTGATGGCGGACGGACTTGGGGGATGTCTTTTCATCGGGTCGAAAGATTCACTGATATGCGGATGTGGCGGATTCAACGGCAGATTACTGTCCGGACGAGTGCCTCAGGTAACGCCTTACCTCCAGCGAATCCAGGGGGCAGTGGGCTATGTCGACGGACCGCACGAGCAGGACTGGATCAGGGCATGCAAGGAAGCACCGGACAGCCGCCGTGAAGGCACATCGAATTTTTCGTATTCAGGACCGTTTAACGAAGCCGTGCTTTTGGGTGTTCTGGCAATCAGGTTGCAGGGGCTCAATAAAGCTTTGAAATGGGATGCGGCAAATATGAGATTTACCAATATCTCTCCAAATGAAGAATTAAAGATTGTGACTCTTGAGGAATTCAAGGTTATTGATGGTCACCCGAATTTCAACACACAGTATGCCAAGTTCAATGCGCTGGAATGTGCCAACGAATACATCAGGCATACTTATCGGGATGGCTGGTCGCTACCTGAAATGCCGAAATAGCTTAAGAATAAAAAATAAACACGTAACTATAAACACATTATGAGAATTACCACTTTCCTTTTGGCACTTATTCTGGCAGCCTCCACAGGATTTGCACAGGTTAAATTACCATTGACCGGACATCCCGATACCAAGGGCTGGGCAGATCTTTTTAAAAAGAATCTATCGAATGCGGATTATGCTCCGGGCATATGGACCTGTGAAAAAGGAGTATTTACCGCTAGTGAGGATCAGATCATTTTCTCGAAGGTTGAATATGAAAATTTCATCGTGGATCTTGAGTTTATGGTTGAACCGGGTGCCAACAGCGGCGTGGTTGTTTATTGCACCGACAAGAAAGACTGGATACCCCATTCCGTGGAAGTTCAGATCCTCGACGACACCAATGAAAAATGGGCAACCGTTCCGGGCACCTGGCAATGTGCCTCCATCTTCGGGCATCTGGCCCCTTCAGAAAAAGCCATTAAACAACCCGGTGAATGGAGCAGGATGACTGTTGCCTGTCAGGGTAAAATGATCTATGTGGTTTTGAACGGCAAGCCGGTAACTACCATGGACATGTCGAAATGGACCAGTGGATCGAAAAATCCTGATGGAAGTGATATTCCAACCTGGCTCAGTACTCCATTTTCGGAGCTTAAGACTAAAGGTTTCGTCGGACTTCAGGGCAAGCATGCCGGTGCCAGAACCTTTTTCCGCAACATGAAAATTACGCAATTGCCGGGCTGCTAAATCCACCTATTCATCTCTTTGCCATTTCCTTGAGATCGATTGAGATCATTTTGCCTACCATTTTCCCGTTTCTTACCGAGACTGCCCTTATTCTTGAGGCACCTTTAGGTATTTCGACCGGGCCTATATATTGCGGATAATAGGCATCGGGGTAGCTTTCATCGAAAGAATAATGCACCTGCAGTCCTTTTATTTCAGTTCTAATCGCAATCTTGACCGTTACGTTTTCCATAAACATGGTGATGACCGGATCGTAAACACTTCTGGAATAGTTCACCTTATCACGGTCGAACCGGTCAAAATGGTCCTCCATCCGGGTAACAAAATCATCCCAGTTGCGCAATGAAGCCGGTGACCATAGTACTTCGGCGAGTGCGAGTCCACGGGGCCAGGTCATATATTCCGCGTGGCGCAAGGTAGCCACCGATTCGGTCCAGAGATTCCCCTGGCCGCCAAGAATCAAATTGGCATCGACCCCGGCAGGGACAGGTTCGAATTTGTACACATCGGACAGCCTCAACATGGAATAGGTTGCAGGCTCATTTGCCGGATCGCCCTGATACAGATCAAGATAACAATTAGAAGTTGGAGTCATTACGACATGATGGCCCATTTTCGCTGCCTGGATTCCTCCATCCATACCCCTCCAGCTCATAACCGTAGCTTCCGGGGCTAATCCACCTTCGAGAATCTCGTCCCATCCGATCAATTTTTTGCCTTTGGATTTGAGCATCTTCTCCAGGCGCTTGATGAACCAACTCTGCAGTTCGTTCATGTCCTTGATATTCTCGCGCTTCATCAATGCCAGGCATTCCGGGCTCGTTTTCCAGAAACTCTTGTTGCATTCGTCGCCTCCGATATGGATAAATTCTCCAGGGAACAAAGGAGCCATCTCGGTAAAAATCTTGTCGAGGACTTCAAAGACCACCTCCTTGCCGGGGCACAGAGAATTATCGTCGATCGTATAAAATTTACTGCCAGGATTTACCGGATACTGTTTGCCGGTTGATGAAAGCTCGGGATACGAAGCGATGAGTGCAAGACTGTGCCCCGGAACATCAATCTCGGGCAAAACGGTAACATGACGGTCAGCAGCATACTTCACCACATCCCTGATCTGGTCCTGGGTGTAAAATCCGCCTTCGGTAGCCTTCTCCCCGGCACCGGGAGGATCAAAAGACCACCAAATACCTTTGCGGGGAACTCTCCAGGCACCTATTTCGGTAAGTTTCGGCAGACTTTTAATCTCCACCCTCCAACCCTGGTCATCCGACAGATGCCAGTGAAAGACGTTGAATTTATACTGAACCATCTGGTCGATATACCGTTTTACCTCCTGAACGGTAAAAAAATGCCGGCTTACGTCGAGCATGAGTCCACGCCAGGGAAATCGGGGGTGATCGATGATGGAAACGCATGGAATCTGGCGTACACTGTCAAGAAATGGAAACTGTTCTTCAGGAGCGGGTATGAGCTGCTTCAGCGTTTGCATTCCGTAAAACAGTCCGGCCTTTCCATTTGCGGTTATTTTGATTTTCAGAGGGTCCACCTCCAGCTGATATCCCTCGTCGCCCAGGGTTTCATCGCGAACCTTTGACACCAGTAGATACACAGCCGGCTTGTCGGAACCTGAGTGAAATGAAACATGGGGTTCAAAGCCGAATGTCGACCAGAACTTTCCGAACAGAACATCGGACATTTCCCAATTTTCCCTGGAATCGCCCGGGATGAGAAACTCAGTATTGGTGGTAAAAGGAAAACTGCCGACATGCCATTCAACTGAGGCAGGTTGGGGTATTAATCCGGGATTTTTGGTTTTGGCAGAAACTTGACCAGTCATCACGGTCAAAAACACAATCAAACCAAGCAATTTCAGGGTTCCGGTTTTCATAAGAAATACAATTGAGGAATGGGATTATTTATTTTTTGACATACTTGAAATCATGGCCGAGGTATGCCCTTGACAGTGCGGCAATATTCCGTGAATCGCCATTGAAGCTATCGATCGGCTTTGACAGGAAAACGTCGATTTCGGGAAGCAGGGAATTCGCAAGCGGTTTGGTAAAACCATAGAGACCGATATTTGCTTTTACAGCGCCGGGTACGATCTGAGCCGCATCCTGCCGGTTCCAGTTGGCTAGGCAGGTAAGGAGCCTGGTATGTTCGCCCACCATCCCGCGAATAGCCTCAACACTTTCCAGGTCGCCACCTTCATTCATCAGAAGATCAGCTTCCCTGAACATTTGGGAATTAACGACATCCTTGCCGGTAACCTGACAGCAAGTCAACCAGATAAGGCAATTGGGGTCTGTTTTCTTCGTTACCTCGCGGATCCGTTTCCAGCATCTATCTATAGCCTTCCTTCTGAACTGGTGCTCGATTTCCGGAGTGATCATGTCAATACCGGGAAACGGTGCATCCATCAGTTCGGCGTACATGACCTTTTCACAATCGATCCATTTCAAAGGCGGATAAGGCTCCATAGTGGCACCCGGATTCCAAAGCCAATCAATCATGAATCCATCCATTTTTGTATTCTTGATGGCATCCTCGATCGATGCGCATAGGTAATCCAAGTATTGGGTGGTGAAAGGGATATGCGGATTTGCAGGAATTCCGTAGCTCAGTTCGGGATGGTCGGTTCCCCATTTGGTATTAGCCCCGGCACAAAAATATCCGAACACCTTCATGTTTTCTTGATGGCCCAGTTTTACCATTTCGGTCAGGAAATCGTATTTAAGGCCAGGCTGTTCAGGGATAATTCCGTTTTTGTACCAGGCATAGCCGTTACAGGAAACGGCAAATGTCTGGATAACATTACAGCCCAGATCTTTATACCATTTTATATGATCGGCTGGATTCGCATCTGCCCAGAGGCCTGGTCTGGCAAAACCGTTCGGTCCGCCTTCACCCCAGTTAAAATCAAGATTAAAAGCCTTAATCGGCTCCGGAAAACTGGTCTTTGACTGTTGGCAGGCTGTTGTCATCAGTGCGGTCAGGCAGATGACAAAGAAGGTATTTGCTTTCATGGCATGGGATACTAACCCAGTGAAGCCTGGGAAATACATATTAGCTGTTGTGTTTAATTTATCTTCTGGCGTTAACCTTACCCAGGCCAGAAACATTTTGACGGACGACAGGATTCCCATAATAATCGATGGCGCCAATACCTTCAACTGTGGCATCGAGCTGAGCGGAAGCCCAAACGGTTGCCTTACCCACCCCGCGCAGTGTTACCCTTGCCTCGCGTGATTCAAGTTGCGGGCCATCGAAGCTGCCGGCACCCTTCATGGAAACATTGAGTCGGTCGGTTTTGCCTGATAAAGCAATGCGGCCGGCCCCGGGAAGATCCACATCGACCAATCCGCATTCAAGCCCTGTAAGTACAATTTCGCCTGCACCTTTAAGAGTCAGGTATAACGATTCAGTTTTCAGTCCTGTCATTTTAACGCTCGAGGCACCCTGAACGAATATGCCATCGAGGTTTTTAACCATCAGGTGGTATTTTAGTACGCGGCCCTCCACGGCGGAGGTCACTGCACTCCATGTTTTATCAAACCAGCCGGCATCGATATCAAGAACAAGCTCTCCTTCCCGCACAAAAGCTTTAACGGTGGAGATCACATCGGGTTCCCCCTCGATTCGCAGACTTTCTTCATCTCCCTGAGATAGAAACAGATGACCGTAATCTTTAAGCAGGATACGCCTGACATCTTTAATTTCGCGTGTTTCCGTAGAAAAATTATTGGTGTTCATGTCTTTTCATTTTTCCATAAAGTTAAGAAGCAGATCAAGATTATATAACTTTAGTCAAAATTTTATCCAAATGACAACCAAAAGACAAATTGAGCAATTCCTTGCCAATGAACCAATTGCCATGGCGGGAGTATCTCGTAATCCAAAAAAATTCGGCAGGCTTGCTTTCGATGAGCTGACCCGAAAAGGGCTCCGGATTTTGCCTATCAATCCAAATATTGATTCGATCAATGGCACAACCTGTTACGCAGATGTTAACCATCTTCCGGCGGATGTTGCGTCCATTATTATCCTGACAAAAAAAGACCAGACAGCCAAGGTGGTGCAGGATGCTTTGGCCCGCGGCATCAAGAATATCTGGATACAGCAATCATCGGACACTCCTGAATCTCTGGAACTGCTGAAAGGCAAGGATGTGAACCTGATCACCAAGCAATGCATCCTGATGCACCATAAGCCCAACGGGTTCCATAAATTTCACAGGAGCATCAAGCAGTTCTTTGGTGGTCTGCCAAAGTAGGACCAACTTAGTTAGTTTGGAGATCAGGATTTCAAGATAAACTGAAATCCTATACCGTGACGGTTCTCGATTTTTATCGCAGGATCATCGCTCAGGTATTTTCTCAGCCGGGATATATATACGTCGAGGCTCCGGCCGGCAAAATAATCATTGCCTCCCCAGATTGAATCCAGGATCTGTTCGCGTCCCAGCAGTATATCCTGGTTTTTAACAAAATAGCTCAACAACTCACCTTCCCGGAAGGTAAGCTTCACATCTCCCTTAACCCCCGAAAGAAGCAACTTTGCCGGGAAATAAGTGTAAGACCCAATTTTTATCCCGTTTTGAATCACGGTATCCTGGCTGCTTTTTGACCGGCGCAGGAATATGCGGATTTTCAGGATCAGTTCCTCGATACTGAAGGGTTTTACGAGGTAATCGTCGCCACCCAGCAGAAGTCCTTCCAATTTATCCTCCTTCAGGGATTTTGCCGTTACAAAGATGATGGGAACATCCTGATTGGTCTCCCTTATTTGCCTCGCCAGGGTAAATCCATCCATCCGGGGAAGGTTGACATCCAGGACGCAGATATCCGGTGTCAGGTTTTGGAATATCTCCCAGGCCTCCACGCCGTCCGTTGCGGTCACAACCTTGAATTGCTCTCGTTCCAGATTATCGGTTGTGATGAATTTCAATGTTTCATCATCTTCAACATACAATATCACGGGTTTTTCCATCTGTCAGATCATTTTGGCAGGAATTATTATCCTGATAACAGTTCCCACTCCTTCCGTACTTTCAAGATTTATTTTCCATCCGTGAGCTCTAACCGCATTTCGTGTATAAAAGAGGCCCAGACCGAATCCTTTGGTATTGTGAACATTCCCTGTCGGGACCCTGTAGAATTTTTCAAATACACGCTTCTTAAGTTTTGCAGGGATCCCCATCCCACGATCGCTAACTTCGATCAGGACACCCTTCTGTTCATTTTCAACCTTCACATTTATCTCAGGAGCATCACCGGAATATTTTATTGCGTTGTCGAGGAGATTCAGAATAATATTGGTCAGATGGGTAGGATCAGCCTGCACGGTTTCAATTTCGGACAGGTATTCCAGACTGATTTTCCCATTGGAGCAATGCACCCTCGGGTCCATCAGTTCGATAATTTCACCTGTCAATAATTTAAGGTCGACCGGAACCTTTTTCAGCAGAATTTTTTCGCCGAGAGGCCCGCCCATTTCCAGGACCAGTTCCACTTGTTTCAGCAGGTGGTTTACCTGTGAGCGGATGATGTCGCCATAACGGTGCAGTCGTTCCGGATCCTTCAGAATATCTTGCTTTTGTATAACATCAGCCGACATCATCAGGGAAGCCAGAGGAGTTTTAAACTCATGGGTCATGGTATTGATAAAATCGCGCTGAACCTCGGCATACCTTCGTTGCCGCAGGATGATCATCTGGGTATAGGCAAAAAATATCACCACTACGAGCAGGATAAAACTGAAGAAATACCAGATTCCCAACGAATCCATCAGGAGGCGGTTCGATCCGGCAAAGTGTATTCCGAAATAGTAAACGTAATCGGCGGATTTGGGAAGATCCTCCTTCATGGTCTCAATCCTGGGATTCTCCCCGAAGCGCACCAATCTGCCGTAAACCATCTTATCGGTCTGACAATCGTAGATCCCGTATTCAAAATCAAGATTCAGCCTTCTCACCTTGAACTCGGTGATCAGGAACTGTTCCAGAATATCGGGTTCAATCTTGGTGTTGACATTAACGATATAGTAATCCGGGCTATGATGAAAAACCGGATTTTGCCTGGGCAGTTCAGCATCGTTATAACGAGCCAGATCCTCCGCCACCGACGCCAGGGCTATGGTGATTGTTTGGTTTAGCTGCTGGCTTTCTTTATCCATCGCCTGTTTCACGAAATAGAATTGAACGCTGATAATTCCCGCAATTGCGAGTATCCCCAGAATTAGCACAATCCTTATGGCCGTTCGATTCATAGGAGCGAAGATACCTGTTAAACCGATGGCAGTCAATATTGCTTAACAACTCGTTAACAATTATTTGATACCCGTTAACTCAACGGGATCAGGCCATAGCTTACTTTTGTTTCATAAATTTAAAAACAACAGGAAATGAAAAAGACAGCTTTATTCATACTTGCAACCGGAATTCTTGGTTTCATGGCCTTGCCGGTAAATGCACAAAAGAAGGTTTCGCTTCAGGAAGTTCAGAAAGAATCTCAGAAAGTTGAGGCAGCCCAGACCGGCGCTATTACGGTTACACCGGGTGTTGCTGCTGCACCGACTCCTGCACCGGGAACAGTTGTTGCACCTCCGGCAACTGTGCCTTTGACCTGCACCTGGGATGTGACTGACTATGATTTCGGCAAGAATGTTATCCATTTGAAACCAGCCAGCGCGACCTTTACCATGAAGAATGCAGGAAAAGACCCGATAACCATCACTTTGGTTCAGCCAAGCTGCGGATGCACCTCACCAAAATATACCAAGGAGCCAATCAAACCGGGTGAAAAAGGCGAAGTTGTCCTCACCTATGATGCTAAAATCAGTGGTTTCTTTTCAAAGTCGGCCCAGGTGAAACTGAGCGACGGACAAAAGTATGTCCTGACAATCAAAGGCGAAGTTCAGAAAGCTGAATAGTAGTCATCCGATAGAATCTTTAAAAAGCCCGGCAGGAGAATACCTGCCGGGTTTTTTATTTAACTTTCCCACAAAAACCGCCTTGTATGAAAACCAAATCAATCATTCTCAACTTCATTTACCTGTTGATTGTCGCCCTGGTTCTGGTTGCTACAATCTGGGATATTCAATGGTTGCACTATGTAAGCATGCCGCTGGTGATGATATGGATTACCGTGATATTTACCGCCGAGGCAAAGCGACTGCCCAACAGAGGTTTGGTGGTGGCGGCATTTTTCTTTTCCTGGCTTGGTGACGTGCTTTTAATGCTGTCCGCCGATAACGAGATGCTGTTTTTTGCCGGGGTCGGTGGTTTTTTCGTATCCCAAATCATGTACATCATGGTGTTCACCAAATTCTCAGTGGCCGGCACCAAAGGGTTTGTTGCACAAAAGCCATATTTGCTGCTCCCCTACCTGGTATACCTGGTCGGTGTTTTAGCATACCTGTTTCCACATATTGAAGGCATGATGATACCTATTGTTATCCTTTATGCCACGTCACTGATCGGCATGTCCGTTGCCGCATTGAACCGCAAAGGCCGCATGGATCCATCGGGTTTCAGCCTACTATTCACAGGATCATTATTCTTTGTTGTTTCTGACAGCATTCTCGCAATAAACAAATTTGCCACGCCCATTCCACAGGAAGGCCTGCTGGTGCTCTCGACCTACGTTATTGCACAATTTCTCATCATGCAGGGATTGGTGCGCTCAAGTAATCAGCCAGTTTCCTTATGATGCAGTTTAACTTAAACGATCCGGGTCCTTTTCTGGAGGCGAAATACGATATCAAGTGTACTTTCAAACAGTTGGCGGGCTATCAGGACCTCAATTATCTGGTTAATTCTGTTTCAGGCGAAAAGTTCATACTAAAATTATCCACTGACCCGGCTGATATAGATTTTATCAGATCGCAAAACCGCATTCTGGCTGAGCTGTCGAAAGGACCGGTGGGAGGTCTTCTGCCAGTTCCGGTGCAGGATATCCATGGTGAGTATCTCAACGAAATACAAATCAACGGAGTAACTGCCTATGCCCGGTTATTCAGGTTCATCGAAGGGGATTTTCTTGCAGAATCCAGTCCCGGTAAGCAGTTCTATTTTGAGTTGGGCAATGTTTTTGCCTTGATTGATCATGGGATGGCAGGGCTGGAGGATGCCGTCCTGAAATGCAGGACTCATGATTGGGAACTTTCCAGGGTGCTGGAATTAAGGGAGGATATAAGCCTGATAAAAGATCCCTTAGACAGGAGGCTCACGCATTATTTTCTGATGAAATACCGCGAAGAAGTATTTCCGGTGATCCATAAACTACCGATGAGTCTCATCCATGGCGATGGAAATGACTGGAATATCCTTTTCAGGGCAGATTCAGTCTGCGGCGTTATCGATTTTGGTGACATGGTTTGGGGACCCAGGATTAACGAAGTGGCGGTGGTTCTTGCCTACGCCATGATGGGTCGACCCGATTTTGAAGAAATTTACCATTCGGTGATTGACGGCTATTCCAAAACCATCCCGCTGACGGAAATGGAACTTTCCATTTTACATTGGCTGGTGGCAGCCCGTTGGTGTCAGACGATGGTTATGGCTGCCCGACGGGCGGCAGAGAATCCGGAAAGCAAATATCACCAGGTGAGCGTGGCAGGCGCACGTGATATGCTGGACAAATGGATCAGACGGAATCCGCGGCGGGGCATTCAGCTGACACCTCCTATGGCTGCTGACCAGGGGACACAGGGTCGGGATAACCGGTACGAATATTTTTCCAGGGCTGTTTCGTTGTCTTACAAAGCTCCGATTCACATGACCGGTGCAGCGATGCAATATATGTACAGCGCGGATGGCAAAACCTATCTGGACTGTGTAAATAACATTCCCCACGTGGGGCATTGTCATCCCAGGGTTGTTGAGGCGGGGCAAAGGCAGATGGCCTGTTTGAATACCAATACTCGTTACCTGTATGACAGTCTTGACCGGTATGCGGTGAAACTGTTATCCAAATTCCCGTCATCCCTGAATAAACTATTTCTGGTGAATTCCGGATCGGCTGCCACGGATCTGGCGGTCAGGCTGGCAGAGGCTTTTACCGGCAACACTGATTACCTGGTGCTTGATTATGCTTACCACGGCAATACCAAGGCAGCCATAGGACTGAGCCCCTATAAATTCAACCGAAAGGGTGGAAAAGGCAGACCGGATAATATTACCATTCTACCCACGGGACCAGATGCAGACGTTAAACAGGTTTTTGCCGGAAAGGAAGGAAGACCATTAACGTTCTTTGCTGAGTCGATCGTGGGATGTGCCGGACAGATTGTGCTTGACACGGCGATCATGCAGCAAACCGTTGGTGCGGTCAGGTCGGCTGGAGGGCTTTATGTTGCTGATGAAGTACAGACGGGCTTCGGACGGGTTGGCCATAAATTCTGGGGATTTGAATTGTATGATGTTGTCCCGGATATAGTGATCCTGGGCAAGCCAATGGGTAACGGACATCCGATGGGGGCTGTCGTTTGCACGGAAGCGGTGGCGCGCAGTTTCGAGACAGGGATGGAGTTTTTCAGCTCTTTCGGAGGTAATCCGGTCAGCTGCGAGATTGGACTGGCCGTTTTACAGGTTATTGAGGAGGAGGCATTGCAAGAGAATGCCAGGCTGGTGGGGGACTATTTGAGGGAGAAGTTGGCAGTTGGCAGTCTGCAGTCGGCAGTGGGCAGTAGGCAGTCGGCAGGAGGCAGGGAGGCAGGGTTCAGGGTAAAGGAGGTGCGGGGATCCGGTTTGTTTTTAGGGATTGAGATCGTTGAGTCCGATAGTGGAAAGCCGGCAACGGAAGCTGCGATATCCATTGTCGAGGAAATGAAGGAAATAGGAATTTTGCTCAGCACCGACGGGCCTTACAATAATGTCATCAAGATAAAACCCCCACTTTGCTTTTCGATGCAAAACGCAGATGAACTTGCAGACGCACTGTTATCCAGGCTTACAGCCGGGTAACATTCTGATCAAAGGTTAGTTCGATAATCGTATCCGGCAAAGTACGCTCTTTGGGAACAGTCTGGATATTAATCCGCCCGTCCTTTAGGAAAACTTTTACTTCATTACCGGTCAGGCACCTGGTGGAAACCAGGGTCTGCTTGAGTGCCGGCAGTTCCATGACCGGAGGAGCTGCGCTGAAAAGGTGCACATAAACTTTTCTTCCTTTAAAGGTTACCCCACCCCAGTCGCCATTTGGAAAGGGTCCGCCCGAGGTTTCATAGACCGACTCTCCGTATTTTCGCATCCATTCGCCCATCTCGGCAAGCCTTTCCGCCTGGTCCGCCGGGATTATCCCTGTTGCATCCGGACCCACATCCAGGAGCAGGTTCCCGTCTCCGGTAGCACAGCTAACCAGGTTCCTGATGCACTCATCAAAAGGTTTAACTTTCCCATCCTTACGGTATGACCAGCCACCTCCTGGGGCATCAACCACGCACATGCACGATTCCCAGTCGCGATTAGTCCGGTAAGAACCGATGGTTTGTTCAGGTGTATCAAAATCCGCCTGTAGCGACGGGACATATTCGGCAAAGAAACTGCAGCGGTTGTTAATGATCGTCTGAGGCTGGAGTCTGCGGACCAGCTCCAGCACTTTATCAGCGTGCCAGTATTCGATTGATTTTCCGGTGCCGAAACTATCGAACCATACAACGTCCACAGGCCCGTAATTCGACAGAAGTTCCTTAAGCTGTCCGGTCATGTAAGCCTCATACTTGCTGTTGTCGCCGATTCCGTAATCAGGATGCCACCAGTCCCTGGGAGAATAGTAGATGCCGAATTTCAATCCCGCTTCACGGCACGCTTCGGAGAGTTCTTTTACCACGTCGCGCTTAAATGGAGTATTCATGATCGAATAAGACGAAAGCGCGGTGTTCCACATAGAAAATCCGCCATGATGCTTGGTTGTAAAAACAATGTATTTCATTCCGGCATCCTTCGCAATACGGACCCATTCCCTGGCGTCGAACTTGACAGGATCAAAGCGTTTGTAAAGATTATCGTAAACCGGATCACCACCGCTACCGGCCGGTCCACCCCAGGAACCGTCCAAAGGTTTGGGTCCGAGCCTCGACCAACTGATCTCGGTGCCGGCGACACTCGACATATCCCAATGGATGAACATACCAAAGCGGGCATCACGCCACCATTGCATGCGGGCTGCCAGTTTAACGGCTTCCCCGGCACTGCTTTCATTCCCCGACTTGTCCAAGGCAGTAACTTTGTAAAATTGGTTACCCGATAAAGGTCTGCCATCAAATCCAGGGGCATAATCAATAAAAGCATTCATCGAAGCCGGCACAAAGGTCACCAGGCTCGCAGGTCCCGGTTTAAATCCGGGGGTTGTTCCCCTGTATATCCGGTACCAGAAAGCTCCGGTGACCGGCGTCCAGGTAATCGTGCGGTTATCCACCTTGACCGATGTTGGCTGCGCAATCGTTGACACGGTTTTATAATTCATGGTTATCAGTGACTTATTTCCAGGCACCGGCCACCTCACGATACTGGTCCCATCGGAAACCGTGATATAATATTCCAGTAATCCGTCGGGCGGAAGTTCCTGGGTAAAGATCGCTTTCACCCGCCTGATCATCGGCCGGGTGTTCCAATCCTCACTCCCTGCCGCACGCCAGTATAGGTTGGCTGAAACGCTCTCATAGGTTTTTGAATCCATTACCCTCACGGTCACCGCTGCCGGCTGACCGGCACAGGTTGAGGAAGGTGCCGAGATCACAACCGGAAACAAGGGGGCATCGATAGTCACCGCCTTGCGGGCTTTGCTCTCTTTTGGAAGAAAGTTCAGCTGGACGAACCTGTTTTGACTGCTCATCACGTTGCCGAGCGATGATATGTCGGTTACCCGATGCGTGAAATTTCTCACCCACGACTGCATTACATCCGGCATTTCAGTCCAATTGGGATCACCGAACTTTTCATTCAGGAGGATATGATCCCTCGCTGCGGCAATCCGGCAACGAAGGTTCTGCAAACGCACCTTCCGGGCAGTGCTGGCTTTGGCAATACAACGATCTATTATTGCAATCTGTGCCCTGGCACGCTCGTATTCAGGCATTACTGATACCGGCGGTTTTTCACGGAATCGTAATATCAGGTGGTGACGACCGGTCACCGGTTTTATTTTTACCGTCTTGTTGATCCATGCTTGCCAACCTTGGGTATCATCCACGGTGCAGGTACCCAGGATCAGGCCTTCCAATGAGTCCTGGCGGAACTCAATAATTCCTCCATGCGAAGCAGACGAAACCCGCACAACAAGGCTATCTGTTGAAACGCCAAAATCGTAGTTAGAAAATTCCAGCCAACTGCCCTGACGTATAAATCCCACACACTCTCCACCTTCACTGCAGGGGGCTTTCTGCACATCGAAAAACGAGGCGCAATGGGATGCAAACCTGGCCACGCCGTTAACAGTTATGGTTTTGATATTCAACAGATATTCATCTTTCCCAAGCAGTTTAAAACCAGGGGTTTCCTGGCATTCACCGAATCCTGAGGCAAAAGGCTCATTCTGATTGATGATCGCGGTAATATCGTCAGCAGCAGCTTCACCATAATTCTTGGCCGCATACGCACGGTAAATATCCCGTGAGGTAACCTTCGACATATCGTTCCAGGCGGCTTTGCTCATGAATGACATTTTAGGATCAATAGCATCGGTTAACCGCCAGGTGAGGCAATAGAACCCCTTCATATTTGGAGCCCTGTTGTTCCATGCCTTTATCGTATTGGTCAGATGCATGTTATAGGGATAATAATATTCCGAACTGTTGAAATCCCGCTCCAGCCAGGGGCATCCCCAGTATTCCCGATCACCGTAAATGGCTCCGGTCTCGCAACCGTCAGAATAGGCCGATATCGGTGCACATATCACGTCGGCCGGCAGGGTGGCTGTATTTTTCGGATCGATCCCCCACCCCGCAACTGCCAGGCGGGTATTGGGAGATTTTGTTTTCATACCGGCATAGAAACCATCAAAAACCCTTCGCCACTTCTTCCAAAGCTCTGTTTTTGAGGCAATATTCTCCGACTGAAAACACAACAGGTAGTCAAGGTCAGGATAATTGGAAGCAATCTCATTTACCTGTGATTTAATCACCTCAGGATTATCTGATTCGGTTTTATATTCAGGAAGTATCAGGTCAACGTCGAGGCCAAGTCCGATCTTAATTCCGCGTTCATGAGCATATTCGATCACTCGCTGAAACATGCTTACCCCTTTGCGGAAGACCTGTTCGTCACTGAGCATTTCATTATGAAGGGCAACATCGGCACCAAAATCGTAATCGCCAAAAAGGTGAGATGCACCGAACCGATACTGGTTAACATCCCAGCCAGGACAAGCCCAGCCGTGGCCGGTTTTTGCCGTAGCCATCCATACTCTCGATAAAATGCCATTAACTGAGAAATTGTGATACATCTCATTGTGCCCGGCCTCTCCGTTGTAATTGTGTATGTGAAGGAAGTTAAACCTCATCTTGGCCATTTGGTCGAGAATGAATTTCCAGTCCTCCCAGGAATAGGAAGTTGCCGATTGCGGGAAATTTGTCCAGGGCAGGAATCCCCGTATCGCCACAGCCGGGGTTTTTGTTTCATCGAGAACTGCAGGCATGAACGGTTGCCTGCCTTCAGGAATAACATCTCCACCCAGATAAAATCCGATCCCGTAATGATCTTCCAGCAAACCATAAACTCCATAAAGGACTCCTTCCGGATCAGAACCGGTAATCAGGACATTGTTTCCCTCTTTCTTGAGGACATAACCTTGAGGACCAGCTTTACCTGCCTCTTTCCTGAGAACAAAACTGCCTGGCTTTACTGACACCGGGGCTGCCTGTATCTCAAGCTTTTCACCGGAAACCAGGAAAAGATAGCGCTGCAGTTCAAGAGCAGCGTACTTTTCTATACGAGTTGCATTGGCAGGGAGGACAATTTGGCCTGTTGAATTTTGAGCCCATGAGGTAAAAATGCACATCATTGAGATGACCAATGCGAAGATGTTTTTTTTCATTTTCTGAGAATTAGTGCCACTGTTGGTGATAATTATGGAAGTTGAAAATTAGGTCTATTTATTAAAAAATCCATATCTTGAAAATCGATCAATCACTCACGGATCTATACAAGGATGTTAGACCTCAAAACCCTGATGATTCTCTACCTGATCACCAACCTGATCAATGCGGGTACTATTTTGGCTATCTGGCAGCAGAACAGGAACAGGTTTAAGGGAATACTGGAATGGCTGGCTGGAATGGTTCTTCAGGTTCTGGGCAGTATGTTGCTGATTTTAAGAGGTAAAATCCCGGACCTTCTCTCCATGACAGGCTCGAACACGTTGGTCCTGGCAGGTTCTCTCCTCATACTCATCGGCTTGCAGCGGTTCACCGGAAAAAGAGTCAGTAACCTTTTCAACTACCTGGTATTGGCTTGTTTTGCATTGGTCAGCGCTTACTTTGTGGTTGCATCTCCAAACCTGCAAGTCAGGGATATCGCCCTTTCCGTGATGTTGATATTTTTTTCGGCACAAAGCGGGCTTCTTATTTTCCGTCAAAAGGATCTGTTGATGCGAAAAATAACCAGGCTTACCGGAATCGTTTTCGTTGCCTATTGTTGTTTCAGCATCGCAAGGATTGCGCTTAACCTCACCATGCCTAGTGAGGGCAATGATTTTTTTCACTCAGGGAATGTAAACTCTGCCGCCATAACCATTTACATAGTGCTTAACCTGGCACTTACCATCAGCCTGGTTTTGATGGTTACAAAAAGACTGATGGAAAGTATCGTTGCCCAAGAGATGAAATTCTCAATGGCCTTTCAAACGTCGCCATATGCAACTACCCTGACGAGGGCATCGAATGGAGAATTTCTTGAAACGAATGATGCCTTTACTTCAATGACCGGATACACCCGGGAGGAAGCTCTGGCAAATTCTTCAATCGGACTGCATATATGGGCCGACCCGCAAGACAGAGGTATTGTTGTATCTGAGCTTCTAAAAGGGGCTAGCATAAAAACAAAAGAATTTTTGTTCAGGAAGAAGGACGGTGAAATACTGACCGGGTTGTTCTCAGCACAGATAGTTAGCATCAATAATGAAACTTTGATATTCTCCAGCATCAGCGACATCTCGGACAGGAAAGTGATGGAAAATAAATTAAAACAGGAGCAATTATTCTCCAACTCCGTTATCGACAGCCTGCCTGGCGTATTCTACCTTTACTCCTATCCTGATCTCACTCTACTCCAATACAACAAAAACCACGAGACTGTTTTAGGGTTTGATCCTGGCGAACTTAAGGGGATGTCGATTCGAAACTGGAAAGACGAGGAATCCCGACAAATTCTTTTGAGTGCAGTCGATGAGGTCATGGAAAAAGGGAAAGTCAGGATTGAAACAACCTTGTTGACTAAGGCGGGCACTAAAATGCCATTCATACTGACAGGTGTCAAACTTGAAATCTATGATAATATCTATATCATGGGAGTAGGCATCGATATCACCAGGCTTAAGGAAGCAGAAAAGGTGATAACCCTGAAAAACGAAGAACTATCACTGCTGAATGCAGAGAAAGATAAGTTCTTTTCAATAATTGCCCACGACCTGAGGAGTCCGTTCAATGCTTTCTTCGGGCTGATAAATATGCTGATTGAAGATCTGCCAACCATGAAGACGGAGGAGATCAAGGACATTGCACTGGTTATGAGGACCTCCGTAACTAATGTTTACCGGTTGCTCGAGAACCTGCTTGAGTGGTCGCGAATGAGCAGAGGGTTAACGGATTTTCAACCACAAAAGATTGCTGTGGCCGCAAGTATCCGGGTGAGTCTCGATCTGATCCAATATGTTGCTGAGGCCAAGCATGTTAAAATCATTAATCTAATTCCGGACCACCTCGATATTCTGTCCGATAAGTACATGTTTGAAACGGTGATGAGGAACTTGATTTTCAATGCAATTAAATTTTCAAACAAGGGTGGTAAAGTGATTATCTCAGCCCAGCAACTGAATGAGGAATTCATACAGGTATCGGTCGCCGATAATGGGATTGGGATGAACAAGGACATTTTTGGCAAAATCTTCCACATCGATGAAAAAGCCAGCCGAAAAGGCACTGAAGGCGAACCGAGTTCAGGACTCGGACTGATTATCTGCAAGGAATTCGTTGAAAGAATGGGTGGGAAAATATGGGCCGAAAGCCAGGAAAATAAAGGATCCACCTTTCATTTTACGGTTAGGGCCTCCTGATCCCGACAAAATAACGATTCAATTCATTTTTTCTTGATTACTATAAGATAACCCTTACCTGCAGGGATCGTCAGATTGTTAAGTAGAACGGCTTTACGGGCAAGTTGATAACCCTTAATAGCCGGGATAAATATTTCAGCTTTTAGCGGATCAATACCCAGCCTGACCCAATCAATTTTCATTCCGGATGGCAGGTCCTTTTCGCTCCAGTTGGCTACCGCGATGATATTGTTTTCCCTACCCCGGTAAACCGAGGCCTTTACCATTGCATCAGAACAGCTTACGGGACAATTTTTATCCCAGTAACCGACCATTTCCTTACCCTGAATCTGGTAATCATCCCAGAATTTCCAGATATCCGAAGGTGGGTTTGCCGTCCAACCGGCACGGTTTGATATGCCGTAAACCATTCCTCTCCATGGATTTCCGCCACCTTCAAGCATCTGACCGGGCAGTCCGAAAGGAATTCCTGATACTTCAACGAGCCAATGATCCGGCATCCGGTTATAATCCCTGCCCTCGCCGATCCATACCTGATCGAAATAGGGAAGCAGGTCCATATACAAGTTCAGACAGTTGGTAAAGCCGGCATACTGGTTGAAATGATTCCAGCTGTGCAAATCCATCTTTCCGTCGGGGCGGTTACGGTCGATAATTTTCCGAGCCCTCATAAGGGTAAACCTGTCTAAAGCGGAATCATCGATATACACCCCGTCGATCCCGATATTCCGGACCATCCAGTCGAGGCCGGCAACATAAAAATTATTGAGGCGGCTGTCAGGGGTGGTGATTACGGACAGGTCGGTTTCGCCCTTGAATTTACCCTCATTAACCAGGTTGTACCAGGCCGGGATATATTTCCCGTTCAGGTTCTTTTTAAGCCACTCGTTGGGTCCGTTTGGACATATCAGTGTTTTGCAATCATTGCCGGGGCCGGGGAAAATCACTTCTCCGTTCAGACTGTAGAAAGCTCTGAACTCCGGCAGGTTCTTGGTCAGCTCTCGCGTAGTGTAATAGAATTTCATCCTCATACCGGCAGCATGGGTATTGTCAACCAGTTGTTTCAGCCCTGCTGTATTCTCATCCAGATAAGGGTAGTTGATAAACGGGTAAAGGTCTTCGGCGTGATGGATATTGATGATATTGGCGCCGGCACTTTTGGCATTGGCTATTTTAACGGAGGTATTCGTGCCCCCACCATGAAAATAGCGGTCGCCAAACTGCGTTTTCCTGTCGATCGTGCGGAAAGGTGTTAGCAGCAGCTCGAAATCATAATTAAGGACCTCACCCTGCCTGATCTCACGGGATCCCGAGTAAGCGGAAACCAGAACGTCAGCCTCCGCATCCGCAACTCTCACGCCGCCTTTGCCGGTATTACCCCAGGAAGGAGGCAGATTGAGGCGGCCAAATTCATAATAGATATTGATGAGCGGCCGGCGGTAATTTTCCGCTTTCCATTTTATCCTCATGCCGCCGTTGACTGCACCAATCCATAGCATATCCTGATTTTTCCGCACATCCCATTTCCATTTCCAGTCCGGCGTGCGGAAGCCACCCTCATGATTGAGACCCATCATGTATTCGGCTTTCTGCTTGTTCATGGGGATCTCCAGACGAATATCCTTCACCCTGACATCCGTTTTGGCAGTAAGCTTCAGACGGTAGTCCACAAACCCGTCGAACTCAAGCCGGCCGGTACATTCCAGATCGAACCCGGGTGATGTATTCAGGACTGTCCAGACCGCCCTCGATGAGTTTTTCTCGGTAAATGTTAACCTGCCAGGTTTCAGCCTGATCGTCTTACCGTCTTCGAGTTCAATCACAAAGCGGAAGGAGCTGTTGATGAGAGGCTCTCCGCGATCGCCTATCATCTGGTTCGATGGACCGAAGAAAGTGGTTATGGCAGCAGGCAACCCGTTTTCAGCGATTTCCATGTTGCGGCCCAGGATACAAACCCTGTTACCGATCACATTTACCGGGATGAAACCTTTGGTTATACTGTCATCAATGCCAACTGTTGAATTCAGCCAATTCAGACGTGCCAGGCTTTTACCCTCATCGTAACCGTGATTTTCGATTCGCTCCCCCGCGACTGTGAGTTCGATGGGAACTTTTTGGGTTTCCTTTCCCGAGGAGATATTTACGGATCCCCGGTAAACGCCATTTTTTATACCATCCAGATCAAGTCCCATCCACAATTCCTGCAGGTTGCCGGCCGATATATCAATGGTTTTGCTGAACGGTTGACCTTTGAAATCTATGCCGCCGGCGTTAAAACAGGAGAAAAAGGTATCGGGTTCCCGCTTTCTCGGGAATGACAGTGAAGGATTTAGTGTATCGGGTAAAAACTTGATCTTAATATCTTTAAGGTCGGAGTTGCCAGCTTCGAGTTTCATGGGAAAAACGAAGAACTGGCCAGGTCGGGCAGTCAGCTCCATGGGCAAGAGGGTGACATCCGGATTAAACTTCACAATGCCGGTTTTGCGGTATTCCTGCATGAGGTCAATATCGTGGAGCGTAAGAAGGGGCTGTGCGGCTTTATCACTTTGGGCGACAGCATTTGAAACCGCTCCCGGAATGGCGTACCAAAAAGTGACCAGCGAATAATCCAGCAGATTCCAGGATTCCCTGATATCGGTACCTGGAGAGGCTTCCATATCGAAAGTCAGTCGATCGTTAAACGGCACGGCATCGAGGATACGGTTCCTCGTGCAAATATTGTATCCGCGCGGATCAGCCTCATTTCCGTTACATACGTTGGCCCCGATGGGAATGGAGAAAGTATCGCGGCCAGTGGGGTTCACACCGCCGGCCCAGCCGTAATAATCCTCCGTACCGGTGCCAAAGTGAGAAGGGAATTTCCTTGCCTGATCCTTTTCATCGATGTATATCTTCTCATCCCCTTCACCCCACCATCCGCGACCCGGACTCAGTACCATCAGCGCATCACCGGCCAGCACCCCTTTGCCGCGGACATCGATAAAATTCATATCGGTAAACCTATTGCCAGGCAATGTTCCGATGGATTTCCAGTTGGCATGAAAATGCATGGAACGGCTGTCCCATTTCCAATCGTCAAGTCTGGCATTTAGCGCAACCTCCACAGGGTTCCCCTGCAGATTGATAATTCTTATGACAGCACTTTCAGCGTAAGGCATAATGTATCTGCAAATCATGGTGCCATCGGGCAAAACCGTGCGGTTCCAGGTATGAAACGGGTTTATTTTGTCGCCGCTGCAAAAAAGATCCCCGATCGGACACCAGACGGTCTGTACTCCATCAAAAGTCATTTGCAGGATTGTTGAGCGGAGTGCCTGCTGCCCGCTTTCCTTGCTGATACGAAGGGTTAGTTGCTTAATAGCATGGCTGCCGCCGGGAAGATGGATATCTTCGGTTTGCCCGCCATTTAATTTGGCGACCCTGGATATTTGTTCTTTCGAAGGTGATGGGGGTGGTGAGACCAATGACCTGCCGGTTTCAGCTATCAACTTAGAAGCTTTGGCAACCTGCTTCCAGGAAAATGCACGAACCTTAACCCCTTGATTATATGCCCTATAATTAACAATATTATAAAAAGCCTTATCGGTCATGGTGATCTTGCAGCTTTTAGCAAAGGGTATCGGGAGGAAACAATCACCAGCACGCGCCGTCAGGCCGGCAAAGGGCGACTTTACCGATCCCTTGCCGGTGACCAGATCGATAAAACATTCGTCAATCACAGGGGTCGGATTCCCATCGAGATAGATGCGGATATTGGGCCCTTTCCTGTTGTTGAAATCATAGTAAAAGAAGGGCGTCCAGAGCCTGGTAATACAGCCCGGACCGGTGTGTTCCATAACCACGTATTCGGTTTTACCATCCTTTTGTTCCTCACGGATCCAGCTGACCCCATCGGAATCGGCAAACCAGTCCGGCTGGTCGGGTGAAACCGACGCCCGGTTATAACTGCTCGCCTGCAGAGATTGATATTCACTTGCAGGAAAACGGGCCATTGCTGTCGGATCGGTCATTTCCCTGAGGAGTGATCCCAGGTTAACGGTTTGTGCATTACCGGCGGTAGCAAATAAAAGAATGAAAACGACTGCGGAGAATATTCTGGGAATCATAAGAGGAGTTTCAGACTAGCAATTTAAAAGAATTTTGTTTTACTAACTTAGGCCCACTAAACCCATGATAATGAGAAATTGCGACTTGGCAACCATCAGGTTTTCAGCCCTTCTGGTTGCCGGATTCTTGTTTTCGGCCCATTTAGCAGGGAAAGAGCCTGTAAGAATGCTCATACTTTCCGGGCAGAACAATCACGAATGGCAAAAGACGACGCCCGTTCTGGAAAAGATTTACAGGGAATCAGGATTGTTTACCGTAGCGGTCACCAACCGGCCGGACACGTTGAAACTATCGGATTATAAAAAATACAAGGTCATTGTCGGCAACTGGAACTCATGGCCCGATACCTCCACCCGCTGGGACGGAGCCAGAGAGCAGGCATTTACCAGGTATATCAGGGAGGGGGGTGGCGCGGTCTTTTTTCATGCAGGCGGCTGCTCATTTTACAGCTGGACCGATTATTTTGCCATCTCGATTGGCAGGTGGGGACCAAAAACGGAGCATGGTCAGGTTAGCCCTGCAAGGGTTCACCTATCCGACAGCCGGCATCCGATCACCAAAGGATTAAGCGATTTCACACTCAATGATGAGATCTGGGAAAATACCGAACTCAGCCCTTCCGCCACTGAGCTGGGCTGGGTGCAGAAGCTTGATGCGAATGGAAAAGAAGCAAAAGAGAAATACCCTGCGATTTTTATAAACAAGTTTGGAGCAGGCAGAAGTTTTTACACGATTCTCGGTCACGATGAGAAAACCCTGGCAGATGCCGGGCTGCAGGAACTTTTTATCAGGGCGGCAAGGTGGGCTGGCCAGATCAACCTCACCGGCAAAGAATAATTATCCTTAACCGACGAATTAAACATGAAACGAAGCACCTCTATTAAAAACACAGCCAATGCAGATGGCGTGATCAATGGTAAGGGCGCAGGTATAGTCAAGATATTTACCGAGACGATTAACGGCCAGCATCCCGAATTATGCCCGCTGGATGATGCTATCCTGTCGGACACTTTGTCCCATATGGGGAATATTGCGATTCGCACCGGCCGCAAAATCAACTGGGATCCCACTGCGGGAACCCTCTTCAATGATGCTGAGGCAATGAAACTTTTCGTACGCGAACACCGCTCACCCTGGGGAACCTGATAACGAAACACGAAACACGAGACACGAGACGCGAAACACGAGACGCGAAACACGAAACCTGATATAAATGACCGTTTTTCCTGTATCCACACCTGCTGAACTTAAAAAGTTCATGTTTCTGCCCTACTCCATTTACCGAGACGACCCGATGTGGGTGCCCCCTTTGAAAATGGAGCTTCAGGGACAGTTTAATCCGGTTAAGAATCCCACTCTGAACCATACCGTTTACCAATTATTCCTGTTAGAGGATCAGGGAATCATTAAGGGCAGGATTGCTGCCTTTTACGATACGCTCGCCAATGAGCACTGGAATGACGAGGTTGGACTGTTCGGATATTATGAGTGTCCTGATGATCCAGCGGCATCAACCCTCCTTCTCGAAGCTGCGGCGGGCTGGTTGAAGGAAAAAGGCATGGAATCGATGCGAGGGCCCTGGTCGTTCGTTTCGCAGGAATGGGGCCTGGTGTATGAAGGATTCGTGCCTTCGCCGGTAATTATGGCCCCGTACAATCCGCCCTGGTACAATGACCATCTTACCGCTTTTGGAATGGGAAAGGTGAAAGATCTCCTTTGTTATTATATCTCAGGAAAGGAAGGTTACCGTATTCCCGACCGCATCATGACACTGACCGACCACGTAGCTAAACGCTACGGAGTAACAGTAAGGCAGGTAAATATGAAACGTTATAAAGAAGATGTTCAGCATGTTATCGATATTTCAAATCAAAGTCTGTTAAATAATTGGGGATATGCACCGGTTACGCAGGCGGAAGCCGATGCACTCGCACGGGACCTGAAACAAATTATCCGCCCTGAGGGAGTTCTTTTTGCTGAAGATCACCACGGACGGACGATTGGTTTTATCATCGCGCTGCCCGATGTCAACATCCTGTTCAAGAAAATGAAAGGGAGACTTCTGCCGTTCGGGTGGATTAAATTACTGACCGGGATGCCAAAACTCAGGTCCTATCGTCTTTTTGCGTTGGCCGTGGTACCTGAATATCATGGCAAAGGAATTGACAGCCTGATTTACCGTGCACTGTACAATTCTATCTTTTCCAGCGAGCTGTGGCTGGAAATCAATTATGTCCTGGAAGATAACGACCCGATGAATAATGCTATTACCAAGCTGGATGCCAAACCCTTACGTAGATACCGGATCTATGAAAAAGCTCTCTGAAACGGATCTACAGCTTAACCAGCTTGCCGGTATTCAGACTTGCATGTTTTGAATCCATCACCCGGTAATAATAAATACCCGGAGGCAGATTGGATAAGTCGACCCTCTGATTATTTTCGTTGACAGTCACTTCCTTCAATGTTCGTCCCAGTGGATCTGTAATGGTCAGGCTGCTGCTGGTGAATCTATCTCTACCGCTAATTATAAGGTGATCCGCGACGGGATTTGGAAACACTTTTATCAGTTTCGCGTCCTGGTCAACCGCAATTTCAGGTGTCCCCGTGATCAGGTTTCTTAGATCAACCAGATAAACATCAATGCTTGCTTCCTCATTCATGGCAATCCTCCAGTTGCTCCCGAATATCACCCTGTTGCCCGACCTGGAGACAGTGGCTCGCGGTTCGGCAAAGTAGAGAGCCCCACTGTCGCGGTTTGGTGTATAGATCGAGTATTCCTTGCTTCGGTGATGGGCTATTCGCTCAACCGTTCCAGAGCCGTCCATTTTCAGTGCGAACACTTCATCCTCAAACGGAAGCCAATTGGTACTGTTATCGGTCAGCCGCTCGAAGTAATCAAAGGTGCTGACATAAACCCAGCCCGGTCTTGCCATGGCACGGCAGGATTCATGCAAATCCAAAAGATAGGAGATCTTCAGGAGGTCTGTACTGTCACCGGTTGCCAGATCGAATTTGCAAATATGGGTCATGTTGTCGTTATCACTGTATACATCCATGATCAGGACCTCTTTCCCGTTGGCGTCGAGACCCATATCGCTGTGGCCGGGGCCCAGTCCCTTCTGCCATATGAGATTGAAGTTACGGTCATACACCTCCAGCCCCCGGTATCGGCCTTTCTCCCAACTGGCATAATCCACCACCACATAATTGCCCAGCGGCGATATGGATACCCAGTCAAAATCTTCCAGCTGGTCCTGAGGAAGGTCCATCCTGCTGATGATCCGGTCCTCTACAAAATCATAAACAGCCAGATCGTAATAGGTCACCTCACCGGTTTCGAAATTATAATATCGCTCCGCCACGGCGTAATACCTGCCGTCATTGGACAGGTTTCCCTCGCCTTTGGTATTGGCCATATTAAAGGGGGCGAATGAATGAATAAGAGTTACCTCATCCGTATTTACATTGTATCGGTACAGGTTGCTGTCGGGGCAGAAAAGAACCATTCCCGGATTATTAGGATCCCAGAAAACATCTTCACCAGCCACTCCGTCCAGCATCTTGATATACTGATAATTAACTCCATTAAACAGATAGGTGTCGCTCCAGGTGGACCTCAAAAGCATGAGAGTCTCATTACTGTTCCACGCCTGGCGTTTCGAATAATCGGGAACGAATCCCGGAACTTCCATGGCTCGCGCATTGGTCAGTCGCATAAGCGGAGTATGGAAATTTGGATCGGTGATTTGCACTCCGGGCAAGGGTTGCGCAAGATCTCCCTGGTAAATGGCATTATGATGGGTCACAAACTGACCAGCCACACTTAGCGAGACAGAAAACCCCATCAACACTAGGAAAATTGATTTTATTATTTTCATATCAGGTGACTTTAAGGGTATCATCTATACTAAGTTACGATTTGTTTAGAAGGAACCCAAAAAATTTTCATGGCCTCAATCGGAAAGAGAATCTATCTTTAAGACTCCAAAATCATTACTATGAAGTCTTTTTTAAGAATGTCAATCCACAGTGCACTTTCCTGCGCAGCTGCACTTCTTATTTCCTCCTCTGTATACTCACAGGAAATCAACTCACCTGTCGACCTGGTTAACCCGCGAATCGGAGGAATCAGCCATGTGCTGATGCCCACATTCCCTACTGTTCACAGACCCTTTGGGATGATACGTTTCTTTCCGGTTACCAGTCCGGGCATTTCAGACTCTTACCTTGGGGGACGGATATACGGCTTCCCGCTCAACCGCCCGGAACACCGCGGTCGGGCTGTGATAACGGTTATGCCGGTTTCAGGAACGGAATCATTGTCGAACAGCGACCTCAGCTCGGCCATTGATCATGATTTTGAGACTGTCACTCCTTATGAATACTCTGTCCTCCTTGAAGATTATGGCATAAACGTTAAATTCTCCCCCACCGAGCGTTGTGGGATCTTTCAATTCAAGCCATCCGGGAAGAAAGAAATCTGTTTGGTTTTTCAGACATCAGGAAAAGGAAATTTCAAACTCATCAATGAGAAAAACCTGACTGGAAGGGAGGATTTCAGCAACATTTCGGAATATGTCAATATTTCATTTGATCAACCGGTTAAAAGATCAGGTAATATCGATACAGATGGAAAGGGCCTGAAATATTTCGTTGTTTTCGATGGTTCGCTGACCATACAAATGACTTATGGATTATCCTGGATCGATGAGGTCCAGGCCGGACGAAACCTGAGCCGCGAAATTAATGGCTGGGACTACGACCGGGTGGTGAATGAAGGACGTGCTATCTGGAACCGGGAATTGGGCAAGATAAAGATCAAGGGAGGAACTGAGGATCAACGGATTACATTCTACACAGCCCTTTATCGCTCCATGGAGCGAATGGTCAATATCAACGAATACGGGCGTTACTTCTCAGCTTACAATCATCAGGTGGTCACTTGTGATCACGATGTTTATGTTGACGACTGGAGCTGGGATACCTTTCGCAGCCTGCATCCGCTACGGTTTCTCATCAATCCCGATCGTGAGGCGAACATGATTAAATCCTATATCCTGATGGGAGAACAGAGCGGATGGATGCCAACCTTTCCGCAGATTTCAGGGGATGCCAAATGCATGATCGGCCATCACCAGGCAGCCATCATTGCCGATGCCTGGATGAAGGGAATCCGGGATTTCGATCTGCCCAGGGCTTATCAATTATTGAGGAAGAACGCAATGGAGGGCACCATGATCCCCTGGCAGGAAGGACCGGCAACCGAACTCGACCGATTTTACCGGGAAAAAGGCTGGTTCCCTGCCCTTGCGCCCGGTGATCCCGAACCGGTGAAAGAGGTAGGCCCTTTTGAAAAGCGCCAGGCAGTGGCAGTGACCCTCGAGGAAGCTTATGATGACTGGTGCTTGTCGCAGCTGGCCGGAGAACTAGGCAAAACTGATGATCAGAAGCTTTTACTTTCGAGGTCAGAAAACTTCAGGAATGTTTTCAATCCTGCCACCGGATTTATGTCGCCAAAGAAGGCCGACGGCACCTGGGTTGAGCCGTTTGATCCCAAAACATCGGGGGGTACCGGCTGCCGCGATTATTTCGCCGAGATCAATTCCTGGAATTACACCTGGTTTGTTCCTCATAATATTGATGGTCTCATCGCACTTATGGGGGGCAGGGAGAAATTCACTTCGCGCCTCGATCAGCTTTTCGAAGAATCCTTAAACGGGTATGCCAAATGGACCACCCTTTCCAACCAGCCTGATGCGTCGGGGATTGTGGGTCAATTCGTTGCCGGTAATGAACCCACCTTTCACATTCCCTATTTGTACACCTATGCTGGAGAACCGTGGAAAACTCAGAAGCGGGTACGCCAGCTGATGGATGCATGGTACCGTAACGATGTGATGGGAATTTGCGGTGATGAAGACGGTGGAGGCTTATCATCGTGGTATGTATTTACGGCGATGGGCTTTTATCCGATGACTCCCGGAAATCCGGAGTACGTAATCGGAAGTCCCCTGTTTGAGGAAATCACCATCGACCTTGGCAACGGTAAAAAGCTGACCATAAAAGCTCCGGGGTCAAGTGCCCAAAACAAATATGTATCTGAAGTAACGATCAACGGAATCGCGGTTAACAATTACCGATTCAACCATAAGGACATTGCCAACGGGGGTGAGATAGTTCTTAAAATGGAGCCGCGGCATTAGTTTAGGTCGGCGGGTGCAATCTCTTCTGGAACCATACCCGTACTTGGCGCATTTTCTCAAGTTGTCCGGCAGAAACACGCCGGTGACAGGTCGATCGTTCCTCGCTGTTTTCGGGCGCGCCCCAGCGTATTTCTATTCCGTCGTTCGGGTTGTACGCCATTTCGAAAGCTGCTTTCCTCTTTAGGAGATTTTCAAGCGTAAGAATCTGTTCCCTGCCGTTTGATCGCACATAAGTAATCGACAGCTCTGAAGATTTTCCTGCCAGCAGCGCTTCGAGCTTTTTCTTAACCTGTTCGGGTGAGCTCAGCGGAGGTAATTTATAATCTTCCGGATTGCTGATAATTTTTCCGGGAAAATCCTCTACCGCATCCATAGCGATAAGGAGTCTAAGATCGCGGTTGGGTGTTGAGAAATCTTCCCATTGGCCACCAGCCTGAAACACACCGGCTGGCCTGCCCGGCATCGGAATCACCTCGCCGGGATGCGATTTCATGTACTCTTCTCCGTTGGCAACTGAATTAACCCGTACAATAAGCTGTTCGTGCAAGGCTTGTATCAAATCAAGCATGGCGGTTTCAGGATCGAGGCGCTTCGGATTAATATTCCGCTCCATGGTATGGTAAAATTCATCTCCCGACATCCCCTTTTGCTGAAGGGACACAGGTATCATACCCGGATTGCCATCAATCTCCCGGTCATTCAACAGCTTCAACTGTCCGTTAACCAGGCTTATCGGGCGAAATGCCTTGAATCCGGGCTCGCCGATAACCTCCGAAGTAGTAAAAAGAAAATTCCCTTTCCAGAACCTTTTGATCGCCACGGTTCCATCAGGCTGGGCATCCACTGACAGGAGCATTCCAGGCCGGTCGCCCAATTGAGGCACCCATCTAACCAAGATCAGGGTATGTCCGTAGGGATCGGCAAAAACCACTCCCGGACGCAAGGAATTCCGGGTCAGTTCAACCGGATAATAATCCGATGATTCATCCTTGAGGGCTGTCCGGGCAGTCCCCGAATGCACTCCATCCATCAGACGACGAAGAAAGGCATTGAACGACAATACCGGATGGTTTCTCGATGTCGGGGAACTGTTTGTCACCCATCGCCCGGTTTGAGGTGGTTTACCCAGATATCCGCGGTCGCACTCGTGATACCCAAACGGGAGTCCTAATTTCCAGGAGAAATATGCTCTCAGGTAAAATGGATTATCGGCACAGTCGGGCTCCATGATTACCCGTGTGGTAGAAGTCGGATTATCTTCATCCAAACCCAGGTAGTTGTATAGGAAATTTTTATCCCCATCCTGCATGACTTCGTGCAGGGCGGTCCAGGATGAGCGCTCATCAGCTTCGTAAAAAAGCGAATTTACCCAGGCGGAATAGAGGGCTTCAGTTTCGCTGTCCCAACTTCTGATTGTCTTCCAGATCGCGCCGGAGGATTGTAAGGCCGGTTTTGTATCCGAAACGGTAAATTCCAGACTGCCGACTGTCCGGTTCTTTTCTGTTAATGTAACCTGATATTTTCCCGCACTCAGGGGCTCAAAACCGTCAATTCTCCAGTAAGGCAGTCCATCGCCGTTCCTGCTCTTAAATGCGGTTAAATCACCGGAAGGTCCGCTGATCACCAGCTTCGCCTTTTTAACTTTTCTGTCGCCAACAGCCAAAATAGTCAACGGCTGACCCGCCCTTGGACTGGCCGGTGAAACCAGCAGCCCAAACACTGCTTCACCTTCATTCACAGCTTCGGATCCACTGATTGAATCCGCTGCGACCACTGAAGTAACATCATTGATTTTACCTGTAGACTTGTTTTTACAGGAGAAGAAGAATGGGGTAATCG
>CAYHCO010000001.1:178417-186018 GCA_964355105.1 uncultured Porphyromonadaceae bacterium
ATCATGGCATATTGGTAACCAACCTGGTCGAGTTCCATGATCAGGTAATCAGCATAAAAATTCAGAAAGAAGGAAACCTTAAGCCTGGACAGATCATTTGGGTTGGGAATCTTTGCTTTTCCAACCGCTGTTTTATGGCGACCCTCGAGGGTGTTTTTATATCCCTCGTTTAAAACCTTGATTTTTCCGTCCGGCCGGAGGGAATAGGTGGCTGTCACCCCAACCAGGCCTCTTTCGAAAGAATGGTCGAATCGGGCAATTTCATACCATTTTCCAAGATAGCGGTTGAGTTCCACTTTGTCAACAGTTGACCGGTCGACAACTGAAACTGACTGCTGGGCATTGCATCCAATCAGCAGGCAAATCAGGAGGGAGGCAAGAATAAATGGTTTTTTCATAATCAATATTTAATTATAAAATTAGGAAATATGCTTGGTCCTGATGCGCGCAATCGGTCATGAATCAGTTATTTCTTTTTTTCTATCTTTCGGATCATAATATTTACCAGACTAAACCAACATGGCAACATCTGCAACTGCTTCGGCAAACGGTCAAAAGAACTCTTATCTAACGTCGATAATCATCATCGGGGCATTGTTTTTCATCTTCGGCTTTGTAACCTGGCTGAACGGGACGCTGATCCCATTTCTCAAGATCGCCTGTGAGCTCACTAATTTCCAGGCGTATTTCGTAACGTTTGCCTTTTACATATCCTACTTTTTCCTGGCCATACCTTCCTCCTGGATTCTGCATAAAACAGGATTTAAAAACGGGATGGCACTAGGCTTGCTGGTCATGGCAATTGGCAGCCTGGTGTTCATACCTGCTGCCTCGTCCCGCACATTTTCACTGTTCCTTACGGGGCTCTTTATTCAAGGTGCCGGACTTTCACTGCTCCAGACTGCATCAAACCCTTACATTGTAATCCTCGGCCCCATTGAAAGCGCAGCCAAGCGTATCAGCATCATGGGTATCTGCAATAAGACGGCTGGTATTCTTAGCCCGCTGATCCTGGGAGCCATTGTTTTAAAGAATGTCGATTCCATAAAAGATACGGTTGCCACTACCACTGACGCGGTGGTTAAATCGGATTTATTAAACGAACTGGCAGGCAGGGTCATTGTTCCGTATATCGTCATGGCCATTGTGCTTGCCGGCCTTGCTGTACTGATCCGCTATTCGCCGCTTCAGGATATCGACACCGATCAGGAGGATCAGCATGTGAATGATGCCACCCACGGCAAGAAGCATGTTTATCAGTTCCCTTATTTTGTTCTCGGCTTGGTCACCCTCTTCCTGTATGCTGGCTGTGAGGTTATTGCGGGTGATACCGTTGCACTCTATGCTATGTCAACAGGTATTCCGACTACCAAGGCAATCATTTTCACTTCCTATACACTTTTCTCAATGGTAGTTGGTTATCTACTCGGCATTGCCCTGATACCCAAAACCTTATCCCAGTCAAAAGCATTGGGCATCTCAGCGATTCTCGGATTTCTCCTTGCTCTTACCGCTATCCTGATCAAAGGACCCGCTTCCGTATATTTTATTTCATTACTTGGATTTGCCAACGCTATCATGTGGCCTGCAATCTGGCCGCTGGCATTAGGGGGATTAGGCAGGTTCACGAAAATAGCATCCGCCCTGCTGGTCATGTGTATTGCAGGCTGCGCCATCCTTCCGCTCGCATACGGCAAGCTTGCCGACATGCTGACACGACAGACAGCTTACTGGATTGTGGTTCCCTGCTATATATGGATAGCATATTACGCTTTTTACGGGCATAAGATTGGCCGGCCTGCAGAAGTTGGAGATTAACCGCTGAGCTGTCTATACTGAGCGCGGATTATTGAAAGGGATCGTAAAGAAGAATTCAGTGCCCTTTCCCACTTCGGAATTAAACCACATCTGTCCTCCCATCAGGTCAACATAAGCCTTGGCAATAGGAAGGCCAAGCCCGGCACCGCCATATTGCCTCGAAAGGGAATCATCAGCTTGCTGAAACCTTGCGAAAATTGCTTCGGATTTATCCTTGGGTATTCCTACTCCGGTATCCCTGATAAAAAATTCAATGTCCGCATTTCGGATGATATACCCATATTCAATCCGGCCTTTGCTGGTGAATTTCACTGAATTTTTAAGCAAATTCATGACAATCTGATGCAGTTTGGTCCTGTCGGCGATAATCTGCGAATGAACATCAGTTAATGCCAGATCAACGGTAAACTTGACCTTGGCCAAATCGACTGACGGTTTAATCTGGGCGAAAATTTCATGCATGAACACATTCAGGCTGAATTGCTCCAGCTTTAACACTTCCTGGCCCGATTCAACAGTAGATAGATTTATGAGGTCTGTAATAACTCCCATCAACCGGTAACTGCTCTCGACGATGATACTGGTAAATTCCATCCTCTCCGTTTCGTCAAGCCGGGGATCATTGATGAGGTCGGAAAACCCAACGATAGCATTGATCGGTGTCCGGATCTCATGTGAAATATTATTCAGGAAGGAAGTTTTCAGTCGGTCGCTCTCCTCAGCTTTATCCTTTGCCTTTGTTAGTTCAGTCTGGACCTTAATCCGTTCTTCGATTTCATCAACCAGTTTCTGCTTCTGGACAAAGAAGTCGCTGATCATCTGGGCTATTTTCCCAAATTCCGTTTTCTGGTTGACCAGCTCTGCAATCTGATCCGGGTCCTCATTTGAAAGGCTGCTGGCTAGAATTCTTAATGGTCTGTTAATAAGCCCTATAAGCGTTATTGACACCACAATAAGGATAATAATCATCGCCAATGCCAAACCCCTGAGCCGGGTTTTGGCGTCTTTCTGGAAATCCCTGGCAATACCTATTACACCGGTTGAGGTAACCAGGGCTTTCGCCTTGTTATCATTACCACGGAGTTGGGTGAAATTGATTACTTTAAAATCCGCGAGGCCGATGGAATCCTGAGGAATGACCTCAAGGTTATCCTTCTGCAGGGTCAATACTGTTCCGGTAAGCATACCAATTGTATCCAGGTAACTCTGGGTCCAGACCCTGCCAACAAGGAAGAATCCATTTGGCGGAGTTTTCCTTTCGGGGTCATTGGTTGGATGAATGGAGCCCTCACTGATCTGAATAATATCGTTGCCGCTTTTAATATAAAAATAGTTGAGGGGAGGTCCTGATGTGACGGCTTTTAATTCACGGAAAGACATGGGGATTTCTGTCAGAGGCGGAAAGACCTCAGAATGGGTTGAATAAACCAATGCAAGGTCGGTTGAATAAACCCAGGCATAATCAATATCAAAAGTAGACAGGGAAGTATTGATCATCTCATCGGCCCAGGCCAAATCCTTTTCCAAAACGCACTTGACCATATCATCCCAATAGGTATAGTCGTAAGCAAAATTATTCAGGCTCTTGGAATTAAAACCAATAGCCCGATCAAGTAAGACGGCCCCGTTTGTTTTCTCTTTTTCCAGGATTGATTTTACTCTTTTCCATTCCAGCCGGTTACTGACCATATATCCTGCCACCATACACACTGCGATTGCAGCCAGGAGCAAGAAAATCCGTCTTTGTATACTTACTGTCATATCACAAATCTATTCCAACCATTACTCCAAAATACCAGGGGAACTTACCAATAGACGAAGATATTTCCTGATTCAAGGCTTTGCTGACCTGAATATGTGGCTTAAGATACCAGGAACCTGTCGGCATGTAAGTCAATTCAGCATTAAGGCTCAGAAGATTCAGGGAGGTAGGGATCGAGGCTATATAGGCATCATTGAACCTGGCATTTCCCCATCCCAGCACGGCCGATGAGGCAACAGAAAAGTGCCTGCCCAATGCCTTTTGATAAGAGATTCCGTGCTCGAAATAAAGAGATCCCAGGTATGCAATCAAATCAGCAGCTATCACGGTGGTCAGTGAAATATCCCCCAGTGGATACGAAAGACTAAGGTAAAGCTCCCCGGTGGTGGGAGAATCCTCCTCTCCGGGATACCAGAACAACATGAAAGAAGGGGCAATTTCCAACTTACCCAATGTCAAGCTATATTCCAGGTAAAAATCAAATTCACGCTCCCGGGTAATATTGTGACGGTCGTAAAGAGTGAGATTACTCCACATGCCGGCAGTGAGATTACGGTAGGATGCATAAATATCCGGCTGTAAAACCAATCCTTCATTCACACTGACTCCCCGCCAGAGGTATTTGGAGTTTATATCGGCAGATAAACCCCAGGCAACAGGTTCTCTAAACTCGATCGCCTGCGACTTTTCCTGTTCCTGGCCAAAACATTGTAAACCCAACGCCAGGCCACTGATGAACAGAAAGGTAAATTTTATCCTCATTTTGGTTTAGGTAGCGAAAAAGGGCATTAAGTACTCTCCCTTCAGCTGTAACAAATAAAAGTATAAAAAAATTGGATGCGCGCAATAACCATTAATGGCCGCTAAATGCACGTGGAATCAGATAAACAACTAATTTTGAAAAGCTAATTCCCGGTAAGGGTTTATAAAAAAAATTATCACTATGTCAGAGCAGCCATTAAGTGGGTCGAGAACAGTAAGTTTCCCCGGATTATCCGGCAAGGTGTGCGTTATTACGGGAGGTGCGGGGATAATCGGTCAGGCGATAGGCAAGGGATTGGTGGCTAACGGCATCAGAACGGCTATACTGGATATCAATGAGGAAGCCGCAAAAAAGGTGGCGATGGAGCTGGAATCCGAGAGCGGAACAAAATGTATAGGTATTTCAGCGGATGTATTAAGCCGGGAATCGCTCGAGCAAGCTAAAAAGATTATTGCCGTTGAGCTCGGAGAGGTGGATTTCCTGATCAACGGAGCTGGTGGCAACTCGCCAAAAGCAACCACAGCAAGCGAAAATCACCCTGCGGCCGGTTACCGGTCAGAGAATGGCAACAAGCCTGATCGAAATACCATTTTTGACCTGGACCAAAGCGGCTTTCAGTTTGTTTTCGATCTTAATTTCATGGGCACGCTGCTTCCCAGCCAGGTTTTTGGCGAGGACATGGCAAATCGGGGAAGCGGTAATATTCTGAATATTAGCTCAATGAATTCTTTCAGGCCATTAACCAAGATACCCGCCTACTCTGCCGCAAAAGCTTCGGTCAATAATTTTACCCAATGGCTGGCCGTTCACCTGGCACCAGCAGGAGTAAGGGTGAATGCGGTTGCACCGGGTTTTTTCCTCACTGACCAAAACCGTTTTCTCCTGACCGACAGGGAAACCGGGCAGCGAACAGCCCGGGGAAATAAAATTATAGCCAATACACCCATGGGTAAATACGGTAATCCTGAGGACCTGCAGGGAGCTGTCCTGTTTCTGCTGTCTGATGCCTCATCATTCATCACCGGAATAATACTGCCTGTGGATGGAGGATATTCCGCATACGGAGGAGTGTAATAATGAAAAAGAATGTCATAGTAGCGCAATCTGGAGGTCCCTCGGCTGTAATCAACAATACTCTCAGGGGGATTATTGAAACATGCAGGTATTTTCCGGATAATTTCGGAACTGTTTATGGCGGCTGGCATGGTATTGAAGGGGTACTCAGGGAGGAACTCCTGAACCTGACCGACCAACCTGAGCAGGAAATTTCACTGCTCAGAAATACCCCGGCAGCGGGCAGTATCGGGACCTGTCGTTATAAGCTTAAGGACGGGCAACAAAAAGACTTTCAGCGGATACTCGACGTATTCAAGGCCCACAATATTGGCTATTTCTTTTATATCGGCGGAAACGACTCGCAGCATACTGCATTTAAGGTTAGCGAGATGGCGAGACTAGGAGGTTTGGAGCTTATTGCGGTAGGTGTTCCGAAAACTATCGATAACGATGTTGGCGACAATGAATTTCAATTGATCGACCATACACCCGGATATGGAAGTGTGGCACGTTACTGGGCTTATGCCGTACAATCGGCGAATGAGGAAAACCGCGGTTCATCTCCAGCTGATCCTGTATTGGTTATGCAGGCTATGGGAAGAAAGATCGGATACATACCCGCAGCGGCCAGGCTGGCAGATCCTCATCGGGAGATGCCTCTGCAGATTTACATGGCCGAATCCGGTGTAAGTGGGATGGAAATGGCTGACAATGTGAATGACCAGATAAAAAAGGATGGTCGATGCATGGTTGTCATCAGCGAAGGATTTGAGCTGACGGGCAATGACCCCAGGCTGAAAAGCGGTAACGTAACCCAAACTAAAGATTCATTCGGACATGTAGTATACGGTGCCGCTAAGATGGCCGCCTATCAGCAGGTTGTAAATTACCTAAATGAAGTGGGCCTGAAAGCCAAAGGTTCTGCCCGTGGTCAGGTTCCGGGAACGGATCAGCGTCATGCCGTAATTTTTGCTTCCACGGTCGATCTGGATGAAGCCTACAAAGTGGGTCAGAAGGCTGTTGATATTGCGCTCAATGAAGGAAATGGCTGGATGGCTACCATCCTGCGTGATCCCGGACCCATCTATCATGTCCGTTACGACAAGGTTGAGCTGGAGAAAGTGGCTTTATCGGAACGCACCTTCCCGGACAAATGGATCGCACCGGGACGGGCTGATGTCACTGACGATTTTATCAGATACGCGACACCGCTGATTGGCAGCGACTGGCCATCCATACCCCTGATAAACGGGCTGCAGCGGTTTACGCGTTTTAATCCTCTGTTTGCCGGCAAAAAATTGGAACCCTATAAACCCGAAGCTGAATGAATGCAATGAACAATCAGGATATACTGCATAATCTCCATCCGGATCGCGATTTTTTTGTGGGGATCGATTCCGACGGATGTGCATTTGACACCATGGAGATCAAGCAAAAGGAATGTTTCTGTCCGAATTTCATCAAGTACTGGAACTTTCAGCCGGTTGCCACCGCTGCCCGTCAAACCTGGGAATTCGTAAATCTGTACTCCAGTCACAGGGGGACCAACAGGTTTCTTGCTGTTCTGGAAACCATGAGGTTGTTAAGTGAGCGAAAAGAGGTAAAAATGAGAAATTTCAACATGCCTGACATTTCCGCGCTCACCGAATGGATACGAAATGAGACCCGGCTTGGAAATCCTGCACTTGCTGAATATGCAGCTGTCGTTAAGGATCCGGAGATCGACCGTGCTTTGGCCTGGTCGAAAAAGGTTAATGAGGATATCAGTCAGATTGTTTATGGGATTCCACCGTTCCCTTTTGTCAGGGAGAGCCTCGCAAAATTGGCTGACCATGCCGACATGATCGTGGTATCCCAAACCCCGGTTGAAGCCTTGAAGCGCGAGTGGGAAGAACATGATATTGACCGGTATACCAAGCTTATTGCCGGACAGGAATTCGGCACCAAGACCGATCATCTGAAATATGCTGCAAAGGGCAAATATCCGGATACCCATATCCTGATGATCGGTGATGCGCCTGGCGACCTGAAAGCCGCACACCATAACGGGGTGCTTTTTTATCCCATCAATCCCGGTAATGAAGATCAATCCTGGGAAAACTTTTACAACGAAGGAATCGACCGGTTTCTTTCGGGGAAGTTTAAGGGAGCCTATCAGGATAAGCTCATTATGGATTTCGAGAACCTATTGCCGGAAAAACC
>CAYHCO010000001.1:186118-235155 GCA_964355105.1 uncultured Porphyromonadaceae bacterium
GGGCAATGACACCTGCCGAGCTCGACACCATGTATCCAGGTATTCCACATCACCTGTTCAGGGTGCACGACTGGCGAAATGATGTCATCCGGATCGGAGAGATCCCACAGGATTTTATCGAAGGTATATCGGGGGGAGCCCTTCATTTCAGTATCCCGGTTGAAGTTAACCGGCTGATCCTCGAAGGGGGCTATGACCTCATTTTATCAGTTGGACAGGTGGTGCCTCATGAAGTCATCGGAATGGCCAATTACAATAAAAATATTCTGATAGGTTGCGGAGGACCGGAAAGCATCAATAAAAGCCATTTCCTGGGAGCCGTTTACGGCATGGAAAGGGTGATGGGTATTGCTGACAGCCCGGTCAGGCAGGCGCTCAATTTTGCCTCGGCAAAGTTTTTGTCGCATCTTCCGATCTTGTACGTTCTGACAGTCCTCGAACAGGTATCGGCGGTTAAAATGATCACCAGGGGGCTGTTTATTGGAACCGGTGAGGAAGTATTTCTTGCAGCATCCGAACTTTCAGCCAAGGTTAACACCACCCTGCTTGATAAGCCATTACAGAAAGTGGTAGTATCTCTCCATCCCGATGAATACCGGAGCACGTGGCTGGGCAATAAATCGATTTACAGGACCAGGATGGCACTTGCCGATGGCGGCGAACTGATCGTACTGGCGCCCGGTGTTAAAGAATTTGGCGAAGATCCTGAGATCGACCGACTGATCAGAAAATACGGTTACCATGGTACGCCATCGACGCTGGAGGCGGTGCGGAATAACCTCGACCTGCAAAACAACCTGAGTGCCGCCGCACACCTGATTCATGGAAGCAGTGAAGGGCGGTTTCGGATAACTTATTGTCCGGGGCACCTTTCGCGCCAGGAAATTAATGAGGCAGGATATGAATACGGGGAGGTTGGTAATATGGCTGCCATATATCAATCTAGCAAACCAATTAACGGGGTTAATGCCACTGCCGGGGGGGAGGAGTTTTATTACATATCCAATCCGGCAACCGGTTTATGGAAATATAAATAAAAAAGCCCCTGGTGACCAGAGGCTTTGCCATTCGCATTAAAATGCATTAAAATACTACGCAAGCAATCTCTTTGTTCACGGTTTTTCCTTCAGCAACCATGAAAGGCGACAATGCAGGGGCATTTTTTGCACCTGAACCATACCAGCCTACCAGGTCTCCGGCAGTCCAGTCTCCACTGTTGTCTGCATCCAGCCATACATCCAGATAATAGTTGCCCGGGACTACATCATTGAACACAAAAGTAATCTTGGCGCCGCTACCGCTGACATCAGCCAGGGCCACCGGATTGTAAGCATTCCAGTCATCCTCGGACATGTAAATGGCAACCTGGGCATTTCCCAAATTGCCCGATGTGCCAGCCTGAAGTTTTGCAGTACCGGTAATTTTGGTCGATTTGTCAACAACAACCGGATCATCCTTTTTGCAGGAAGAGAACAGCAGTAAAGCTCCGACGACAAAACCTGCCATTCCCAGAAAAATAGTCTTAGTTTTCATGTTTATTAATTTTTATTGTAGGGTTAGATTCTTATCTGTTAACCTTTTCATATTCTTTCCGACGTATAAGCCTGCTTAAATTTAGGTCATTTTTACAATTTGTCAAAAAATTGAGAAAATATTTATTGTATCACAATTTTCTTAACAAATATACAACCGTTAGTAGCCATTTTCAAAGTATATAAGCCAACAGGCCAATTGTTTGTATCAATTATTTGTTTGAAATTTCCACCTTCGCGGAGTTCATCCCGGTAAATTACAGCTCCTGTCAGGGCAACCACCTCGATTTTTGCCGTGCCCGGGGTGATTCCCTGGTAATCAAGATAGAAGAACCCTTTAGCCGGGTTCGGATATATTTCCAGTTTATTGATGACTGAAACAATCTCCGTGCCGGAGGTCACAGCCACAATGACTGGCTTGATCAGGATATTGTTATTCTCATCGGATTCCGCCACGGCACCGTCCGGATCGATTTTACCGATCAGGAAATACTGGCCGGGTAAGATGCTCGATTGAAGAGTGAATCCGGAAGAAAGCTCTATGGTGCCTTTGGCTCCCAAAACTCTGGTTGAAGAATCAAACAGTTTCAGATCCGCTCCATCAAGAATTTCATCCCTCGACAGGTACAAAGTCAGCTTTATCGGGGATGCACTGGTATTTCCGCCATTATATACTGTGGAGGTTACCCTGAAATTGGTATTCTGAACAATCACCGGCGGATAAAATGACATTCCTATTATTTGGAGATCAGCATTATCACCTTGGATAACCATCGCTACTGAGGCGACATTGTTATTTTCGTTGCTTTCGACGATCGCATTATCCGCATCGGCGATAATAAGGGCGTACCAGGTCCCGGAAGTCAGACTTGATGGCAGAGCTATATCTTCGCCACTGATCGAAATATCATCACCTGCGTTAAGAGGATCCATGGTACCGTAAGCAAGCAGGATATCTGTCCCATCAATAACCTCATCTTTTGACAGATATAATTGCACCAGGTTGGATGGTGCCTGAGCTCCACCGATATTCAACAGGTTGCAGGTCATTTTCAGGGAACCGCCAGGTGCGATAGTCAGCGGATTGACCTCAAAATCCTGAATGGTGAGATCCGGTTTGGCATCACTGGATAAGGTCACCTGCACCTCATTTGATTTTGGCGATGTTCCGGGTGGATTGGAATAGGCTGCCGTCAGGTAATAAGTATATGTGCCGTAGGCCAGGCCCGGATCTGAATAGGTGAGGGTCGCCGGATTCTCAATATTGGCGATGATCGCACCGTTCCTGAATACGGCATAACCAGCGAGGGTACCGCTGCCCGGCTCGGGAGCGGTCCAGGTAAGAATTACCGTGGAACCCGAGACGGAAGCCACCAGATCGCGAGGTGGATTAATGGCAGGATTACCGATAGTCAGGGGTGCGGCCGCGGTATTGTTGGTCTCGATTGATTCGCTGACCGTTCCATCGGCGTCTGCCACAAAAAGGACAAACCAACTTCCCAACTCGGCCGTTGCCGGAACCGTGATATTTTCTCCCGTCACTTCGGATGTAGCGCCTGGATTCAGGGGATCCATGGAGCCCGAGGCAAGCTGCCGGTCGCCGGAATCAAACACTTCATCCCGGCTCAGGTATACGCGGAGCATGCTTGCTGCCGATGCTGCTGAGCCTTGGTTCTCCAGTTTGCACGAAAGGTTGACGGTCGATCCAGGCTCAACATTTAACGGCTGGACAGCCGGATTCGTAATCACAAGATCGGGTTTAGCTTCGGCGGTGATGTTTACGGATACGGCATTGGACGGGGGTGATTCCCCACTCGGGGATGAATAAATTGCTGTCACGTAATATTCGTAGACACCGTCGGACAAGCCGGATTGCGAGAAAGTCAGGGTATTCGGATCATTAATTGTAGAAACAGCGCTATTGTTTCTGTAAACCTTGAATCCTGCCAGGGTACCGGACCCTGCTTCAGGTTTCTGCCACGAAAGGGTAACATTCCTGCCATCGAGTGCAGCTGTCAGATCATGCGGAGGGTTAAAAGTACTGCCACTTCCGACCACCGTGAAGGAAATGGTTTCCCCGGTCTCACCGATATTCGTGATATGAATTCCACCAGGTGCTCCGGAACTGAGGAAATCTGACGGGCTGGTTGCATCACCAAATTCGGTCCGACCTGAACTGGCGCTGAAAGTGGCGTTATTAATATTTCCATCGTTTCTAAGGGTACCGTTCTGCCGGTAGACATACACTTCATCAGGCGGACCCTGAGCGTTACCATCAAGAGATTCATTAATCCGGTAGATAATCAGACCCGATCCTACTATGCTTGATTCGAATCGTCCGGCAGCCTTGCGGTATTCAACAACAAAAAACTCGGTGGATGAATTTGGGGACGGTATCTTATAGGCCGCATAACCATCTGACGACAAAGGTTTAAGAGTATATACACCACTGCCTCTTATGACCGGGATCTCTGAAAACCATTTGCCGTATTTATACTTCATGTAAGCACTCATGTGCTGAGGCGGTGTTTTGTTAAAAGCCATCAGGTCCCAGGGGCCCACCGGTGTAATATCTTCATTTTGATACCGGTAAAGGTCGGGAGAGCCGAGTGAATGAAACATTTCATGGCATAACACACTAACCCCAAGCTTATCTGACAAAAGAAAATTAAAGTCCCAAACACGTTTTCCCCCTATCCTGACATCATAGTCAGCTAAAACCCACCGGTGCGGCCACAGGAGATCACTCCACCCATCGGTACCACCCTGAACGATAAAGCAGACATTGTCGATATAGCCGTCATTATCGTGATCATAATTGACCCCGCTGGCAACTACCTGGGTGGCAACAAACTCCACTGCATTCTTCAGGAGCGTCATCTCCCGGTTACGCGATTCATTATCTGTGTGGTAACCCTCCTGATTACTGGTACTGTATGGCTGGTAATAGCGGCGCGAATGGCTGTCCTGGTAACTGACGATTACCGTGCCGGTGGGCTTTGGATAGAATGTTGTGTTAATTGTCAGCTGAGTTTTGGACACCTCCTTGAAATATTCCATCATCGAAACCGTATTGGAACCATTGAATGCAGCCGAATACTTGGTCAGCGATTCCGCAAATTCACTCTGATTGCTGAATCTGATGAAAATCGACAGGTTGTTGTAATTCCCCGTGTTATTGTAGGAGCGCGATGATTTGAAAACCGGATCCTTGAATCTTGTATTGAAGAGGGTTTTATATTTCTCATTGCTGATATTGATCCCAGGATTTAGCCCGGCCTTTCCGGGATCGTCAACTCCCGGGATCAGGGTGGTGGGCACAAGATCTTCCCCGTATTTGCGTGCGTAAACGAAAAATCCGGTTTCACGGTTCATGATGATCGTAAATCCCTGAGCATCGTGTAACCAGTGATAATACTCATCGCCTGTGGCAAAGCAATTCAGCACAGTCCCGTCAGGCTGCGTAAGTTTTTGTGGTTCGTTTTTCAGATAAGCCGCCTGCAGGCTGATCGTGCAACATAAAATTACAAGCAGCAAAAAAACTCGTAAAGCTCTCATAATCATAGTTTATTTATCTATAACTAAACTATGAAAAAATCAGGAAAATATAACTGATTCTGTCCGTTTTTTTATTTGCGTTAAAACATTGTCGCGGGTTTAGTACTTTTATCACATCTATGAAATTCGTAATCGACGATAGAATTCCCTTTATCCGCGGGGTGTTTGAGCCTCATGGAGAAGTAATTTACCTGCCGGGAGGCGCAATCGGCAAAGATCACCTGGTCAACGCGGATTGCCTGCTCGTCCGCACCCGTACACGCTGCAACGCGGATTTACTGACAGGAAGCAGCGTGAGATTCATTGGCACGGCTACCATCGGTTTCGATCACATCGATACCGGTTGGTGTAAAGCCAACGGCATTAACTGGTCCAATGCTCCCGGCTGCAATTCCGGTTCGGTAGCTCAGTACATTACTTCTGCTCTTTTGGAAATGGCTGATCGGCAGGGATTCAACCTCAATGACAAAACTTTAGGGATTATCGGCGCCGGGAATGTTGGGAAAAAAGTGGAGCGAATTGGCAGACTTCTTGGCATGGATGTCCTGGTTAATGACCCACCCAGGGAAAGAGCTGAAGGATCGGAGAATTTCACCAGTCTTCCTGTTTTACTCCGCGAATCAGATATTGTATCTATTCACGTACCGCTCAATCGTCAAGGTTTAGATAATACATTTCACCTGGTCGGCAGGGAGTTTCTCGGGTCAATGAAACCGGGAGCCGCCCTGTTCAACTCCTCGCGGGGCGAAGTGGTGGATGAGAGCGAATTAATACGTGTCTTGAAGGCTTCAACGTTGATCGGTCCGGGTTTTACGGTGTTGGATGTGTGGGAGAACGAGCCGGACATCAACCTGGAATTACTGGATCTCATCGACATTGGCACGCCGCATATTGCCGGCTATTCCCTTGATGGCAAGCATAATGCCACCCGGATGATCGTTGAGACCGCTTTCAGGCATTTCGGATTGCCCATAAATGAGGAAGGGACTGGTGTGGAGCCTCTGAATAGTGATCTGCTGCTTGATGCCGGGCAGTTGGCAGTCGGCAGCAGGCAGGGAGCCTGCCCCGGGCCTGATCCGGGGGCAGTTGGCAGCAGGCAGTTTGTGAGGGCTTCATACGACATCATGACCGATGACCGGAGGCTTAGGGAATCGCCGGGCTCCTTTGAAAACCAGCGCAACTCTTATCCGGTCCGAAGGGAGTTCAGTGCCTTCCGGGTGGAGCCTTTCCCGCAAGGGGAAACAGGCAGAATCCTTGGCGGTTTAGGATTCCGAAAAGGAGATTAACTTACACTATAAATATTTTAATGCCAGGAGCATTATGAATGAAAAAAGCAATATTGGCCTGATAGGCTTAGCGGTAATGGGTGAGAACCTTGTGTTGAACATGGCGAACCACGGATTCCGGGTCAGCGTTTTTAACCGGACTCCGGAACGGGTCGACCAATTTCTCGCCGGCGGCGCACAGGGAAAATCGATAACCGGATACCATACCCTGGAAGAATTTACAGCCTCGCTGGAGCGCCCCAGGAAAGTGATGATGATGGTAAAAGCCGGCAAGCCGGTAGATGACCTGATAGAGGCCCTGATCCCGCTCCTGGAGCCCGGCGACGTGATCATCGACGGCGGAAACAGCCACTATCCCGACACCAACCGCAGAACTGCCTATATTGAAAGCCGGGGACTCCTGTTTATCGGAACCGGCGTTTCCGGTGGCGAGGAAGGAGCCCTGAAAGGCCCGTCGATCATGCCGGGGGGATCGAAAGCTGCCTGGCCGCTGGTAAAACCAATTTTTCAGACTATTGCCGCCAAAGTGGAAGGAAATACTCCCTGTTGTGAATGGGTTGGCGAAAACGGTGCGGGCCATTTCGTAAAAATGGTTCACAACGGAATCGAATATGGTGATATGCAGCTTATCTGTGAGGCCTACCAGATTATGAAAGACCGATTTCACCTCTCCACCGGGGAGATCTCGGAAGTCTTCGCCGAATGGAACAAAGGTGAACTCGACAGTTATCTGATTGAAATTACGGCCGATATATTAAAGCACAAAACTGAGGAAGGCCAGTACCTGGTTGACCTGATCCTCGACACAGCCGGTCAGAAAGGCACCGGTCAGTGGACGGGCAAGGCGGCTCTCGAACTGGGTGTGCCCCTCACGCTCATCACGGAATCCGTGTTCTCCCGCAGTCTGTCGGCCATGAAGGAAGAACGCGTGAAAGCGTCAGGCGTGCTGGGCAAAGCGGTTCCGGCCAACCTTCCGGACATAAAAACCGGCATCGATGATCTCAGACAGGCGCTCTATGCCTCGAAAATCATTTCCTACACGCAGGGATACATGCTCATGCAGGCAGCCGCACAGGAATATGGATGGAACCTCAATTACGGAGGAATCGCACTGATGTGGAGAGGAGGTTGCATCATCCGGTCTGCCTTCCTCGGCAGGATCAAGGAAGCCTATGAACGTAACCCCGGCCTCACCAATCTGCTACTGGATCCCTTCTTCAAGGATCAGGTTGAGAAATCGCAGGGATCATGGCGGAAGGTGGTGGCCGATTCCGTGCTGAGCGGCATACCCATTCCTACCCTGTCTGCAGCAATCTCTTTCTTCGACGGATACCGGAGTGCAAGACTGCCTGCCAACCTGCTGCAGGCTCAGCGTGATTATTTTGGTGCCCATACCTATGAGCGTACCGACAAGCCGAGAGGCGAATTCTTTCATACCCAGTGGATTTAGTTTTCTGACAACCTCAAAATGAAACCATTTTTAGACCCCGATTTTCTGCTGACAACCAAGACTGCGGAGCGCCTTTATCACGGATATGCTGCCGCGATGCCGGTGATAGACTATCATTCCCATTTAAATCCAAGAATGATCGCAGAGGACCACCAGTTCGACAATCTCACGCAGGCCTGGCTTTACGGCGACCATTACAAGTGGAGGGCCATGCGTGCCAACGGCATACCGGAATCCTTCATCACCGGTGATGCCACCGATTATGAAAAATTCGAGAAATGGGCTGAAACGGTTCCCTTTACAATGGGCAATCCGCTCTTTCACTGGACTCATCTGGAACTTCAGCGATACTTCGGGATCACCTCCATATTGTCACCCGTCACCTGCCACAAGATCTATGAAACTGCTTCCGGTTTGCTCCGGAGTCCGGGATATTCCGTTCGTGCACTTCTCGAAAAGATGAACGTGGAAGTGGTCTGTACCACCGACGACCCGCTGGATTCTCTCGACTACCATCGGAAGATCGCCGAATCGGGATGGAAGATCAAGGTACTTCCAACCTGGCGGCCGGATAAGGTTCTGGCCTTCGACCAGGTTGAAAACTGGAACCACTATGTGGATTCGCTCAGCGACCTGGCCGGAATCAGGATCGCCAAATATCAGGATCTTGTTGATGCCCTGCTTGTTCGACACGACTTTTTTCACCGTCACGGCTGCCGGCTCTCCGATCACGGTCTGGAGACCTTTCCACCCTCAGACTACAATCTCCCTGAGATTGAATCCACTTTTGAAACCCTGCGAATAAAAAAACAGGCCGTTCAGAACCCCGACCAGATGCAGCGACTGGCAGGGGCTTTGCTGGTTGCACTGGCCAGAATGGATGCGGAAAAAGGCTGGGTTCAGCAGTTTCATTTGGGCGCCATGAGGAACAACAACAGTCGCAGTTTGAGGCAGCTCGGTCCGGATACCGGGTACGACTCCATCAGCGACCTGCCATTGGCCCGACCGATGGCCAGATTCCTGGATCACCTCGATTCGGAAGGTAAACTGGCTAAAACCATTTTATATAATCTCAACCCCGCCCATAATGAGGTGCTTGCCTCCATGACCGGAAATTTCCAGGACGGCTCGGCACCCGGCAAGATCCAGTGGGGCTCTGCCTGGTGGTTTCTCGACCAAAAGGATGGCATGCTGACACAGATCAAAACGCTCGCAAATTTCGGCCTTCTTAGCCGTTTTACCGGCATGTTGACCGACTCGCGTAGCTTCCTCTCCTATCCGCGCCATGAATATTTCCGCCGTGTACTGTGCTGCTTTGCCGGCGAATCGGCAGAAAGCGGCGAATGGCCTGCCGACGAAGCATTGCTCGCGCAAATGATCAGGGACATCTGTTATCACAATGCAGTTAATTATTTCAATTTCGATAAATAGACACGTCAGACATGGATGGAATAGCAAGGTTTTCGTTCGGTATGGGCGACCGTTTCGGGCGCGAGGGAAAAGTACAGCTGAGAGCCATACAGGAAATCAACAGGTTGGGATTTCCGGTAATCCCGGTATGGAACAAGTCGAACCGCGAACATGAACTGACCGGCACCACACAGGAGGCGGTGAGACGGGAGGCGGAGGAAGCGGTCAGGGCGAACAACTGGTCGGACAAGTTTTATGTGGATGCTGACCATATTACCATGGCAAACGTGGAAAAGTTCATCGATTTCAGTGATTTCTTTACCATCGATGTTGCCGGTTCGATAGGTAAACCAGCAGATCAGGCCATCAGGAAAGATTACCTGAGGCGAACCGTCCGTCCCTCCATACAAGGGTTTGAGGAACAGCTCGGCAATTACGACCTGGCAATATTTGCCGATCGGTACCTGAATGCGATACAGGAAATTAAAAGGCTCCATGATTTTATAGTCGGCAGGAGGCCCGGTTCGATCATTGAAATATCGATGGATGAAGTGGCATCGGCACAAAGCCCGCTCGATCTGTATTTTCTTTTGAAGGAACTCAAATATCTGGACATAGAGCCCCACACCCTTGCCCCGAAATTCACCGGTCTTTTCCCTAAAGGAGTTGATTACGAAGGGGATACCGAGGAATTTGCCAATGAGTTGGAAGAGGATATCCGGATATTGAAAATTGCAGAGGACCAGATGGAATTCTCTCATGCCATCAAGCTGAGCATTCATTCCGGATCGGATAAATTCTCGATATATCCGGCAATACGCGATCTTTGCCGGAAATACGGCTCAGGTATTCACGTAAAGACAGCCGGAACCACCTGGCTGGAAGAAGTTATCGGGTTGTCGCGCGGCGGCGGTGACGGCCTCCGTATAGCCAAGGAGATCTACGCCCAGGGTATGTCCAGATTCTCAGAGCTCGCTGCTCCGTACGAGTCGGTCCTACATATCGACACGAGCAAATTGCCTCCGCCGAAGGAAGTCATGACATGGAATTCCGCCCACCTGGCAAAAACCCTGATACATGAAAAAACCTGCAGTGATTATAATCCCCATTTCCGTCAACTCATTCACATCTCCTATAAAATAGCGGCTGAAATGGGCTTGGAATTCATGGATGCGCTGGAGCATTACCGTGAACCGATTGAGGAACAGGTATACGTCAACCTGTTCAATCGCCACCTGCAAAAACTATTTTAGCTCAAATCCGGCTTCCAGATATTCAACTGAACTGGTACCTGCCATTACCCTGAACAACCCCGGTTCGGCCTTAAAATCCATATCAGCCTTGTAAAAACGAAGGTCACCGGTCTGCAGGGTAAATTTGACTTCCTTGGACTCACCCGGCTGCAGCATGAGTTTGGAAAAGCCCTTGAGCTCCTTCAACGGCCGGGTGACGCTGCCAACCAGATCCCTGACGTACAGCTGCACCACCTCTTCGCCGGCAACAGGTCCGGTATTGGCAACCAGCAGTGAAACTGTAATGGAGCCGGATCCCGACAAAACATCGGAACTCAGTTTCAGGTTTGAATATTTGAAAGTGGTATAACTCAAACCGAAACCGAACGGGTACAAAGGGTGGTTGGCTACATCGAGGTATTTACTGGTATACTTGTTTGCCGGATCTTCAGGTCTTCCGGTATTTTTCATGGAATAATACACCGGTATCTGCCCCTCATTGCGAGGAAAACTCATCGTGAGCTTACCCGAGGGATTATATTTACCGGTGAGGACAGCAGCGATGGCATCCCCCGCCATTGTACCCAAATGTGAGGCATTCAGGATGGCCGGAACATTTTTTGCCATCCAGGGGATGACCAATGGCCTGCCAGCCATCAAAACCACAATGATTGGTTTACCCGTGGCAGCAATCTTCTCAAGCATTTCCTGCTGAACCCCGGGCAACCCGAGCACGGAGCGACTGGCCGCCTCACCATTTTGATAATAATTTTCGCCAACGGCCAGGATCACGACATCCGAAGCCGACGCCAGACGCAGCGCTTCGGCAAATCCGTCGCGCTTTTCACCGGATGTCTGGCAACCGGGCGTATAATCGATCCGGCAATCCGGCAGGGCCTTTTTCAGGCCTTCCAGAACGGTTACCACCCGGGTCTCATCGCCTGAAGCATGCCAGGTACCGAGCATATCCACCTTATTATCAGCCAGTGGACCGATCAGAGCAATCCTGCTTAAGGATTTTGCCAACGGCAATAATTTTACTCCTTCCACCGGCTCATTCTTCAGTAGGACGATCGACTTCATGCCAATATCCAGAGAATGGGAAAGCATTTCAGCAGACAGAGTATTTTCCTTCTCGCGCTGGTCATTCAGATAGCGATAGGGGTCTTCAAACAGACCCAGATCATATTTCAGGTTCAGGATCCGCGTCACTGCATGGTCAATCATCTCCATAGTAACCTTTCCCTCCTGGAGAGATTGCTGAAGATGATTCTGATAAACACCGCCCTGCATGTCCATATCAATCCCGGCGCTCAAAGCCTGTTCGCCCGCCTGTTTTTCATCAGCCGAATATCCATGTTTAACCATCTCATTGATGGAGGTATAGTCGGTCACCAAGACTCCCTGAAATCCCCATTCCTGCCGAAGAATTTTATCCAGTAAAAATTTGTTCCCGGTAGCAGGAATGCCATCGACCTCGTTAAATGACGACATTACAGTTGCAGCGCCAGCTTTCACTGCTGCCTGATAGGTTGGCAGGTAAACCTCTCGAAGGGTGCGCTCCGACATATCGACGGTTCCGTAATCGCGACCGCCTTCAGGTGCACCATAGGCAGCAAAGTGCTTAACACAAGCCGCAAGTGTTAAAGGATCGGCCAGGTCAGCTCCCTGAAAACCCCTGACACGTGCTTTCGCGATCAGGCTTCCGAGATAGGGATCTTCACCGGCACCTTCGGCCACCCTACCCCATCTGGGATCCCGCGAAATGTCAACCATCGGAGCGAAAGTCCAGTTCAGCCCGGCCGATGCGGCTTCACGGGCCGCAAGCCTGGCAGATTTTTCCATCAGGTCAAGATCCCAGGAGCACGATTCAGCCAATGGAATGGGGTATATTGTTTTATAACCGTGTATGACATCATACCCGAAGAGCAACGGGATCTTCAAGCGCGTATTCTCAACCGCAATTTTCTGCAAAACCCGGTTATAGGCAACAGTATGGGCATTGAAAATGTTACCGCACCGACCCGCCAGAATATCCCTGCGGTAATTCTCATTGAGCACAGGTCCGGTTATATCCCAGCCGCTTGTGTACAGGGTAAGCTGGCCTATCTTCTCCCCGGTTGTCATTTTCGACAACAGAGCCCTGACAAACTCATCGCGCTCCTGATTCACGCCGGCATGCCTGGTCAAAGCAAGTCCGGGAATGATCAGGAGTACGACCCAAAAACCGAACCTCCAAATTTTTGATTTCATATAGTCCTGTTAATAGGTGAAACTCAGTTTGGTTAATCCGTCCCTCACATCCTGATTTTTCATAAAGAGATTCCAGAGGAGGCCTGACCGGTAATTCTCAATCATTACAACGATAGGCCCCTGGTCTATAGCCAGATATGAATTCGCCCACCAGCTGTAATTAACATTGAAAGCATCATAAAACCCATTGTCACCCCACAATTTGTTCCCCAGCTTGTAATAGAAATGCCTGATTGCTTTCAGGGACTGTTCGGGTGTATAGGGCAAAGAAGATATGGCTGCAGTAGGTGTGATCACGCCCAGATCGTTGGTTGGGGAGTGCGCACTGTAGCCCGATTGATTGTCGCTTGCGGTAAGTCCCCAGCAATCAGCGCTGTATCCGATGAATCTCTTGGGATTGGATATACAGTAACTATTATTGATCTGCGACTGGTTAACGTTTTGCATCCAGTAACTGGCATAACGGTCAGCAAGGTTTCGTGGATCAAGTCCGAGGAAGCTGTAATGGGTAAAAAACAGCGGACCTCCCATATCTTCCCCGAGCGGGAGCGTTATCCCAAAATATTTTTTGCCGTTACGAATGGCGCCGTTTCGGGCATAGCCTTTATGATAAGCTGATGCCGGGATCGCGTAAGTTGGTGAGGAAGCAGCCAGTACGTAGGTGATCAGTGTTTCATTATACCCGCTGATCTGGTGATTCATGTTAAAGAAATTGTTGGGTGACCAGTGCCAGAAAAGCACCTCCATGCCGTTCTGGTACCACGTCCATTCAACGGTTTCCCAAAGTTTCGTGATCCTCACCCTGAGTGCATCCTCTGTCACCGATAAGGAATCGAGGTATTCTCTCATTGCGAGCAGTCCCTGGATCATGAAGGAAGTTTCGACCAGGTCGCCGCCATCATCTCTCTGACTGAAAGGCACCGTTTTTCCGGTTGATCCGTTTAGCCAGTGAGGCCATGCGCCGTGGAACCGGTCGCACGTCTCCAGGAAATGCAGCATCTTGTCGAGCCGGGCCAATCCATCAGATCGTGTAACGTACCCTCTTTCCATGGCTGCCACAAGAGCCATCACTCCAAATCCTGATCCCCCAATGGTTACTATATCTCCTGATGAGTTCCGTTCTCTTGCAAGGCCACAGGCGGGATGACCGAAATCCCAGAAATACCTGAATGTTTGTCGCTCAACCAGGTCAATAAGCTCCTCATCGGAGATTCTGGGGAATTTGTCGACAGAATCCATCACGGTGAAGAAAGAGTTTGAAAAGCCATCAAACGTATAACCGGCCTGGGAAGTTAGGTTAGAAGAGATATTGAAATAATAACGGGAATATCCGTTAAGTTCCGCAGTATTTGTAATGGTAACCGATTTACCATCGGAGGAAATCACAGAGCTCAGCTGGGCCCCGCCTGACAAAGTAATATAAGGCAAATAGGCTGTCGTATTTAACGGTTCCGAAAAATCAGCAACCAGTGTAAGCGTTTTTAAATCGATATCGGTTAGCGGTTTGGATGTTTTAAAAGGCAACCCGTTAAGGGTCAGGTTATTCAGCAGGAGCTTTCCCTGCATGGTGGTAAGTTGGTAAGTAAGGCCGGGGAAAGTCTCACCGTTGATCCCTTTAACTCCGGATCCCACCGTAAGATCGTAGGTCGCATTATATTCAAGATTTGCGAGCGGATCCAGGGTGGCCTTCGCCAGATCAGATGAAAAGGTTACGGTACAAGTCACAGGGCTTCCTGCCCGGCTCTTAAGCGCCACTGCGGTGCGGACTGAAGCCGTATCGAGAGCGCTGGTAAACTCTACGAGAATATTTGCATCTGCGGGTACATTCTGATTCACTGCGTCCGTATTGAGTGTAACGCCGCCGGCTATCACGCGCACCAGCTGCATGGTGCCATGATTATCGGGATTGTCAGGTTTGCACGAGGTGGCAAACAATCCAATCCCTGCAGCTGCAAAGATTATCCTTAATGTTTTTGTCAATTCGTAGAAAAATTAAAAAGGGAGGGCCCGGGTAATCCCCGGATCCTCCCTGAATTGTTTAACCAAAACTATTTCTCTGAATTATACATGAGCCTGATTTCAGTCTCAGTGAGTGCCTTATGAAAGATCCGCACATCGTCGAGCTGACCTTTAAAGTGGTTGGAACCCGGTATGGCATAACCGCCCCAGGGTTCAGAAGCCCACATGGTGCCAGCCCTTGACTGGATAAATCCAAATGCAAGTTCATTCTTGACATCAGGTTCCTTGCCGCCGTATTTCAGACCAACGACACCGCGCTTGGCATCATCGTCAGGCCACAAATTGAAATCCTGTGCCTTCATTTTTTCACCGTTCATGAACATGGTGGCGGTTTTGGTTACAGAATTATAGGTACAAACTACCTGTGCCCATTTATCCTTCAGAATTCCGGCAACACCGCCTGAGGCAGTCAGGTCCTTGCAGAAGGTCCATCCCTGCCAGCCGCCATTGTCGCGGGTTTGGCCGTTACCCGGGAACCACAGGTCTTCCGACCCGGTTTTCCCACCACCCAGATCATAGCTGGCTGCAAGCTTGCAGTTGCTCATGTCGCCGGCGATTTCAAACTGGAATCCGTAGAAAGCTCCGAGGCCCATAACAAAGTGACCTTTGTCCTGGCTGGTGGCTTTAACCCAGAAACTCAGGGTAAAATCAGCGGTGTTCATCAGGGCATCTCCGTTTGGAACCTCTATGATGCTGGTGCTGCCGTCGAAAGTTGCGGCATTGCCGGCAGCGGTATTACGGGAAGCGCTGTAGGAAACATTAACAACTCCGGTAGAAGCCGGATCGTAAGTCCCGACAACATCATTGGCATTGCCTTCAAAACTCCAGTAGGCAATCACGCCAGTCGGAACAAAAGTACCAATCGTGTTGAAAGTACGCGTTACCGAGCTTAATGCCAGCGCATTAGCCGATTTCAGACCTGCTCCCAGGGTAAGCTTGTACAGTGCGCCACTGCTCAGGTCGGCAGCTGGGGTGATGGTAATGGATGAGCCGCTGGCCGTTACAGTAACCGCAATGGCAGCATTGTCATAATCCTGAACCAGGGTTACGTTGGCCGCAACAGCTGTGGCCGGATCAACCTCAGTATTAAACGTTGCCACGATCGACGGTTTAACCGGTACCGTATTGGCAGTGGTTGCACCGTTAAGATCAATGGTTCCGGAGACCAGCGTGGTCAGCGTAAATTCAGTCGGCTCTTTTTTGCAGCCGCTCAGAATAACAGAAAACATGGCTGTCAGCATAATGACACCAAATAATACATTCCTCTTTTTCATAGACGAGATCATTAATTGTTAGACTTAAATTAATTAATATTCAGTTATTTACGATTCAACATCAATTCCAGTTCGGATTTTGTTCAAGGATTCCCTGAGATATATCGACTTCAGTTTGCGGGATCGGCAGCAGTTCGTGCTTACCCTCAACAAATCCCATGGGTCCCAAAACCTGTGGAGCCATTCCTGTCCGGACCAGATCCCAGAACCGGTGACCTTCCATCGCCAGTTCATGACGGCGCTCCTCGAGAATCAGCTTTCGAAGGGATTCCTTGCCCGTCTCCTTAATATCAGGCAGAATATCGGGATTGCCTCCGCGTGCTCTCTCACGAACCTTGTTCAGATAAAGTAACGCGTCGCCCGGCTTATTGTTTTCATTGAGTGCTTCAGCTGCCATCAGGAGAACATCGGCGTAACGTATAATCCGGCGGTTATGGCCGAACTGTGTGATGGTATTGATCCCGGGGATCCAAACTTTCTGATTGTAGCACTCGCGTTCCAGAATTTTTCCATTATCGTCGTATTCAAAATCGGGAGTTGTGCCGTCGCCCATAATTTTTACACCATCCAGCGTTTCGCCCAGATCGATGATCGTTGCATCGAGCCTTGGATCTCCTTTCTCAAAAGAATTTCTCAATGTTTCGGAAGGCCTGTTAAAGCCCCAGCCACGGTTCGGTGTTCCCCGCACCCCCTGGGTATTGGCATACTGGTCGCCAAAAGTTCCTTCAACTTCCATAGCTCCGACTTCAAATACCGATTCGATTCCATGTTCGCCGTCCTTTCCGTTAGCGTTGATAAAATCTGTCTCCAGATCATACTCACCGGACCGGATAACTTCCAGTGCGTATTGTTCGGCAGTAGCATAGTCCTTCTGAAAAAGGGCAACCTTTGCCATCAGCGATTTGGCTGCTCCCCGGGTAGCCCTGCCGCGGTCGGACATTGGCTGGGCGCTTCGCTCAGGAAGATTGGCCATGGCAAAAGTCAGATCCTCAACAATTAACTGATAAACCTGCTCTTTTGTTGAACGTGCCAACTGAAGTGGAGGAGTAACGGTGGTCACAATGGGAACGCCTCCCCAAGCACGGACCAGATCGAAATAATAAACCGCGCGCAGAAATTTGGCCTCTCCCAGGCATTCATTCTTAACGGTCTCATCCATAACGATCGCCGGAACTTTCTCAATCACCACATTAGCATATTTAATACCCTGGTAGAGAGTACTCCACCAACGGTCCAAACCATCGCCTGTTGCCGTATGCTTATACGTATCGTAGGGTCCAATTGTCGTAAGCTGGTCATTCGGATTACTTCCTTTATGGGAATCATCCGACATGATATCCAGTATCGGGTACCCTCCTGAATTGTAGTACCATCCGCGGATTGTTGAATAAACTGCGTTAGTGGCCAAAAGAGCATCGGAAGCTGTTTGCGGGAATACTTCCTGGGTCAGTTCACCCTGAGGGTTTTTCTGCAGGAAATCAGTGCATCCGGCAAATGGGTAGATAAGCAGGACAGATGCTATCGTATATTTTAATATTGCTTTCATCTTGCTTAGAATGTTAGGTTAAGACCAATGGAATAAACTGCTGTAACCGGATACGTGCCGTTGTCGATGCCGTTGGAAAGCACATCAAAACTCCCTATTTCCGGGGTATAACCGGTAAACCGGGTAAGCGTGTAGGCATTGGTTCCTTTGAGGTAAAATCTCAGTGCGGTAAGCTTGATCCTCTTCGTAAAGCTTTCGGGCACCGTATAGGTCAGCATAACATTCCTGATCCGCAGGAACGACCCATCCTGAATGAAACGGTCGGAAATGGAATAATTGTATCCGCCGAACGACGACCTGGGCTCAATATTGCTGGTTCCTGGCCCTGTCCACCTGTTAAACACGTGTTGCTCAAAATTATAGGGATCAGGCCGAACCACCTCTTTCCCGTTAAATATCTTGTTGCCCAGTTGTCCCTGGAAATCAGCAGAGAAGCCGAAACCTTTATAACCCATTTCAAAATTGAATCCATAAATAAATTTTGGTATCGAAGATCCGAGATAGGTGCGGTCGAGACTGTTCAGTTTACCATCACCGTTGGTATCTACAAACCTCAGGTCGCCGACTTCTGCCTGTGAGGAGTGCGGGTAAGCATTCAATTCTTCCTGCGTCTGAAATACCCCGTCAGTTACATAACCGAAAAAAGCGCCGATTGGTAAACCCACACGACTCTGCGTAACAGCCTGTCCGTTACCAAGGTAGCCCCCAATCAACAGGGAATCCACTCCGCTGGATCCGCCAATTGCGAGAACCTCATTATAAATAGTCGACCCCAGGATACCGGCTCCGTAGGTAAATTCACCAACTTCCTCCCTCCAGTTCAGAGTGAACTCAAATCCCCTGTTCAGGACTGAACCTGCATTGTACCTGATCTTCTGACCCAGCCCGTTGCCCATATGGCCGGGGGTTGAGAGTTCCACCAGTATATCGTCTGTGATGCGGTTGTAGAAGTCAAATTCACCGGTAAGCCTGTTTTTCATCAGGCCGAATTCAAGTCCGATATCAGTTTGTTTGGTGCTTTCCCATTTCAGGTCGGGATTGCCGCTTTTGCCGTAGGATGCTGCTGCAATGGCGACATCCGGCTGACCGATTACGGCCACGATATCAGATTGAACCCTTGCAAACCTATCGAAATAGCTGATCTTTTCATTGCCAATAATTCCCCAGCTTGCTCTCAGTTTCAAAGACGAAAATACCGGCAGCTGTTCCATAAATTTCTCCCGCCCGATGTTCCATCCTGCAGCCAGAGACGGGAAATTCGAAAAACGGTTTTCAGCAGTGAATTTCGAGGATCCGTCACGCCTGAAAGTAGCAGTAAACATATACTTGTCGTTGTAGGTATAATTTACGCGGAAGAGGTAGGAGATCATGGAATAGTACTGATTCGGATCCACCCCGTTGTTAATGGATTGAATAGTATTGACATTGTTTGACGGATCATATATATAAGCAGGCCCTATATACCAGAAATCGCTGCCGTTCCGGATCACATTCTCTCCCGATAAACCCAGTGATTCCGATTTGGTTTCCTGCATGGTATACCCTGCAACGGCATTGATACTGTGCTTTCCAAAAGTTTTGGTGTAGTTCAGTGTGTTTTCCCACAGCCAGCTCATGTTTTGCGAATTTCCCTTATAGATATCGCTCAGTACGTTTTGTTGCTGGGTGGCGGTACCATCAGGATTGTAAACGGTGAACGCCGGGGTAAAGCTCTGGCTGTTCCCAAAACCTGCATCGATACCGTAACTGGAACGCAAGGTAAATCCGTCAAGGAATGCATACTCACCATAAATATTTCCAACACCCCTGACGCCTGAATCGAAATTGTTCGAATATTCCAAATCAGCCATCGGATTACCAACATTATACACGACACCGTAAGAACCATCGGGGTAATAGGGCTTCAGCAGCGGCTGCGCCCTGTATACTGAATAGGTCACGTTGGGGGCATTCTGCCGCTGATAGGGAGCAAGGGTGAAATTGTTCCCGAATTTAATGTGATCGGTCAGGTGGTAGGTATTGTTTGAACTAACGGTAAACTTGCGATAACTCGACCTGTCGATGATACCGTCCTGCTGGTAAAGTCCGAAACTCAGGTAATAATCAGTTTTGGCAGTCGTTCCCGAAATGGAGAACTGGCTGTTGTGCATTGGGGCAGGGTTAAAAACCAGATCCTGCCAATCGGTATTGGGGACAGCATCCACATTATTGTAACTTCCCGGAATTATTTCGTTGGTGACTGTGGCAAACTCCTTGCCATTGAGGAGATCAATTTTCTTTGCAATATTTTGAATTCCGAACTCGGTGCTGAAATTAAATACCGGCTTTTCACTTCCCTTTATTCCTGTTTTGAGGGTAACGATAATAACCCCGTTTGCCCCTCTTGATCCATAAATCGCGGTTGCAGAAGCATCCTTAAGGACCTCCATGGATACTATATCACCAGAATTAAGGAAAGATATGTTATCGAGGATTACTCCACCGACCACATAGATTGGCGAAGAGTTATTAAAGGTACCCACCCCACGGATCCTAACCACCGGTGTGGCCCCGGGAGCACCTGATGTGCTGGTCACCTGCACTCCGGCAACTTTACCCTGCAGGCTCTGTTCCGGGTTGACCGATGTAATTTTCACCAGGTCCTTGGCTTTCACAGAGCTCACAGAACCGGTCAGATCGCTTTTCCTGACGGTACCGTAGCCGATAACCACTATTTCTTCGAGGGCGGCGCTTTTGGTTTTCAATACCACGTCGATCTGGTTCCGGCTGCCAACCACCAGTTCCTGGGTCTCATAACCCACAAATGAATAAACCAGCACGGATTCAGCTGACGGAACCTCGATACGGTAGTTTCCGTTCATATCGGCAATGGCTCCCTTGCCGGTTCCCTTTAACGCAACAGAAGCAGTTGGCAGGGATTCACCGGTATCTGATCCCGTCACTCTTCCGGTAATTACCCTGACCTGCGCGAACACCAGAGAATTCCCCCAGAGAATCGCCAGAATCAGGAAAATGAATTTTAAGCTTTTAGGTTTCATAGGTTGTGTAATTTTCACAAATTAAGGCTTCAGAGGTTTGGCTTTGTCAAGCCATCCTCCGGTAAATCCTGCTTTACGCAGGCCATTAATAATATAACTGTTCTTTTTTAACGTATTCCATATCAGCCCGGTTTCATAATTCTCCAGCTGCATAATGATCGGCCCCTGGTCGATCCCCAGATAATCAACATCGAACCAGCCTTCAGGTTGCCTCGGGTCAAAGGTATAGGTAGGATTAAAGGCATCCTTGAAGCCATATTTCTGATAGAGCTTATCGCCATATTTCTTTTTCATCTCCCTGAGGGCATCAATACATATTTCCGGTTCAAACGGTATAGAGCCTCCAGCGGCAGTCGGCACTATGGTTCCATCGTCACTTATATACAAGGCGCTTGCCCCGCGAGCCGTATAGGTTGAAAAATTGACCGGCTTGCCATTTACCTGGCGCGTCTCGTTTGCGGGTCCGTCGCTGGCTGTCAATCCCCATATCTTCTCCGAATAATCGGCAAATCCTTTGGGATTCTTTATACAATAGGCCCGGTTAGAAAGAGTTGCCCTCCTTGAATTTTCGAAATAGTCGATTCCGCGGGACTTGATGTACTCATCGGTTATTCCTTTGAAATCAATAAACATATGCGAATACTGATGTCCGAACAGGGGACTGAAATTAAGATGTTCGAAGCCGTAGAAGTTTTCCCACCTGTAAGTGCTGCACCAGGTTTTCCAGGCTTCAGCAGGAATAGGATGAGTGGGCGAAGCCATAGCCATAATTACCAGCACCATAGCCTCATTGTATCCATTCCAGGATGATGAAATAAAACCATCTTCGGGATGCCATCCCATCGACATGCTGGACTGTCCGTTCATAGCCCAATCCCACTCTACTCTCAGGTACAGTGAATCAGCCAGGTTCCGGATCCTTTTTTCCACTGAATTCTGTTGATCGAAATAGGACTGGCAGGTCAGGATTCCGGCCATCAGCAAACCTGTGTCGATGGTCGACAGTTCATTGGTTTTGAAGCGGGTACCGCTGCCATTGTTGAGAAAATGGTAGAACAATCCTTTATACCCGGTAATATTCTCTTTCCCGGGACCCTGAGGTGACTGCCAAAGCCACTCCAACGTTTTCAGGACCCTGCCGGCACCCTCTTCCCTGGTAATATATCTGTTATGAATTCCGACGGTGTAGGTTGCCAAACCGAAACCTGTGGCGGCAATGCTGGAAAACTGAATGGTCGGGTACCGGTCGTCGATTTGAAAGGTTATCGGATCACACCGATCCCAGAAAAATTGAAAAGTCCTTTTTTTCAGGTCATCTGTAAAGGCTTTCCGCTCAGGATCAATATTTGGACTGGGATTTTTAAATCCGCCGACCCCTATCATAAGGCTCGTGGAAATCAGAAATATTTTCAGGAAAGATAAAACCGGCATAACAATGGTATCAAATGACCTTCAGATTTACCCAAAGTTAATCCAAAATGAGGTAGGATTCATAATAATATAATATGCGTTTAATCCTGTTCGATTATCTTTGGAACCTTAAATTCATTCTCTTATGGAAATATTCCTTCACGCCGAAGCCTGGATTGCATTGCTAACGCTCACCTTTCTGGAGATTGTGCTGGGCATCGACAATATCATCTTTATCTCAATAGCCACCGGCAAACTACCAAAGCATCAGCAACCTAGGGTAAGGACCATCGGAATGTTGCTGGCTCTTGTATTCAGAATCGGCTTGCTGATTTCCATCACATGGATTATCAAACTTACTAACCCGCTGTTCACCATCGCAGGGAATGCTTTTTCGGTCCGCGACATCATCCTGCTGGCGGGAGGTATTTTCCTGATCTGGAAAAGCGTTACCGAAATTCATGAAAAGACATTAGCCTCGCACCATGAATTGCATACGAAAAATAAAGTCACCCCCGCTGCTGTCATACTCCAGATCATCATTCTGGACATGGTTTTCAGTTTCGACTCAATTCTCACTGCTATAGGACTTAGCAACCAACTATTGATCATGGTTTTGGCGGTGGTCATCGCGATGGTTGTCATGATATCTTTTGCAGGGGCCATCAGCACTTTTATCAACAGAAATCCAACTCTTCAGATCCTTGCCCTGGCATTCCTTATCCTGATCGGGTTTACCCTGGCGATGGAAGCATTCCATAAGGAGGTTCCGAAAGGCTATGTATATGTTGCTGTCCTGTTCTCTTTTACTGTGGAACTGATCAATCTGCGGGTTCGCAAAAAAGTTGATCAGGCAAAGGAGCAACAAAAACTATGAAAGCGATTTTTTTAGTCCGGACCGGCGAAGCCAGGGATGCATTCGAAATGCGGGAAACTGAGGTTCCCGTAGCGGCAAAAGGAGAAGTCATCATTAAGGTTGAGGCATTCGGATTGAATTATGCCGATGTTATGGCCCGCAGGGGTCTTTACAAGGCGGCTCCGCCGATCCCGGCAATACTCGGCTATGACGTTGCGGGCACCATACATTCCATCGGTCCCGATACACACGGATACATGGCCGGTCAGCGTGTTGCAGCCCTTACACGCTTCGGTGGTTATGCAGAATACGCGAAAACACAGGCTGATGCGATCATCCCCCTGCCCGACTCATTGGATCTTTCATTGGCCACCGCCCTTGCAACGCAGGCTTCAACTGCAGTTTACAGTGCAGCATTTGCAACCAGGCTTTATGCAGGCGACAGGGTTCTGATCCACGCTGCAGCCGGAGGCGTGGGAACAATACTGGTTCAGTTGGCGAAGGCTCAGGGATGTATTGTATACGGATCTGCATCGGCCGGCAAACACGATTTCCTCAGAGGATGCGGGGTTGATTTCACGATTGATTCCCGCTCACCCAACTACTGGAAAGACCTGGAAAATCAATTAGACGGCAAAAAGCTCGATGTTGTTTTTGACAATATCGGAGGCCTGAGTTTTAAAAAAGGGTTTAAATTATTGGGACCCGGCGGCCGCATTATCGCCTATGGTGCAGCAGCACAGAATCGGGGTAACAAATCCAGCCAGCTGAACAACCTGCGGGTTGGACTGGGTTTCGGCTTTCACTCACCGGTCGGTCTGATCATGAAATCTCAATCCATGCTAGGTGTTAACATGCTGGCACTGGCGGATCACAAGCCCCTGGTGTTGAAAGAAGTGATGGCAGAAGTCGGGCGACTGACTGCTGAAGGTATAATTCGTCCGGTGTTGGGGAAAGCGTTTCCGGTATCCCAAACCGCCGATGCGCACGATTATCTGGAATCAAGAAAGTCTACAGGAAAAGTTGCCGTTTTCTGGTAGAATTTCTACCTCTTCTTTAACTGTTTATTTAACACAACTTCATTTGCACTGCTGACCACCCGGATCGAAATCCCTTCCGGTCCGGCATCCACCTGAACATAATTTGTATTGCCGTTGATCAGAACGGGAAAGTTGTATCCCGAAAAAGGAGGGGCCAGCCAGGCATGGCGGTGGGTATGTCCGGCAATCAGCAGGTCGGCTCCGGCTTCACGGATCACCGGCCCGAAATATCTGGCCAGAAATTCGGGTCCGTGACCCCTGTAATCCCCGAAAAGAACAGGCACCCTTCCAATCACACCTTTCAGCCCAGGCAGGATTGGCATATGAACAACGATGATCCGGTAAGCAGCATCGCGATAGGCAGGAGAATTCACTTCCTTCTTCAGCCATGCAAGTTCCTCGAGCCGATAATTATCGTAATCAGCTAATCCATAATAATATCGATTATCATCAGGCTTATCTTCACCACAGTCCAGCATGACAATATGAACAGGGCCCTGATCAAAAGAACCGTAATACCGATTATCAGTATAAGCAAGATAATCCTTCAGTTTCCTTGCCATGATTCCCCGGGTTTCATGATTGCCCCGGTTATAAATGAAAGGGATGTTCGAAGCGAAGTATCTGACGCTTGTATCAATGATCGGTCCGAGTAATTGCGATTCGGTTTCAAAATTATCAACGATGTCGCCATTATAAACCATAAAATCCAGCGTCTCAGGATTTCCTGATTTAATTAATTGGGCCAAAAGGCCACCATTTGTATGTATATCATTTACTACTCGGAATTGAGTATTTTTTTTACTCGTATTTAAGGTAGTAAAACTGAACTCTTTTCCTTTAACCGTATCTCCGTAATACACCTGGTAGGGTCGGAGCTTCAGCAACTCAACCGAATGCAGTTTGTACCGGTATTTTACGCCGGGCTTTAAACCGGAGATCCGAACCTGGTGCAGCGTGCCACCAGCATGGATGAGTCCGTCGGTTGAATTGCGGACCAGGGAATCTGCCTTGGGCTTGTCGCAGACGATCCACACCCCGGGTACTGCCGGGAGGTTTGTGGTCCAGCAAACGGTTACCCCGTCAGTGGTGACGTTCTGCAGCCAGGGCCCATGGGTAATTCTCATCGATTCAACACTCTGACTGAATACCGAGGTTGTCAGGGTTAGTAAAAGGATGGATAAAAATTTAATTCTCATCGACATAAATTTATCTGTCGAAAATACAGAAATTCGTTGCGACATAACAGTGCGGATGGACCGGTCCGGATAAAATGAGCAAAAACTTTCAGCACCTTCGCGTATTAGTATCTTTTATCCTCCTGGTATCCGGATTAACGCCCACCCTGCTGGCACAAAATCCCTTCCCCGAGCCCGGGGCCGTTTTCCGCGACGATCTGCTGCCAAGAATCCGGCTTTACCTGCCAAAGGATTCACTCGACAAAATGTACCTCCACCCGCAATCCGATGTGGAATTCCCAACAAGATTCCTTTTTGAAAGCGGTGACTTTAAAGATTCCATCGAAACGGTCGGTCTCAGGTTTAGGGGAAACACTTCGCGTTCCTCCAATAAAAAATCTTTCAGCCTTTCATTTAACACCTTCGTTACCAAGGGCTCCTTTTTGGGATTGGAAAAGATGGACCTGAACGGCGAACACAACGATCCTTCGGTCATCCGTTCAAAGTTATGCTGGGATCTCTGCAGGAACATCGGCATTCCTGCACCACGCGCCAACCACATACTCCTCTATATCAATGATGTATTCTGGGGAGTTTATATCAATGTAGAACAGGTGGATGAGGAATTTGCAAAACTCAGGTTTGGCAATAAAAAGGGTAACCTGTACAAATGCCTCTATCCGGCCGACCTCTCCTATCGAAGTAAAAACCCTGAAGATTATAAATTCACCATCGGAACCCGACGCGCGTACGAGCTTAAAACCAATGAAGAGACAGATGATTATACCGATCTGTGCACTTTTATCGATGTTCTCAACAATACTCCGCTGACAAGCTTCTCCTCAGAACTGGAGAAAGTTCTCAACGTGGAATCGCTGTTGAAAATTATGGTTTTCGATGTATTTGCAGGCAATTGGGACGGGCCCTTTTACAACAAGAACAATTTCTATCTGTATAAAAACACGGCTACCGGCAGATTTGAGCTGATACCTTATGATCTCGACAACACTTTCGGTATTGACTGGTTCAATATCGACTGGGCGTCGAGAAATGTTTACTTATGGTCGAATCAGTCAGAACCCCGGCCACTTTACTCCCGTGTCCTGGCAATCCCGGCTTACAGGAGAGAATACACCCGAATCTTCCATCAATTCCTGAACTCCCTGGATGGCGGAAAACTAGTGGAAAAGATCAATACGCTTAAGGCACTTTACAGTCCCTTCATCCCAACAGATCCCTATTATAAAAAGGATTACGGTTGGACCTACAACGATTTCCTTAATTCCTTCAACAACAGGCTGACAACCTCACATGTCAAGATTGGATTGCTTCCCTATATTTCCACCAGGACCAGCTATGCGCGATTGCAATTGGATGCCGTGTCGGCTGTCGAATCTACCTTGGCTGAACAAGCTATCGTGGCTTATCCCAATCCGGTTTCGGATTTCCTGGTGGTAGAAAATGCAGGACTGGAAGCCTCATTTTCCATTTTCAGCATTTCAGGACAATGTCTTATAACAGGATCAATAACAGACCGTTATCAAAAGATAAAAGTAGCAGACCTTCCGGAAGGCATTTTTTATCTTAGGATAACTAAATCCCAAAAAGTTAACTTTACGAGTCGTATCGTGGTCGTTCACTAATTTTAGCTCTATGAGGAAATCGTTGATATTACTTTTGACCTCCATCCTCCTGTCTTCAATATCGACCTGGGGTGCAACCGAAGTGGTTAAAGCCTTCAAGGTTGCCAAACCCCCGGTGATCGACGGCATCCTGGATGAAGCGGTCTGGAAGGAAGCAGCCGTGTTTACCGATTTCACTTCCTTCATTCCTGACTTCGGTAAGGTTATTCCTCAGCAAACAAAAGCCTGGATCGCCTACGACGCCGAAAACCTCTACTTCGCATTCGATTGTCAGGATTCCGAACCCGACAAGATAAAGGCAAATGTTTCCGCTCGTGATGACATTATACAGGACGACTGGATCTGCCTTAACATAGACTCCAGATTTGACCAGCAAGCCCTGTATGCCTTTTATATCAATCCACTTGGAATTCAGATGGATACCCGCTTTGCCGCAGGCAAGGAAGATCCGAGTATTGATCTGGTCTGGTACAGTGCGGGCAAATTAAACTCAACCGGCTATTGCGTGGAGGTTATGCTCCCGCTCAAAAGCCTGAGATTTTCCAAGAGCGATCCGGTCAGCATGGGCCTCCTTTTGGAAAGGTTCGTTAGTCGGACTGCCACGCATGTAGGATACCCCAGTCTGGATCCATCCATGGGTTTTAACCTTCTGCCCCAGCTGATGCGCGTTGATTATACCGGAGTTAAGCATTATTCACTTTTTGAGGCTATCCCGGCAGTCACTTACTCTCACAAGGATATACGGAGCGGAGACCAGCTGGTGAAAGACGTCAGGAAACCCGATCTAAGCCTGACCCTCAAATACGGGATTACCTCCGATCTGATCCTGGATGCCACTGTAAATCCGGATTTCAGTCAGGTAGAATCCGATGCCGGGCAGGTCGACGTAAACCTGCGGTATGAGCTGTATTATCCAGAAAAACGTCCGTTTTTCCTTGAAGGACGTGAGAAATTCAACATCGGAGCCACCCAGACCTCCCTTGTCGATCCCATGATGTACCTGGTGAACACGCGTACCATTGTCAACCCGATCACCGGAGTCAAGTTCACCGGCAATATTGACAAAAAGAATTCCATTGCCCTGCTTTACGGTGCCGATGAGCTGCCCCGCGACAGCGGATCAGCCACCCGCCAGTTCGCCCATTTCCCTATCCTCCGCTACAAATACAACTTAAAGGGGGATGGGTATCTCGGTGCACTTTATACCGGTCGCGAATCCAACGGAAGCAGCAACCGGGTCGTCGGTACTGATGCCCAAATCCGGATTAATAAATCCAGCCTTCTGGAATACAATATTTTTGGGTCACAAACAATCGGGCCCGATGGCACGCAGAAAGGTCTGGCCGAGGGACTTTACTTTCATTCTGAAACCCGCGACCTCAATTACGCGATCATCCTTAAGAATATAGATACCGGTTTCGATGTGGCTACCGGTTACATCACCCGAACCGGCATCACTCAGGCGGCGGCAGATTTCAGGCCCGTCTTTTATGCTAAATCCGATATTTTCAGAAGGTTTGACCTGGACTTTTTTGGCTCTGCCACTTACGACCGGATCTATGCCATGTGGGAAACCAGCAACTATCTTTCGGCCGCGGCTCTCCTGGGTGGCACCACACAGGTCCGCGCAAGGTATTCACTTTCCAACGAAGTTTTTCTCGGCAAGAGATTCAATACAAGCGGATTGCAGGTGACAGCCACTGGCCGCTACCGGACATGGCTTTCGGGCACACTCACCTACCGGCGAAACAATGCCATATATTATTCGGCGGATCCCTTTGGCGGCATGAGCAACCGGATATCCGTCAGCGCAAGTTTTCAGCCCTGGTCGAAATTTGAATCGACACTGAGTTTTGTCTATTCCGATTTTAGCCGGACCAGCGATCACAGTAACGTTTACAAGTACCCCATCGAGCGGCTGAACCTGACTTATCAGTTTAACAAATACCTGTTTATCAGAGGAATACTGGAATACAACGGTTACCGCAAATCGCTGCTCACCGATTTTCTGGTTTCTTTCACCTATATCCCGGGAACGGTCTGCTACCTGGGATACGGGTCGCTATACCAGCAATCCGAAGATTCAGAGCCTTTCTTGAGCCGCGATACCAGAGCCTTGGAGATGCAGCGTGGATTCTTTGTAAAACTGTCCTATCTGTTCCGTAAGTAAGTTCGTCAAATAGCAACAACCATTTACATCAATCTTTGTTAGATATTGTAAACTAATTAAATGGAGAACAAGATAATCCTGATTACCGGGGCCAATTCAGGAATTGGAAAGGCCACCGCAACAGCTTTAGCTGAAATGGGTGCGCACGTAGTGATGATGTCGCGCGATGAGGAAAAGGGCGAAGAAGCCAGGCAGGAAGTGATCCGGATCAGCAGGAACAATCAGGTCGACATGCTGCAATGCGACCTCGCCAGTCTTGAACAAATCCGGCGGTTTGCCGCAGAATTCACAGCGAGGTACAACAGGCTTGATGTGCTGATCAACAACGCAGGAATTTATACCGAAAAGCGAATGGAAACCGTTGACCGGTTTGAATACCAGATCGGAGTGAACCATCTTGGACATTTCCTGCTTACCAGGCTCTTACTTGACGTGCTTAAGAAAAGCTCCCCGTCAAGGATAATCAATGTAGCATCAGCTGCACACTTTGGTGGAAAAATGGACTTCGACGACCTTCAGGCAACCCGAAAATACTCGGGATGGAAAGCATATGCGCAGGCAAAGCTGGCTAATATTTTATTCACCTATGAGCTGGCACACCGCCTGGCCGGTACCGGGGTCACTGCGAATTGCCTGCATCCGGGCTTTGTAAATTCGCGATTCGCCTATAATCGTGAAAAAAATAAAGCCAACTGGATGATGACCCTCATGAAACCCTTTACCATTGAGCCGGCTGTGGGAGCCGAAACCTCTGTATACCTGGCTGCTTCACCGGAGGTTGAAGGGGTTACCGGTAAATACTTTGCAAAAAGAAAAGAGAAAGCCTCCTCAAAAGCGTCATACGACCTGGTGAGCGCCGAAAAACTGTGGAATATTAGTGAGGCGCTGACAACCAAATAAGATTAGATAAACATGACTGATGGCAAAATCCTGATTTCTGGCACCGGATGTGCACTTGCCGACTATTTATTCACCGGGATAAAATTTAATAGCCCAGGATTTTTAAAATACCAGTCAAAACAGTCCGGGGATGGCGGATTGTCGCCAGGAAGGCTGGTTTTCACAGAAGAACTCGAGCATTTTTCATCAACTCCCTACTCCGGGATTTTTCTGGAGCTGACCGAGGGTCGTGCCCATAATTCAGTCAACATTGGAGGGCCCGGACTCGTATCCCTGATAAACACTTCCCAATTGCTCGATCCTGCCGGTTTTGAGGTACGATATTACGGCGGCGCCGGTAATGACGCAACTGCAGATTTCATCTTCGGCCTTCTGGCAAAAACACCACTAAACACAGAGAATTACATCAGGATAAGTGACAAATTCACTCCGTTTACCCATGTGCTTTCGGATCCCACCTTCGACAGCAATCACGGGGAAAGGACTTTTATCAACAATATCGGCGCGGCCTGGGATTATACCCCAGACCATCTGGATGACAGTTTTTTTCAATCCGAAATCGTTTGTTTTGGGGGTACAGCCCTGGTGCCGGGGATTCACGACCATCTCGGTCAGCTCCTGGCAAAAGCTAAGAAACACAATTGTATTACCGTAGTAAATACAGTATTCGACTTTCGCAATGAGAAGAAAAACCCTGGCAAACCCTGGCCGCCCGGCGACAATCCGGAGAGTCTGAAAAAGATTGATCTGCTGATCATGGATTGCGAAGAATCTCTGAAGATCAGCGGATCTCCCAATATGGAGGATGCAGCAGTTTTTTTTCAGCGCATGGGAGTTCCCTCATTTATTATTACAAACGGGAACCGTGATCTTCTGGCTTTCTCAAATGGCTCGCTGTTCAGGGAAACAGGTTTGATCCGTCTTCCGGTTTCAGCCAGGGTGGTGTCAAACATCACTGAAAATCCTGAACTTAAAGGAGATACTACCGGATGCGGAGATAATTTTGCCGGTGGTGCCATTGCTTCCCTCGCCTCTCAACTCAAAACGGTACCCAAAGGACAGCTCGATTTTCAAAAAACTATTGCCTGGGCAGTAGCTTCGGGAGGATTCGCATGTTTCTGCGTTGGCGGAACCTATCTTGAGAACCAGCCAGGCGAGAAAAAGACCAGAATCAACGAACTGGCAGAAGATTACCTCAGTCAAATAGAAAACCTGTGACCCACAAGCATCCTGACAAACTGGTCCTATTCGGGGCAGGCAGGATAGGCCGCTCCTTCATCGGCCAACTATTCAGCCGGGGCGGATACGAAGTGGTTTTTATCGATACTTTTCAGCCGGTGATCGATGAATTAAACTTGCGTGGAGAATATAAAGTCATCATCAAGGGAGACCATACTGAAGTAATGACTATCACCAATGTCAGGGGTATTATCGCTACCGATGAAACCCTTGTTGCTTCTGAGATTGCGTCGGCGGACGTTGTCGCTGTTTCAGTCGGACTGGCCGGACTTCCGGCAGTGATACCCTTGATTGCGAAAGGCTTGCTCATCAGATATAAAACTGATCCCGACCATCCTCTGGACCTGATCATTGCTGAAAATCTTCGTAATGCAGCTGAATTTTTTCGTGTCGAACTGGCCCGATACCTCCCGCCAGATTATCCGTTGAACCAATTGGTCGGACTGGTTGAAACCAGTATCGGTAAAATGGTTCCGCTTATGCAGGATAAAGATATAGAGGAAGATATCCTGCAGGTATTTGCCGAACCATACAACACGCTGATCCTCGATAAGGCAGCCTTCAAAAATCCCATACCCGCAATTCCGGGTCTTTCTCCAAAAGAGAATATGAAAGCCTGGGTCGACCGCAAGTTGTTCATTCACAACCTTGGACATGTTGCCACGGCTTATCTGGGTTACCTGTACAATTCCGGATTTGTGTATTTGCATGAAGCACTGGCAGTGCCGGAAATAAAGGCTCAGGTACGATCCACCATGCTGCAGTCCGCCGATATCTTACTAAAAAAGTATCCCGATGAGTTTAGCCCTACATCACTCACTGAACATGCCGATGATCTCCTCAGACGCTTTGCGAACAGGAATTTAGGTGATACGATTTACCGCGTCGGCTGCGACCTTTTTCGCAAGCTGGGTCCCGAAGACAGGCTTGCGGGTGCCATAAGGCTGGCGTTTGAAATGGATTTGCCTTATGACAAAATTCTCCGTGCACTGATTTGCGGCTTCTACTTCAGGGCAGCGGACGAGAACGGGAAGCTGTTCCCCGGAGATGAAGAATTTATTAAAATCTTTTCCAAGGGGGCTGCCTTTGTCCTAACTGAGGTATGTGGATTTGATCCTGGCTCATCTGGGGATCTGTACCGGGCTGCTTTGGAAATGGACCAGGAAGTAGCTCATTTATCTGTCTAAAAGCAGTGTTTTTCCCTGCATAAATGTCTAATTTATGCACTTCTTAAAATCGCAGACCATGAAATCCAAATTACTTGTTTTCAGCATCTTAAGTCTATTCATTATTAAGGCCTATCCACAATCCGTGCCCATGGGCCGGGTAGTGGAAGGGTTAACCATGACAAGCACCATTCTCGGGCGCGACGTGAACTTTGCGGTATACCTTCCATCTGATTATCAGGAGGGTAAGCGGCTGTATCCGGTTGTTTACCTGCTTCACGGGTATACCGACAATGAATCGGGCTGGATCCAGTTTGGCGAGGTAAACATGGCTGCCGACCGGGCCATCGCGGCAAGGGAAATTCCCTCTATGATCATTGTTATGCCCGATGCAAAAGCTACCTGGTACATGAACAATGCTGATGGATCTGAGAAATTCGAGGATATGTTCATCAAAGAATTTGTACCCTTTATTGATAAAAATTACCGCACCCGGGCCAGCAGGGAATTCCGGGGCCTCGCCGGATTATCGATGGGAGGATTCGGGTCGCTGCTCTTTTCGCTGAAATACCCGGATATGTTTGTGGCTTGTGCAGCATACAGTGCCGCAGTGTGGACCGAGGAAGAAGTGAAGGCAATGCCTGCAGGGAACCGCGATGGCCTTTTCGAAAAACTCTTCGGGGTGACCAAGGAAAAATCATTACTTACTGACCATTACCGGGCCAACAGCATTCTCGACCTTGCGGCAACCCTGCCAAAACCGCAAATTGAAAAAGTCAGGTTTTATATTGATTGCGGAGATGATGATTTTCTCTACAAAGGAAATTCCGCGCTGCACGTGTTGCTGCGCGACCGCCAGATCAAGCACGAATTCCGGACTCGTGATGGGGGTCACACCTGGATTTACTGGCGCACCGGAATTATCGACGGACTGAAATTTATCGGAGAAAGTTTTCATCGGTAAAAATTAAAGCATGAAAAAATTCTGTTTATTGATTGCAACCCTGTATGCCATTACCTCGGTTCAGGGCCAGGATGCACGTATCAGTTTTTCCAGCGATGACCAGGTATTGGTCAATGGGTTCGAATGGGCGAAGAAGCAAGCCATGGCTTACGTTTTTCGCAACAATGATCCGGTTGGACCCTGGTATGAGGCTGCTTTGCCCAAGCGCGAGGCCTTCTGCATGCGGGACGTTTCACACCAGCTGGTAGGTGCTCAATTATTAGGGTTGGCCGATATCAACAAAAACCTGCTGACGAAATTTGTTGCAGCCATCGCTCCAAGCCGCGACTGGTGCGGATACTGGGAGATCAACAGGTATAATCTCCCGGCACCGGTGGATTACAAGTCCGACAAGGATTTCTGGTATAATCTGCCGGCCAACTTTGATATTATCGATGCCTGTTACCGTGCCTGGCTCTGGACCGGTGACTCTGTTTACCTCAAAGATCCTGTTTTCGTGAATTTTTACGAAAAATCCCTCAATGAATATGTCAGGCGCTGGGACCCTGACGGCGACGGCCTGATGGAAGGCAGTCCCGACAGTACCACCAGCAGGGGCCTGAGTTCCTACAATGAGGAACAATTCGGCAAGGTTGGCGCTGATCTTCTTGCAGCCCAGTATATCGGCAATCTGGATTATTCGAGAATGCTGCTACTAAGGAACCAGGCTAAACTTGCCGGTGATTATCTCCGTCGCGCGGAGTTTATCAGGAAAGAGCTGACCGAGAAATGGTGGGATTCCGATAAAAAACTCTATCACCACTACATCAGATACAATGGTAAGTGGCTCGACGACAAACAGATGATGTCGTTTCTCCTGAGATGGGATGTTGTTCCGGCTGAGCGGGCACCTGCCGTTGTAGCCCATCTTATTGAGGTTGTTCCCCGGACTGGGGTTGAAATGAATACCTATTACCCGTTGGAAACCTATCGTTACGGGAAGGCAGAAGATGCCTACAAGTTGCTGGTCAGGCTGGTATCCCCTGAATTAAAGCGACGGGAATACCCGGAGGTTTCTTTCGCCGCCATAGAGGCCTATGCCATGGGACTTATGGGAATAACTGCCAACGCAGGAACACGCACTATACGCACCGAGCCTCGACTCACCAAGGCAACCGGATGGGCCGAACTCAAGGACATGCCGGTTTTCGACGGAACGATAACGGTCAGGCATGAAGGCCTGACAAAATCGATCCTGACCAACAACACTCAACAAACGATTATCTGGGCATTGCCCGAGACCACTGCCAGGCGAATTACAGTCCGGGTAAAACCTGGTGAAACAAAAAAGGTTGATTTGTAACTTCAAAACCAAGTAATCGTAGAACTCTTCAGGATGAAGTGTTCAGTAAGAAAAATAGTATTTCCCCTGATGATAGGGATGATGCTTGGCGGTTGTGAAAAAGAGACCAGCTTTACTCCTTTTTGCACGCCTGAAAAATGGTTCCCTCTCGCAATCGGCAATTACTGGATTTACCGGAATTACGAGGTATACAATAATGGAAGAATTGATGAACGGCAAACCGACAGCCTGTACATTTCATCTGACACCCTGATGCTGGGTTACCGGTTTTTTCACCTGGAAGGAACATTTCACCTGAAACCGATGAACATGTACCTGACTTATGCCGATGGGCAGGTCATCAGCTCCAATAAATATGTATTTTTCGACTGTCCTCAGGTAATCGCTTCCGAAAAACTCTATCCCTATTTTGGTTTTGATTTCCCTGCCATCCTCAAAACAACCAGGGTCGACACGTTGCTCAGTCTGGGTGCCGGAGAGTTTAATCCGGTCATGCTATTGGAAGCGCACAGCATGATTAACGACACACTATGGACTGTCACTTATAAATCCTGGTACGCCAAAAATACAGGGCTGGTAAGGTTCTCCGCCAAACTTCATCCTGTATTTGATGCTGAAAATTTCACCGATCTGATCCGGTACCATACTGACCATTAACCCAGGAATTGAACGGCTCCCCTGAAAACCTGGTGAAAAGCAGCATCAACCTGCGTACGGACGTGTTGGTTGCCCAGCGGAAAGGGGTTTTCATGCGAATAGGGATATGGAAAGTCCATGATCGACATGGGAATTCTGTTCTTTTCCCCTGATCCCCATAATGTTCTCAGTATTGATTTCGCAGGAATTACCTTGTCCATGGCCAATCCTACCGCCGATATCTGGTTCCGCAACCGGTAAAACGCTTTTTCCCGATGGACCTGATGCTTGTCGAGCCTGAGCATGGCCATAAATGCTGACCATAAATCGTTGAATGTGTTCAGGTGGTCAATATTTATTTTGGTCCTGATTTCAGCCGGATCACGTTGTATGAAAGCCTCCTCAAGCCTGGCAAAAGCCTGGGTATCCATGATGTATCTGGATATTCCCTGCATTTGTTCAAAGGAACTTCCTCCAAGGAATAAAAAGCTCTTTGACTCAGTGAAAAGCTTATCGGGATTAGCTATCAATAAAACCTCCAGCAGGAAGGCGCCGACTGAATAGGCAAAAAAATCGACTGATGCCCCGGCATTGAACAGGGGATGATTTCCTGAGCGTATCATGTTATTCAGGGCTATCAGGTCATAACAGCTCTGCAGTCCCGAGGTGCAAAACCATTCGGGATGCAAATCCAGCCGGGCACTGAGTGCGGCATTTAGCGGAGTGGCAACGTTATTTTCGGGGGATGCGCCGGCTCTCTGCTGGTATACGTCCTGCATGGCACGGGGATCGCTCCAGAATCCCGGCGAGCGGTTTACATGAAATGCCATCGGAAAAAGGATAACCGCCTTGCCGGTCTTCTCACTCAAGTATTGAGCCCAGTACAAGTATTTCTGCCAGTTTCGCTCGTTCAGGCCATGAAGCATCATAATGGCTCCTTCTGCCTTTTTGAATCCTCCCGGCATGAAAACAGGATAGGTAAAATTATAGTTCCCTTCAAAAGAGCGGGCTAAAAGGTCGGGATGGCCGGCCACACTCAGGCTTCCTGATTCGTCATATTGATGGTCGGGCCGGATTACCGACTTGAAGTTACAGTTGAGTATCCTTGTGATAGACCCGGGTATGGCAATATCGGGCGAACGGAAATCATAACACGACTTCAATAGCATCTGATTGTCAAAGTAATCCATAATCTGCAGGTTTCTGTTTGCAAATTTACCCTGTGTAGAAAAAGTCACCAATACAGGTGTGCCGAACGGCTGTTCTGAGTGATAAAGGAGGAATTTTTGGGATGAAATCCTCCAGGCAGGGACGAAACCGACAAGTCTGTTTACCGGTCCTGGTATTTTAACGCTTCTTTCAGGTTGAACAACTTTACGTAATATTGCAATATGAAATGGAATCGCCCGATACCTGATTTTTTCGTCAAGCGCCGTAATACGGTGATTCAGATCATTTTCACGGCTCTTTTCGCTTACGCTTTTATCCTGATTTACCATCCTTTCGGGTCGCAAGCCTGGTTTGACATCAATACCGGTCAATTTGCCTTTTATACAGGGTCGGTGGTGGTTCTTGGCATGGTTGTGGTCATCATAAGCCGGGTTATCATGACCCAGATCCGAAAGATCAGGAGGATAACCATAGCGGGCTATGCACTTATGATTGCTTTGGAAGTGCTGGCGATGACCGGCTTCTACATGATGATCCAGAAAGTTTTTCTGAAAGATGAGCGCTTCTGGTTTGAAGTTTATTACACCGCAATATTCAATGCCACCCTCATCCTGCTGATTCCCTACCTGATCAGCCTGCTGTATTTCGCCTGGGTGGATAAAAACCAGAAACTGGAAAAACTGGTTAGAAGACGGTCCGAGCCTGAGCTCAATTTTATTCATTTCGAGGACGAGAACGGCGACACCAAACTGACCTTACAACTCAGCGACCTGCTATATCTGGAAGCCAGCGAAAATTATGTGACCATACACTTCCTTGTTCAGGGGCAACCCGACCGGATATTGTTGAGAAACAGCATGAAACGCCTTGAGGAGCAACTTTCAGGTTATCCCGTTTACCGTTGCCACCGGTCCTATATGGTAAATTTTGAGAGGATAGGCGTTGCCAGGAAAGATAAAACCGGACTGATTTTGCAGCTCAAAAGTCCGGTAAAAATTCAAATACCTGTTTCAGAAAGCTATAAGGCTTTTATGCAGGATAAACTCAGGCAATTCTGATAAGGAATGGACTGGAAAATTGAGCAAGAGTGGATAATAATGCGGTATTTTAAAGAATACTGCCACGGTTTTCCGAAAGGCAAACTGGTAAAAGGCGAATCCCCTGACTTCCAGCTTTGGATATCACCCAAAAGATTTGTCGGGATGGAGCTGACGCAGGTTCATCAATATAGTTCAGAAGGGTCAGCGCAATGCGTATTGACTTATGATTCAGCGATAAGGCAGATTTTCGAATCCATTAAGCTGAAAGAGGAAAAAATCGACCTTTACCGATCCGATAATCCTTATAAATTATGGCTTATTATCTTTGCCGATTATTCAGAACCTCATGCCTTGAATAAAGTGAGCAAAGAATATGGTGCAAACCGGATCGACAGCTCTTATGACAAGGTATATTTCTTTGACCTGGATACACATCAAATTATTGAACTGACTATTTAGCATGGATATAATTGTATTGATAGGCATTGCGGTCGGACTCTCGATGGATGCTCTGGCAGTATCGGTGACCAACGGCATCATGATCAAGAAGTTGCAGGTGAAGCATGCATTTCGGATTGCTTTCTCCTTTGGATTCTTTCAGGCTATCATGCCCCTGATAGGCTGGGCCGCCGGGATCACGTTCAGTACCTACATCAAGGAATACGACCACTGGATTGCTTTTGTTCTTCTCCTCATAGTCGGCAGCCGCATGATCTGGGAGAGTTACAAGAGCTCCAAAGGCGATGAAGCCATGAGGAATTGCCTTCACTTCCCAACGCTGCTGGCCCTTTCCATTGCCACCAGCCTGGATGCACTGGCTGTAGGCGTAAGTTTTGCGTTTCTCGATATGACCATCTGGGTGCCCATACTTGTGATCGGCCTGATCACCTTTATTATCTGCTTTCTTGGCGTGTTGCTTGGCAACAAGCTGGGCCCGCTGCTGGGCAACAAGCTGGGCGTTATCGGAGGACTGGTACTGATCGGAATTGGAATCAATATTCTTTTTCAACACACAATAGGCACCCCCTGACACGAAAAAGAAGATCGCAATTCGAAAAAAAAGATCGATAATCCTGATACCCCATAACTCATACCCATGAATCCAACGTTAATGCACCCTCAGGAGCAGATCACCGAGATCATCACAAGGATTTACCGTCGCGGCCTTACAACAACATCAGGAGGAAACATATCTATCCGGGATGAAAACGGGGATGTCTGGGTTACCCCGGCTTCAATTGACAAAGGTACCCTTCGACGTTCTGATATATTATGTGTTCATCCCGACGGTTCCGTTTCCGGTCCGCACAAGCCCTCTTCGGAATTACCTTTTCACCTGGCAATTTACAATGCCAGGCCCGACCTGAACGCCATTGTTCATGCGCATCCGCCGGCATTGGTATCCTTCAGTATTGTCAGGGATTTTCCCAATACCAATGTGATCCCTCAAGCACGGGAAGTGTGCGGTCCGATCGGGTATGCCAAATATGAATTACCCGGATCGCAGGCTCTGGGCGACAAGATAGCCGAGGAGTTTTCAAAGAACTTCAATGCAGTGATTTTAGAGAACCACGGAACTGTGGTTGGCGGCGTTAATCTTCAGGACGCTTTTGAACGTTTTGAAACCTTCGAATTTGTTGCCCGCATCATTATCAATTCCAAGATGCTGGGCGCCCCCAAATATCTAACTGATGAGCAACTATCGGCTTTTGAGGCCCAATACGGTGATGCCATTCCCGAGATGGAAACGGTAGATTACCCCTCAGACGAGCGGGCTCTCCGCTCCGAGATATGCCGGATTGTGCGAAGAGCCTGCGATCAGGGCCTTATGATCAGTACCTACGGAACGGTTTCAACCCGTTGGCGCGGCGATGATTTTCTAATCACACCCAGAAGCTTTTCCAGATGGGATATCGAACCTTCCGATGTGGTCCAGATCAGGAAAGGTATGCGCGAAACCGGCAAAACACCTTCGCGATCCATTCATATCCATCAGGAAATCTACAAGCGAAATCCCGGTATCAAGGCAATCATCTTCACCCAGGCACCCTACTCTATGGCTTTTGGGGTAACCGGACAAAGCTTCGACAACCGAACGATTCCGGAGAGCTGGATCCTGCTGCAGGATGTGCCACTTCTGCCTTTCGGGACACATTTCGTTGGTCAGGAACGTATCAGCCAGTCGCTGCGCGCCGATCACCCGGTTCTGATTATTCAAAATGACAGTATCCTCGTTACGGGCAACAGCCTGCTACATGCTTTCGACCGTCTGGAGGTCGCAGAATTCAGCGCAAGGTCACTGATCCACAGTTTACCGCTGGGCACGATGAAACCGATCGACGAATTTCAGATAGAAGAATTACGTAAGAAATTCCTTCCCGATTAAAATAAATTGCAAATAATTAGGAGTTTAGGGCATTCTTAAATAAATCTACTTACCTTTGCCCCGGTTTTAAATTAAATTGTATTATGAAAATTTATGTAGGAAGTCTGCCTTACCGCGTTAGCGGAGACGACTTAAAAGGAATCTTTGAAGAGTACGGCGAAGTTAGTTCGTCAACGGTTATTTCTGACAAATACACCGGAAGAAGCAAAGGATTCGGATTTGTCGAAATGACGAACGAAGCTGAAGCTAAAAGCGCAATTGAACAGCTGAATGGTGCTGAAATCGAAGGACGTACCATCGTTGTCAATGAAGCCATCGAAAAACAGGACAATTTCAAGAAACGTGATAGTGGTGCACCACGCCGGGATAACTTCCGGAAGAGTTACTAGTGTCTGGAAGCACGTCGTGTTAAGAGATTTTCGAATAACCCCGCCAAAAGCGGGGTTGTTTGTTTTTATAGGTTTCCGATATAATATTAAATTTGATGCACTATGGCAGTAAAATACCTTGTTTGTCCTCAATGCGGAATCATCAGGTTCCAGGTAAAAAACAGCGCCGGTGCCAGTGTTGTGGTGCAGGTCACGAGAGAATTTGAGGTGGTAGCCGTCAATCCTGAAGATAGTCTGGAAGGATTCGACCTCACCTTCCTTTATTGTCTGGGCTGCTCCTGGAAAGGCAACATCAGTAAATTGAAAAAATATATATTGAGTTAGAAGATGAAACGGTTTCTGATAGTTATCGGAGTATTATCCATTCTAACAGCACTGACTATCGGACTATACTATTTTCTCCGCGAAACTCCCGAACCCGAACAGGCCATGTCGCACTCCAAAGGCACGGCAATAATTATTACGGGCGCAGCTGCACGTATACCCCAGGAAGCCGCACTCCTGGAGCAGTTGTACAATACCGGTGAGATGAAAGAGGTGGCTTTTATCTCCGGTGTAAGCTCAGGAGCCCTTAATGCCGTGATCCTGAATGCAATCCTTGATCGGAAGTATACCTGGAAAAGGTACCGGAACCTGCTGTTCTCCATGAATAACCAGAGTGTATTTTATGCCTCTCATGATCCCCTGCCCGTAAATACCGAACCTCTCCGGAAACTGCTCACCACCGTTTTGCATGACACCCTGCGTTATTATAAACTTAAGGACCTGCCCTATCCCACTTCCCTTTCCACAGTCAGTCTGAGTCTGAAATCATGGGCCGACCTTACCTACCGGCTGTCAAACAGGAAGATCAATGCAGAAAGTGATCCGGAGCTCGACCTGGTAGAGGTATTAATGGCCTCCACTGCCTTCCCCATTGCCTTTCCGCCTGTGAGATTCACCTACAGCCCAACCCTGCCCAAAGGAAGATTCATCGATGGAGGAACCACATCAGATTATATTCCATACAGGGCGGTGCTGGAATATGAGAAATTCTCGGGTCACAACCTCGACCGCATGATTATCATAAGCAGGAAACTCGACACCGAAGAGAGTCTGAGAGCCGAACTACTGAATATGGGGATCAATCGGATCGACCTGATTGATAAGCTTGGAATTGAGATAGAAGACCTGGCCCAGCGATCGTTTTTCAGGGGACTGGAATCCTTAATGAAGGATGCCCCGGTCCTGTCGGAAAAAACTTTCGTTTATGTGCCCGAAATTTCGGGTGAGTTTCCCCTTTTTGATTTCAGCCACATGAAGGAACAATACATAGCCTCCCGCACCTGGGCACAATCGAATAAGCCGATGCCATTGGCAGAATTCTTTAAGAAAGGGAAATTCCTCTACCAATGAGCAATACGTTGGAATCCAATAAAAACATTAAGCTGATTGAGCAGATCCGCGAAGTCATCCTGAACGATTATTCCGTGATCATGCATTCAAACGGCGCCACCATCGGTAAATTCATTCTGATTGCCGTAGGCATTGAATTTCTGGGGGCCTGCCTTGATAAGCAGCATATGAAAGCGACAGCCCGGGGAGAAAAAAGGTTCAACCTGGCCCTGACCAAACTGTTTCCAAAAAAATACCATCACTTTACAAAATTAGGCGCTGTTCCCAACCTGTATAACGATTTCAGGTGTTCCATCCTTCACCAGCTAAAACCTGAAAAGTCCCTGATACTTTTTTCGCGCAACGAGGCTGGCGAAAACCGCCATCTGACTTATAATCAACAAGGTGCATTAATTATTGTCGCCGAAGATTTTTACCAGGATTTGCAGTCCGCAGCCTACGAAATGATTAAAATGCTTGAAAAACAGGTTTGAGAGTTTATGAAACGGATCAGATCCATGAAAATGTTGGTGTTGATGAGCCTGTTCAGCATTTTTCTGCTTGAACAGGGCCTTATACCGCTGGCCTTTTCAGACCTCAACGTTTCCGTTGACGGTAACCATCAGGGCAGCCAACTTTATCAGTCGGACCATTCTTCAGACTATTTCATTCTGCCGGCACGGAAAAATCTGACCAGCAGCGCTCCTGTTGTGCTGGAGCCCTATCTCAAATGGAAATGCAGTCAGGCGTTCAGGTTCACAGCCATTGATCCTCCACAACCCTCTTATAACGAATACATTCAGGATATCGGACGGTGCCCCGCCGTCGCGATTGTATTATTTCCATTTCATGAGTTTCTGTAAAAAAAGCCAAACAACGCTTTTAAACTCATTGAAAAATATTAAAATAATACAACATGGATACTGGAACATTGATTGTGGCATTTATCATGCTCGCTCTTATCATAGTGCCTGTAATATTGATAAGCCGCTCAGGAAAAAAGAATAAGGAATAAAAAAAAGAGGCGCCGGTTGGCGCCTCTTTCATTATACGGCTATCTCCCTGATAATTTTCAGGCAACGGTCAATTTCCGCTACACTATTGTAAATATGGGTGGAATGTCTTAACCCGTGAATATCACTTGACGCACGCGGCCGCAGCTTATCGCGGTTCCACATCAGTTCCATCAGGCGGTTTCCGGTCCAGCCGTCAACATTGTATACGGTAATCCCTCCGCACATATTCTCATCGGTCGGAGAAAAAATCTTCACCTTCGGGATCTTTCGAAGTTCATCGCGCAGATAATTACCCAGGAACTTCACCCGGGCCACTATGCGGTCCTGACCGATCTCATTGGTAAAATCAAGCGCGGTTTCCAAACCGTGGAGCAGTGTTAAACTTCCGGTTCCGCGCTGCGTAAACCTGAATCCTTCATCCAGATGATTGTCCCACTGCGAACTGGCTATGGTCGTGGAAATTTCCGGCATCCGGTCTTTCCGGATATACAGGAACCCGTTGCCGCTCGGCGCCAGAACCCATTTATGGAAGCAGCCGACATAAGCATCACATCCGATATCATGAATGTCAACCTTGATATTCCCCAGAGCCTGGGCCCCGTCGATCACGGTGAAAATTCCCCTGGAACGTGCCTCGGCACAGATTTCCTTAACCGGTATGATGGCACCACTGCCTGATATCATGTGGGAAAGCATCAGTACCCTGGTCTTTTTGGTAAAAGAGTTTACCACGATATCGAGCACCTCTTTGGGTGAATGGGCAGGCTTGGGGATGGCGATCTCACGGTAAATGATGCCGTCGCGCTTGGCGCGTGCTTTCCAGGAGCTGCATCCACCGGGGTGTTCCTGGTCGCTGGTGATGACCTCATCTCCCTTCGACAACTGAAGTCCCATGCAGACAAAGCTCATGGCCATCGTAACATTTTCAGTCAGTGCCAGCTCTCCCATATCGGCATTCATCAGACGCGCTGCCTTGGTGCGGATGCCCTCATAGGGAAAATACCCCGACATCATGTCGCCATCCGCCACATAATCCCACTCAGCAATATTGGAGGCAGCTATATGCAGGTGCTCAGTCATCCTGGCCACAACCACCCTCGGCATTGCACCCATTGTACCGGTATTGAAAAACACCTCATCCTTGCGCAACATGAACTGATCGCGGATCTTCGACCAGTATTCCGGATCATTCGCATCGGGAACAGACGGAATATCAAACTCATTGCGAAGCTCATTCATTCCGCTCAGCTGCGAGGCCCATCCGCCCCTGGTTATCATGGGTAAGGCAAAAGCCGTGAGAGCCATGGTTTTCATCAAATCCCGCCTGGTTGTCATCTTGGTTTTTTTGGGTTGTTATTAAGGGCAAAAATTACGAAAAATATAGCGATTTGAAAGGGGTGCGGGATTTACTACATTTGGGCAAAAGCTTCATTATATGAATGACCGCCTGAAACAGATCTCCCGAATAATCCTGGCAACAGCTATGTTGATCGGCGGATTCTACCTGATCTCACTTTTCGACCATCCTGATGGCCAACACCACCATAATTCACTGCTCGGTGCAATTGTCGGACTGATCCTGATAGGATTCTACCAGCAAAGACTTAAGAATGACTGGGTTTACCAGGCCCGCCGGTTTCTCAATGCAGTAGCACTTGGACTTGGATTCCTGCTTTGGGCGGTGCCTGAGCTGATTATTGCCGATTTTGATATCCGGTCCTTTCGGGTAATGCTGCTTGAGGCTGCCATGGGTTTTCTTTTCGGACTCTTTATCGGCTTCTTCCAGTATTTCCAGGCTTGGCTTCAGTCAAGAAAAATCCCCTATACCGGTTCGGTTACACCCATAATCGCGGGCAGTGCCCAGGTCATCTATTCCGCCAGCAGTTCATCGGATTACGGTCGCGCAATTCTACTGCCAGACCGGTTGCTTTTTCTTTCCCTTAAATCAGCCCGTCGTGAAGTACTTTTAAAGGATATCCATAGCCTGGAAATCGGCAAGACCGTCGGATTCCCGAACCGACTGATCATTCTGATGGATGAAGCCGAATCCATGGCCCTCTCACTATCCATGCCCTTTTACTGGAAGAGAAAAATTAGCAAATTATCGAATTAGCAAATTATCGAATTATCGAATTAATATCAGCCGATACCCATGAAACACCTGACTACCCCAATCCTGATCCTCGTTCTTGCTTTGCTGACCGGATGCGGCAAGGACCAGGGATACCAGAATTCCGGAAAGATCCTCGGACCGGATTACCGCAAATGCATGTGCTGCGGAGGATGGTTTATCGAAATAGAAAATGACACCCTCCGATTTCAGGTTTTGCCCGAAGGAAGCACACTTAATCTCACCGACGCCATTTTCCCCATGAATGTATACCTCGATTGGCACTATCCTGATCCTCAGTGCATGGGTGACGAGATCATTGTTGAACGAATGGAATTGAAAAAATGAAAAAAACATTTAACATCGTCCTGATATTCTGCATCTTAACAGGTACTGTAATCGGGCAGGACCGTAAACCGAATCCGCAGCTCGAGCAGATCATCTTTGTTTTCAAAACGCATTTCGATATCGGGTATACCGATCTGGCTGAACGTATCGTGCAGAAGTACAGCACGTCGATGATCAATGAAACATTGAAAACACTCGATGAATCAAAATCGATGCCGACAAATGAACAGTTCCGTTGGACCATTCCCGGCTGGCCGATGAAGGAGATCCTCGAAAACCGCAGCGGTGAATCCAAAAAGGTAATTGATGATGCCATCCGGAATGGCCGGTTTGTAGTTCACGCACTGCCTTTCACCTTCGAAACCGAAGCCGGAACACCCGAAGCGCTCACCCGCAGCATGCAATTTTCCTCGAAGATAGCCCGCGACCATGGTCTGGAATTACCCCGTGATGCAAAGCTCACCGACGTACCCAGCCATTCCTGGTTTCTGCCAACCTTACTGAAAAATGCCGGGGTCGACTTTCTTCAGATTGGATGCAATTCAGCCTCCGCATCACCAAAAGTCCCGGTGCTTTTCTGGTGGGAAGGCCCCGACAAATCAAGGCTGATGACTCTTTACTGGGAAGCGTATTACGGTACTGATATAATTCCGGCCGACAACTGGCCCTTCAAGACCTGGATTGCCATCATCCACACCAATGACAACGTGGGTGCACCTCCAATCGATGAGGTGATGAAAACCCTCGAAACAGCGAGGAAGCTGGCTCCTAATGCCAAACTGACCATTGGCAGGATGTCGGATTTTTACGATGCCATCATGAAAGAGAAACCCGAACTACCTGTCATTAAAGGGGATATGCCTGACACTTGGATCCATGGATACATGTCGATGCCCGAAGAAGTGAAAGCTTCAGGAAAAGTAAAAGCCGATGCCATCAGCCTGGAAATGCTGAGCACCCAGCTTGAAATCTGGGGCGGAACCCCGAATGACGTTACGGGCAAGATCAAGGATATCTATGAGCAAAACCTCTTGTTCGACGAGCACACGTTCGGCCTGGCCATGTCGCACGGAGCATCAGGATACTGGTGTTACGGAGATGAATTCAGGAGGCTCCGGTCGGTAGGAACTTTTGACAAGATAGAATTGTCGTGGAAAGAAAAAGGCAGACATGTGCTTGAAGCAGAGATACTCGACCAGGGCACTTTTTCCCGGAAGATGGAAGAGCTGGCAGCAGGAATTAACGTGGATGGCACCAGGGTGGTGGTGTACAATCCGCTCCCGTGGAAGCGGACCGGACTGATCACCATGAACCAGCACTCCGGATGGTTCAGCACAAAGGCCCTGAAAGACACCGAAACCGGAAAGATTTTCCCTATCAGCAACGAAGGCAACGTGATCACTTTCATGGCCGAGGATGTTCCCTCTCTGGGTTACAAAACATACGTCCCGGCTCAGGCGCCGGTGCAGTCGGTCAAGGAAGAAGTATCAGTTACCGAACAGCCGGAACTGGTCATGGAAAACACCTTCATGAAGATCGTTATAGATAAAACTTCGGGTAACATTTCTTCCCTGATCAATAAAAAAACCGGTCGCGACTTTGTAAAACAAGGCACCGGCTATGGCATGGGTGAATATCTGTATGAAAGGTTTGGCAAGGAAAATACGGACAAGTATGCCAAGGATTACATCAAGGGAGGCTGGGACTGGGCTCCGGCCGAGCTGGGAAGGATAAATCTCTCGGATGATCCCTACCATTCATCCACCGGATCCGCACCAAAAATCAAGATTGAAAAAGCCGGTAAATCAATGTCAGTCTGGATGTTGTATTCCAAAACCGACAAGATGCCGCATGACTACAGCATCCGGTATCGCCTGGTCGCAGGGATACCGAATCTCGAGGTTACCTGGTCGATCGACGGTAAGCCAGCCGATCCCTGGCCTGAGGGTGGTTGGCTATGTTTTCCCCTGAATATTGAAAATCCGAAATTCCGGCTCGGGCGTACGGGTGGAATTTCCGATCCGACCACTGATTTCGTTAAAGGGTCGAATTTCGACTACTGCTTCGTTCAGGAGGGTCTTGCTGTCCTCGACAACAATAACCAGGGTATCGGGCTCTATTCACCCGATGTGCCCGCAATCAGCCTGGAAAGGCCCGGGTTATGGAAATACAGCAAGGATTTCATTCCTTCAAAAAGCAACGTATTTTTCAATTTGTACAATAATCAGTGGAGCACAAACTTTACCGAATGGATCGAAGGATCGTGGAACGCCAGCTTTTACCTGTGGTTCATAGATGATTACGACGCTGAGAAATCGCTCATCACCCCGGCACTGGAAAAACGGCACCCGATGACAGCAACCACTGGTGGCGGCAAAGGCGGTAACCTGCCTCAAAAGCAGTCGGGGATAGAACTGTCGGCCCGGGGATTGCTGGTTACCGCATTTTGCCCCAACCCCGACGGAAAGGGAACGATCCTGCGTTTGTGGGAAAAAACAGGTAAAGCAGGCAAAGTGACCGTATCACTTCCGGCCGGCTCAAAATTTACAGCGGCTCACCACTGCAATCTCAGGGGAGTAGAAACGGGCCCTGCCATTCCGGTCATTGCCAATAAAATTGAATTAACCTATCAACCGTATCAACCCTTATCTTTAATCCTCTATTAAACGATTTATGAAAAACCTCATTATTCTGTTTGCCCTGGTGGTGATGACCGCCTGCACCTCTGTGAAGAACGATCCGGCCAAGGAAGACTGGATTCAGCTGTTCAACGGCAAGGACCTGTCGGGCTGGGATATCAAGATCGCAGGATCCGCGCTGAATGAGAACTTCAACAATACTTTCAGGGTATCTGACGGGGTATTGGCAGCCAACTACGACGAGTATAAAAATTTCGACGGGCAATACGGGCATATTTTCTATAAGGATAAATTCTCATTTTATAAGGTCCGGGTTCAGTACCGGTTCATAGGCAAGCAAACTCCCGGCGGCGCAGGATGGGCATTCAGGAATTCAGGGATCATGCTCCATTCACAATCGGCCGCCAGCATGACCAAAGATCAGTCGTTCCCGACCTCCATCGAATATCAGCTTCTTGGAGGATCCGGTGAAGGCGAGCGCCCCACCGGCAACCTCTGTACGCCCGGAACCAATGTGGTGATGAAAGATTCACTTTTCACACCCCACTGCATCAATTCTAAGTCCAAAACGTACAACGGTGACCTGTGGGTTGATGCCCAAGCAATCGTTTTAGGCGACTCTTTGATCACGCATGTTATAAATGGCGATACGGTGTTGTCTTACACTAAACCCCAGCTCGACGAGCGGGAGGCAACCTACCCGGAGATGTATGCCCATTTCGGCAGTAAAATGCTAAAGGAAGGATACATTTCCCTCCAGGGCGAAAGTCATCCCGTTGAATTCAGAAAAGTAGAACTGCTAAATCTTAAAGGATGCATGGATCCTAAAGCATTGAATTACAAGAATTATTATATTGAGCCCGATAACAGCAAATGCCGTTACAAGTAAATTTTTTGACCGAACAGAAAAAACATTTTTTTTTGCCGTTTTGTAATTCGCACATTTTTTTACTTTTGAAAAAAACTAAATGGCCATGAAAATCTTTGACGACGAAGAGACTTTTTTCTCAACCGATGATGACGATCAAACCGATGATCTTGACACTGAATTTGATGACGAAGAAGAAGATGATGATTACGGTTTGGAAGATGACGACATCGACGAAATCTCACTCGAAGATCTCGATGACGAGGACTTCGATCTAGAAGACGTTGATGATCTCGGTTTCGATGATGAAGAGGACGAAGATTTAGGTCTTGGTGAGGAAGATTTATAAATCTTTCTGATCCATCACTGGCTTAAAAGTAGTTCGCCCGGCTGCGAACTTCAATTAAGTAGCTATTGCCATTAACCCCTTCAGATATTTACCTTCCGGGAAACTTGTAATAACAGGGTGGTCAGTCGATTGCGACAACCACCTTATTATTTTCAGTTCACGTCCGGCATCCAGGGCTGCATCAGCCACTATTTTCTGAAACAGCA
>CAYHCO010000001.1:235255-272111 GCA_964355105.1 uncultured Porphyromonadaceae bacterium
CCTCCCGTGTAGCTGAAGCAATCGAGCACCCTGAGGTCACGCGAGCTGGCACCCACCAGTGTCCGGTTATCCCGCTGATCCAGGTAGAATCCCGTTTTATGCCCGGTCCTCACGTTAACCCCGTATTTTCTTCCATCCTCAGATATTTCGATGATTTCCGGTGGTTCTTCGCCCCAGAGCAGTCCGGTGGATTCGGTCATTCCCTCCTTTTTGAGTACCGAAAGGTCCGAGCGGTCGAAAATCCCCTTGCATGGGATGACCTCCTGAAGAGCGCTTACGATGGTTTTTTTCCAATATCCGGCACCGGCAGTCGAAAACTGGCAAACAAGATAATCGCCGTAACGGTCAACGGTTAAACCCGGCAACCCATCTGATTCCGAATGAATTAACCTGATACCTTTTGTGCTATCCGGTATAAGGGGAGGATTCCTTAATGAAGCGGCATCCTTGATTTTCCGGCGAAAGAAGTCAGGACCGATCTCTTCTTCGGCAAAGGTCCACATGCGCACCGACATCTGTGATTGAGGCGACCAGGCGCCGCGACCGATGAACTGACCACCTGCCGTAACAATATCAACAGACTCACCTTGAACGGGTGAGCCTGTAACTTTTTGAACCGCACCGGTAAAAATCCAGGGATGCCTTCGTATGACCGATTTCTCGCGGCCTTGCTTAAGAATAACTTGCTTGGCCAATTAATTCATTAAAATTTCCGGAGTTCCATCTGTGTTGGTGATGAACTGAACCTTGCGGCAATCGCGATTCAGACGGAGCGACTTTTCTTCCCATTTAATGGTTCCGTCAAGAGATTCGCCGCGGACGGTAATTTTGACACCACCATCTTCCGTATCATAATAAACGCAGCCTTTTGCACCGCAGTCCGGGGCCTGGTCGTATGGCTGACTGATCACACCAACCTGTTTGTCGTTAACAAAAACGTTCACATTGGTATTGGAATTGGTCCAGATGGTCACGCCGAATTTTTTCCCGCTGTTGCCGTAACCTGTATAATCACTCATGCTTCCATAACTTCCAGATCCGTAATTACTGCAACCCAGAAAAAGGAACGGCAGAAGTAAGAGCGGCAATGATTTCACTATTTTTGCTTTCATTGGTAGGGTTATTTAATTGTCCCTAAAATACAAAAAAATAGATTTGATACCTAAATGGATTAAAAATTCAGGATCCGACCGGCTTGCATTCCTGATTCTACTCACGCTGATCCTGATAGCAGGCTTTATAAGAGCCCGGATCAATTTCTCCTCAGGGTTGATACCAGGCATCAATGGCGGCTACTATCCTTTGCTGGTCCGGAATCTTCTGGAATACGGATCTATTCGCTATCCCGACACGCAGCTGATATACTGGATTCAGGCGCCGTTAAGCTTACTAACCAGGCTCCTGACCGGGTTATCCACTGATCAGTCCATCCTTCTGTCCACGCGCATCTTCGATTCCTTCATACCCCCTTTAACCTGTATTCCAGTCTTCCTTTTTGCCAGGCATCACCTGAGGGGTCAGGTACTTGCGATGCCATTTTCGATTGTTATTGCAGCATTCAGTGTACTGTACCTTGCTTTTCTCCTGGTTCTCACGGCAGAAATGCAGAAAAATGCCACCGGCATGATCTGGCTGGCCGGATTCATCTGGTCGGTCACCAGGATTCAGCCGGACAGCAGTCGCAAATATCTGTTAATCAGCGCAGTTTTTCTGATATTGACCGCACTGACGCATATCGGCTGCTTTGCTGTTGAATTTCTGTTTATCCTGATATACTCGGCTTCCAGCATAGCCAGGCTAAAAGGCAAAATCCGCAAAAAAACCGTTATGATTGTGCTGTCGGCAATTCTCGGGCTCGTGCTTGTGAGTTTCGTAATTCTTTCCCGCGATCCCGACAGGCTAGCGCGCGTGATATCTTTTTATCTCAATCCCCTTCGCCTGTTTGAATCTCCCTACTTGCTGATCCTGCTTTCCGGACAGCAAACCTATTTTGGTTTTCTGTTCCATAATTTCCTTCTGATGAATGTGTTGTCACTGGCAGGGCTGATAATCCTCCTCCTGAACCGAACCAATATCTCATTCTTCGATTTTACCTGCGGATTAAGCCTGCTTCTCCTGAGCCTTCTTTTATGTTCGCCCCTGCTTGGGATTGAATGGGCCCTGCGCTATTACCTGATGGCTTTTCTACCGTTGTCGATGGCTTCGGTTTTTATTTTCAAATCACTCAAAATGAAGATTCAAAAACTGGCTCTTCTGGCCGTTTTCCTCGTTATCACGGGATTTTCATTAACTATCGCCCTAACGGCGAAACGTAATCCAGTCATGAGTTCCACTGCTTACAAGGATCTGGCCAGTCTCAAGTTGGAAACGAACATTAATCCTGATGATCTGGTGATTGCCCGTCACGGGCTTGAATGGTGGACCGGCTGGGTGATGCGGTGCCGAACCGGCAAGGAGTATTGCCTCAAACCGGCCGACTGGGACAAATATCCCGCTATTTATTTATTACGACAGTTTGAAGGGAACAATTTCCCTGCCCAACAGGGCACCGGTCAGTTTGCTGAATTTCCGATACCTGCATCTGCTAAAAAAGTCAGCAGCAATCAATCGTTCGTATTATATAAATTAGAAAGACCAACGGATACCGAGAACTATCCGGGTGAACTTCCGCTCCTTCAGGGGGTAATAAAATCGATCAGTCCCACTGAAATATTTATTCGTTCCGAAGGGTTCGTCCAGCCAGTGCGCATCAGCCCGGATACAAAATTTAACGGTCGTACCCCCACAGGCATCAGGGATGGCATGAAGGCGGATGTGTGGGGAAAAAGGCTGCCTTTCAGCTTGAAGATCAAGGCCGACGAGATCAAGGCTTATTAAACTCTCAACGCCACTTTATGCCACAGCCGATTCCGGGTTTCTGAATTCCGGGGAAAGGTTTGCCAGCAATGGTATTGTCAATTGCCAAGGCAAGATCGTTTCCGGTTACCGGGATATCGGTTGATGGCCGCGAATCATCCATCTGGCCATGGTAAACCAGCAGAAGATCCCTGTCAAACACATAAAACTCAGGTGTACAGGCTGCGTCGTATGCTTTTGCAACCTCCTGAGATTCATCGTAGAGGTATGGGAAAGGATAACCCTTGCTTTTCGCTGTTTCAGCCATGGGCTCAGGCCCGTCCTCGGGATACCGGGCAACATCGTTACTGCTGATAGCAATAAAAGAAACGCCCTCCCGGATATAACGGTTGGCCAATGCCACCAATCCGGCATTCACATGTTTAACATAAGGGCAATGGTTGCAGATGAACATCACTACGGTTGCCTTATCAGACCTGAGGTCGCTGAGGGACAGCATATTACCCGACACGGCATCAGGCAGCTGAAAATCAGGGGCTTTGGAGCCCAGCGGAAAAGGGTTGGATTCTGTTCGAGCCATGGATTTTCTTAGTTAACTTTCAACAGTTTTTGTTCAATTTTGTTGAAGCCTAAAACTAAACAAATGCGAAATAATAAAGTTCTCGCCCTGCTCTTTTTTGGGGTACTGATGGGGGCTCTCGACATATCGATCGTGGGTCCGGCAATTCCTTCGATCAGCGAAGCGCTAAAGGTAGCCCAGAAAGAGCTCTCCTGGATATTCAGCATTTACGTCCTGTTCAACCTGGTGGGGATAAGTCTGTTTGCCAAGCTCTCCGACCTTTACGGCCGTCGCTATATCTACATGACCACTCTGGCCATTTTCGGTGTCGGATCACTCATAGTGACCTTGGCCGGAAGTCTCGACATCCTTATTCTGGGCCGTGCCATCCAGGGCTTCGGTGCCAGCGGAATCTTCCCGGTTGCCTCAGCAGTGGTCGGCGACCAGTTTCCGCCAGAGAAACGCGGTCGTGTATTGGGATTGATCGGGGCCGTCTGGGGTATCGCCTTTATTGTGGGTCCGATCCTGGCCGGCACACTACTTGCTTTCTTTGAATGGCATGTCCTCTTCATGATTAACATCCCCATCGTCCTTATCCTGATATTCTTCAGCTCACGTCTGCTGAGCACCGAGAGGGTGGAATCCGTCAACCAGATCGACTGGCGTGGGATAATACTACTCGGGCTTTTCCTGGGTTCACTCACTTTCGGAGTTAACGGTTATGATCCGGCAAACGGGATTAGCGGACTGCTGGCAGTGCGCGTATGGCCTTTCCTCACTGCATCATTGGTTTTTATCATCACCCTGTTCTTTCTCGAAAGAAAAATCTCCTTCCCGGTAATCAATCCCAGGCTTTTCAAATCGAGACAAATCAGGATCGTCGGATTCATTGCCATGGTGACCGGCCTTTTCCAATCGGCCTTTGTTTTTATACCCAACCTCGCAGTCCTGTCGTTCGGAGTCAAATCCTCGACAGCGAGTTTCATGCTGCTGCCTTTCGTAACGGCAACAGCCCTTGGCTCTCCCCTTTTCGGCAGGCTCCTCGACAAAACAGGATCCAGGCTGGTCGTTCTTGTCGGACTTATACTGTCAGCAGCGGGATTGCTGCTGATCGGACTTTCAGGTGACTCAAAAATGTTCTTCTACGGCAGCGGCGTCCTCATCGGTCTGGGTCTCTCAGTACTGGCCGGATCGGCCCTTCGCTATATCATGTTGAACGAAGTTGACGTGCATGAGCGAGCCATAACCCAGGGAGTGCTTACCATATTCATCAGCATAGGACAGATCGTCGGAAGTGCCGCAATAACCACAATCGCAGCGCAGGAACTGGTTCCGGCGGCCGGATACAGAAAGGCATTGTACCTGATATCCATGCTAATGGTGTTTACCTTCTTCCTCGCCTTAAGGCTTAAAAGCAAATCCGAGGAAAGAAATTAATTTTACAGAAAATTGGCAATCATGAAAAAAGAATCAGGCCGGATCTTATCCATTGGAATAGTGACATTGATGGTGGTTCTGACTGGTTGCATCAAAGAAAATGAATGTAGCCGGCTTTCCGATGAATACTTCCCGAACGCTATCGGCAACTGGTGGGTTTACAGTCGGTTCGACAGCCTTGCTATGGAGAATACCACGCTTAGGGTTGATATTGTTAAGGATTCGGTTCAAAAAGACGGAAGCACCTACCGTATGTGGGTTTTCAGCAAATCCAACATCTATGATACCCTGTTTGTGAGGACCACCAGCGATTCAGTTCTGTTCTTCCGGTATCCCGAAGGCTTTCCCAACGAAGTAATGCTGGTCCCCTTGGCTGTTGGTAATTGGTGGACGCATCCATTTATGGTCAGGGACTCCACAAGGGTAATATCGAAAGATACCGTGACCGTCAATTATGAGGAATTTGCAGATGCTTATTCGATCCGCAGAAGATTGTTCGCGTTTAACGATTACCTGACCGACACCCGCTGGTTCGTTCCCTATTTAGGCATAGTCCGATTAGAAAACTGGCATTATCTCTTTGGATGGATATCCAAGGAAAACTGGGAATTAAAGTCATTTTCACTAAACTAGGCCAGAACACTTTACCCGGATTTTTGTTATCTTGGTGATATAATTAAGCAACAACGACCATGCCGACAATAAGATTTTCCATGGTCCTTTGTCTTTTCCTTTCCTGCATTGCCCCTGGTAACAGCCAATCCCTTCCCCGCAAAACAGCTGAGCAGTTTTTCCATCAGAAGCTGGACCGCGGGAAAGTTCCGGCACTGTTCAGTTTCGACGAGCCAACACGGATAGGCGATATCTGGATTTTCGAAAGCAGGAATCCCGATGGTTTTGTTTTAGTCAAGGAAAGCGACAGCTGCCGTATCGCCGGATATTCAACTCAGAACCGTTTGATCCGGGATCAGAAAATTCCCGAACCTGCATTGCAATTTATTGAGGCTCTTTCCAATATTTCCGGTAAGGAGCTTAACGCCGGAAGGTTTAAAACAACCTACAAACCGGTGGCACCGCTTATCAGGACTAAATGGAGCCAGGAGGGATACTTCAATTATTATTGCCCGGAAGACAAGAACGGTCCTGACGGGCATGTTTATGCCGGATGTGCTGCGGTTGCCATGGGTCAGATTATCAGGTATTACGGGAAATCAAATGATTTTCTGGTCGCAGCCGAGAGCATCGATCCTGTTTACGGCACCCTCAATGCCACCGTGGGAAATTACGACTGGACAAGGATGGAGAATCAGCCCATCACCGTCGATCCTGAAGTTTCAAGGTTTCTTTACGGACTCGCAGTCCTGCTGCGCATGAATTTTGGCCCGTCCGGATCCACAACGTCCAACTTCAGTGTTTACGACGGTTTCAAGAAACTTAAATATTTCGATGCCATCCGGATGATACGCAGCACCACGACTCCGGATGTGTGGATTCGAAATTTCACCCAAAATATCTCAGATTTTCAGCCGGTTTACGTCTCTGGCTCCGGACATTCTTTTGTCTGTGATGGTATGGATGCCGATGGGTTGTTTCATTTCAATCTTGGCTGGTACGGCTATGGCGATGGCTATTATCCTCTTAACGTGATCCTTCACATCAATCCCAGCGAAGCAATTTTCAACATCAAACCATATTCTAACAATCTGCCACCGGCCAACCTTTACATGGATACCACAAATGGCCAGAGAATCCTCCGGTGGGAGAAAAACAAGCTGGCAACCATCAATCCATCCGGATACCGCGTATATCTCAACGATACCCTTTACTACGACAACAGCAACACCTACTTCAATACGCTGTACATGCCTGCGGGCAATCATGATTTAATGGTATCGGCACTCTATCCGCAGGGGGAATCAACCTGGATCGGACCTATACAATATTCAATTGAAGGTGAACAGGTTAACATAGATGACCCCGTCCTGCGACTGGCTATCCAGGAAGAATTGATCCGGGAAAATATAGAACCCGTAACGGCGGCACCTACCATCAACCAGTTGCTGAGAATCAACAGGTTGGAAATAACGCAGCCACTCAGTACGCTTTCAGGGTTAGAGCATTGTAAAAATTTACAGGTATTAACGATCACTCCGGCAAATCCGGTAAGTTTGGATATCGGCCCCATTTCTCAGCTGAAAAGGCTGAAATGGCTGGAATTAAAAAATATTCAGGCTACTCAACCTGATCTGCTCACCCGTAACCTTTCCCTCATCCACCTCGATCTGGAGAACTTTCCGGCTGATAATCTGGGTTTCCTTGCCTCCATACCGGGACTGCTGAGTCTAAAAATGGTGGATACCAATATTTCAGATGCAACAGTCTTCAGCCAGCTACAATCCTTGAAAAACCTGACCATCAGCGGATGCAGTTTGGGCAACGCCTCCTTCGCACAGGATCTCGGAAATCTGGAATCCCTCGATCTATCACGGAACCTCCTGACCCGGTTTCGCCTGAGCGCCAAGCTTCCCTCGTTGCATCACCTCGACATCAGCAATAACCAGATCAGCGAACTCTTCTTCCTCGAATACATACCAAATATTGAAACACTACATATCGGGATGAACCAGATTACCAGGTTTGTGACCGGGTTGAACCTCAAGAACCTGAGTGAGCTCAGCATGGAATTCAACAGCATCGACAGCCTTTCCATGGCTATTCCGATGCCGCAGCTCACCAAGCTTAAAGTTAACGGCAACAAGCTGAGAACTGTAAAATACCTGCGCGATTATGCTCCGACGCTGATTGAACTCGACCTGTCAGCCAACAGAATACAGGATCTGTGGTCCGGTAGTCTGCAGTCACTGGAATACCTTAATGTCTCAGCCAACAAGCTCAATCTGATCACAGATATCCCGTCAAATCCACTACTTAAGCATATCGATCTCTCCAATAACCAGATTGCAGACATTTATCCCATCTACGACCATTCAAACAGCGACAAGATTCAGTTTCTTGATCTAACCGGCAATCCGTTGTCGGATGAATCGATCACTGTATTCACACCTTTCCTTCAAACGGTCATCGACACAATGCTGCTGCCCGAAAATTCTCAGAAATTCAGCCCTTGCAACCCATTGCCCGAAAGAAACCTGACAGTAAGCGGAGATACTACAATTCTTTCATGGCATTCGGCAGAACTGCCGACAGACGGCTATTATGAAGTGTTCACGGGACCTTCGAGAAACCGTTTAACTGTTGCCGGCCAGGTTAAGGAGCCGTCCTTCAAGCTCGGACTTTCGAGAGGTCAGCTTTACCAATGGCGTGTCAGGACCGTTTTGCCCGACACCTCCTATTTCAGCGGACTATTCAATTTCGGCACCTTCGAAAGGCTTTCACTTCCTTTTAAGGAAGATTTCGAGGGATATCCGGCTTATACTTACCTGACCGGAAATGCTCCTTTCTGGATTACCTCGCAGGGTGGAACGGCCTCCTCCTTCGACGGGCGCATCGATCCCTCGAGGAGGTACGAAGGAAAACAGGCGCTTAAACTGCCTAATTCGTCGGACGTAAAACTACCCCTCAGCCACCTGTACCAGAAGAATCTTTACTTTTCGATGCAGATCATGATAGAAGAGGGATGTTACGGATCCGTGCGATTGAATGACATCAACGGTACGAATCTTGAACTGTACTTCAAGTCGAACGGGCGGTGTGATATATTTTTCAATAACAGGCATCATGGCGAGGTGAATTTCAAGAATGGGGAGTGGTTCCCTCTTCAGATCGATCTGTATTCCGGGCGGCAGCAGATCTGGATTAACGTCGGAACCACAAGTATACCGATCGACTGGTTTTTTACGGGCGACCTGGTGCATGCAGGGGATATTGAGTGGGCATCTTCACCCGGGCTGAACTGGCCTGCCGACGGCAATCCCCTTTTCCGGGTTGATCTTATCCAGATCAAGGTTTACGGGGCGGTTGGAACCGGCGAGGTTGCCATAGATCGCTCATTGAGGATATATCCCAATCCTTCAACGGATTATGTTATTATTGAAAGTCCACCGGAAGCTGGGAAACCTGATATCCGTCTGTATGATTTTTCGGGCCGGAGGGTCGATGTGCCGATGGCGCCGGAAGGTGATCGACGGCTGAGGATCGGTGTATCCGGACTGACACCCGGAATCTATATTATCAGGGCATCCTGCGGGGGAGCAGCTCAAACTTCCAGGATCTGTATCAGCAGGTAAATACGTTGGATGGCCTCAGTATTTATAGCTCATAAATCCAATTGCCCTATTGGTGTTCCAACCGAAATCAAAGAAAGTACAATTATCCCAGGCTGATCCTGTGCCCCATAGGTCCTTTGCCGATGAACTTATCCAGGCTGGCTCCCAAACCATGATCCCCATGCCTCCGCCGGATCTGATGGCTTTTGTGAGGTCGACCAGATAATTGAACTGGCCGTCCTCCGTGAGAGGATAGCCGGAAACTGCATCCCCTGAACTAAAGATATTGCCGTAACTGTCGGCATTGGCGGAGGTCCACGGATAAGCTGCCTCCACGATCATCACTTCCTTACCGAAGGTTTTCTTGAAATCGGCAACATACCCGCTGATCTCGCTCAGGGGCACTTTGCTCCATTTGGCATAATAGGAGAATCCGAGGATGTCAAAATCGGTCACCGTGCCGGGTCCGGTAATATTGGTAAACCAGTATTTAACATTTTCCGGCTGGGCGATATGAAGGATCACCTGTGTTTTGACGGTTGATTTTTCCGAAACCTCCCGAACTGCCCGGATTCCGGCATTTATAAGCTGTCCCTGATGCTGCCATCCGTTTTCGGCATAGCAGCTTCCCAACGGAAGCAGCATTCCCGGGTTGATCTCGTTGCCTATCTGCACCATTTCGGGCATCAATCCCTCATCGTTCAAAGTTTTCAAAGTCCGCAGGGTGTATTGGTAAACCGAGTCGGCCAGCACATCCAGAGAAGCTCCTGTCCAGGCAGCCGGAATCACCTGTTTCTGCGGATCGGCCCAGGTATCGGAATAATGAAAATCAAGGTTTATGGCCAGACCGGCCTCCCTGGAGCGGCGTATCGCCACTTTCACATCAGCCAGGTCGTTGTACATTTTCGTTCCCGTTGTGCCGTACACTTCCCGGGTCCATAACGGATTATGCCATAACCTCAACCTTACCAGATTGGCTCCATGATCCTTGAATATCAGGTAAGGATCCTTCACCTGTCCGTTATCCCTGTAAACACCTCCGTGCTCAAGAATCTGGTTCACATAAGAAAGATCGGCTCCGAATACAAAACGGGTTTTTCCCAGTACATCCTCCTTTTTACAGGAGGTGGACAGCAGCAAGATTGAAACTGCTGCAAATGAACAAACCAAGTGTATGACGGATTTTTTCATAAGATGAAAATTATTTAATAATGCACCGGTCGATCACCTGGATTGAATACATCGAACTGAGAAGTAATTTCCTTGATCGGAAGAATATTGATATCCTCCGGAACCATAATAATCAAAACGGATATACTTCGCTGAAGTTTGATTTTCCTCATCTGAGGTCCAAAATGAGCTGTGCATTCCCAGATGCCCGTAATACTCATTTGCATACCACCTCCCGGCGGGTAGAATATTAAATCCTAACGTATCCCTTCCGTTGCCGTTTTCATACCAGCCAGTTCTAGATTTCAACATAAGTCCAGCCTCTGGCCCTGCCCACTCAAGCAAGGTAAGCCATTCGTCCATTGAGGGCAGGTGCCAACCGGGCGGACAAGCAGATCGCGCCGTAATCCATTCATATAGATGTCCATATTTCTTACACATTTCCGAGTCGTCACGATAACACCTTGAATAATAATCAACCTCATAGTTCAGATTCTCTTTCATCCAGGTTTGTGAGCCCAATTTCACAACACCATACAACTTCCCATCCCTGGGATCCTTTAGGTGAGGCGAACCCTTTAGAGCAACCTCCATTGTATCGGTAACCTTAAACTCATTATCAGATACACTAACAATGAGGTCATACTTAGCAGCATTAAAATTAAATGGAGGCCGCCATTTAACGGTTGGCATATTCGTTCCCTCAGGAAATACCCCGGCCTCACATGACCAAACATAAGTAAGCGAATCCCCATCCTCATCTTGCGCAATTGCCGATAGGTTAAAGGAAACCGGATCGCTGTCTAATATTTGATTTGAAGTCAATCCTTGAATTACAGGAGGATTGTTTACCTGGCAGGCATTAAGCGCCAACAAAAGTATGGAGATTGAAAGCCTCGCCTGAAAAGTATAATTCTGCATCGTAGGTCCTCCTATCTGTCGACCCACCGGGTTATGTAAGGATTTGCATACCAGGGGAAATTGGTCAGATCATACGATTCGGGGCCGATATGGATATCCGACTCCTCCCAGGGAACAATCCTGCCCTGATATTCAAGCCGGCCTGCCACATTATTAGGTACAATCCAGGCGGTTGCCTGACCAAAGGGAGAGATGTTCATATCAATATGAAATCCGATGCCCACCGAAGTCATCAAATTGATTTTTAATTTATTGTATCCATTTTTCTGGGTCGTAGCGGCGGCTATGCTTGTGATCTTCCCAACCACAGTCTTGTCTGTAAGCAGATTACTGGATTTTGCCCGGTCATAGGGGCTGCTCGTCTGAAATATCAGGGTATCGCCAGTGACGAAGATAAAATTCATAACCGGGTTAACGTTATTCCCGGAAACCTGATTCGGAAGAAGTACAAAATCTGAGGATTCAATCAGCAGTTTGACCTTCTGCATCTGTTCGTCTTCGGTTTTCTGCCTAAGTGCTGTTTTTTCAGCCCGGCTAAGCTTTTTCCCTGGTGGAATATCCTGAGCAACTGAAGGCGGTGTTGCAAACCATCCCCCGATCATAATCGCCATCAGCAAATTGGCAAATTGGCACATTGGCACATTATCATTTTAGCTAAATTTACGAACTATCACTGAAAATTAAAAACCCAATTATGGTACGTATTTCAGCACTGCTCATGACCGGACTTATTGCGCTCTGCTTTTCGTGCAGTAAGCAGGAATCAAACTATCCCGCCAACCGGGAACCCCTGAAAGCCAATGCTTTCATTCAGCTTCCGCTCGGCTCCGTAAAACCCGCCGATTGGCTTAAGGATCAGCTTGATATTCAAGCTAATGGATTGCCCGGCCATCTCGACGAATATTGGCCTTCGCTGACCACCTCGGCATGGCAGGGCGGAGACGGTGAAGCGTGGGAACGCGGGCCCTATTATTTAGACGGGCTGGTACCACTGGCTTACCTGCTTGATGACAAGCGCCTGATAGCCAAAGTTAAAACCTGGATGGAACCCATCCTGGCTTCCGGTCAGCCCAACGGTTGGTTCGGACCGGCAAAAAACACCGATCGCTGGCCACTGGCAGTGGGTCTGAAGGTATTGAAAAGCTATTACGAGGGCAGTCATGACCCGCGAGCCCTGGCGATCATAACCAAATATTTCAGCTATCTCGCCAATAACGGCCCCGACTGGCCCGACAAGGAATGGCGCGGTGTCAGGGCAATGGAGAATGCGGTGACCGGTTACTGGCTTTTCAGGCAGACTGGCGACACCACTATATTAAAGGCGATACGCTCGATCCAGCAGTACTCATTTTCCTGGTCGAATTATTTCATAAAATTCCCTTGGGATTCGTTGGCTGCTAAAGACGGCCGGATACCCAAAATCTGGGATGCCGTTGGCTTAACCGCACATGTAGTGAACAATGCCATGGGCACCAAATATCCGGGCATATGGTCGCAGCAGTCGGGAAATCCTGCTGATATGGAGGCTTCGCTTACCGGATTGGCTAATCTCGACAGTCATCATGGCCAGGTTGGAGGACGGTTCTCCGGCGACGAGCACCTGAGCGGTAAAAATCCGACCCAGGGAACCGAGATGTGTGCCGTGGTTGAATACATGTTTTCACTGGAGAACCTGATTGAAATCACCGGCGACGTGAAACTTGCCGACCGGCTGGATATTCTGGCATTCAACAGCCTGCCCGGAACCTGCACAGCGGATTACTGGGCACATCAGTACGACCAGCAGGCTAACCAGGTCCTGGTCAGTAATGATCCCCGTCCGTGGTCGAGCAACAGGCCCGATGCAAACGTTTTTGGCACGGAACCGGATTTCGGATGTTGCACTGCCAATGGGCACCAGGGATGGCCAAAGTATACCCAGTCACTCTGGATGGCATCGCCCGATGGCGGGCTGGCTGCGATAAGTTACGCTCCTTGTAAGGTAGAAGCGCTGGCCGGTGCGAAAATCCCGGTTAATATCGAGGTACAATCCAATTATCCTTTTGATGAAAAAGTGGTCATACTGGTAAATCCGGGTGAGGAGACTTCCTTTCCGATGTACCTGAGGATACCGGGATGGGCTTCGAAACCAACCGTGGCTATCAATGGTGAGCCCTTTGCCTGTAAAATGGGAGAATTTCTGGCGTTGAACCGGAAATGGAAGAAAGGCGATCGCATTGAACTGATCCTCTCTGCTCCGGTCCGCATTGAAAACCGTTACAACAATGCAGCATCAGTTGCCAAAGGTCCACTGTTCTTCAGCTTGAGAATAGACAAGAAATTCACCCCGATCACAACTCTTGTCAAGACTTATTCCTACATGGGATCAACCGACTGGAAGATTGAACCCGCGAGTCCCTGGAATTTCGGTCTCGTACTTGAAAATAAAGATGTTGCCAGCAATTTTGAGGTGATGACCAATCCGGTCGGCAAATATCCTTTTGGCGAGCGTGGCGATCTGGTTTTTAATGCTGCCACAGGCGGTTTTGACACCCTCGACCAGAATCCCCCCATCATCCTAAAAGCCAAAGGCAAGCTGATCCCCGAGTGGGGCATGGACATGTTCAATGCCGCAAAACCACCCTACTCTCCCGTTGCCCTCAGCGGAGATGCCGCTGCTGCGGCACCTTCAGCCATTGAACTGATTCCTTATGCCACTGCTAAACTCAGGGTATCGGAAATTCCGGTTATAAAATAAAGTTAGCGACACCAAACCATGAAACACTTCCTGACTGCCCTCCTCTCTGTGGCCATATTTTCAGGCTGCAATAAGAATATCTCCGAGTGGAAAACGGATTCCTTCCGTCTGAGGATTTCAGAAAAAGGAATGCTTACAGCTCTGGCTAATCCTTCCAACGGCAAGGATTACCTGGCAGTTGATCAACCGGCTCCACTGATGCAGATCAGGGTAAATGGAAAATTTCTTTTACCCATCTCGTGCAAGGGTGATGAGAGCGGCGGAACGGTAACGCTCACTTTTGAAGGTAACAGGAGTGTACGGATTGGCGTACAGTCTAAATCTTCTCACCTGGTGTTAAAGCTGGAAGAAATTACCGGCGGTGATTCCATCGATCTGGTTGTTTGGGGACCTTACCCAACAACCATTGAAGAAACTGTAGGTGAAACGGTTGGGGTGGTCAGGGATGCAGATTACGCCATTGGCATTCAGGTATTAAACCTCAAGACTCTGGGTGGTTTTCCAACTGAAGAAAGTGATGTGGATCCCGGCTATGATATTTTCGAGACCAACAGCCTGGTGGATGTGGCCGATTCGGTCAAGATCTTTTACCGGGGTCAGACTGCACGAAAAGAACCTTTTGGAAGTATTGTTCAGGCTTACTGCCGGAACCGTAATCAGGAACGGGTTATTTCGAACTGGGCTCACGATTACTATGTTGCACCGGCATTCGATGACGGAGGCGTAGTAGGTTCATGCATAGCCCTGTTTGGATGCAAGGCAGCGGATGCGCTGAAAACTATCGGTGACATCGAGATTGCCGAGGGTCTGCCGCATCCGATGATCGACGGGGAATGGGGAAAAACTGCCAGGGGTGCATCGGCAGCCTACCTGATCATGAATTTCGGCATTAAGGAGTTTGAAGACGCCCTGGAATTAACCAAGAAAGCAGGGTTGAAATATCTCTATCATGAAGGGCCGTTTGAGAACTGGGGCCATTTTAAGCTCAATTCCTCACAGTTTCCCGAAAACTGGGAAACCTTCAAGCTGATGGTTAACCGGGCAGCAGAGGAAAATATCAGGCTTGGCGCACATACCCTTTCGAATTTCATTACCACCAACGATCCATACGTAACGCCGGTTCCCGATCCGCGACTGGCCAGGGTGGGTTCATCTACCCTCGCAAAAACAACCGGCAAGGAGGATAAGGAAATTGCAATATCGGATCCTAAATTCTTCAATCAAATGAAGAACAACACCTTGCACTGCGTAGTCATCGGCAGTGAGTTGGTACGATATAAGGAGGTGTCAGCCTCTGCCCCCTGGACCCTGAAGGAATGTGAACGTGGGGTTTTCGGCACTACTGCAGCCGCTCATGAGGCAGGTTCCGATATTGGCAAGCTGATGGATCACGGCTATCAGACATTCCTGACCAACAACGACTTATCGATGGAGATGTCGACACGGATCGCCGACTTCTACAACTTTACCGATTGCCGGCAGATCTCTTTCGACGGGCTTGAAGGCAACTTGTCGACCGGCATGGGCCAATACGGGCAGCAGCGATTTACGCAAAACTGGTATGACCAACTGAAACCTGAGCTTCGAGGCCAGGTGATCACCGATGCCAGCACTCCGGGGCACTTCTTCTGGCACATGTACACCCGCATGAACTGGGGTGAACCCTGGTATGCAGGATTTCGTGAGAGTCAGACCCAGTACCGCCTGATCAATCAACTATATTTCCAGCGCAATCTCATGCCCTCAATGCTGGGTTGGTTCCGTATGACCCCGGAAACCAGTCTGGAGGATATCGAATGGTTGCTTGCCCGATCAGCAGGATTTGATGCAGGTTATGCACTGGTTACTTCGCTTGAATCAGTTGCTAAAAATGGGTTCAGCGAAAAAATCCTTGCGGCACTCCGGGAATGGGAACGTGCACGCATGGCAGGCGTATTCCCCGAGAAGGTGAGGACGGAGATGCAGAACATCAAAAATGAATATCATCTCGAACCCGAGGGGCCGAATAACTGGAACCTCTATCCTTATACTATCTGGAGGGCGGAATACAAGCCGGGCACAACACCCGCGGTCATTGAAACAGATAATGAAAATCCCGATCAGCCATTGCAGTTTATTATTTCCTCCGGACCGGAAAACTCCATCATGGGGATTACGCTGAAGTTCGATGGGGGCCATAAGGTCAGGATTCCCCTCGACCTGCCAGCCAACCATTACCTGAAATATACCGGTGGAAGCTATATTAATTTGTATGATGCAAATTGGCAACCGGTCAGTACCGGTCAGCTTATTCAAGACGAGGTTACCCTGGCGCAGGGAAAACACAAGGTCGAATTTGAAGCCGTCTTCACCCAGACCGGGCCCAAACAGGGCATCAAGATTGAGATGAAAACTGCGGGATTAGCCTATCAACTCTCCAAATGAACGAAGACAACTGGCAGAGCCTCCTGGGCATCATCCGCGGTGACCGGCTCAAACCGTTGCCGGCGGGATTCATCATCGACTGCCCTTGGCTGCCCAACTGGGCAGGCACAACACTGATTGATTACTTCACCGATGATGAAGTTTGGTTTGAATGCCATCGAAAGGCATCCGAAACCTTTCCTGAAATTTTGTTTTTACCCGGATATTGGTCGGAATTCGGCATGTGCACCGAACCTTCCGCTTTCGGAGCCCGCTGCACTTTTCCCGAGAATGAGTTTCCTCATGCACACCGCGTGATCCATTCGCCCGAGGAGATCGACCGGCTGACGGTCCCCGACCCGTCAACTGACGGGTTACTCCCGTTTATGCTTAAGCGCCTGACCAAATACCGCTCCCGCATTGAAAAGACCGGTCAGCAATTGCGGTTTTCTGTATCCAGGGGCCCTCTGAACATCGCTTCCTATCTGATGGGCACCACGGAATTTCTGACTCTTATTTTGATGGACCCTGATCAGGCCCATCGCCTGATCCGCATCATCACCGACTTTTTAGTCAAATGGCACGATCAGCAGAAGAAGGCAATCGATTCCATCGACGGTATTTTCATGCTCGATGACCTGATAGGGTTCATGAACCGGGACCAATTTGAAGAATTCGGTCTACCCTATTTTAAGGAAATATATGACAGGCCTGTCTCCGTGAAGTTTCTGCACAATGATGCACCCTGCAGGGAATCCGCACCTCTTTTGGGAAGCATGGGCATCAACCTTTTCAATATGGGGATTGATGTTACGCTGAATGAATTACGAAAGCTAGCAGGCTCCGGAATTACCCTGATGGGAAACCTCCCGCCACGAGACGTGCTGGCTTCGGGAACCCCTGATGAGGTCAGTGAGGCTGCAGCATTAATGGTTACCAACCTTCAGGATGAAAGGCATTTTCTGCCGTCGTGCGGCGGGGGCATGCCACCCAGTGTGAGTACCGCTAATATCAGGGCTTTTCTGAAGGGTATCAGCAGGATCTGATCCGTTAAACTGCCAGTTCCCAGGCTTCACGGAGCCACCTCATCAGCTGATCGTCCATTTCCTCCTCGCTCTCAATCTTTACCGCATTATTGTACCGGCTGCCGGAATGCTGATGCGTCTGGTACACCGGGAATTCATCGATGGGTCCTGCGCTGATGAAGATCAGGGTGAGATGCTTTTTCTCGATCATGACTGATAAAAATGTGGATAAGTGCCTGACCGTGATGCCCCACTTTCCGATATGCACCTCAACCTCACCGAAAGCAGCGACCTTAATAATCAAAATCTCATACAGCGAACGGGCTTCATCGCCTTTGCCAAAAAACAGGTTTTCAATGTTGTACTGAAGGCAGGAGTGGCTCTGCTGATTCCTCGAAAACTTACGCCCGCATTCCGGACACATCCACATATCGACCCTCCAATTGCCTTAGTAGGTGTTGGTCATGCGGCTATGAACAACCACGACATAATCGCCCTTGCCTTTACCCTCATCTTCCAGTTTATTTAGATCATCCTGGGAAACGGTAGTGATAACCATGATTTTCGCGTTAGGCTGCAGTTTTTTCAGGTACCAGATAATCCCTTCATGGTTATCGGAATGGTATGAGCCGTTATAATGAATGAACTGCTTGCCTGTGCTGTAATATTTATTGATAAACCAGGCCATGGTAGCATCCTTGACAGCCTGTGCCTTGATAACGTTATCTCCGTTGTGGGCCATCATGGCGCTGGCTGAGGCAGGCATTGCGGGCGCGGCTGGCATCGCGGCAGCGGCGGGTTTCGCGGCTGCGGGTTTTGCAGTCGCAGCGGGTGTTGGCGTACCATTCATAGCACTAAGCATATTCTTGTAGCAGGGAACTTCAGGATCGAAGGCGATGGGAAGCGGCGGCAGGAATGCTTTGGCTTCAGAAGACAGGGAATCCAGGGCCTTAAGACCCTTTGATGCAACCAGTGACGCGTACCGACGTGGCACGTTGGTAGCCACGAAAGGAATGTTCTTTTCCTTGGCAAACATCAGCAAAGGCTTGTAGTCGGTGGGATAATTCTTCCACAGACGGCAATCTTCGGTGAATTTCTTCTCCGTCAGCCAGCCCTTGAACATCTCATCTATGAGGATCTGATTATCCGTTTCGAACATCTCGGCACCCAGAACCAGGCTCTGACCTTTTTCAGCATACAGGTCGCGTGTGATCTCGAGTTCAAGCCAGTGGGCGATGGCATTGTTATGCAGTTCGCCGTAAAATACAAAGTCGGCCTTTTCCAGGTCCTTCATCATTTTACTGTATTTCACATCGTTACCGTCGCCGGTAAATATCTGGTAGGCAGGCTTATCCTGTGCCCAGGCACTGAATGATACCATAAGGACTGTCAGGGTGATAAGAATGTTTTTCATGGGTTACGGTTTTGCTTTGCTGCGAATGTAAACAAAAAGGCTGTGACGAAAAATCCGCCACAGCCTTTAACAATATTTTGTGAGTGATTATCTGTGTGCTATCGGATCGGCATTCCCGTCAGGATCACCGATAACAGTTCCATCAGACCTGATTCCACCCAGCAACAGTATGCCGGCCACATGCGGCGCAGCCATCGAGGTGCCGCTCATGGTTGCATATCCACCACCTTTATAACATGAATAAATACCTACACCCGGCGCACAAAAATCAATCGGCGGATTCCCAAAATTCGAGAACGATGCCCAGACATTTTTTGAGTCCATGGCGGAAACAGTATAAACATTTGTTGCGTCAACCCTGGCAGGTGAATGATTCATTGCATTGTCGGATTCATTGCCAGCAGCCAAAGCAACTTGTACCTTTCCTGACATACGTTTTACAGCATCATCCAATGAAGTGCTTACTCCGCCACCCAGACTCATATTTGCAACATCCTGTATCGATGCAACACCAGCAACATAATCGCACCCGGCAATGACACCGGACAGAGAACCGCTGCCACGTCTGTCGAGAACGCGAACTGCAACTACTTTTGCTCCGGCAGCCACACCAACAACTCCGATACTGTTGTTTATTGCAGCAATGGTTCCGGCCACGTGGGTACCGTGACCGTTTTCATCCTGTGGCGAAGTTCCGGTAAAATATCTTGATCTGCCAGCATCAACCGTCAAATCAGGATGAGTCATGTCAATGCCCGAATCAATGATCCAGGCTGTTTTGCCTACACCGCTGACCGGTCCGCCAACGCGGGTAATTCCCCACGGAGTTGTTTGGGCAGGAGGAGGTGTGGTTCCGCCGCCGCCAGGCTTACCCAGGGAGATTTCCTGGTCGGCCTCAATACTTTTCACCATCGGATCCTGCTGCAGTTTTGCAAGCTGGGCCGCCGACAAACGTGCGGCAAATCCCATATAAACGTTGGTATAAGTCTGATCCACCTGATCACCGGCAACACCCTTGCCCTTCAGGAAACGATTAAGGTATCCGCCCATGACCTCTTTGCGCTTATCGTATCCGTGAGTTCCGGAAAGCTCACCAGCGGCCTCAAAACCCTCATTAAGAATTACGATATAGGAGGAAGCTCCATTATTTCCAGCTTTCAGGTTAGCGGCTGTTTGAACGTCGCCGTTTACCGGGGATATTGCCAACGGTTCCTTTGAGCAGGAGGTAATTAGTGCCGCAGAAACAGCACACGCCAAAACCAGAGTGCCGATTAAATTTCTTGTTTTCATGGTTAGTTAGTTAATGCCAACAAACAAAGATTAGTATTCCTTATGAATAAAGCAATAATGGTCCCGGATATTCCCCTAAATTTGACCAGATTTAAAGAAAGCTTGATAAACACTATACCTTTAGCATCCGGTTTTTTTGACCAACAACCTTTTAAATTAGGTACATACTTTAGATTAAAATAAGAATCAAATTATGAAAATTTTACACAATCTGCTGATTATCTTAGTATTATCCAGCACCTCAATGATCTCCGGCAATTGCCAGGAAAAAAATGAATTATACCTCAGGTCCTTTCAGGCAACCGTTTTTCCGCCCATCAGTACCAATGGAAAAGAGGCCGCTGAATGTGTAAATAAAATTTCACTGAATCTATTCTGGGGTTCCAATGCGGGTTTATTAGGGGTTGAATTCGGCGGAATCATGAATTTCGAGAGCGAATTTGTGTCAGGCGCCCAATTTGCAGGATTTGCGAATTTCAACAAAGGAAATCTGGTTGGTCTCTCCTGCTCAGGTTTTATGAATACTGCGAGCTCGGTTGAAGGGGTCCAGCTCACTCATTTTCTGAACATTGCTGATGAGGTTCGCGGTGCCCAGGTAAGCAATTTTATGAATATTGCTCATACCGTTAAGGGTGTTCAGGTTGGATTTTTGAACATTGCCGACAATTATGAATCCGGCGCACCCATCGGGATCATCAATATCGTGAAGAACGGTTACCGGGCCTGGGAAATTTCATCCTCTGAGTTCTGGAACCTCTCTGCCGGTTATCGCATGGGTATTGATAAATTCTATACGCAACTGCTCGTCGCGGCGAACTGGAAGAATGAAAAGGATTTTCTGGGAGTGGGATTCGGTATCGGCACCCGTTTTGGTTTGATCAAGCGCATCAAGGGATCGTTCGATCTGATTTCTTACCAGGTCATTAACCCCGGAATGAAACGAAACATGGATTTACAGATGGGTACCCGGCAGAATCCGAGGATGAATCCGATGATGGGGATGGGCATGCACGACCGTCAGAGGCCGGTAATGCTGGAGCAGGTGCGCTTTACGGTCGACGGTAAGATTCTGAAGCATCTCAGGTGGTTCGCCGGTCCGACGCTGAACCTGCTGGTTGCCCCGTACAGGTATCCGGAATTTGACTATACGAGCCAGATGGGTCGTAAAATGCTCTATTCAAAAACCAGCGGTATCAACTCCGTGAACATGTGGACCGGCTTCAGCGCCGGTATCCGGTTTTAATTATTTCGCTTAATTTTGTTTTAAACTGTTTCAGAAGCATCACAAAATCCCTTCTTAATACCCTAACATCTTTGTTTTATGTCGTCGCCTGATCCACGCATTGATGCCTACATCAACAAGTCCGCACCGTTTGCACAGCCTGTACTCAGACATATACGCCGGTTGGTACATAAAGCCTGCCCGGAAGTGGAAGAAACACTCAAATGGGGATTTCCTCATTTCGATTATAAAGGTGTCATGATCAGCATGGCAGCCTTCAAGGCCCACTGTACCCTGAACGTTTGGAAGGCGGCACTGATCCCCGGAATAGCCCCCGTTGAGGAAGGCGACAGCGCGATGGGCCAGTTCGGCCGGATCACATCGGTAAGCGATCTGCCCGACGATGAGACCCTGCTTGGTTATTTCCGCGAGGCTAAACGCCTCAACGATGAAAACATCAAGCTCCCACAAAAACCAAAGGATTCAGCTCCCAAGGAATTAGTCGTTCCGGAATGCCTGGAGGAAGCACTGAAAGAAAATCCGCTCGCTGCCGAAACCTGGGATAAATTCGCCTTCAGCCACCGCAAAGAATACGTTAACTGGATTAACGAGGCCAAGACCGAGTCTACCCGCGATAAAAGGCTGGCAACGACCATTGAATGGCTTGCCGAAGGAAAGACTCAGATGTGGAAATATTCCAAATAATAAGCGAACCATGGAAACAAAGAAAATTTTAAAAGCCCTTCATACGGGTATCTATATTTTCGGCGTCATCATATTTATCCTGATTATAGTCGGATATTTTGTTGATTACCCGGAATGGCTCGGAAATTTGCTCTCCAATGTCCTGATGGTTTTGCTCGGTCTTCTGATTCTATACAGAGGTTATCAAATCAGGAACAGTGACAGGACATTTGCGATGATATACCTCATTACCGGGGTACTATTATGCATTGTACCACTCCTGAGTTTTACTTTTATAAAAATCATTGCCGTCACCGGGATGGTGATCTTTCTTCTTACCAACCGCAGGGTAAAAAACATAATCAACAAAAAGGACGAGAATCCCAATTCATGAAAACAATTACCAATCTGGCTTTTACAGCCCTTTTATTCTGTTCATTATCAGCTTACTCCCAACAAGGAAAACACAGTTTTAGTTTAGGCCAGAAAGATTTCCTTCTGGATGGCAAGCCTTTTCAGATGATTGCCGGAGAAATGCATCCGGCACGAATACCTGCAGAATACTGGCGGCACAGGATTCAGATGGCTAAAGCAATGGGATGCAATACAATCGCAGCCTATATTTTCTGGAATTACCAGGAACCGACTGAAGGAATTTTCGATTTCAAGAATAATAATCATGATGTTGCACGCTTCGTAAAAATATGTCAGGAAGAAAATATGTGGGTGCTGTTCCGCCCCGGCCCTTATGTGTGCGCTGAATGGGAACTCGGGGGGATTCCGCCCTACCTGTTGCGCATCCCCGATATCAAGCTTCGTTGCCGCGACCCCAGGTACATGACTGCAGTTGAACGGTATATCAGTGAATTGTCCAAACAAATAAACCCTTTGCTGGTGACCAACGGAGGTCCCATCCTGATGGTTCAGATTGAGAACGAGTACGGCAGCTTTGGCAATGACAAAGAATATCTGGAAGATTTAAGAAAGATGTGGATCAATAACGGATGCGACGTCCCGTTCTATACAGCTGACGGCGCCACTCCCTACATGCTGGAGGCAGGCAATATCGACGGAGCTGCAATTGGTTTGGATTCAGGATCCAATGAGGGCGATTTTGCTGAGGCAACCAAGAGAAATCCGAATGTTCCCGCCTTTTCCAGCGAAACCTATCCCGGCTGGCTCAGCCACTGGGGCGAGAAATGGGCCCGTCCGGATACCGCCGGCCTGCTGAAGGAAGTGAAGTTTTTACTCGACACGAAAAGATCATTCAACCTGTACGTCATCCATGGCGGAACAAACTTCGCCTTCACCGCAGGAGCAAACTCCGGCGGCAAAGGTTATGAGCCCGACTTGACCAGCTACGATTACGATGCGCCGATATCGGAACAGGGTCAGCCTACCCCGAAATACTGGGCACTCCGCAATCTCATCCTGAAATCAACGGGCAAAAAAACTGAATTGCCAAAAGCAATACCGACAGTTGAAATACCTGAAATCCCGATGCAGGCTTTCGCAACCCTATGGAACAACCTGCCGACACCGGTGTGGTCGGTCCAGCCAAAACCCTTTGAAGCTTACAACCAGGATTACGGATTCATTGTTTACAAAACAAAACTGATCGGACATAAGCGCGGCAAACTGACCATCACCGAACTTCATGACTATGCCACCATATTCCTGAATGGCAAATACATAGGCAAGCTCGATCGTCGCGAGGGTGAAAAAACCATCGATATTCCGGTCAGTGAGGTTAAAGACCCGGTTCTGGAAATTCTCGTGGAAGGCATGGGGCGGATCAATTTCGCACAATATCTGATCGACAGGAAAGGAATCACCGATCGGGTAACCCTGAACGGAATGACCCTGATGAACTGGGACGTATTTAACCTTCCTTTCGACGAATCCTTTATCAGGAACCTGAAACCCGATAATCAAAACCTGAAGCCCGGTATGTTTTTCCGCGGCACTTTTAATATTTCGGACCCGGCCGACACGTTCATCGACATGACCAATTATCAGAAGGGTATTGTTTGGGTGAACGGTCACAACCTCGGAAGATACTGGAATATCGGTCCGCAGTTCAGGCTGTATTGCCCGGCACCCTGGCTCAAAAAAGGGAATAATGAAATTGTGGTTTTCGACCTTCATCAGACAGAAGCTAAACCGCTGAGCGGCAAGGGGAAAATGGAATAAGCCCGATCAACAGGCCTGCAACATATTTTATCGCTGTGCGTATATTATACTGTGCGAATTCTAAATCATAAATCGAAAAAATCGACATTATGGACGCTGCAGCACCTTGGCACCTGACCGGACGCGGATTTATCCTGATGTACCGGTTTCAGACCTCCTTCATTCGTGAATCCTGCTTTATTCCAGACGAATGGAAAGACTCAAAATGGTCCGGAATGGGGTTTGTGATGCTTGTGGACTATCAGGATTCACCCGTTGGCCCGTACCATGAATTGCTGGTGATACCGGGGAAAACCAGGTTCGAAGGCTCCCGGCTCGGAACTATCTCCAAGATCTATGTGGATTCAACCGACAGCATGGTTAACGGGCGAAAAAACTGGGGCATTCCCAAGGAACTCGCCGAGTTCAAGTGGGACCAGGAAAACCGTTTACATACCATCACTATCGGAGGCAAAAACCCATGGATGGTTATAGCACTGGAACCAGGTAGAGTGCCATTTCCGGTTGATACCCGCCTGCTCCCGATCAATCTTTATCAGGAATCCGACGGGAAAATTTTCAGAGTCTCGCCGCGCGGCAAGGGAACCGGTCATTTTACCCTCATCAAGGGAATCGATGTTAATCCCGATTTCTTTCCTGATCTTGATCTTGTTGAACCGTTGGTTGCTATTTATGTCGACCCGTTCAGGCTGACATTTCCGGTGCCAGAAATAGAAAATATCCTTGGAAATCAATAAAACCGTCATCATTCTTACCGGTGCCGCCTCAGGCATCGGACTTGCCCTGTTAAACGAGCTGGTAAAATTCGACTGCAAGATTATTGCGGCAGACAAGAATGCCGAACAGCTCGAGAAAAGCACACTCACCGGAATAGATAAAATTGTACCCTTTGTCGGTGACCTGTCCAATCCGGAGCAAGTGGACCAATTGTTTGATTTTGCACTCAAGACTTTTGGGTCTGTCGACCTCTTCATTGCCAATGCTGGTTTCGCCTATTACGAGCGTCTGGGTGCCGCCGACTGGGCCCATCTGGAAAAAATTTTCAGGGTAAATACCCTATCCCCGATTTACTCGCTGCTAAAGATGAATGAGCTCTATCCGGATAAACCGTGGAAGGTGGTCATGGTAAGTTCAGCCATGGCAGAATGGGAGGTTCCGGGATACACGGTTTACGGGGCAACCAAATCGGCCGTGCACCGGTTCGCCGAGGGCTATCGCTTTGATAATCCCGGGAACCATCTGATGACCGTTTACCCGATAGCTACTCGCACAAAGTTTTTCGAGACTGCTGGCAACCGGATCCCGGTAGCTTTTCCGGTTCAGTCACCTGAAAAAGTTGCCAGGAAGGTGATCAGGGGAATCCTGAACGACAAAAGGAAGGTATATCCCTCGCTGCTTTTCCGCACTATACTCATGATTAACAGGATATTGCCATTTATCAGGCCGGTTTATCAGCAGATTGAGTATGGTAAGCTGAAACGCTGGCTAAAACCCCAATAATCTCCCAACTGATTCCCGGCAATGAATTGCCGGGCTATTGATAATGGCCCCGGTTCCCGGCAACTGCCAACTGCCCCCGGCAATAAATTGCCGGGCTATTGATAGCGCTCCTGCCTATTTCCTCACAAGGTCTTTCTCCAGCTGCTCAAGGCTTTTGCCTTTTGTTTCAACGAGCATGCGACGGACGAAGAAAAATCCGAGTATACAGATACCCCCGTACAGCCAGAAAGTGCCTGAAGCCTTAAGGGTGCTGTTAAGCATCGGGAAAGTCATGGTGAGCACGGTACAACCGATCCAGAGCGAGAACGTGCCGATAGACATTGCCGTTGCTCGGATCCGGTTTGGGAAGATTTCTGACAGGAGCACCCAGGTAACGGGGGCCAGTGTTGTACCGTAAACTGCAATAGCCATCAGAACCAGGATAAGGGTTGGGAGGCTAAGCAATTTCAGGTTTTCAGGATCCTTGCTGATGAAAAGGAAAGCTGCCCCCATCAACGCGTATATAATTGTTAGTCCACCGGTTCCGATCAGCATGAGGGTTTTGCGGCCTAGTTTGTCAACGAGCGCCATGCCGACGAAAGTAAATATCAGGTTAACGATCCCCGTGAGTAAAATGGTAAAAAGGACATTGGTTTTATCGATTCCTGCCGCAGAAAAAATATCCGTGGCATAATTGTAGATCACATTAATTCCGCACCACTGCTGCAATACTGCCAATACTATCCCGATCAGAAGGATGCGCGGCATACCTTTTTCGAAGAGATGCCTGAGGTTGACTTTCCGGGTTTCGTTTACCAGTGATGCCTGAATCTCATCGAGTTCAAATCTGGCAAACTCCTTTGACCCTATCTTACCAAGAACCTGTCCGGCTTTTTCAGGCTTTCCTGATTTTGTGAGCCATCTAGGGCTTTCGGGGAGGAAAAATGACATCAACAAAAACAATCCTGCAGGGAATGCCCCTGCCAGGAACATCCAGCGCCAGCCATTTGCGGCCATATCCCCCGACCATTGCAGTCGCGCGGCCTCGATGAGTGAAGGATCTGCGGGTACATGAAACCGACCGATCCAGTAATTGGTCATCTGGGCGGCAAGAATCCCGATAACGATAGTCAACTGATTCAGGCTGACGAGCCTTCCGCGATAAGCCGATGGTGACACCTCGGCAATGAATAGCGGCGAAAGCATGGAGGCCAGGCCGATACCTATTCCTCCTATTATCCTGGCAGCCATAAAACCGCCGAAACCGTTGAAGATCGCACTGGAACCGCCAAACCACCAAGGCTGATCGATGGCACCTACCCAGATAGCCGATAAGGTAAAGAGAAATGCCGATATGACCAGTGGCTTTTTACGGCCGAAGCGATCGGCTATCCATCCCGAAACCATTGCACCGATCAGGGTTCCCCACAAGGCGCTGCTCATGGCAAATCCCTGGAGCCACTCGAACCTCACCGAGGCAGTTCCGGCTTTTGCAGCAGCCCACAGATCGGAATGGGCAATAAAATAGGATTCGTAATGCGGTTGTGCCCCGCCGATTACCACCCAGTCATAGCCAAAAAGCAGTCCGCCCAGGGCTGAGACCAGGGAAATGAAAAGTACGTATGGGAAATTTATCTTACGGGTACTCATTTAGACGGCCTGATAGAGAAAACGCTTGATTTTTTTCGTGGCAGTTTTCTCAAACGGAGTATCCTGAATGATGACAGCCTGAACTTTTGAATAACGGTTAACCTGTGAATTAACAAAATGCTGAAGCTCGGTCTTCATATCCTCAATCTTCTTCTCGACATGCTGCCGGGCTTCATCCTTGAAATGCGCAAAATGCTTTTCCAGCTCCTCATAGTTGAAATGGACAAGTGCTACAATTTTCCCTTTTTGCTCAACCACAACTGATTCCAGCACATACTGAAACCGGTTGATAACCGATTCAATCTCTTCAGGGTAAATATTTTCGCCGGAGGCGCCCAGAATTACATTTTTCAGCCGGCCTTTGATAAACAGGTATCCATCCTTATCGAAAATGCCCAGATCACCAGTGCGAAACCAGCCATCCGGCATCAGAACCTGCGACGTGATCTCCGGCTCGTTGTAATATCCCTGCATGACATTATCCCCTTTGGCCCATATTTCACCGATACCGGATTCAGGATCGGGTTCATTGATTTTCAGTTCGATGCCGATAACCGGTTTTCCCGCTGACTGGACCCTGACGCCTGAAGGCCGGGTACCACTAAGTAAAGGAGCTGTTTCCGTCAGCCCATATCCGATCGAATAAGGAAATCCGCCCTCCTTTAGAAAACGGTCGGTGGCTGCATCCAGTTTGGCTCCGCCGATGCCGAAGAATTTCAGTCGGCCTCCGAAGGTGGCCATCAGTTTCCTGGCAGCCAGTCGATGAAAGAATTTCCGGAAGGCTGGCAGGCGGTAAAGGACCCCTAGTATGGGCGAATTATCAGCCTTGCCTTTAATCTGTGACTTGAAGATTTTTTCAATGACCAGAGGCACGCTCACCATATGCGTCGGCCTTACTTTTTGGAGTGCAGGAACCAATACTGAGGGTGTCGGCAGCTTATCGAGATAATGCACGGATGCTCCATAATTCAATGGGAGAAGCATCCCCACGGTATTTTCGTAAGTATGGGAAAGCGGAAGAATCGAAAGGAAAACATCGGTGGTGGCGATGGGTTCAACCCCGTAACATTGTCTGATATTGGTAACCAGGTTCCGGTTACTCAGCATTACGCCCTTGCTGAAGCCGGTGGTTCCCGATGTGTAAATCAAGGATGCCAGGTCTTCTGGATCTACCTCAACCGTAAAAGGATTGAGTGATCCTTTCGCAATGTATGGCTCATAAGAAGCATCATCGTCCATGTTGCTGCGGTCGACAAGCATCGAAAAATCTTCGAGGACCATGATATGCCGTATGTCGGAAATGGTTTTTGAGGAAAGCCGGCTAAGTTGCTTTCTGCTGACGAGGACCATCGTGACTGATGCATGTTCGAGGATATGCTCAATCTCAACGGTATGAAAATCAGGAAGAATCGGAACTGCCACAATCCCCAGCGATATAACGGTGAAATAGGAGATAACCCAGTTTGGTGAATTGGGACCGAGAATGGCTATCTTATCTCCCTTAACCAGACCCATTTGCGTCAAAGTAAAAGCCAGATGTTCCGTCTGATCTTTTAAATCGCTGTAAGTCAAGAATTTTTCACCCAACATCCCAATAGCCGGGCGGTTGGCATGTTTTCTGAAACTCTCCCAGAACAGGTCCCTGACAGTCAATCCAACCGATGTATCGTTCGCCATATTCTCGATTTTACTGATGGTAAAATTACGAAAATAGCTGAACCGGCTGATTAAAAAAATATCAGGAATTCCTGAAATCGCTTAAAGCGGGGTCGTAAGGTGAGTGAATGCAACCTGGAAAGGCCCTTAAAACGCCTCGTTTGCCAAGAAAAATTACGGCATTTATAAACTAATGACTCTCAGTTATGGATTAAAACAACTGCATTAAGAATTTCATGCACTCTACAACCCATTGACCTATTGACTTTTGCATTACAGCTTATTACCTTTAATACGGAAAGACAAGGGTAATCGGTTGACCTGTCTGGAGTTGTTTGAAACATGGAAATGAGGTTTGGCTGACCTTAAACAAGTGAAAGGACAAAACGGTTGGGGGACACCCGTTCGAAAACAATCACTACTTTTCTAAATAAAAGGCAGCTCTTCGGCAGGTCAACCTTTTTTTTGATGCACATTTTTCTTCCATATTCTCCTCCCAAATAGCAAAGGGGCTCATCTTCACGGACGGGCCCTTTTTTTATTTGTATCAGTGATGACGCGAAGCAAGCACTTTGGCAACGTCCTGAATGGAAAAGCCCCGGTCAATAAGAAGCACAATAAGGTGATAAATCAAATCTGCACTCTCGTTCAGGAAGGCATCGTCATCGGATCTCATGGCTTCGATTACCAATTCAACGGCTTCTTCGCCCACCTTCTGGGCAATTTTCGCGGTACCCTTAGAGAATAATTTGGCAGTATAAGAACCTTCCGGCAGCGTACGTTTACGGTCCTTAATAATATCCTGCAGGAAATCCAGGTACGCAAGATCAGCCTGATTGATCTCATTAAAGCAGGTATCCGGTCCGTCGTGGCATACAGGACCATCCGGCCTGGCCATGATCAGGAGAGTGTCACGATCACAATCGGCAATGATTTTCTTTACCCTGAGTGAATTTCCGCTGGTTTCTCCCTTGGTCCAGAGAGTATCGCGTGTGCGGCTGAAAAAAGTAACCAGACCGGTTTCTCGGGTTATTTTCAGGGACTCCTCATTCATATATCCCAGCATCAGCACTTTTCGGGTGAGGTCATCCTGAATTATAGCCGGTATCAGGCCATTACCTTTTGAGAAATCAAGCTTTTCGTCCATACTAATTATTTTTCGTCATTTTATTCTTACTGATATTCCCTCGTTGTAAAGGTATCTCTTTAGATCCGGTATCGGAATCTCCCCGAAATGAAAAACGCTTGCTGCGAGGGCGGCATCTGCCTTGCCCAACGTAAAAGCATCCCTGAAATGTTCGGGCGTGCCTGCTCCGCCGGAAGCGATGATGGGGATCGTCAGCTCGTCAGAAAGGCGGGCAAGGGCTTCGTTGGCAAAACCGCTTTTTGTCCCGTCGTGATTCATGCTGGTAAACAGGATCTCCCCACACCCCCTGTCCTGCCCTTCCCGGGCCCACTCGAACAGGTCTTTGCCCATGGGAACCCTGCCCCCGTTAATGTATACTTCCCAGCCTGTGGTTTGTCTGGCATCGATAGCGAGCACAACAAACTGGCTGCCGAAACTTCTGGACAGGCGGTCGATGATTTCCGGATTCTTCACTGCCGCGGTATTCAGGCTGATCTTATCGGCACCTGCCTCGAGCAGCACAACGGCATCTTCATAAGTACTGATGCCACCGCCCACCGTAAAGGGAATATTCAACACTTTGGCGATTCGGTTTACCAGTATCGGGAAGGTTTTCCGACCCTCTATGGTAGCCGTAATATCCAGGAATACCAGCTCATCCGCGCCCTCATCGGCGTATCTGACAGCCAGTTCAACCGGATCGCCGGCGTCCCTGATATCCACAAAATTCACTCCCTTAACCGTCCTGCCGGCCCGTATGTCAAGACAGGGAATAATCCTTTTGGCAAGTCCACCGGGAGCACCGGACCTGCTTTGCATTGAGCCGTTGAGACTCATTCGCCCTTCATAAATTGCCTTCCCGACAATAACCCCTTTGATCCCTGCCATTTCAAGCTCGTCAACATCCTGCTGACCCGAAACGCCTCCGCTGGCAACCAGGTCGAGACCGGGAAACTGCTTCATCATTCTCTGGTACAGCTCAATTGCAGGGCCGTTTAATTCACCGTCGCGGGCCACATCGGTGCAAAAAATCCTGTCGATCCCCTTGGCGAGCCAAAAACCGATAAACTCCTGCCAACCGATATCCGATTCGCTCTGCCAGCCATGGTAGGCAACTTTTTCATTTTTCACGTCGACACCGAGCAAAACCCTGCCGGCCCCGAAATCAGCAATCCATTCCTCAAGCTCAGCGGGCCTGGTAACCGCCAGGCTACCGATACTTACCCGGTCGGCACCGGCATCGAGCACCGCCTTGAATGACTCCCTCGAGCGAATGCCTCCGCCAAAATCAACTTTCATTCCGCCGATCGCGGCAATTTCCTTCAGAAGGCCGATATGCACCGGTTCCCCGCTGCGAGCACCGTCGAGATCGACGATATGAAGGTACCTCACTCCCTGGTCGCGAAAACTCCTGGCCATGTCAACGGGATCGTCGGAATAGACTTTCATCGTATCGAATCTGCCGCCACTCAGACGCACACATTTCCCGTTCATCAGGTCGATCGCCGGAATGATCTCTATCATAGCTCGATAAAATTTTTCAATATCTGTTCCCCAATTTCTCCACTCTTTTCCGGATGAAACTGTACGGCATAAAAATTATCACGACGAAGAGCAGCGCTGAACCGGATACCATAATCACAGGTTGCAAGCGTGGTTTCGCCATTTTCAACATAGAAGGAATGAACAAAATAAACGTATGACCCAGGTTCAAGACTTTTAAAAAGGCCATCCGGCTTGAAATTTATGGCATTCCAGCCCATGTGAGGCACTTTTACCGCCCCCCGGAACCGCTCAACGTTCTGCGGGAAAATATTTAAGGCAGGGGTATCTCCCTCCTCCGACCATTTGCACATGAGCTGCATGCCCAGGCAAATGCCGAGAACAGGTTGTCTGAGGCTGGGAATTACGGTATCGAGGCCGCTGTCGCGGAGATATTTCATGGTAGTACTAGCCTCGCCGACACCAGGAAAAATCACCTTATCAGCGCTCCGGATTTCCTCAGCGTTATCGGTCACCTTGCAGGAATAGCCCAGCCGCTCCAGAGCGTTTGCTACAGATCCGATGTTGCCCGCGTTGTATTTTATAAGTACAATTTCCATCAATCGATAGCTCCCTTGGTGCTCGGAACCACCCCTTCATCGTTGCCGGCAACAGCCTGCTTTATGGTTCGCGCCAATGCCTTGAAAATCGCCTCAATCTTATGATGCTCATTCTCACCTGTTGCCTCGATATGGATTGTACAACGGGCTCCGTCGGCAAAGGAGCGGAAAAAATGCTGAAAGAGTTCAGTGGGCAGTTCACCGACTTTCTCCCTGGTGAACTGTGCGTTCCATTTCAGGTACGGGCGTCCGCCCAGGTCGATGGACACGGAGGCCTGCGAATCATCCATAGGCAGCACAAAGCCATACCGGTTCATTCCCCTGAGATCACCCCAGGCCTGACGGAATGCCTGTCCGAGAACCAGTGCGGTATCTTCAACAGTATGATGCTCATCAACATGCAGATCACCGTGAACCGTTACCTCCAGATCGCAGCCACTGTGGCGGGCAATCTGGTCCAGCATATGGTCGAAAAATCCGATTCCCGACGAAACAGCTGATCCTCCCTGTCCGTACAAGGCCACTTTTACCCGGATATCAGTCTCCCTGGTAATCCGGTGAATCTCTGCACAACGCTCATTCTTAACCAGATAATCAGCAATCTCTTTCCAATGAGTTGCCTTAAGCGCACAATGTTCCTCATCGCCAGGCTGAACCCGGCTATTCCATTTGGCAATTTCACCAATATATATTCCCTTGCACCCCAGGTTGGCTGCCATCCTGATGTCTGTAGTCCGGTCGCCGATCACGTAGGAACCGGCCAGATCATAGCTGCCATCCAGATACTGGCCCAGCATGGCAATACCGGGCTTTCGCGTGGGGAGTTTCTCATATTCAAAGCTCTTGTCGATATGGACATTGCTGAAATGTATTCCTTCCTGCTCAAATGTCTCCATCATGCGATCCTGCACAGGCCAGAAAGTATGTTCAGGATAGGCATCCGTTCCAAGTCCGTCCTGGTTTGTGACCAGTACAAGTTCATAATCCAGCAATCTGGCAATTCTTCCGAGATGGGTAAAAACGCCCGGCAGGTAACGGAATTCCTCGAAATTATCGACCTGTTCGCTCAGCGGCTCCTTGATCAGCGTTCCGTCCCTATCAATAAACAGTACCTTCTTCATTCCCTTATTCCTTTTTCCTTTTCCCTTTTCCTTATCATTTGCTAATTGTCAAATTTGCAAATTGTCAAATTGTCTTATTGTTTGATGAGCAATTTGATCAATTGATCATTCTCCTCAGGTGTTCCTACCGTGATCCTCAGACACCCTTCACAGAGCGCCTGGTTGGAGCGGTCGCGGACGATAATGCCGTTATCTGCAAGATATTTGTAGGTAGCTTTCGGATCGGCCACCTTGACCAGCAGGAAGTTGGCATCTGAAGGAAATACTTTTTCAACCCCTTTGATCTCCCTGAGACTCTCCGCCAGCCTGATCCGCTCGGTAATGATCATCCTGACATCGGGTCCGGGCTTTTCTTTCTTGTCTTTCCTGGCCTTTGCGTCTTTCAGGACTATTGATACGACTTCTGACACTTTGGCCGCAGTCAGCACATTTATATTGTATGGGTATTTTACTTTGTTCATCACCTTGATGACCTCCGGATCGGCGAAGGCCATTCCGAGCCTTACCCCTGCGAGGCCCCAGGCCTTGGAGAATGTCTGGAGGACGACAACGTTACGGCACTCCCTGATCAGCTCAACGGCTGATGGACGCTCTGCAAAATCGATATAGGCCTCATCCACAACGACGATCCCGTTGAAACGCTGGGCAAGGTATTTGATTACGTTGAGCGGAAACTGGTTCCCGGTCGGATTGTTTGGTGAACAGAGGAAAATCATTTTGGTATCGAACCGCAGCGAATTGAGGATCGCACCCGGATCGATGGAAAAATCGGGATTCATGCGAACCTTATCTACAGCTACATCCTGAATACCGGCGCAAACCGCATACATCCCGTAGGTGGGATCGAGGGTGATGATCCGGCTCAGGCGGGGTTCACAGAATATCCTGATCAGCAAATCGATAGCTTCATCACTTCCGTTTCCAAGAAAAATATTTTCATCATCGATATCCTTAAGTTCGGCGATTAACTTTCTTAGATCAGACTGTCGAGGATCGGGATAACGGTTCAATCCGGTATTGTTCGGATTCTCGTTGGCATCCAGAAAAATTCCCTGATGCCCGGAATATTCGTCACGGGCGGATGAATAGGGAACCAGCGCTGCGATGTTCGGCCGGACCAGGTTAGCCGGACTCATGCTTGGTAGGTTATCATCGTCATCCGGAACGAGCCGGTTAAGGAGGTTCAGCGGATTCAACTGACTCTCAGGGTCAAGAATATTCAGCGGATACAAAAGGTTCAGCGGATTAAGGTAATCCATCAGGTTATAAGAACCGTCTTCAGTTTTTCCATCCTGGTTATTCCTGATGATAGTTGCCCGTGCATGGCCCTCCAGCCCTTCTGCCCTGGCCATGATAGTGATGGCCGGCTCTATGGATTTAAGTCCCTGGGGAGTCAGTTCCTGAAAAGAAATTGATTTCATGAATGAATCGAGGGAAAGGCCGCTATATGACCGGGCATAACCTGATGTCGGAAGCGTGTGATTGGTTCCGGAGGCATAATCCCCGGCACTTTCCGGAGAGTAATTACCCAGAAACACGGAACCTGCATGCTTGACCTGTTCAGAGAGTGCGGTGAAATTTTCCGTAGCCAGGATAAGGTGTTCAGGAGCATACCTGTTAACCATTTCCATCATCGATGCATCATCGTGCAACACTATTATCTTACTGTTATCCAATACTTTCGAAGCAATTGCTTTTCTGGGAAGGTTGGAAACCTGAAGTTCGGTCTGATCATGCACGCGCTCGGCAAGCTCCCAGCTGGTGGTCAGCAGGAAAACCTGACTGTCGGTTCCATGCTCGGCCTGTGAAAGGAGATCTGCAGCAATGAAAGCCGGATTGGCGGATTCGTCAGCCACAATAAGGATTTCAGACGGACCTGCGGGCATATCGATGGCAACTCCGGTGCGGCTCACCAGCTGCTTGGCGAGGGTGACCCATGCATTGCCCGGTCCGAATACTTTATCAACCTTAGGCACCGGTCCTAAGCCGTATGCCATGGCTGCTATTGCCTGAACGCCGCCCAAACGGTAAACTTTTGTGATTCCGCACCAGGCAGCGGCATATAAAATTGCAGGATGGATCTTTCCCTCCTTGTTACCCGGTGAGCAGAGGACCACTTCACGGCAGCCGGCTATACGGGCCGGGATGGCCAGCATCAGGACGGTAGAGAAAAGTGGAGCCGTTCCGCCAGGAATGTACAGACCGGCTCGTTCCACCGGCACCCATTTCTGATAACAGGTGATACCGCGGGATATGTGTACGGGATTGGTTTCCCTGACCTGGGACTCATGAAACTTGCGGATATTGGCAGCAGCCAGTGCAATGGACTGCTTCAGCGATTCCGGAAGAAGATTCCCGGCTTCTTTCAGTTCATCATCACTAACCAGGGCGGGATCGGGAGAATAGCCGTCAAACTCCTTAGTCATCCGGCATACTTCATCCCATCCGGATTCCTGCAAGGAAGCAAGCATCTGTGAAACCTTCTCTTCAGTGGCATTTCCCTTAACGACCGGACGTCGAAGGATTTCGTCCCATTGCTCCTTCGGTGGATTGATTAAAATCTTCATACAGATAAGATTTACAATATCATTTTTTCTATCGGGATAACCAGGATACCCTGGGCCCCGGCTTCTTTCAACGCATTAATATTACTCCAGAACTCAGATTCACTCAGGACAGAATGCACAGAACTCCAGCCTTCCGTGGCCAGCGGCATGACTGTCGGGCTTTTCATGCCAGGGAGAATCCGGCAGATCTCATCGAGCTTGTCATTCGGGGCATTCAGCAAGATATATTTCGTATCCCGTGCAGCCAGAACGGATTTAATCCGGAACAGAAAATTATCAAGGATCGCCCGTTTTTCAGCGGAGATGCCCGGTGAAGCTACAAGCACGGCTTCCGATTCCATCACAATGACGGTCTCTTTGAGGCCATTGCTGATCAGGGTACTTCCCGAGCTGACGATATCAAATATACAGTCGGCCAGGCCGATAGCGGGAGCAATCTCCACCGAACCGTTCAGGAAATGAATCTCTGCGTCAATCTGGTTCTCAGTCAGAAATTTACGAAGAATATTTGGAAAAGATGTGGCAATTTTCTTTCCGTTAAGCCACTGCAATCCATTATAATTCTGCTCCTTAGGCACAGCGATACTCAGGTGGCACCTACTGAATCCCAGCCGGTAAACAATTTCCAGCGGATACCCTGATTCGCACAGGACATCCTCACCGATAATTCCGGCATCGGCAACCTTGTCAGCCACATATTGCGGTATATCATCATCGCGCAGATATAAAACTTCCAGGGGAAATGTTGAGGACTGAGCCAGGAGGGTACGCTTGCCGTTTGTCAGGGAAATTCCGGCCTCGCCAACCAGCTCGAGACAAGCCTCGCTCAGTCTGCCCGATTTTTGTAATGCGATCTTAAGTGTTTGCATCTTACCTGTTTATAACAGAAAAGGCCTGCAGATCTGCAAGCCTTTTCCGGTGTTTTACAATACCGATATCTTACTTCTCTGCATGAGTTTTTGGCATCATGAAATGATGGAAATGAAACAGCTGGTGCAGAAAATTGTTATTCATAATT
>CAYHCO010000002.1:0-224764 GCA_964355105.1 uncultured Porphyromonadaceae bacterium
AATTTTTACTATCATGGGAAAAAAAGCACATTACGAGAGCGTTTGTTCCGGGAGATGCAAATCCGCAATTACAGTCCCCGGACCATTGACAATTACCTGGCATCAGTTGCCAGGATATCTGTTTATTACCGGATTTCTCCGGATAAGCTGACTGGTGAACAGATTAAAGATTACTTACAGAAAAGGATTGATTCCGGGAAGTTTTCACCCTCTGCTGTAAATCAGTTAATAAGCGCCCTGAGGATTTTGCTGATTGATGTCTTGGGCAGAAAATGGGAAGAGTTCTATATCAAACGACCTCGCCGGGAGAAACGGCTTCCTGTTGTGTTTTCAAAGGAAGAGATTGAGCGAATGCTCGATGTGACCCGGAATCTCAAGCACAAAGCCATCATCTCCCTGACCTGCCCGTTATTCCTTATTGGGCCAGCGGACGCTGGATCTGTCGCACGATTACTGGCAGAGGTTATCAATAAAGGGGATATTTTTCTTCCCGGTGATTTTTCCTGGAAGAACCTGAAAGACAAGTTGTATCAGAAGAATTGGAATGTATATGCCAAATCGTTGCTCTCCGGTCCCGATCGGGTGATTGAGTATCTGGGAAGATACACGCACCGGGTGGCGATCTCAAACAGTCGGATTCTTAGTGTGGAGAACGACCAGATTACTTTTAAGATAAAAGATTATCGTACTGTCAATTACTCTTCAACCCTGACGCTGCCGGTTGTTGAGTTCCTCCGCCGGTTCTTCCAGCATGTGCTGCCAAGCGGCTTTTACAAGATCCGGTACTTTGGATTTTTGTCGCTTTCCACTGCCAAAGAGTTGGTAGGCCTGATTTTCGGGCTACTGGAAAAGAGTCAGTTTCTTCCCCGGTTTGAAGGGTTAAACGGGATGGAAATCTATCAGGAAATTAGCGGGAAACGGCACTTGACGTAACGGGAAAGCTATACCCCATTGAATCGCATTGTCGAATGTTTTTAATAGTTAGCAGGCACATCTTCCTTAAAAAGACCACTTCACTGACCGGGTCAACCCATCGCCAAAGAATCCGGGATAATACTAAGCCCATAAGCGTAGGCGGCTCAGTCCAACTCCGTCTTATCCGTCATCTAAAAGCAACCCGGTAAACTTAAGCCACGATCTTTGTGGATATCAGGAAAGTAGCTAACTTTATGGCATGATGACGGTTAAAACACTACAGGTTACCGCCAAGTGTAGGGGCGACATACACAGTAGACAATTTGCTACTTAAAAGACAGAAATAAGTAAAGAATAGCCAAGGTACAATTAGAACACACAAATACTATAATTATGCAAATTAATTTACAAACCTTTTTAAAGCAGATTGCCAATAAAATTGAGCTGACTGGGAACAAGCTTGCTTGGATTGTCGCAAATTATTCGGATATAAATAAATCAGATAAAAAGTCCTTTTATGAGAGTCTCGTCCAATATTACCCTGTTAGTGATGATGTAAACCTAAAACGATTTGAAATTACAATTGAGAGAGATGAAAAAGAATTAGAAAACTTCGCTAATAAGGATTTCAGAATAAAGTCATTGAAACTAGACAACATAAGAGGTATTCCTAAAAGCAAGGATGGGAAGCCTTTTGGAATTGAATTCTCGAATAACAATAATATAAATAATGCAATAATACTTGGGTCAAATGGTTCAGGTAAATCATCAATATATGAATCTTTAGAATATACTTTTTGCCAAAGAATTGGTGAAGCAGAATTGAGAATTGCAAATAATAATGTTGAATCAGGATCGGAATATTTCAAGGATTATTTGTCTCATTTCAATCAATCCTTTTATGATTCAGTATGCATTGTAGAAACAGTTGAAGGAGTTTTTGATATTCATAAATCCAGCCCGTTCCCGGAAAAAATAAAATCAAAAATTAATCCAGACACTCATTTTATAAGTGATTTTGATATTTATGAAAAAGGTCAATTGAACTATTCGAATTCAAGTGATAAATCATTTCACTATATGATTGCAAGAAGTCTTGGATTGGAAGAACTTTTGAAATTCAACACATTAGTTAATCAATTTACAGCTTATCGAAGAAACATTGAATCTAGAAATCTTTCAGGATTATCAAATGAACAAAAAAAACTAATTGAAAACACGAAAAACTGGACATCAGAAATTTTGAAGAGAAAAAATAAAATTGAAGAAATTGACAAAAATACCAGGGGTATAAAAACCACCATCGATTTCTCTCAATATTTTATAGCACTTTCCAATGCTAAAAATAGACAATTTAATCTTCCAAACAGCAATGTTGACTTCGAACAAATATTAGGTCGATTTTATAATACATATAATAAGTTTAGAAATATTTCCAAGCAATCAATAAATGTCAATGAAGTTGAATTTCTAAATATTGGCAAAGAATTGTTGGAAGCTTCCGCAGATTGTCCTTTTTGTGAAAACTCTAATCTTAGCAAAAACGACATTAAACTGAACTTAAACAGGCGTTTAGATTTAATAAAGGAAATATCCGAGCTACGTTCAAAAGTTAAAGATTATTATAACGAAGCCATATCCTTATCAATGGTTTTCATAAATACATTAATAAGTTTTAAGAATACAATTAATATCGAGAATGATGAATTGATAAATATCCCAGACTTTCGACCTTTGATTGATTTGAACAACCTTTTATCTACACTTCTTAAAGAAGGCTTTGATAATAGCTTTATCTCAAAGCTAATAAATGCTGAAAATAATGAAAGTTCTACTGAAAATTCATTTAAATTCTTTTTTGACACAATCCTATCAAATAAAGCAATAGTAAAAGAAATGTTTCCAATATTTATGGTAAAGTTTACCAAGTACATACGAGAAAGAAATAGCATTATTGTTGAAGTAGAAAAAAGTATTCAATCGAAAAGTCAATTACTAAAGCCTTTTGAGCAAAAAACTATATTAAATAAGGAGATATCTGATTTTGAACATCAACTTAAAACAGCGGAAGGTAGGCTCAATAATTTGGAAAGTGAATTGTTGTATGCCTCAAATCAGTTAAATATTTACAACAAAATAAAAGAAGAATCAAAGCTCTATTCTAAAGTAATTAATCAAGAAATAAATAGTATCGTCAACGAATCATTTGAACCAATTAGAGATATTGTAACCACTATTTTAAAGGATTACATGAAAGATGATTCAGTATATCTCGAAATAAATAAAGAACCTGATGAATATGATTCTGAAACAGGAGAACTTTTATCCGAATTTATTTCAATAAAGGTTCTTGGGAAAAATAGTAGTGGTATTTCTCTTTCTCCAAACAAGTATTTTAATACATTCCGATATAGGTTATTTAGTATGATGATTGGGATAAGTGTGGCAATTGCATCAAGAAATCTAACCAGAATTAATTTACCACTTGTTTTGGATGATGTTTTTTATGCAAGCGATTTTGAGAAAAGAAATTCAATCATAACATTTATTGAAAAATTGTTTAAAATTTTTGAAGCGTACTCCAAACTACCATTTCAGCTCATCTTTTTTACACATGATGAATTAATATTTGATTCCATTTTAACAGCAATGATAAATAATGGGAAAGATGAAAATACAGTCTTTGCAAAATTGCTGCCCGTTACACAAGCTGAAAAGCAAGATGAATATTGGGAATTATCTTATCGTTTGCCGAATACAATACCTGATTTTGTTGTCAAAGAATTATTAAAAATGTAATTGATATATTATGAAAAATCTTACACGAAATATAATTTTAATCACTTCAAGTGCATTTTTAATTTTATTGTTATTCCATTGGAAAACAAATTATGTCAGAAAAGAAATAACGAAGAATAATGACCGAATTGAGGGAATAATAAAAAAAATTGTACACGATAATATCAGAAACGAATACCCTTCACTTACGATTCCTTATATTGGAATAGATACACTTTCTGTTAAATCCTCTTTTGAAGAATCGACAATTAAAATCTCAAAGATTAATAATAAGAATTTACCAGAAATTGAAAAAATAATTACAAACTATTTCTGTAATTATTATAGAGATCAGGATAGTATATTTAAATCTAAATCTTCTATACCTTTTATAATTTATCCAGAAAGAACAGACACTGAGGGTAATATTATAATTCAACCACGGGATTTAGACAATATAAAAAATTACATTTTATTCCTAGAGAAAGAAGTAGATGATGCTATTCAAGATACCAAATCTGAACTTAGTAATGATATTGAAAGGCTAAATTTATGGACTTCAATTTGGATTGGAATCTTAGGAATATTTGGAGCTGTAATTCCACTTTTTTATTCTTTCAAAACTCAAACTGAAACGAAAGAAAAATTCATTGAAATAAAGAGTGATATTTCAAGACAGGAGACAGAACTAAAAAAATCCCATGCTGAAGATAAAGCTGAATTTAAAGTTGAAATTGACAAGGTTGGTGTTGAACTCAAGATAGCAACTGATAAGGCAATTGAGGCATCAGAAAAATCAATTGTTGCAACTAAATTAATAGAGGCAATTGAGGCAAATATTAATGAACAAACAAAAAGTGTGGATACATTAAAAAATTCACTTTCTGATTTCAAAGAAGATTTAGAATCTAAAAATCAACAAATTTCTGAATTAGCAAAAAACGTGGACAAATCTTCCGAGTTGATTGAAAAAGCTACATCTGATTCAAACAATGCCATAGAAAAATCAACAATTGCTCTAAAATCATCCAAAGACCTAAAAAGTGTTGTATACCTATCAAATAGTTTAGGAAATCTCAAACAATTGGATTTTTATAAACTGCAACTGTTTCATACGAAAATGGAAATATATTTAGCAACTGTTTTTGAGAAAATAAAAAACAATATTTCAGCCTATTTGAAAGAAGCTGATTCAGAAATTGATATTTTATTTAATGAGTTAATTCGAGATTTAATATTAAGCACACGCCAAGTTAGAAATTATTTAAACCAAAGAAATCAATTAAACAATTTGGATGCTTTGGAAGTCGCTTTAAATTCGTTATTAAGCGCAACCAAAGAAACAATAATTGAATTATCTATTGAGGTTGATGCTAAACTCAATAATTTAATTGAAAGTTTAAGAAATGATGATTAAGACAACGCATATTGTCAAGCATATTTGGATGTCCACAAGTTTTCGCACAACCAAAACCTGCTAGGAGTATGCCTTCCTTGTCACAAGGTAGACAAAAACATAGTAGCAAATTTAACGATAAAATGACCGAAAGCAATGAACACCAGGCGGTAATCGAGTAGACTGCCCCGCCAGATAAACTGACGGGGAGAGCCTCTCACACCACCGTACGTACGGGTCTCGTATACGGCGGTTCGCTAAACAATGGGAAATAGTGGTGAACTTTGGAGCTGTGGACTTACTTTGTGAGCCTGTACAGATTTTTGTGTAAATGGATAGCTGCCGGTTTTATCAGATACCACATCGGGCTCCAAATTTAATAATCAACTGGTTAATAATCGTACCCCATTCCCGCATGGGCATGGTCCATTTCTTTTCAATATTGGCAATGGCCAGATAGACAGCCTTCTGGGCTGCCTGATCATCGGGAAAGACTGTCTTTACTTTCGTGTATTTCCGGATCGTGGAGTTCAGACTTTCAATGGCGTTCGTGGTGTAGATGATTTTCCGGATTTCAAGAGGAAAGTCAAAATAGGCGGTCAGTTCCTCCCAGTTGTCCTTCCAGGATTTGATGGCATACCCGTATTTAGAACCCCATTTTTTAGCAAATTCTTCAAGTGCATCATATGCCATTTCTTTATTGATTGCAGCGTAAACGGCCTTTAGATCAGACATGAACAGCTTTTTGTCTTTCCAAACCACATACTTCATACTGTTGCGGATTTGATGAACAATGCAAAGCTGGGTGATGGCTTCAGGGAAAGCAGATCTGATGGCCTGCCGGATTCCGGCCAGGTTATCGGTGCAAGCAATCAGGATGTCCTTAACGCCCCTGGCCTTCAGGTCTGTCAGGGCACTCAGCCAGAAGGATGCGCTCTCATTTTCGCTGATCCACATGCCAAGAACTTCTTTTTTCCCATCCTGTTTGAGGCCGATCATCAGGTAAATGGTCTTGCCCTGGACCTTGCCGTTTTGCCGGACTTTCATCACGATACCATCCATCCAGACTACGAAGTACACAGGTTCCAGCGGTCGTTGCTGCCATTCCTTGATGTTATCCAAAACGGCATTGGTAATGTTGGAGATGGAGCCCTCGCTCACCTCAATGCCGTACCTCTCCTGGATGGTTGCTTCGATATCACGGACCGTCATACCCCGGGAATACATCGTCAGGATGGCATGCTCGATCTTGGCCGACATACGCTGGTGCTTGGGAACAACCAACGGATCAAAGGTGGCATTCCGGTCCCGGGGGACTTCCAGCGGGATTTCGCCCAAGTTTGTTTTCAGGGTTTTGCCACTGTAACCGTTTCGGCTGTTTCCGGTGTTTTTGCCCGAGGGATCGTTCTTGGGATACCCCAGATGTTCGCCCATTTCCGCTTTCAACATAGCCTCAATGCCCTGTTTATAAAGCTCATGGAAGTAATCGTCGTACTCCTTCAGAGATTTGATCTTTCGGAGTGCTTCCTCCGGGATCTTGAATAGTTCTTCGTCTTTCATTTTGCTGACAATTAGGTTAAAATTACAACTTTCGTCGTGACCATCCGGCCTTTGAGCTCGTTTGAAGGCTCCTGGCCGGATGGTCAACCAAATTGACAGCTATCAATTCACTTACACAAAATTCTGTACACTACCAATTTTCATTTTTAAGTTTATCCCATTTCCCTAAAATGGAAATTAGCAATGAAACATATAATACCATTGGACTAATTGACGTTGTTTGGTTTGAGAAAGGCACAAACAAACCAATTTGTGCGTTTGAAGTCGAAAAAAGCACTTCAATATATTCAGGAATATTAAGGTTGACAGACTTGTCTTATTCTTTCACAGAAAGTGAGCAACATCTATACATTGTTTTACCAAATAATAGAGAAAAGGAAGTTGTAATGCAACTTTCCAGACCTTCTATAAAAAGCAGCCAAACCAAAATTCAATATATCTTGTTCTCCGAATTAAGAGAGCATTGTGACGCACTTTGCAAATTTGGAGAAAGCCATAACATTCTAAAGAAAATTGCAAGGACAGTATAGGTAACATTAAAATTATGAGTAACGCCAAACTATCCATACGCTTTTTTGACAATCGCGAAGTGCGAGCCGTTTGGGACGAACAAAACCCGCAACTATTGGAAATATCTTAAAGCCAGGTTAAAGAAAGAAAAAAACGAGTTGGTTAGTGCCACTACCCAACTGAAACTTTTAGCAAGTGACGGAAAACGATATTTAACGGATATGTTTGATTACACAGGCATTATTGCCTTGGGCAAAGAATTTCCCAATAAAAAAGCAAACCGATTTATAGAATGGTTTACATACTATGAAGAAAATGACTAATGCAGCCGGATTTCAGGTCCCTATTTTTTCCCGCGGTAAGCGTTTCCGAGGCGCTGCAGACCGGCAGAATAATCGCGGTTGGGCAGTACGGCCTCAACGATCACGAGCTTGTCTTTTGAAGCAGCGGCGATTTTCATGGCTTCATCCAGTTCCTCCTCTGTGGTAGCGCGGCGACCGATGACAAAATCGCCACCAGCAAATACCTCAGAAAGTTTGGAATAGTTCCACATCTGGATATCATTGTAGGGGCCGTCTTCATGTAACACGCGTTCAATCAGGTATCCGTCATTATTTATGATCACCAGGATCGCGGGCCGCTTTTCGCGGATCAGGGTCGATATTTCCTGGGCGGTCATCTGGAAGGCACCGTCGCCGGTAAGGATGAACGGGCGCTTGCCCGGGCGTGCGAGCGATACTCCTAGGGCAGCAGGCGTGCAGAATCCGATGGAGCAGTAATAGCTCTGGACGATGAAATTATCTGACTCCTCGATATGAAATTCAGGAGCAGCACAGAAAGCATCGCCAGGTTCGGACATCATCACCATGTCGTCCTCGAGAATGGAGTTGATGCATTCATACAGTCGGGGTGCCGTGAGAATCGTCTTTTTAGCCGGCACGAAGGTTCCTTTGCGCGGGGCCATCTCATGCGGATGGGAATGTTTCAGGTCACGCGGTTTGATCAGCGGCAACAGGAAATTGATGAAATGCTGCAATTGAATGCCCGAATAGGAATGATTGCCGACGGACACTTTTCCGTCTCCGGCGCTTATCATCCGGCGGTTTTCAAGGTTGATGCTGAACATTCCCGTATCCAGGTCGGTGATCCAAACTCCGAGGGATATCAGGCAATCTGATTCCTCAACCTGTTTGCGGACCGATTCACGGCTCCAGCCACCCTGATAGATGCCGGCAAACTGGGGATGCAGTTCGGGCAATATCGATTTACTGGCTAGCATGGTAACAAACGGTATCTCGGTACTCTCAACCAGGTACAGTGTTTCCTTACCGAGATTCTGGCGAAGCAGCTCAACGCCGGCGATGATCAGCGGGCTTTGTGCATTATTTATCCGGTCGGCAACCTCGGCGAGACACTCTTTCAGGCTATCGGGGTTCGACAGTACAGGCTTGAACATGCGCAGATCGCCCGGTTTGCGGCAGGGAGCTTTAGCCAGATCGGCAGGGATCTCCAGGTAAACCGGCAGTTTGCGAAGGATACAATTCTTGATTACCCGGTCGATCACTTCGGGAGCAGTATCGGGATCGGTGAGAATAGCTGCGTCAACGGTTATTTTCTTGTAAATGTCGAGCTGCATGTCATAATGGGCGATCAGGTGATGGACCATGGCACCGGAAGCCCTGCGGGTACTTGCAGGGGCACCGCTGATGACAATCATGGGCACCTGCTCGGCGAACGCACCGGCAACTGCATTCAGAATACTCAGTCCACCAACCCCATAGGTAATCACCGCCGCACCGGCCCCATTCATCCGCGCATAGCCATCGGCAGCGTATCCGGCATTTAGTTCATTGCAGTTCCCCACCCACTGGATCGGACTTGCAATTACCTCGTCGAGGAAGTCCAGAACATAATCGCCGGGAACACCAAAAAGGTGCTTGATGCCAACCTCTTGCAGACGGCTCACCAGGTAGCTCGAAATGGTAAAATCAGAATTCATTTGAATATTTTTTGTTGATAGTTTTCTTAATCGCACTGAAGCCTCTAAAGTTAACTATTCCTGCTAAAATCGGACTTGATTTTTCCATTGATGAGTGTTTTTTGCATCTATACCTAAGAGAAATAATTATCTACCAAGTTACCCCAAAAGGGAACTAATGTATTATCTTTGAATTCTGATGCAATGAGAGTAATCAAGGAGAGAACAGTGTACGTTATCTGCCAAACTGAAAAATATAAATCGGCTTCCGAAAGTCTGGCTGCCTGGCTTTATATGGTTCAGGCAGCTGGTTGGTCAAGTCCGGCAGAGCTGAAATCGCAATTCCGAAATGCTAGCATAATAGGCAGCAAGCGGGTAGTTTTTAATATCAGGGGAAATGATTTTCGTTTAGTTTTGGATATCGAGTATAAATTGAAGATCGTATTTATAATCTGGTTTGGCCACCATCAGGAATATGAGAAGGTTAATATTAAAACATTAAGCTATGGAAATCAAGGTTATTAAATCAGCAGAACAGTATGAGGCCGCCTGCTCGGAATTATATCAGTTCATGCAATCCTCAGCGGAATCTGTTGATCCTGAATCTGAAACCGGCAAAATGATGGAGTTACTCACCGTTTTGATCGAAAAATATGAAAGGGAGCATTACCCAATTGACCCACCAGATCCGATAGAAGCCATATTGTTTTGTATGGACCAGATGAATCTGAAGCAGAAAGACCTGGCACCCTATTTCGGCGGAAAGACTAAAATATCGGAGGTTCTGAACCGGAAACGCCCCTTATCACTCCGGACCATTACCCTGCTGCATGAAAATCTGGGAATTCCGTTGGAATCATTGGTGCACACTAAGCGTTCACCGACTTTGCAAGATTGTAAAGTTCGCTGACCGTTTTCCAATTCCATGTTGTGGCTGAGACCTTCAGTTTGCTCTCAAAAAAGTCTTTTCATTTTACGACTATCTCATCAACAAATACCCAGGATGCACCGCCTGCAGAAGGATGCCACTTGGGAAGGTTTATGGTACCTTTTACATTAAATTTGATAAAACGCACTGGCGTTGATCCGGGCTTAAATGCAAATGTTCGTGTGACTTCCTCTTTTTTCTGGTCTCCGGCGACGGTCATGATTCCAATGGACTTAAATGATTTTCCGTCTTCTGAAACCGAGCAGGATATGGAAGCGGGGTGCAGGATCCAGCTTTTCGGATCGTACAACGTGCTTATCTCAATGGATGCCCGACTCTGCACGGTGCCCAGATCGGTATCCAGGGAAAAATCCTGACCCTCCCATCCAAGCCAATGAACCTTGTAATCATTAGCACCTCTTACGCCATTGGTCAGGTAGGTGAGGTCGCCCCCACCGTATTTTGGAGATGGCAGCGGAGTTGCGGTTACTGATTTTTGAAACGCCAGGTTATCCTGAACCTCCACTTTCAGGAAACGCTTGGTCGATTGGTAATAATTCTCCGGGGTGAGCCCGCCTTCACTGAGCGTTTTCACATTGGCATCCTTGCAGGTCTGGTAAAAATCCTCCAGCATCTTCACCATATTTTCCCGCAGTTTATACTCCTTGCCTTCCACGCTGTACCAACCGCGGGAGGTAAACATGTGGTTTTTACCTATTTCCATGGCGGCATATTGAACGGGCAGCAAGGCAGTCTTGACATGAATTAACATTTCCGGCTGATCCTTAACTGCTGCCATTGCCTGGTCGAAATAGCCCAGGTAACGGGCGACATTGGCCTCCGAAAGGAACGTGTTTTCATGTGCGGTGGGATGACCGTAAATATCAAGCCATTCCTTGGTTTTGAGGATCTCACCTTCGAGCGTATCACGGTACATCCTGACAAACGGACCGGCAGCGCCATAATATCCGTTCGTAAAATCGGAAATGATGGAATCAACCTTGATATCTGGATTCCATAAAAGTCGCGACAGCAAATAGGATTTCAGCTCCGAAAATTCATGTCCCACATCGGTATTCGACTGCTGGAAATGGGAAAATACATTGTTTTTTACGAAGAGTTGAATGTTCGGTTGCAGTACATGCATGTTGGGGAACGGAGTGGTATGATGGGAGAAGTTTACCGTATAATCCCATAAATAGATATGTTTTGCGATTTTACCCCAATCGACTATGTCTTTGAGAAATGAGGCGCTGCGGGGGTCCTCACCGATCGGCTGGCTGCGATTCAATTCAATAGTACACAGCATGATCTGCACGTTTTCTGCCGGTTTGGTAACCGTCGGCGCCTGCCGGCTGTACTGGTAAGCGAGTGTGGAGATTATCTTATCTGGGAACTTTTTGGCCACCTCATTCACAAACCGGATAATCGGCCCAGCGGGACTTCCTTCCTCAGCGATGATCTTTTTGCATTTATCGCACTGGCAATAAGAGAAATTATCGTTCTGGCTGACCGACCACACTTGTTTTCCCGGTTGCAGGGGAATATCATGTTCCAATTTTGCCAGGGTAATTTTCAATACTTCGGGGTTCGACAGGCAGGGCTGGTCGATGATGCGCTTGCCGTTCATCTCGGCAAAATAATCGGGATGGGTTTTAAAATACTCCTGCCACGGCACCAGGCTGCCCATGGTGTGTACATAATATCCATCGGCAAAAACATCCTGTATGATATCGATCCGCTGCCAGTCGCGGTAGTCCTCGTTAAGTCCGAATTGCCCGTAAACATTACGATATTCATTCACCGGCTTATCCTTAACATCCATGATTGGCAGCCTGATCTTGCTAAGCTTAGGCACCACTTCAAACCCGGGAGCGTACATACGGCATCCCAGCTGGCGTTCCAGCAGCTCGACCACCCCGTAAATACATCCTTTGTGGGTGCCGCCGGTGATAATGATCTGCTTGTCGACCGATACAATGCTAAAAGCATCCTCGAAACCTGTTCGTGCATCGGGATTTAATACGATGGCTTTAACGGGAATATCCGTCAGGCCGGCCTTAATCTGAAGCTCACCACCACCGATTTTTTTCAGATAGGATTGGAGGATAGTGGCGGCCCTCGCTATCTGGTGGTTAGCAGTGTCGGGAATGCAGATCACATAATCTGATTTTTCCCCGCTCATAATGGTTACGCCCGGTTTCATATCACAACTTGCCAAAACGGCTGTGATCAGCATAACACCTATAATTCTTAACCTTTTCATGTTTGATTGTGTTTGTGTCTTTAGGTAAAAGTACTTAATCCGGATAATATCCGGAAGTGTAAATTTCGTGATTATGAATTGGAACCGCTAACCCTAATCTAATCCCCATGAGTAAAGCCACCGAAATTCTTCCCGGGTACATTTTCCCGAAGAAGTATACGAACTATCTGTTCTCTCTGCTTTTCCTCCTGTACATGTTTGATTACATCGACAGGATGGTGGTTTCAGCACTGCTGCCCTACATCAAGAGTGAGTTCGGCGCCAGCGATGCCCAACTGGGTTCGCTGATGTCGGCAGTTTACTTTTCGATCGTTATACTGACATTTCCTGTATCGCTCATTATCGACCGGTGGAGCCGGAGACGCACCATTGGCGTGATGGCAGCCGTCTGGAGTCTGGCTACCGCTGCAGCAGCTTTAACCAAAAGCTTTGGTGCCTTGCTCACTACCAGAACTTTTATCGGAATTGGCGAAGCCGGGTATGCACCTGGCGGTTCAGCCATGATCTCCGGATTGTATCCACAGGAGAGGCGGTCATGGATCATGGGTTTATGGAATGCAGCCATTCCACTCGGCAGCGCCATCGGTGTTGCACTTGGAGGATTTATCGCGGCCAAATGGGGCTGGAGGAGCGCATTTGGTATTGTTGCCCTTCCGGGATTGATTATCGCCGTGCTGTTTTTCTTCACAAGGGATTACAAAACGGTAAAACTGGTTCATAGCAAGCCCCGAAGGGAAAAGGGTGCAAAAATTGCAAGCCTGAAAATGAGCACCAAGGATATGGTCAAGGAATTTGCGGAGAAACCCTCGCTGCTTTTCGCTTATTTCGGGATGATGGCGGTGGTATTCACCACTACTTCACTGCTTACCTGGTTGCCATCATATTTCACACGTGAATACGGAATTCCGCTTCAGCAATCGAGTACCAAAGCATCACTGGTTATGCTGCTTGCCTTGGTGGGTGCGCCACTCGGTGGCTTCCTGGTCGACCGCTGGCGAAGGACAAAACCCAATGCACGCCTGGTGTTCCCGGGAATCACCTCAGTTCTTGCAGCTGTATTTTGCTTCCTCGCCCTGGTGGTTTTCAAGGATGGCTTACAATACATATTCCTGCTTCTTTTCGGCGTTACCGTTACCATGTTCATACCGGCGGCAGGTGCAGTCACCCAGGATCTGGTCCATCCGGGACTCCGGGCTACTTCCTATGCTATAGCCGTAGTCATTCAAAATACCCTCGGTGCGATCCTCGGTCCCTGGATTATTGGCCGGATCTCTGACAAATCCGACCTGCATACTGCGCTGTCTATTTTACCTGCCATGGTTCTGCTGGCAGGTGTCCTTTTCCTCGTCGGATCGCTTTTCTATAAAAAAGATATAGAGAAGGTTGATGATATTGAAGTTGAGCCGGAAGTAGCTCTGCAGTAGGCATATATTAAGGCAGAGGGCAGAGGGCATAAGGCAGAAATTAGGAAAAAGAATTAAGAGTTAAGCAGCTGTATACCTGCTACTTAACTTAATCCTAAGGCTTAAGGCATATTACTAATTTTTGCCCTCGGCCCTCTGCCTTTTGTCCTATCTTACAATCAGCTCGTCGGCAAACATCATCGATTCCTGACCGTGCGAGGCGTGAAATTCAGGCAGCGGCCCGGAATATACTCCAACCACTTTAAGGTAGCGGGTTTTGAGATTTTTCAGGTCGGTCTCGAACCGGTAGGTTACAGGATCAGGATAATCAACAGGGATATTATGGGTCAGGCTGATATATTTCTGATAGTTGATGCCATCATCTGAATAGAAAATATCGAGCTGTTTGGGTAAAATCACCCAACTGAAGGTATGCTGATAAAAGCTTATTGAAAGGCTATGCAGCGTGTCCGTTCTACCGAGATCCAGTTCAATATTGATATCCTGACCGGAATACCCCTGCCAGCGGCCGCTGCGGATATCCTTGACGCTGCCTGTGCGCCCGTCGATGAGGCCGAATTTACCACCAGCATCATATGCCGGATGATAGGGGCTCCAGGTGCAATTCAGTTTGTGAAGTTTTCCGATGGCTTTATGCATGACCAGGCTGTCGACGGATTCAGGAAACTCTTTGCCCTCGGCAATGACCCGGGCACGGATGGTGGCATCGCCCGTCAGAAAAACCGGACCTGTATATTTCAATGATCCTGATTTGGGTGCAGTTCCGTCAAGCGAGTAAAATACCGGCAGATTATCCAGTATCGACCGCATTTTCACTTCGCGACCCGATGGAGAAAGATCATCGGCAATGGTTAAAATGGTTAGGCCGCGCAGATCTCTCAAGCCCTGACTTAGCAAATCGAATTTCTGCAGATTTTTGTCGAGCCACCAGGGCCGGCTTTCCAGCTTCCAAAGTTCGGCATATCGGCTACCCAGACTCTCGGAGGCATGAATCAGGATCTTAAGGGTTGCTTTAAGACTTTCGGCCGGCAGTGCGCCGTTCAGCCCTTTCAGATATCGGTAGAGCTGAACTCTGAAAACATTTTTGGTAGCCGAAAACCGAACCTCTTCAAGGGCAAACCGTAGATAATCCAGAGCAATGCCATTGCGTACCGCCTCCTTTTTCAGTTCAGGCAGCAGGGCCTCCAAACTGTCCAGCTTAACCAGCACATCTGAATTAAGATTTAACTGGACCTCATCGACATATTCCGGGTAAAAGGGCATTACCGGCTCAAACAGCCGGCCATTGGTCTCCATGCCGCGCACTTTCCCCTGATGCAAAGCCGAAAATGCATGCATCCACGACGTCACCGACACGTTGCTAGTGCCAAAGAAAAGCTTATCAAAAGCGGCACTGAACCCCGCAATTGACTGTGTCATCCCCGCGGAGGCGGGGACCCCTTCGCTTACCGCGGATGCCTTTGAGTGCTCCTCGTCCCTTACCGCGGATGCCTCCCCTGCGTTCCAGCTTTTCTCGCCTCCCCAAACCAGGCCGTACCAGTTATTCTCGAAAAAATTCAGCGCATCATCGTCCCAGGTAGTGTTGAGCACCCCAGTGGCACCGAGTTTGAAGCCGTCGCGGATGTAATTATTGATATTGATTTCGGCCACTTTCAGATTTGGAAAGATGCTTCCCCAGCAACTCACACCCGGCGCCACCCAAAAATTCAGACCCTGGTCGGAGAATGGCTTGATGGCATAATCGAAACTGGGCGCGTCGTGATATCCCCAGGAAATAACCGTGATATCTTTTGGCAGTTTGGCGACGATTTTCGGTTCCGAGGCAATATCTCCCCACATCAGGATTTTCTTGTGATACGGCTTAAGCAGCTCATTCAGGCGATTGATATGATACCCGTAGATCCCCTCGATTCCGATGCTGTCGGCCATTTTTTTTGAAAGGCTGATCCCCAGGCCAAAAACTTCATCGCAATTGATATTAAAAAACGGGCTCGAATAGGCCGGAACCACCTCTGAATAAACCTCCTTCATAAACTCGTATGACTCCTCTTTTGTTGGTGTCAGTATATGTCCGCTCTCTGCAAGATGCTCATATCCAGGTTTGCTCAGGATCTTTTCCATGTGACCGAACGACTGGAAATTGCCGATAACCTGCACGTGATACCGGGCTGCAAAGGCGCTCAGCTCAGCAATCTGCTCCTCGGTGATCCCATCATTGGGCGCCAGCGTAGGATGCTTCTTCATCCTGAACACATGCTCAGTATACAACGTTATGGCATTCAGCTTGTAAGCCGCGAGTGTGCGAACCTCCTTCTTCAGAAAATCCATGGTCGGTATCGGCCCGCGGCTGATATCATCCTGCCAGCCCCTGACCGGAATATCAGGATAATCTCTTATTGAGAGACACGGAATGCTCCTGCCGGTCCGGTTTGCGGTGATCAGCTGCGACAGGGTTTGTATGCCGTAAAATATACCGGCATCTGTGGTGGCAATTATCTTAATTTCTTCTTTATCAACATCTAACAAATATCCTTCTTCACTATTTTTCAGATCGATGTCTTTCCTTTTTTCTATCCGTATCGATTTGCCTTTCCCTTTGGCATCCAGTCCGGTTAGCGTTCCGAGTTCAGTATTAAGGAGTATCCGAAAATCATCAAGACCGATATTACCCGATTTCGAGCATCCTTTAAAACTGATATTTACGGTCGCCGGGAATTCAAACGATCCGGACTTCTGGTCAACCTGTTTCGGCATCGGAATAAAATTTAATTCCTTGCTAACCGCCTGACCGGCAATCATCGGCGAGAAAACGACCAGGAATGTTGCGGCCAATAAAAATCTGTTCATGGTAATAATTTTCACGGTCAAAATATTGTTAGACAAATATCCGTGTTTTCCTCCTTCTTCCGTAACTTAGAGAAATATAATCACCCTACGAATGAAATCAACAATCGCCATCCTTCTGACGGTACTCGCCGTTGGATTTTTCTCATGCAAGAAAGATGACACAGGAAAAGATCTTTCGATTTACTGCGAGGTGCTCAAACCTTATAATTATCAGGAGAATGGGATTCTCAAAGGGATTGCCGTGGATGTGACCGCGGAGATCCTGGCGGAGCTCAAGCTGGATAATTCCATCAGCATAACCACCAATTGGGATTCGATTTACAATCTGCTGCAGACGCAGGAAAACACCATGGTACTGTCGACCGTGATGACGGCTGAACGCAAACCGATGTTCAAATGGGTGGGTCCGATCACCCTGTGGAACAATGCGTTTGTGGGGCTGAAAAGTTCTGGTCTGACCCTGAATTCCATCGATGACGCAAAGAAAGTGGGAGTGGTTGGTGTGGTAAAAAGTTATGAAACAGGGTCAATACTCACCGCGCTGGGCTTTACCAACGTGATTGAATACAATACTCTCAATGAGCTCGTCCAGAGGCTGTTCGATGGGTCGGCCGACCTGGCTTTCGATGATCCCGGGATTCTGCAGTCCAATGCAGCGAGCCTCTCGCTCGATGAGACCAGGATGATTAACCTGATGACCTGGAATTCATCACCGGGATACCTTGTTTTTTCAAAGGACGTATCGGATGCCATTGTAAAAAATTGGCAGGAAAAGCTCAACCTGCTTAAGGATAACGGCTTTTTACAGGAGGTTTACGACACCTATCTGCCTGGCACAAGAGCACCCGGCAGAATCCTGATGTTTACCGAGGAGAATCCGCCTCAGACCTATCGGGATGCCACGGGGAACCTCACCGGAAGTGCCGTGGAAATGCTTGCCGCCATGCTGGAAGGAAGCAACCTTGACGGTCCGGTAGAATACACCAACTGGACCAATGCTTACGATCAGATACTTTTTGTTCCGAACTCCATGGCATTCAGCACAGTCCGTTCAACTGCCAGGGAAAATCTTTTTGAATGGGTGGGACCAATCTGTAAGAAGAGATACTGCTTTTACGTGGCATCTTTTTCAGATTATCAAATCGCAACGATCGATGATGCAAGGCGTATGCGATCGATCGGAACTGTCGCCGGCTGGGCATCGGAGCAGGAACTGGCAGATCTGGGTTTTATCAATGTGGTAACCTGGTCAACACCGCAGGAAGTGTTCCAGAAGCTGATGGATGGAGATATCCCCTGTGCGGTTCTCAATGATATCAGCATGCGCATGCTGGGAGATGCCGCCGGTCATCCGCCAAAAGATTACCGCAAGGGAGCCGTTTTATCCGAAGGCCAGAATTACCTCGCATTCTCGAAGGACACGGATCCGGAATACATCACCGCATTTCAGACTGCCTATGACCTGTTGGTAAGTTCCGGACGGTTTGCCGCGATATGGAATGCGTGGTACCCGGATATCATCTGGTGACCCAGATGATAAGGCAAAAGGGCAGGAGGGCAGAGGGCAAAAATTAGTAAAAAGAATTAAGAATCAAGGAATAAGTGGCTAGTAGATTGGCGTTTAACCTGGTACTTAACCTATTTCTTTTGTCTTCCGTCTTCTGCCTAATTTTTGCCCTCTGCCTTCTGCCCTATCATAGTCCCCTGAGGATCGCCAGCGGTACCGTAACGCTCGTCATGTACGCAGGATTTTGCGTGTAACCGGTTGGTAAATAGGTGCATTCGTAGGGTCCGCCCTGGTTCGGTCCGGGAAGGCGGAAATCAGTTTTCTTCAGGTGTGCGACAAATTCCGATGCCAGCTGTCTGGCAGCATCCCGGTCGGTAAGAGCCATCGAATAACAGAGCCACCCGGTGGCAGTCCCCCAGTAAGCGCCATTCTGATAGCTGTTCTTGCCGACCAGCGACTTTTCCCAAGCGGTGGTTGCACTAAAATCGTCGGTGGTTAAAACGTGGCGGATCTGTCCCTCCATAGCCAGTGAGCCTGCGCGATAAGCTTTTGACAGGATCACGGACGCACGGCTTGCCCGGGATCCGTCGAGCGCCCCGGTATGGATGGCAAAAGCGGTTGCCCACACATCAGGCTGTTGGCTCAGTCCGGTACTGGCCCTCAGCAAACCACGGCTATCGGCAAAAACTTCAAACAGGTTTGTCTTGATTTTCCTGGCTATGGTGCGGTAATTGGCTGCACTTTTAAGATAGTCGGACTGTCCGGATAATCCCGAATCACCTTTGGAAACGGAGGCCATTTGGTCCGATAACCAGGCCATTTCCATAGCTGCCCGATAACGAAGAACGGACCCAAAACAAACTTCACCGGTCATTGAAATCACATCGCGAAAACCAAAATCGCATGTTGGCATTGTATCGCTGATGAATGCCATCTCGTGTTCAGGCGTGGCAGGCACCTCATTAAAAGCCATCTCCAGCCGTTTGTAAAGGGTGACGCCATTTACCTCACGGCTCAGCAAAGCCTTGTCATCATTGGATTCCAGATAATACCATGCCATATGGATAAAATAAAACTGATCGCAGAACGGCGGCTGGCGCCACATCTCAGTTCCCTGCGCAGCATAGTCGTAAGTTCCGGGGAAAAACACCGGCAGGCCATCATTCAGCCTGATGTGATCAGGAATGGACCCGGTTGGAACCCAGCTTCCTGTTTTCGTTTTCCAGGTGGAGTCCGACTGGCGTGCGGCGGTATATAAAAGGATATCAAGCTGCTCCTTGGGTGTAATCAGACCGCTCTCCAGCGACATCGCATAATCACGAATCCAGAACGACGGATAGCAGTCGCGACCGCCTGGTTTTATCAGGATAATCCCCGACCGGTTGGGTCCGAGCGCACGGATCGCCGGTGGCAGGTCCTGACCGGGCAGAATCCGCGAACTGTCGACCACCGCACGGGTAATATCTTCCAGAAAAGCCATATCCTCCTTGGAAACCAGGGGTGCATGAGAACAGGAGGAAGCTAAGAATAGGATAAAGGTCAGGAGGTTTAATATTTTCATCGGATTAGGAGATATATCGTTTAGGATAAGTAATTTCAATCCATTAAAATAGAAAATAAAGAAAGATGAGATCCCAAATGAGAATTTTCCTGGCCCTTCTCCTATTAGGCTTCTTTATACCAATGAGAGCGCAGTCACTTCAGTTTGACAAAACAGAGTACGCCGCACGCCGGTTGAAAATGATGGAGAAGTTCCCCGACGGGCTGATCATCATTCAGGGTGCTGAATCGCTACCCGGGTATTATTCCTTCATGCAGAACAACAATTTCCTGTATCTGTCGGGGGTGGAAATTGAAGGTGCCTATCTGGTGATCGATCCCGTGAAGAAGGAATCTGTTTTGTTTGCATACCGGGAAGCGGATGCCGGCTTCGACAAGGTCATGAAGCCTAATGAGATGAAAACATGGCTTTCTGATCGGTTAAAGGACATCAGGATCATCTATACCTGTCTGGCCCCGGAGGAGCTGGCCCGCGAATGCTCCGGTGAAAAAGCCGGAAATCTGAAATATACCATGGTGAAAAACGAGTGGGACGGCCGGCAGACCCGCGAAAAGCAGTTTGCTGAAAACCTGAAAACTCTATTTCCGGGTGTCGCTATAAAAGATTGCTCAGGCTATATTCATGAATTAAGGACGATCAAGTCGCCCGCCGAGATAGCTCTGATGCGTGAGGCAGGCAAGATTGCCGTTCAGGCTCATATCGACCTGATGAAAGCCTGCCGGCCGGGAGTTACCGAGCGGGAACTGGCCGCTTTGTATGAGTATGCGTGCAAGAAAAGGGGAGCCGGCGAGTTGGCTTATTATACCATTATCTGCACGGATGTTAACCATATGGATCTTCATCACCACGACTATGGGCGCACGCTGGTGAACGGTGATTTCCTGGTGGTGGATGCCGGTCCGGACCTCCACAATTACGATATTGACATCACCGTTTCGTTTCCGGCCAACGGAAAGTTCACTCCGCGCCAGAAGGAAATATATGAGGCTTGCAACGCCGTTCACGAGGCGTGCATGAAAACCTACCGGCCCGGACTGACCCCGGTGCAGTGCAATCAGGAGGTGCGGGAAATCCTGATTAATAAAGGGTTCAATCCAGATTCAGAGCTGATGAAGCAGTTCGGCGGAGGATTCGGCCATTATGTAGGCATGGCGGTGCATGATGTCGGCGGGGGACCCTCGGTCCTCAAACCGGGAATGGTTTTCGCCAATGAGCCCCTTGCCGTATTTGCCAAAGAAAAGTTGGGTGTCAGGATCGAGGACACTATTCTGATCACCGAAACAGGCTGCGAAAATCTCACAGCAGGACTGCCGCGGACGGTGGAGGAAATTGAGAGATTAATGAAGGAGAAATGATGAGATTCCCGGTTAAAATTGAAGTAAGAATGATGAGATTCCAATTTAGAATTCCGAATTCCGAGGGAGGAGATTCAAGGCAGCGGACAAGTAATTATCGTCCAAGAGTTGTCATCCCCGCGAATGCGCCTCCGGAGGCGGGGACCCCGTCTCTTACCTCCTTTACCACTAAGCTCCTCACCATTCTCCTGTTCAGCATTTTTATGTCAATTGGGGCGCAGGCGCAGGAAAGTTTTACGGATTCGCGCGACGGGCATGTTTATCAAACCGTTACTATCGGCAAACAGACGTGGATGGCAGAAAAACTGGCTTTTTTACCTCAAGTGAACAGGGTTTACACCGGCTTGTTTGAAGAAGAGTGTCGCTATGTTTACGGATATGATGGAGTTAACACGGATGAGGCACGTAATCGGGCAGAGTTTGAAAAATACGGAGTACTGTACAATTGGGTGGCTGCAAGATCGGCCTGCCCCTCGGGCTGGCACCTGCCCACCGATCGCGAGTGGATGGAGCTGGAAAAGGTCCTGGGTATGAGCGACGGTGATATAGTACAGCGCGACTGGAGAAGTTCCGGTGAGACCGGCACCAAACTGAAATCCGCCTCAGGATGGAAACTTGGCAATGGCAGCAACTCAAGCGGGTTCAATGCCCTGCCGGCAGGATGCCGGGGATACGACGGCTTCCAGAGTGCCGGTTATGCCGGGTATTTCTGGACTGCCTCCACGATCGACGGCGACAATGGCTGGCGCCGGGGAATCTGCTCCGACAGTCCGGGTGTTGCCAGGCAGGAAGACCGGCGGTACTTCGGGTGCTCGGTAAGATGTGTAAAAAATTGACTTGATATAAACTCCTCCTAAACAATAAAGCCTGATCAAAATGAAACGTTTCCTTCCCCTTTTGTTCGCATTCGCCCTGCTCCTCCTGGGCAACTCGTGCCAGCAGCGTTCCGACAGTGTGGTCGGCGGTGCCATATTGTCCGACCTGATCCGGCCGATCGATGGGCGCAGCATGCGGGCTACCTCTACCAAGACCGACTCTCTCGGAAAACCGATCGCGCATAATGCCGATAATTCCAGGGTGCTGCCGGGCAAAAGCAAGGTGGTGCTCGAGGCGAACGGTCCGGGCGTGGTGACTCACATGTGGTACACATTTCTCGGTCCGGGCAAGCACCCGTGGGCCATCAACGGCTCGGCAACCCACCAGGAGATGCTGATCAGGGTTTATTATGACGGCCATGAAACGCCTGATATTGAGGTGCCTTTCGGCGATTTCTTTGCCAACTGCTTCGGCAGGCGGACGGAGGTGATTAGTCTGCCAGTGGTTGTGGAAGATGCCGATTCGTATAATACTTTCTGGCCGATGCCTTTCCGAAAATCCATCAAGATAGAAATCGTAAACCAGAGTAAAGAGAAGAATATCAATCTATTGTATTACAATATCGATTGGATAAAAAAAGACAGGCTACCCGCAGAGACTCCATATTTCTATGCTTACTACCGGCAGGAATATCCCACCAAACCCGGTGGCGATTACGTGATTCTGGAGACTGAAGGCAAGGGGCATTATGTGGGCACCGTAATGGCAGTGCGCACGCGAAGCCCATCATGGTTTGGCGAAGGTGATGAAAAGATTTACATTGATGGCGAAACCGATGCATCGATCTGGGGAACAGGCACCGAGGATTACTTCTTATCGGCCTGGGGACTGAAATCCGGGGTGAATACGCCCTATTTCGGGACCGCCTATTTCGACCAGTGGGGGATTGTGGGCGGACACACATCGGCTTTCCGCTGGCATCTCGCTGATCCTATCGTCTTTAGTAATAAGATCAAGGTGACGATCGAGCATTACGGCTGGATATCGCCTGATGAGAATATCGAGCGGCGGGCACACAGCTGGAACGAGCGGGAGGATGATTTTTCGAGCGTAGCCTTCTGGTACCAGACCGGAACCCCGACCTGCATCCGCGAAACTCCGCCTGCTGAAGAGCGCTTGCTGCCTAACCTCGATGTGATTGTTCCGGCAAAAGATGTGATCGCCGGTAAATCATTCAGGGGTGGCGATTGCGCGGTGCAGGAAGATCTGGAATTTTACATGAAAGGACAATTGCTGTTCTCACCGGCCAATGATCAGGCGTCGATCGATATTCCATTTACCATAACAGAAAAGAAGCCCACGCGGCTATTACTTGCCTTAACAAAAGCTCCGGATTACGGTATTTGGCAAGCCTATCTGAATGGGATCAAAATCGGCAGTCCGTTCAACGGCTACGATGCCACCGTGCGCGACTGGGAACATCATCTGCTGGATTTCTGGCCCGAACCGGGGAACTATACCCTGCAGCTGAGATATGTGGGTAAAGACCAACGCTCAACAGGTAAATTGCTGGGTATAGAATCGGTACGGCTGCGTGAACGGCGGCCACGGGTTACCGGGTTTGCGTTCAACAAAGATCAGGACTGGAAAAAGAACCCGATACTGTACGAATAGGTCGGCTAGTACCGCGCCTTCTTAATTACGCCGATGGACGAGGCAGGCCGTGATTCGGGCTGCCTGGATTCAGGGCGCCTGTTCTCGGGCCTTCTGGAATCCGGACGGCGGAATTCCTGTTTAGGTGGTTTCACAGCGTTATGGTCCATCAGTGGGTACGGATGATTATCATTTACCGGAATCCTTATCTGGATGAGTTTTTCGATATCCTTGAGCAAAGGTTTCTCTGTGGCATCGCAGAAGGTATAAGCCGTTCCGCTGGCCCCTGCCCTGCCGGTACGACCGATGCGGTGCACATAGGTTTCGGGAACTTCAGGAATCTCAAAATTGATAACGTATTCCATGTCGTCAACGTCGATTCCGCGAGCGGCAATATCCGTAGCAACCAACACTCTGGTGCTCTTGTCCTTGAAATTAGCCAGGGCTTTCTGACGGGCGTTTTGCCCCTTGTTTCCGTGAATGGCTTCAGCTTTGATATTGTAACGCAGCAAAACCTTGACCACCTTGTCGGCCCCGTGCTTCGTGCGGGTAAAAACAAGGGCTGTCCTGATATTCTCATCCTGCAGGATATCAACGAGCAGAGCATTTTTATTGCCTTTATCAACGAAATAAACTGACTGCTGAACGGTATCAACGGTAGTTGCGGACGGGGTTACCATCACTTTGGACGGATTGTGCAGTATGGTTGCAGCCAGCTTGATGATTTCGGGCGCCATGGTGGCAGAGAAAAAGAGCGATTGCCTTTTAACCGGCAAAGCGGCAAGAAGCTTTTTAACGTCATGAATAAAGCCCATGTCGAGCATGCGGTCGGCCTCATCCAGTACGAATATCTCGATATCCCTTAAGGAAATAAATCCCTGATTCATCAGGTCGAGCAGGCGGCCTGGAGTAGCGACCAGTATATCGACTCCGCGCTGAAGGATAGTGGTTTGGGGTCCCTGGGCAACACCGCCGAAAACAACGGTTGAGGTTAACCCGGTATATCGTCCGTAAGCTTTAAAGCTATCATCGATCTGTATGGCGAGTTCACGTGTCGGAGTAACGATCAGACTCCTGATTTTTCTTCTTTTTTCGTTTGAATGGCTGGCTCCGAGGAGCTGAAGAATGGGTACTGCAAAAGCTGCAGTTTTCCCTGTGCCTGTCTGGGCGCAGCCGAGCAGGTCGGTTCCCTGTAAAACGATTGGTATTGCTTGTTCCTGAACAGGGGTTGGGGTGGTATACCCTTCTTCCCTTAATGATCTTAAAATCGGTTCAACAATGTTTAATGAATGAAATTCCATGAAAAAATATTAGTAAAAAATAAAAATGTGTAACAAATGAGAATTGAAAAAGATGTGAGTGGCAGATCTCAGCGCCCTGCTTCATCGAGAAGACTGGTAGTTCTTTTAATGATCTTTAAAACAAAATATAAAACACCGCTGAAAACCGTAGTATAAAAAAGCCAGTTTAAACTGATAATATTAACCTTGTTAATTAAATTCTGAATACATTGAAAAATAAAAAATACCAAAAAAATGGCGAAAAATCCATTTTTTTCCTTTTTGAGTATTTTTTTCCAGCTAAATGTCAATTTCGGAGCCGAATAGTTTTTAAATGATGGGATAAATGCTGGTGTGCTTTTAGCCCAATCCAAATAAACAGTTCCAAATTTCTGTATCAAAAAGCTCTCCTCGGCATACATGATCCGCTCATAATAAACCCAGTAGAGAAAAATAAAAGCAATAACAAACCATGAGTTAAGGGTTAGCATTGCAACCCCCAGCCACATGAAGAAATTTCCCAGATAAAGCGGGTGCCTGACAATGGAATAAATTCCGGTTGTATTCAGTTCATCCGCCACCTGGCCGTCGGTATTTCTGCCAGAGGTATTCTTCGGGGAATATCCAACGGCATGCATGCGAATGGCAAGTCCGCAAAGGCTCACGAAGAGAGCGATAAAGCGGTAAATTTCCCTGATTTCAGGATCGCGGAATCCTGTCTTTTGAATTTCAGTCTGGGTCAGGGCACCTAACCCGGCAAGTAAAAACAGAACCGGTAAAATCCCCCTGTACTTGAAAAGAACATTTCCCTGACTCTCAAACTCTTCACGCAACGCCATACAGCCGTAATAATATACAAAGATAGGCCTTATCAGACCAATAAACAAATGGGCTCACTTGACTTTGTAATTTCATCATTCAAAACTGGCCCTCGAATCTCTAACCTGGTCCTTCTTAAGCTAAAGGGTTAGTTGGTGTATCCCTGAAACCAGTTGCGTCACCTTGCCGTCCTCCAGCTTGAGTGTTGCCGTGCTGTTAGCAGGAATAGTGGCCGTGTAAATCACCTTGCCACCCTCTCTTTTCCATGACGATACGATTTCGCCGAAGGGGCCTGTATGCCGAGCTTCGAAATGTTCGAGTCCGGCAACAAAGTGAGGCTCCAGGATGACGTTTTTAAACCCAGGCTTTTCAGGATCCGGCTTAATGCCACCAAGCGCCTTAAAGTACCAGGCACCGATTTCACCAAACATGATGTGGTTCCTGGAAATATCGGTATTGGTTTTCAGCGGCCAGTTTTCCTGAAGGGTGGTTGCCCCGTTGGCAATCCAGTAACCCCATGACGGGTAGGTACTATCGGAAGCCAGCTTGAATGCCAGGTCGGCATAACCGTTGTCGCTCAGAGCATTGAGAACAGCCTTGGTCCCTAGCAGGCCCACATCGATATGGTTATTGTCGGCAATAATGCGGTTTTTCAGATTCTCCGCCACCTTGGCCTTCAGTTCGGCGGGCACGATCCCCCAGAACAGGGCTGTGCTCAGTTCAGTCTGATAGCCTTCACCGTAAATACCGGTCTCGCGGTTCAGATATTTTGCATTGATAGCCTCAGCGACCTTCTTGGCGAGAGCGGCATACTTTTTATAATCATCATCGTTGCCGAGCAATTTGGCTGTTTTGGCAAGTATCAGGGCATCCGTGTAATAATAAATCGATGAGGTAAACTCCTTCGGGGTAACCGATTTTACAGGGATCCAATCGCCCAGCCCCCAATCGGTCAGCCCGTCTTTACTGATCTCGGTAATATGATCAACATATAATTTGATGTTGTCGTAGCAGTCGGTAAGCAACCTGGAATCTCCATAAAAAAGGTAGATATTCCAAGGAATAATAGCGATGGTACTCGTCCAGTCGGGACCGTTCCCCCAGCTGTATCCCCATCCTGCCGTGGGAATGATGGAAGGCAATACCCCATTGGGCTTCTGCTCGTCGCGATGGTCTGCCAGCCATTTTTCATAAACGGTAATGGCATCGAAATTATACAGGCCTGTTTCCACAGCTATCTGTGCATCGCCGGTCCAGCCATTCTTCTCGCGTTGCGGACAATCGGTTGGATAGCCATATAAATTGGCAAGATATGAAGCGTTTGTTGCTGTCCAAATCTTGTTAACCAGGGGATTCGAGCAATTTATGCTTCCCACCGGGGCCACATCGCTGTGCATAAAATACCCGGTAAGGTTCTTTTCTGTCAGTACAACAGGCTTATCGCTGGTGACCTCAACATATTGAAAACCCTTGTAATTGAAGCGCGGGCTGAAAGTTTCATCCCCTTCACCTTTGAGAATAAAGATATCCGTGCCAAAAGGATCGGAATCACCGACAGGCCGGTAATGCACGTTGATATTCGACTGGTCGGCCATACCCAGACTGTCCAGCTGCTCGGCATGTTTAAGCCTGATGATGGTACCCTTCTCTCCTTTTACCGTCAGTTTGCTGATCCCGGCAATATTCCGTCCGAGGTTGAAGACGTAGGTCCGGTCATTGAATTTTTTCACGCTTGCAGCCGGTATCTCGGTAACGGGGCGAATAGGCTGAACAGCCTGTGCAACAATGTTTTTCGACGGCGCCTTAACGGCAACAGCGGGTTGCCAGGAAGCAGCTTTAAAACCCGGGGTATCCCAGCCTGTCTGCTCCAGATTGGCATCGTAATGCTCACCCGTATATATGCTGTTGAAGACCAGTGGTCCCGACGAAGTTTTCCATTCGGGGCCGGTGGCGATGATATCCTCTTTCCCATCTGTATAGGTAATCCTGATATTCATGATAAACCGGGGCCGGTCGCGCCACAGGGCCTTATGGAAATCCCAGACAGCTGTGGACTGGTGGTTGTACCAGCCATTTCCGAGGATGACGCCAATCGCCACGGTATCAGATTTCATCAGGGAAGTAACATCAAAAGTGACATACAGATTGCGCCTGTCGAAACGGGTATATAGGGGATCGAGCAGGTGATTACCCACTTTGTGTCCGTTGATGGAAAGCTCGAACAACCCGGCGGCACTGATATAGGCCCGGGCTGATATGATTTTACCTGAAGGTTTGTACTCGGTTCTGAAATAAGGAGCCGGCTTGAAATTCAAGTCTTTGGAATCCGTGATCCAGGATCCCTGCCAGTTTTTCATCTCCATCATTCCGGTCTCAAAGCTTGCTACGGCCGAACGTTTGCCATTTTTACCCTTTTGGTCCCAAACTTCGACGCTCCAATAATATTTTGTAAAGGGCACGAGAGGAATCTTTTTGGGGTACACCACTCGCATCTGGCTCCCGTTTACCTTTCCGGATTTCCAGATTTTACCTTTTCCTTTGGCCACAGCGGCTGAATCCACATCCATTGTGATTTTGTAGGCGCTTTGAGTCGCACCCTGCCTGGCATCACTGACCTGCCATTTAAACCTGGGCAATTGAGCATCTATTCCGATTGGGTTGGTCAGGTTTTCGACAGTGAGGTTCACGGCAACAGGTTTCTGGGCAACGGATTGCTGGGGCAGAAATCCCAAAAGCGCGATCGGGATCAGGGCAAGAATTTTCATAAACTGAATTTTTCTTAAAGATGGGGAAAAACGTTAATGCACCCTAATGAATTCATCGAGTTCCTGATGCCACTGATCAGGTTCCCAGGTGCCGGAATGTGTATCTTTCGCCGCAACAAGTGCTTCGGGTGCCGGTTTTTGCAGGTTCGATCAGGTTGATATTCATCCGCTTCAGCAGGGCACAGCCGGGAGCGAAAATTCTGTCCATTTGAATTTAAGAATTGTTAATCGGCAAAGATGAAAAAAAGGGAATCTAAAAGCATATCGAAACGCACCACAAACACCGCGAGAGGATCATAAATAAGAAATACTATTTTTATCCAGTGGGAGGCTAAAAAAAATGCTAAACCGAATTCCTTTTCAGTACCGGATTACATTGCTCTACATCGTATTTGGTGCCTTGTGGATTATCTTTTCTGATGAGCTGTTGGCTTATTTATTCGATGATCCCAAAATGATCCTGAAAGTTTCGACGTATAAAGGCTGGCTTTTTGTGCTCGTCACCGGAATTATGCTGTTTGGCGTAATTGGCAGAGAGATCAAACATCGGAGTCAATTATTCGACGAGCTTAGGGCAGCCAAAGAAAAAGCAGATGAGGCTGACCGGTTAAGAACTACTTTTCTGGCAAATCTCTCTCACTATATCCGGACCCCGATGAACAGTATTCTGGGGTTTATCGAACTCTATCAGGAAAAAGATACAAGTGAGAAAAATCATCAGCTTTATTTGTCTTATATCAACGAAAGCAGTCAGAACCTTTTGCAGACGCTCACCAGCATTATTGAGATCGCAAAAATTCAGGAGGGTCATGTAAAAATTGAAAAGATGCCGGTAAATCTTAACGAACTGATAGAGAGTGTTGCAAGCATATCACAAATTGAGATTACGCAAAAGAAACGGCCCATCAGCGTGTCCATCAGTCTCGGCCTTCCATCCGGAAAAGATATTTTTTCCATCGACCGCAATAAACTCCTGCTGATCTTGTCAAGCCTGCTAAACAACGCGGCAAGTTTCACCAAAGCAGGTGAGATTTCCATTGGCTATTCATTAGCCGGCAGCGATCTTCGGTTTTGGGTAAGTGATACCGGTCCGGGAGTACCTGCAGAAAAACAGGCAACGCTGTTTACGAATATCTTTCAGAAATCAGAGAACAACAGCGTATCCGGTGAGGGACCGGGGTTGAGCTTGCCCCTATCTGCCAGCATCGCAAAACTGCTTCATGGAAGTCTTTGGCTCGAGAAAACCGGGACGGAGGGAAGTACATTTATGCTGAGTATTCCGGTTTAGTTAAGTATTAGATTCCAATCAGGGTTCCGAATTCCGAAGGTGAAGATTCAAGTATTCATGAAGTAAATGATTTTCCGAATTTCTCGTCGACTTTCAGTGTTCGATAATCGAAAATTTTCTTTAGCATGCCCTTGATAAAAAGGGCATTGGCAATGGAACCAAGTGGCCCGAAAGGAGGCTGGTAACTGACAATATCACGCATGCGAACCCCGCCGGGAATCTCTTCGAGAATATGCTGATGGTGCCATAATTTATAAGGCCCGATGCGCTGCTCATCGACAAAATAATGCAGATCTTTCACATGTGTGATCTCCGTAACCCAAAGAGTCTTGATGCCCAGTACCGGCCTGACATGGTAGCTGATAATCATGCCCGGGTACATTTTTTCGGGAAGATTTTTCGTGAGGATATCAAACCCCATAAACTCGGGCGTGATATGCTTCAGATTTCGTGGCGATGATATAAAGTCCCACACCCGCTCAATCGTGGCCGGAATTTGAAGGGAAGCTTCGAGAGTGAAAAGGGGCATAATTTTCGTCTATTAATTTTCCAGGGTAGCTTGATGATAAATTTTCAGAAAACCCCGGTTAAAACCGGGGCCTATTGATACCGGTGCCTTGAGACTTCCCTTTCTGCCGACTTTTCCGATCTTCTTTCTCGTCCTCCGATCCTCTTCTTCGGTCACCTGTCACCCGTCACCGGTCACCTCTTAAGCCTTTATCGCCTTCAGTGCTCCAACAAAAATATCCAGTTCTGCCGGGGTAGTGTAGATGTTCGGCGTGATACGACAGCCGTTAATGTTTTGTCCGTCAATGGGAACGGTGTAGATTTTATATTCCTTCATCAGCCGGTCGGCCACCTCGGAAGCTTTCATGCCTTTAATGCCCACATTGGCGATGCCGCAGGACCGGGCGGGTTCGTCAACGGGAGTATTAATGACAATGTGCGGGAGCGACTTGACCTTGCCGGTCCAGTAATTCTGCAGGTAGCGAAGGCGTTGTTCCTTGCGTTCCGGTCCCACCATATTGTAAAAATCGATGGCGTCGGATACGGTCAGGTCGGTTGCGGCAGGGTGAGTGCCGATATGGTTGAGCCTGCCAATATCATCCATGGCAGCCCCATCGGCCAGTAACGGCCAAACTTTTCCGATATTCTCCTTTTTCACCCACAAAAGGCCTGCCCCCAGCGGGACACTCAGCCATTTGTGCAGGCTGGACCCGTAAAAATCGCAATGCAGGTCGGGCATGGAAAAGCGGAAATGCCCAACCGCATGAGCACCGTCGACCATCACCAGAACACCTTTGCTGTGCGCCATATCGCAGATCTTCCTCACCGGCAGAATCTGACCGGTAACGTTGATGATGTGGCAGATCATCAGCAGTCGTGTTTTATCGGTGATCGCGTTGGCGTAAAGGTTCACGATCTCCTCGTCGGAAGCCGGATGCAATGGTAGCGATAAGATCTTGTTAACCACGCCGTGCCTGCGGGCCACCTGCCTGAACATCTCGATCATGGCTCCGTAATCCTGCTCCACCATCACCGCCTCATCGCCTGGCTTCCAGTCGAGACCGCCGATAATCATGTCCAGCGATTCGGTGGTGTTCCGGGTAATGCATACCTCGTCAGCCGGAGCGCCAACGACGGCAGCCAGTTTTGCAGCAGCCTTCTTCTTGTTCTCGGCCTGAACGGTGCGCATGTAATACGATCCCTGATAATTCACCTCCCGGATATGCGCGATATATTTTTCAAGCGTTTCCTGGGGGAGGAAACAGTAATAACCGTTTTCCAGGTTGATATAATCCGGTTTCAGACGGTAGCCCTGGCGAATTCCTTCCCAGAACTTCTCGTCGGAAGCCAGTTTCCATGCCGGCTGTCCTTCAAATTTCGAAAGCCAGTTTTCGAGTCCGTAAGCCGATGGCACTGCGGCAAGGCTCAGAAGCCCCATGCTTTTCAGGAAGGTGCGCTTATTCATAATAAAATCTTATCTAGTTTAATATCAGTTCTATAACAGGAATCTCTACATTCGGTTTCCAAACCGGCAATCTCAGAATGGTTTCATCACCCGAGCTTTTCTCATCCAGCCAGATGGTGCTTTTCTTGGTCGACATGGCGATCTCGGAAGCATCGTGCAGGAACTGTGCATATTTGATTTTTCCGGCATAACCCTGCAGGGTAACCAGATCCAACGGCCAGTCAAGCAGGTGAATATACAATCTTTTCGTGGTGGGGTTATACGTCAGCAAAGAATTTGCCGGCGCCTTGAATTCATCCGGTGCCTGGGTGCATCCGTAAATGGAGCGACTGTTAAATTTCATCCAGGCGCCCATGGCGGCGAGACGGTCCTGTGCACGATGATCGATGGTGCCCCGACCGGTGGGACCGACATTCAGCAGAACGTTGCCGCCCTTGCTCACGGATTCGATCAGCAGTTCGATGAGCTGCTTGCTGTCCTTCCACGACATCTCATCGCGGTAATAACCCCACGATCCGGAGAACGTCTGGCACACTTCCCAGGGGACTCGCTTTCCGTTGTAGGTTACCCATTCCTTCGGCTTGTATTGTTCAGGCGACTTGAAATCCCATCCGCCCGGAACATCTTCCAGATCGAGACGGTCGTTTACGATGATCTTCGGCTGGAGCTCGCGAACCATTTTCAGCAGGTTCTCCGAATCCCAATCTTTTCGGTTTTTTCCGTATTTACCAGTCGGCGATGAAAAATCGAGCCAAATAACATCGATCACTCCATAATTGGTCAGCAATTCCCGGACCTGATCTTTCATGTACTGGCGATACTTTGCCATGTCGCGGCCTTTGTTCAGACTGTCATATTCAGCATCGGTCCTGCCGCTCTGCGGATGGTTCCGGTCGACCAGATAATCCGGATGATGCCAGTCGAGGAGTGAATAGTAAAACCCGACTTTCAGTCCTTCTGCCCGGAAAGCCGCAACGTATTCCTTAACGAGGTCTTTCTTTATCGGGGTATTCGTCGATTTGTAATCCGTAAATTTTGAATCAAAGAGGCAAAATCCTTCATGGTGCTTGGTGGTCATCACCACGTATTTCATGCCGGCGGCTTTGGCCATCTTTGCCCATTCCGATGGATTAAACAGATCGGGATTGAACTGTTCGAAATACTTCTGATAACCTTCGTCGGTAATCCTCTCGTTCTTTTTTACCCACTCGTGACGGGCAGGCTGGGCATACAACCCAAAATGGATGAACATCCCGAAACGGTCATCGGTCCACCATTTCATACGTGCAGTTTTTTGCTCTTCGGTCTCCTTAGGAAGCTGAGCGTAGGTGGCACTAAAACCCAGTAAAAGGCATACCAGGATGACCGGTAATGCCAGAAATTTTTGCTTATTCATTATTTCTGATTATTTGTTGAAGTTCGATAGTTGTTGATCCCATCTGCAGGCCTTTGCTGGTGGCTTTAACCGTGATCTTTCCGCCGGCATTTTTCTTTGCCTTGACAATCACCAGCGCCAGTCCGTTGTAAGCTTCCCGCTCGGTACTCTGAAAAGGCACGAAACTGGTGGCATCGCCGTTATCGGTTGCCACGATCACGCCGGGGCCTTCGATCTCGAATTTTATCAGGGGGTGCGTTCGGGGAACCACGTACCCGTCGCGGTCCTGAACCTGAACAGTGATGTAAGCCAGTTCAGGGCTATCGGAAACGATCATGCTTTTATCGGAAAACAATTTCAGCGCGTTAGCCTCCCCGGTAGTCTTTACCAGGTCGGTAGCCCATTTCTTGCCATTCTTGTAAGCGATCACCTCCACCTTGCCGGGAGCGTATTTTACACTATCCCACACCAGGCGGAAATCCTGACCGGGCTTCTTGATTTTCCGGCCCTGGCTTTTACCGTTAATGAACAGTTCGGCTTCATCGCCCGAGGTGTAGACGTGCACCGGGGTGATTTGTCCGATTCGCTCTTTCCAGTTCCAGTGAGGCAAAATGTGAGCCATCGGCATATCGGGACGCCACTGCGACTGATAAAGGTAAAACCGGTCCTTTGGAAAGCCTGCCAGGTCGACGATGCCGAAATAGCTACTGCGCGATGGCGGACTGGTTTTTTTGATCTCCTCAAGTTTCTTTTCGAGCTCGGCTTTCTTTGCCGGGTCGTTTCGGAAGTTCAGCAGGTTGGTCTCATCTGAATTATAGGGAGTTGGCTCGCCCAGATAATCGAAACCGGTCCAGACATATTCTCCCAGCAAGTGAGGATATTGGGCATTTACACGAAACTGCACGTCAGGGATACATCCCCAGTCGGGCTTCGCAAGATCGTACGAGCTGATCTGCCAGTTCTGGTATTCCTTCCCGAAGAAATATTCACCCCTCGAGGTTACGCATGAGGAAGTTTCGCTGCCTACAGTGGGCATGTTCGCGTAACGCGGATCGGCATCCCACTTAGCCTGCTGGCCAAAGAAATAATTAACTCCCATGATATTGAGTGACAGCACGGAGCCTGCCTGACGACTGCCATCCGGATCATTGTAACCGTTGGATACCGGACGTGTCGGGTCGACGCTGCGAACAATATCAGCAAGATGCTTTGTCATTTCGATATTCTGCTGATCCATCACTTCATTCCCGATCGACCAGATAAATACCGAAGGATTATTGCGGTCGCGGAGAACCATGGCTTTCAGGTCCTTCTCGTGCCACTCATCATATAACTGGTTGTAATCCATTTTCCGTTTGCCGGTCTTCCAACAATCAAATGCTTCATCCCAAACGAGGAATCCCATCTGGTCGGCCAGCTCAATCAGTTCAGGCGCGGGCGGGTTGTGCGAGGTGCGGAGTGAGTTGCAGCCCATTTCCTTCAGGATGGTAAGCTGGCGGCGCAGGGCGCTGGTATTGATCGCCGCTCCGAGTGCTCCCAGATCATGATGGTTGCAGGTGCCCTGAATCTGCACGCGGCTGCCGTTGAGCAGAAACCCGTTCCGTGGGGTAAATTCTATCGTACGGACGCCAAAGGGGGTATGATAAATATCCGTGATCTTGCCGTTGATCCTGACGATCGTCTGAGCCACATACCTGTTTGGCTTTACGAGATCCCACAGTTTGGGGTTGTTGAGTGTTGCCTGCACAGTAGCCGAAGATTTAGATCCCGGCTCAATTTTTACTGTTGCATCGCCGAAAACAGCCATTTTGGCTACCGGCTTGTTGGTAAGATCAAGTTCGTATATGGTTGTCTTGATAACTGCCTCAACCGGCTGGGCACCCTGGTTCTCAACCTCCACATCCATCTTGACCAATGCAGATGATTTGCTCACTTCGGGCGTGGTGATATAGGTACCCCAATGGGCTACGTGCACCGGATTGGTTTTTACCAGCCATACATGGCGGTAAATGCCGGCACCCGGATACCATCGGGATTCCCACTTTTCGGTATCCAGCCTGACTGCCAGCACGTTTTTCTCACCGTATTTCAGGTAAGGGGTAATATCCATACGGAACGAGCTGTACCCGTAAGGCCAGGTACCCACGTACTGTCCGTTTACCCAGATTTTGGCATAAGCCATTGCTCCATCGAAATCGATAAAGATTCTTTTGCCCGCATCCTGTTGAGTAAGTCCGAAATATTTCCGGTACCAGCCAATCCCCTGGTAGGGTAATTTGCCGGTTTCACCCTTGAGCTCAATACGGAACGGACCCTCCACCGCCCAGTCGTGGGGCAGGTCGATTTTGCGCCAGGACTGATCATCCAGAACGGCCGCTTCCAATCCGGCAGGCTCATTCAGGTAAGTGCCGTCGGCCAGCATGCCGCAGCGGAAGAAGAGCCATTTTTCATCAAAAGGAATAACATTGAGGGATCCCATCCTGACAAGTGGCTGGGTAACCTGGGTAAAAACCGGCTGGCCCGATGACAAGGCCAGAATCATGGCTGCCGCTATTATTACAGATTTCATTTGTTTAAATTTGCTTCAAAGCAAATATACAAAAAGATGGCAGAGAGGGTGGATTCAACCGTTTTCAGGTCGGCAATATTTCCAGGCAGGTATATTCAGGGGGCGGGTGCGATAAAAACCTTGCCGAATTGGATATCCAATTTTGGCACACGGGCGCTCATTATAACCGGAAAATCGGCCTTGGCAGAGATCATTCCCGGGCTGAAAAACCAAGGCATTACGAATGCCGTTATTGAGACTTTCGGAGGCGAATGCACGGTGAAAGAAATCGACAGGCTTACGCTTATCGCGAAAAAAGAAGGATGCGATGTAGTGGTGGCTCTCGGTGGTGGCAAGGTGATTGATACCGGAAAGGCTGTGGCCCACTTTACCGGATCCAAAACCATCATTGTTCCGACCATTGCCTCAAACGATGCACCGTGCAGCGCTATCAGCGTTATTTACACGGAGGCCGGCTCGTTTGATCACGTACTACACCTGAAACAAAACCCCAATCTGGTGCTGGTGGATTCAGAGATTATTGCCCGGGCACCCGTCAGGTTGCTGATTGCCGGCATGGGCGATGCCCTCTCGACCTGGTTCGAGGCCGATGCCTGTTTTACCGCTTCGGCGCAAAATGAGGCAGGCGGCCATTGCAGCTTGTCGGCCCTGGCCCTTGCCCGTTTGTGTTACGATACCATTCTTAAGTATGGAACAGCTGCTGTAGACAGCTGCAGGACGAAAACAGTATCCCCGGCATTGGAAAAGGTTATCGAAGCCAATACCCTGATGAGCGGGTTGGGGTTCGAGAGTGCAGGTCTGGCCAGCGCCCATTCGATACACAACGGACTGACACAGCTTGCCGGTACGCACTCCTATTTTCACGGTGAAAAAGTGGCTTTCGGGGTACTCGCCGGAATGTTCCTCGCCAGCCGTCCGAAAGAAATGATCGATGAAGTATACGCTTTCTGCCAGTCGGTGGGCTTGCCAGTGACTCTGGCGCAAATCGGCATTATCAATCCGACTGAGGAAGATCTTCAAAAGGTCGCTAAAGCTGCCTGTGCACCTGAAGAATCCATCTGGCACGAGCCGTCGGTGATCACCCCTGAGCGGGTGGTTGAGGCCATAAAGAAGGCGGACAATTTTCCCGCGCATCCGGTATAAAGAACGACTTGAAAATACAAAGCAGCTCGTCCTCAATCCTGGCAAGCGCTTTTTCGCCGGCTTCCAGAATTTCCGGGAATTTTTCCACCTCCCAGAAGCTGATGAATTTATCGAACTCCACTTTCATGTAGATGATCTCGGCATTGTGAAGATCTATGGAAAGCGCCATCTGTGCTGCCGAAAGGGCTTTTGCACTCAGTTTGGCGGTATGCTCCAGGTTATCGAAAATCCCCTGCGGATCCTGCTGCACTTTCTCCATGAAATCGAGGGCAATAATGATATCCACGTCATGCTTGATGGCTTGCAAGATAGGTAACGGGGCCGTGTAACCCCCGTCGAACAGCCAGCGGTTGCCGATCTTTAACGGCGGCAGCAAAGGAAAAAGCGCGGAAGAGGCATACACGCAATCAGCCACCAATCCGGTCTCCATGCCAATGCCTTCGCCGGTCTGAAAATCTGAGACCTGCAGAATGGTCTTGATTTTCAGGTCTTCCAAACGGGTATCCCCCCACAATTCTCTCATAATTTTCCGGATCGGAGCGGCATGAATGAGTGCCGATTGCTTATCGAGACGTCCCCCGGGGAGATTGGCCAACGCCATAACTGCCTTGAAATTGACCTTGAAGGAAGATTTTTTCAGCTTGGGAGCCACCTCATGAAACATCTGGTCGATGGTGTATCCGGCAGCCCATAAAGCGGCCATGATACTGCCGCCGCTGCAGCCAACCAGCAGGTGAACGGGAATATTGTTTTTCTCAAGAAGGCGTATCAGAGGAATTGCCGAATAGGGCTTGATGCCGCCTCCACCCAAAACCACGGCGACTTTTGGAATGGGATTGCTCATGATTTAGTCTTTAAAGAGTTTTACCCTGATATAAAATTATGATAAATCAGGAGGATTACATAATGCTGATGCCATGTTGAGGATTACTTTTTAAACACCTGTTCGTTAGGCTTATCGCCCATCTCCAGTACCAGAACCCCGCCGGCAGCTATATCCTGATGGTTTATCCAGCATCGGCTATAGGGTTTTCCGTTCAGTTTTGCTGATTGTATATAGATATTGGACGGTGAATTGTTGTGGGCAATAATGGTAAAAGCCCGACCCGTGGCATATTTCGGATCCAGACGAATATCGATCCGGTCGAACACCGGGCTGGTGATCTCGTAACGGGTATCGCCAGGGCATACCGGATGAATGCCGCAGGCAGCCAGCACGTACCAGGCCGACATCTGTCCGACATCCTCATTGCCGACCAACCCTTCAACGGAATTGTGATAGGCCCTCCTGCAGATTTCGCGCGTCCATTTCTGGGTAAGCCAGGGTACACCCAGACTGTTAAACATAAATGACACCTGGTGGACCGGCTCATTGGGATGATTATAGTAATCGTTCCACATCATGTTGTCGGGTGATTTTTCAAAAAAGTTTTCCAGGTCGGCAATGGTTTTTTCCAGCCCACCGAGCAGTCCGGCGAGTCCATCCACGTCGTGCGGAACGAACCAGCCCTGCTGGTAAGGATTGCTCTCGACAGATCCGTATCCCTGTTCAAGCCTGCCTTTCGGAGGCCAGGGTTCCCATTTCCCATTCCTGTCTTTCGGACGGAACCAGCCTTTCTCAGGATCGAAAATATTACGGTAGCTCTGAGCCCGCTTACGATAGAGAGCCTCATCCTGCGTTTTGCCAAGGTATTTCGCAAATTCGGCCATGCACCACTCCGAATAGGCATGTTCGAGCGTCGAAGAAATATCAAATGAGTGGCCCCTTTCCCCGTTGCCGAATTTCTCCACCGAGTTCCGTGAGTATTGATAGGCCTTATCGATATTGAAATTCCTGATTCCTTTGGCGTAAGCATCCACGATCACCGACACGGCCGGGTTGCCGAGCATGCACCCGCTGTATGCATTTAGGAATTCCCATCTTTCGAGGTATTCCGTCCGGTTCTGGTCGGCCAGCTCCACCAAGGAATTGATCATATCGTTGACCACCGCCGGATTGATAATGGTTTGCAGAGGGAACTGGCTCCTGAAGACATCCCAGCCGCTGAAAATTGTTCGCTTGGTGAAATTCCCGGTCTGATAAATCTGCCCGTCGCCTCCCGAATATTTCCCGTCGGCATCGGCAAAAGCACGGGGATCGATCATGGTGTGATAAAGGGCAGTATAAAACACCCGCCTTTCTTCATCGGTGCCTCCCTGAACGGTGATTTTACCAAGAGCCTGATTCCAGAGTGCCCGTGCATTTTCCCGGACCCCGTCGAAATCCCATCCGGAGATATCAGCTTCCAGATTCTTCCGGGCGCCCTCCATGCTGACAAACGAAATACCGGTTTTCAGCAGGACCTGTTCATCCTTTTGGGTCGCAAATTCAGTAAAGAATCCGAGGTGCTTGCCCTGTTTTTCCCTGCATGCCCTGAGTATTTCAGCTTCGGCGGTGATCTTCTGGAATTCCGGGCTTTCGGCAAATTCCCGCCGGCGGTCGGTGCCGTCGGGTATATTGGCGCTCCAGACTCCAAAATGAGTGAGCGGTTTGCTGAACTGAGCATAAAAGTATACCGTGTAATCGGGCTTGCCTCCGCCATTGCCCCAGCCGCCGCCTTCGGGTGTGCACTTCATCCACCCCGTAATCGTTTGATCATCGACCACCTTAACGTATTGTTCCACTGAAGTCCCGCCAACCCGGCGGGCCAGATCGATCTGAATTCTTGATTTTTCATTCTCCGGAAAAGTGAACCTCAGCATCCCGCTGTAGGGAGCCGCCGTGGCTTCGGTCCTGATATGGAAATCGGTCAGCTCCACCGAATAATATCCCACAGATGCTTTTTCACTGGCCTTATCGTAGCCCGAGCGATATCCCGGAATCCGGGGATCTTCCTTGCCAGAGTTGGTTTTCAGCGGTCCGGCAGCTGGCATGACCAGGAAATTACCCAGATCGCCGTACCAGCCGATGCCACTCATCTGGGTAAAGGCGAACCCCTCGATAGTCGTGTGTTCATAGCTGTATCCCGGACCGTTGTCGCCGCCGGTAATGGTATTCGGACTCACCTGCACCAGTCCGAACGGAGTGGCGGCGCCTGGAAAGGTTTTGCCCAGCCCGTGTGCAACACCGGCCTTGCCAATATTTGTGCTGGCTCCGACAAACGGATTAACGTAATCAGCAGGTTCGCGATTTTGTGCGTACACCACAGACACTAAACATGAAAGTAACAGAGTTGTAATGGACTTCTTTATTCCCATTTATAACAGATTCAAGGCCTATTGCGTTGTTTTACTGTTTTTTTTAAAGTTCTCCGCCTGGTCAAAGATTTCGACATACACCTCATCTCTTTCCACCGGAGGATAACCGAATTCGTCTAATAGCAAGATCAGACCAACTTTTAAGGCTGATTTTATATCATCCCGTCTGTTCCAATCGGGAAATTTTGCTTGCCCGTCAACTAATTCCTTGACTGCCTTAGCCAGTTCAATTAATTTATCTTCCGGATAGCTGAAATCATATTTTATGCACAATTCCTTTAGAATATCATAAAATGCTTTCTCCTCAAAATCAATTCCTAAAATATCCCCGGCAGAAAATTCCTGATGCACCTCCCAAATTAAGTTAGTCAGATGTTCAGCCATTTCCTCATAAACTTCACTTCGTAAAATATCGCTTTCATCCCTGAGATTATATTGTTCGATCAGGACCTGCATCTTTTTTGAGAAATTGATTCCCTTAACCCGGTTGACCTTTTTGATTTCGGCAATTACTTTTGCTAAAAGCTGCTGGAGTAGTTTAATTTTTGTGTTTGGCAGTTTTATTTTATCAATCTTGGCCAAATAATCGGCATCAAAAAGGTCCTGTTCGGTTTCCTGTTCTTCGCCAAGCTTGAATATCTCCTCCACTCCATCGCTCACCAAAGCATCCTTGATCATCTCACGAACCCGGGCATTCATTTGAGCGCTATCGGGTGCATTACCTTTAGTGAGTTTAAAAATGATTGAACGAACCGCCAAATAATAATGTGTTAAATCACGTTCATACTGAGATAATTGCTCGCTTCCGGCACAGATATCATAAGCTGCTTTTAATCTCTTAACCAAGCCCATGAAACGGGTTTCAACCTCTTTGGTTTGCTGGGCAAATTCTGCGGCCAGATTGAGCGTATTTAATTGCTGGAGGGTGGTGCCATGAAAATACTTATCGCTACTAAACTTATGAAAAATCTTGTTTAAAAGATCCAGATGATTCCTGACAATGATCAATGATTCAGCAATATCCTCGAAATTATCTTCATCGCCCTTGCTGTATTTTGCCAGTGCAATATTCATCTGACGTTTAATCCCGATATAATCAACCACCAATCCTTTGTTCTTGCCCTCGAATTTCCGGTTGACTCTGGAAATGGTTTGAATCAGATTGTGCTGCTGTATGGGTTTATCGATGTACATGGTATCTAAAAATGGAACATCAAATCCGGTCAACCACATATCCACGACAATTGCAATTTTAAAGTTTGACTTTTCGTTTTTAAACTGACGATCCAATTCTTTACGGTACTCTTTGGTGCCAAGTAATTTATAAAAGGTTTCCTCATCATCCTGACCGCGGGTCATGATCATTTTTATACGCTCCATGGGTTTTATTTCCCTGCCATCTCTTTCGGTCAGAACAGCACCCTCTTCAGCAACAAGAACCTCATTCCATTGGGGCCTGAGTTCAATCACATTCTTATAAAACTCATAGGCAATTTCACGAGTGCTGCATACAAACATAGCTTTGCCTTTAACGGTGCCACCCTCATTAACTCTACTTTCGTAATGGGTGACAAAATCTTCGGCCAGCGCTTTCAACCGGTCGGGATCGCCAATGATTGCATTCAAATTGGCGGTGGACTCTTTGCTTTTTTCTATCTGATATTCATTTGCCCCGGCCTCGGCAGCTTCTTCATAATATTTTTCAATTTTCTCCAGTTCACCATTTTTCAATGCAATTTTTGCTGCTCTTCCTTCGTAAACAATCCGGACGGTGATTTCATCCTTAACTGATTCAGTCATGGTATAAGCATCCACAACTTTCCCGAATACATCCAGGGTAGCGTCGATTGGGGTGCCGGTGAAACCAACAAAAGTTGCATTAGGCAATGAGTCATGCAGATATTTTGCAAAGCCAAAGGATTTGGTCACACCATTTTCAGTAATTCTGATTTTTTGATCGAGATTAACCTGACTTCGATGCGCTTCGTCAGAAATGCAAATCACGTTGTATCGGTCAGTCAGCAGTTCAGTATCTTCGGTAAATTTGTGAATGGTTGTCAAAAACACACCGCCGCTTCGCCGGTCCTGAACCAACTCTCTCAAATTAGCCCGACTTTCAACGCTGATGACTGTATTGTCGCCGATAAATTTCTTGGCATTTGTAAATTGTCCGGAAAGCTGGTCATCCAAATCAGTCCGGTCAGTTATTAAAATGATCGTTGGACTCTCGAAGTATTCGCTTTTCATCAACAACCGGGTAAGGAAAAGCATGGTAAAGCTTTTCCCGCATCCCGTTGCACCGAAGTATGTTCCGCCTTTTCCGTCGCCTCCTGGTTTTTGAGCAATCTTTATATTGTCGTACAATCGTTTAGCCGCATAGTATTGCGGATAGCGGCAAACTATTTTATCGTTTTTCTTTGAATTATCGGGCAAGTAAATGAAGTTCCTGATGATATCCCTCAGGCGGTTCTGATTAAGCATTCCCTGAACGAGGGTAAACATACTATCGATACCATCCACATCTTTTGCAAGGCCCGCCACCCTTCGCCAGGCATAGAAAAACTCATATGGAGCAAAAAACGAACCTGCCTTGTTATTTATACCATCGGAAATAATGCAAAACGCATTGTATTTAAACAATTCAGGGATGTCCCTTCGATAGCGAATGGTTAGTTGCTTATAGGCATCATGAATGCTGGCATCTTCGCGAATAGCGCTTTTAAATTCAAACACCACTACCGGCAATCCATTGATATAAATAATCCCGTCGGGGATCCGCTTTTCGTTACCGGCAATTTCAAGTTGATTAACAAATTTACAGATATTGTAGCCGGCATCATAAACAGCAGTGGGTTCCGCCAAAATAGTATCAAGATCAGGGCTTATTATCTGTGCGTCCAACCCATGGTAATCAATCAGTTCGATATGAATATCCTTTTGATTCCGGTCCTCCCTTTTCAGGATAAAGCCGTCGCTCATCCACCGGACAATTGTTTTATTGCTCTCATACAGGTCAGAAGAGGGCAATGATTTCAGCTGAAGAATAATTGATTTTGCCTCTAAAACTGTTAAATGCTTACTCTCATATCGTGTGAGAAGATAGGATAGCAAATCGGCCTCAATGAGCACCTCATCGGCCGCCCTGATCAAGGTATTCCCTAGATGGTGAGGAAAATCCTCTTTGGCCAGCAATTCGGTAAAAGCCCTTTCCAGTTTCTCTTCAGTGAATTTCATGGTTCGGGTTTCTTAAGTCTTTTTATATCCTCCTCAATTTCACGGAGATTTTGTTCCTTTTCCATTGCATTTTGAGTGGTTCTGTATTTTTCAAATTCCTCACCTGATTTCTTCAGTGCCCGCTCGTGACTTACTTTTCCGGCATGAGCAAGTAGTTCGCGTCCGTTTAATTGCAAAATCATATCAAGCCTTTGTATCCAATCGGCCATATTCATTGGAGTGCGTTGTTGTGCCATGGTTTCAGCAAAAGCGAGATATTGCTCTACCAATAAGCCGAGCAATTTAATCTCATCCTCGTTCAGGTAGTTTTTTGCAATGCTTATGTCAGATTTCTTAATTGCCAGAGCGTTACTTTTATCGAATGATTGCATTCCCATCAGTGGCAACCTTGCATCCACTCTGCGATAAATCAATTCGGCAGCGGTTTGCTCACTGATCGCCCAAAGCAGTTTATTCTGTACTATTTTAAAGAACGCGATCGTTCGCTCGTCTTGTGGATTGTAATCGATACTGGTGGTATAAATATCCTTTATCTTCTGATAGAAAAACCGTTCTGAAATACGAATCTGCCGGATTCGTTCCTGCAGCTCGTTGAAGTAGTTCATTGAATTGCCCGACTTAAAACGGTCGTCGTTCAAAGCAAAGCCTTTGACAATATACTCCCTGAGCCGTTGCGTGGCCCAGATACGGAACTGGGTACCCTGGATCGACTTTACGCGGTAACCGACTGAAATTATTACATCAAGATTGTAGTGATCAATCTCCCGCTCAACATCTCTGATCCCCTCCTGACGAACTTGTCGGAATTTCCGACAGGTTCGATTTGGCTCCAACTCAGCTTCTTCGTATACATTAGCGATGTGTTCCGCTACGGTGCTCCGTCCTTTACCAAACAGGGCGGCCATTTGCTCCTGCGTAAGCCAAACGGTTTCTTCCTCGAGCCGAACATCAATTTTAATGCTGCCGTCAGGGTTTTGGTAGATAAGGAGGTTGCTGGGATTCATTGGATAATTATTGAAAATCCTCGAGAAAAAATAAACGCAATTAGCGAATAATGTAAAAAGCACAGCCGATTTTGCATGAATATCCAATTAACCCTCAATCGACTTTTTTTGGAATCGTAGCACATCTTAAGGTTTCCAGGTTGAAAATGGATTGGCGTAAGATGGCTCATCCTATTTATGTAATTATTACAGAATAGCCGAATTAGGATTTATGCTGAATATTAATTGTTGCGATGCCAAACATCTAGGGATTGTTGCGGTTGGATGCTGTCTATGCGAATGATTTACCCAAGCAGAGGATGTAGTTTTTCCTGCAGCTTCCTCATGGGTCTCGCCAACTAATTTGAATGAATTTGTCGTTGAAACTGAACTGAGTAAATTCTTTGTATATAAACCGCCTTCAGCTGTATCTAATGAACTTTCGTTAATTGAACATGCATACAATTGAATTTGCTGTTCAATGGCCTGCATTATTCTAATTTCATATTGAATGCGAATATTTTTTTTCGATTCTGCCAACGAGAATGTAGCAATTGCCTTCCTTAAATCTATAGACTCCTTGGAAATAACATTTCTGCAGCAATCGAAGATTGATATTTGTCTTTTTGAAATACCAATCATCTCTGTCTCATAAATATATTCTTCATCTTTGTTGATCTCCAAAATTGTACTTCTATCATAAGCACCGTGCCCACTAAAAGCTGCAAATACGAAATCAAGGTTTTCCAATCTAAGGTTTTGAATAGTAGCTAACAACTCATTCCTAGTTGGATTCATTTTTATGACAATTTCACTTTCGTACCACTGCCCACCCAAATCGCTTATTAAAAAATTCAAATAATTTGAGATATCAAGCTTTACCCCAGCTAAACCATTTGAATTGCCAATTAACAAAGCTTTTCGTTTCATGATAATTTTATTTTAGATATAAGTTTATAAAGGTTCTAAATTCTTCATCATAACCATCTAGGTTCTCATTTTCATCGGTTGGATTTAACCAATTGAGTTTATGCATTCGAACCCATGATTTGATATCCACAAAATTTTCAATTTGTTTCTTGTCTTGTTCAAAATGAAAATAGACGTGATGTAGATAATTGAAGACCAAATTACAATATATGTCGTATCTTAAATATTTTTCATCATTCAAGCAATTTACGATATCCCATTTGGATGTAAATTCTTTGCTTTCAAAATATGGATATTCAATTCCTATTTCTAAAATTCGATTTAATTCAATTATCAATTGCTCCTCTTTTTCCTTTTTATATAATTCAAGAGTAATCTTAGAACTTTTCGCAGAGAAAAATGCACTCAATGCAGCAGCAATTGCACTAATTGATGTTATTCCAATAGTAAGAATTTGAAGATTTTCATTTGACATCTGACTGATTATTAGTTTTCTATCGTGGCAAGTTTGGAAAGTAATAATTCATTAATCCTTTTGGAAATTTCTAATTCCAAATTAAAATTCTCAATGTACATAATTATCGAATTCACGATTGTTTCAAATTTCAGAATTACACCTTTACTGGGAACAAATATTGGGTATTGCGCTAATGTTTGCCAATCCCAATTTGGGAACGTTGAACCTGTGGTATACGAGAGCAACTTATTGATATTGTTTTTGTAAAGTAGATCAACAAAAGTTTGTGAATGTTTTGCTCGAAAACTGCAAACCCCTCTTCCTAAACAATATGTGCCATCGCTTTTCACAAATCGTCCCGTTGTGCTTCCTCTAACACAAATAATTAAGTCTCCAACTTCAGATAATTTTGTCACTGATGTTGTCCATTTATTTTTTTGTGTAAAATAATCTCCAAATTCCACTGGCCCATTAATTAAAGGTGTACCTATACTTTCAGTATTGTAAGACTCTCCTAAAGGGGATTGGCCCATTATAATTTTTGCAACATCTTCAATTTTACCGACCTCCCACCCCTTCGGCATCTTCCCCAATTCGCTCTCCACCATTTCTCCCCCATTACTTTTATAAGGCAATCCGCTTTCATCGGGGAATTCAAAATCAACAAACCACTGCTTGTAAATAGCCTGAGCAGTTTCTTCGAGTTTTTGAATGAGTTGGTTGTTAAGTTCGATGCGGTTCTGAATTACGTTGTATTCTTTTACTATCTCGCGTTGTTTGGTGATGTGGGGAATGGGGATCAGCGTTTCACACAACTCACTCCATTCATAACCTCCTCTAATTGCTGCGTCACACTTAAACGTCGCATATCTGTCAAACTCTGGCCTCCTGAACCACATCATTAAGTATTCGGGGTCAAGTTTATTTCTATCGGATATTTCAAAAACGGGATATGCCGGTGAAACTAAATTTGGCTCGTCATCTAATTTTAATACAACAGGAAATTTATTCACTCGAATTGGTGACATAAAATCACAAGCAAATTGATACTTATTCATGACCCTATAAACCGACATATCTGTACCAACTATATTTGACGTCGTTTCTCTAAACTCTTTGTTCATGCTCAATCCCAAAAGCTTAACCACTTTTAAATCCTTGTTTCTATTATCAACCTTCTGAATATAGTCGCCAATGGGCCTATAATTTGCTTTCATCATCGATCAAATTCAATTGATTTTATAAAAAACTTGGATATAGAAACCCAAAAAAGGTTGCCTTTTTTGTCTTCAGTATTGCGAATGTCAATGACTCTAATATAGGGTCTAATGCTTTTATATTGTGATCTCATTTTTATTCAATAAGCCAGCGATTACATTTTTGTCCATTATCAACGAGCAAGTGAAAAAAAATTGCCTATAGTCAACACTTGAGGTGCCAAATTGGCACCTCAAGTGTTCTAACCCCAGTCCTTTAAGCCGAAAACGATAGGTAACCGGGAATTGTGCCACAGACTGTGGCAAAATTGAATTATCAAGCAGCAATTGAAAATTTACAATATCCATGGAATTTTTAGAAATTAATGGGATACCCCAATTCCCTAAAAACAGTTAATAAATCGCTCTTCGATTTTTCTTCAGCTTTAAGCAATTCTGCAAATTCCTTCTGCAGAACTTTCATCTTTTCATCGAAATCGATGTTCTCATCGCGGTTTACAAACTCTATGTATTTGCTGGGCACCAGCGAAAAATCTTTTTTGGCTACCTCTTCAAAAGATGCTGAGTAGGAGAGCTCAGGTATATTTTCACAGATAGCTGATTGCCATTTATGGTAGATACTGGTAACTTTTTGAATGTCGGAGTCGGAAAATTGCGTGAATTTCTTTTCAAAGGGTTCTCCCAATTGCCTCAAATCCATAAAAAGTATTTCTTTTTCACGGTTGCGGTATTCACGCTTTTCATCGCCGATACTCCGGCTTTGTTTTTTTTTGTTTTTATTGAGTATCCAAAGGGTTACACTGATATCGGTAGTATAGAACAGGTTACGGGGCAACACCAGAATGGCTTCCACCAAATTGTTTTCAATCAGTTTCCGCCGGATTTTATACTCTTCACCGCCACCACTCAAAGCACCATTAGCCAGGATAAAACCAGCCACCCCATTGTCCGATAGCTTGGATACCATATTGAGTATCCAGCCATAGTTAGCATTGCTTTTGGGCGGCACTTCGTAACCCCGCCAACGCGGATCATCGGTCAATTCGTTCTCGGCCCGCCAGTCTTTCTGGTTAAACGGCGGATTAGCCATTATAAAATCAGCCTTCAGATCCTTATGCTGATCGTCGCCAAAGGTATCGGCCGCCTTTTCGCCCAGATTTGCCGATATTCCCCGGATAGCCAGGTTCATTTTAGCCAGTTTGTAGGTGGTGTTGGTATATTCCTGCCCGTAAATCGAAACCTCTTTTTTGTTGCCATGGTGGTTTTCAATGAACTTGACAGATTGTACAAACATACCCCCTGAACCACATGCCGGGTCATAAATAATGCCTTTGTATGGCTCAATCATTTCTGCGATCAGATTTACAATGCTTTTGGGTGTGTAAAACTCGCCCTTCCCTTTTCCCTCGGCCAATGCGAATTTCGACAGGAAATATTCATATACGCGTCCAACAATGTCCTGTGACTTGTCTTTAATCGTATCTATTTTATTGATGGTATCAAGCAGCGATGAGAGTTTTGGAATATCTAAACCCAAACGTGAAAAGTAATTGTCGGGCAACGCACCTTTCAATGCCTTGTTGTTTTTCTCGATATTGTGAAGTGCGGTATCGATCTTTAAGGCAATGTCGTTTTGTTTTGAATTTTTAATAATGTAGCTCCAGCGAGAAAGTTCATCCAGAAAGAACACATTGTTCATGTTATAGAAGTCGGGCATTTCGATGTATTTCTCTTTGCCATCGGCTATTAATTCTTTCCGCTTTGCTTCAAACTTATCGCTGGCAAACTTCAGGAAAATCAATCCTAGTACAACATGCTTGTATTCGGCCGGTTCTACACTCCCTCTTAATTTATTGGCTGATTCCCACAGGGTTTCTTCAATGCTCTTTTCCTTTATTTGTTTTGCCATCAGTGATTTTGAATAGGTTGCTTGATCCTACCAAAGATAGTTATATCCCTGATTCCCTCGAAGAAATACACTGCTGGATGGTTCTATTTGCCCATCAGCATTTTAAGGGTTGGTTCAACAGCTGACACCCATGCCTCAGCCCCGGCGCCATTGGGGTGGATCAGGTCGGGCATGAGGTCTGTATTGATGGTGCCGTCGGGGCGGAAAAAAACCTTGTTTACATCGAGCCAGAAAACCTGTTTTCCATCGGCCAGCTTAGCAGTCATTTCGCCGGCTTTCAGGGTGGCTTCCATGGCTTTGGCCGACCGGTTATACTTGCGGTGATAGGGAGTGATATCGCCCGGACCTGCACAGATGAATATCCGCAGTATAAGAATTTTTGTGGTCGGGTGACGCTGTTTGATCAGGTCGACAATCGCCCGATTTTATGGCCGCAACTTTCCGGTCGTGCCTGGGGTTGTTAACCGGGGTGGGAAAGTCGGCATCGCCGGCCGTCTGGGCGCGGACCGGGATCGCCAGGGAGGCGAGGAGGAGGAGGAGGAGGGTGAGGTGCTTCATAGTCTAGTAGTATCATGTTAGTCCCCAGACTGAAGTCTGGGAAAGTCAGAGTTCCCGGTCAAGGCCCCAGACTGAAGTCTGGGGTTAGTCAGAGAGCTCAATTAGAACCCCCGACTGAAGCCTGGGGTTAACCATAGGGCCTTACAGGTTGATGGAGAGGGGAGCTTTGCCGCACCATCTGTATATAACTGGCGGTTTCCCGGCACGACTGATGGTGACCAGGGTTCTTGCGCCGTCCCTTTTGACCTGTATATCGAAGGTGTTTCCAAAGGCATTGATTTTGTTCAGAGCCATTTCGTTCCATCCATCGGGCAATTTCGGGGAGATCGTGAAAGAGTGCAATCCGGTGGGCCGCAGACCAAAGAGTCCTTCGGTGATTACCCTGCAGTACAATGCCGACTCGCCCGAAAGCTGTTTCTGGTCGCCCTCCGGATAGGCCTCAACCGGGTATGGCACGTGAACGCCAAGCAACCGCCTCTCAGAATATTTTTTCAGATAATCCAGTCCGCGTGCAGTCTCTCCGGCGGCAAATACCCCGCGCAGGGCGTACAGGGTCGACCGGTCCCAGAAAGTTTTATCGCCGGCCTGGGTAGCCAGACCGTCCACGGTCCACAAGCGGGGTGAGAACAGTGCATCCACCGTTCCGGCAGCCCGGTCGTAAATACCAACCGTCAGAGGCATGCAGATCCATGAACGCAGGACGACATTTTCCGTGTAATAACGATAGGTATCGAACCCTTCCACCTGAGCTCCGAAATATTTTCCGATAGCGTTTCTCAGCCGGATAGCCTGCTTCATATATTCATCGGCTTTCTGTTTGGGCTGGCCAATCTCCCGGCACAGCATGCTGGCCGAAAGGAGGGCATCGTAATAAAGGCTGCTGGTGCACAGGTTGGCAGTCCCGGCAGGAAACCGGCCTTCCAGCTCGTCACTGTCGGAATTCACGACCCCGTCGCTGTTGACCTTCCTGCGACTGAACTCGAGGCAATACTCTATCAGCGGCCATAATTCCTTTGCTATATCGATATTTCCGGTGGCCAATGCAAAGCGTGATGCTCCATAGGCGATCATTGCCTGATCGCCGCGGTCGCCGGCACCATCCCAGTAATCGATGCCCTCGGCAATGATCGAGCTGGGGATTGGCTTATATCCAGGGTTCATGAACTTTGCAAACCAGCGGTACGCATTCAGGGCAGCCTCTTCGCCTAGTTTGCTGCCTGAATATCCGAACCACGGACCGGTGTACTCCGCCTGGTCATTGGCCCAGATGGCAGCATGATAGCGAAAGCCTCCCGGGGAATTGATGTACCCGTTCTTTGTTTTGAAAATACTCTCCCCCACACGCTGGCGGGCAAAAGCAAATGCGGTATTCAGCACCGGATCCGGAGTTGATAGCTCCATCTGGTCACGAATAGAGCGAACGAGGGCCTGCCGTTTGCTGAGCTCATTATCGAGATTAATTTTTACAAGCGGCTCCCCTTTCCTGACCGCCTGGTAAACCACGGCAAATACGACTGAATCGCCTGGCTGCAAGGTTTTCACACCATCGTTTACGGTATAGGTGAACAGGGACAGCGGGCCGTTGGTGCTGTGCAGCGTATCAACCCGCATTTCTTTCATGTTGTATTCCATCGATACGTTGCATGCCCGCTTATCGGGATTGATGAATACAAATTTTTCAATGGCTGCTGGCAGGTCGGCCGAAGGAAGCAAGGTCCTTTTACAGATAATCCGGCTGCTCACACCCTGCCGGTCGCTCTTTTGCAAATCACTGACCACCAGCATGATACCGCTATGATTTATCGAGATAACTTTTTCTGTCAATCCTGGATTCTGGTACCCGTTGATCAGGCTGGGCTTCATGGGGGTCATATTGAGAAAGAACCGCGGAAGGTCGGCGGAGGTAAAGCTCAACATCAGGGTGCCGTGGGTATCATTGGGTTTCAGACGGAAATTGGGAAAGATGACCGTGCGTACCAGGTCGGGGCTCTGGGCACTGTCGACCGCATACCGCACATGAAGTGATACCTGCTGACCGCTCATTTCGATATGGTCAAAGTGCGGATCACCGGGTTTAACGGTCCATTCGATGCTGCGGTTGTTCATGATGTGCCAGCGGTTGGCCTTTTCCTGGGCGGGCAGCGTGATGGGGGTCAGGAGGGCGAGGGCGAGGGTGAGGGTTCTGAGGGTCATGGTAAGTTGATAGATGTGGGGATAATCCCCAGACTGAAGTCTGGGGTTGGCCAGAGAGGACAGGTTTCCCCCCCAGGCTGAAGCCTGGGGTTGACCAGATGGGGGACGGAACCCCCAGACTGAAGCCTGGGGTTGACCAGTGTCACTTACGGGTCCAGAAGTGTTCAATTTCTTCAAGTGATTTGCCTTTGGTTTCGGGTACCATCTTCCACATAAAGAATGCAGCGAGCAGGCCCATTACGGCATAGATCCAGTAGGAGAAGCCATGGTGAAAGATTTCAGTAAGAGCAGAGCTGTTATTCATCATCGGGAAGGTCCAGGAAATGATCAGGTTGGAGATCCACATCATAGCCACGGCAAAGGCCATAGCCCGGCCACGGATCTTGTTCGGAAACAGTTCGGAGAGCAATACCCAGGCGATCGGGCCCCAGGAGAAGGCAAAACAAGCCACATACCCAAGCATGGCTATCATCGCAAGAATTCCCATTTGCTGCAGGAAGAAGCACAATCCGAGCATGAACATGAAGAAAGCCATACCCAGTGCCCCAATGATCTGCAGCTGTTTCCGGCCGAAGCGGTCAACGGAGAAGATCGCCACGATCGTGAATAACATATTGATGATGCCAACAATAATGGTCTGAAGCAGGGAGGTATCGGTCCCCGAACCCATATTCTTGAAAATTTCAGGGGCATAATACAAGACCACATTGATACCGACAAACTGCTGAAACATGGCGAGCAGCAGGCCCACGATGATCACCAGGTATCCGTGACTGAATAGTTTCCCGGAGGTGGTAACCAGTGAACCCTTGATTTCAGCCATCACCGTTTCCGCCACAGCCCTGCCGTTTATTTTGGTAAGGATTCCGAGCGCTTCGCTGTCGCGGCTTTTCAGGGCCAGGAAACGCGGTGTTTCTGGAACAAAGAAGAGAAGGGCAAGGAACATGACTGCAGGAACAGCTTCCGAGGCAAACATCCAGCGCCAGCCTATCCGGTTGATCCAGCCATCGTCGCCCTGGCGGGCAATTGTGTAATTCACGAAATACACCATGAGCATGCCGAGAATGATGGCGAACTGGTTCCAGGAAACCAGCTTCCCGCGAATCGCCGGCGGGGCAATCTCGGCAATATACATCGGCGATAGCATGGACGCCAGGCCCACGCCGATTCCGCACAGCACTCGGTAAAAAATAAAATGCCACATGAAAGTATGGTCTGCCGTTCCGATCGGCCTGAAAAACATTTCCGGCATGGCTGAGCCAAGCGCGGAAACCAGGAACAGGACTGCTGCGAGTATCAACCCGCGTTTCCTTCCCATGGTGAGACTGACCCAGCCGCCGCTGAGACCGCCAATAATGCATCCTATCAGGGCCGACGAAACGAGGAATCCGTGCCAGGAATTGGCCACTGCTTCGGTCCATTGGTGCGGATCGATGAAAACCACTTTAAGGGAACTGACGGTTCCGGAAATTACTGCTGTATCGTACCCGAAAAGGAGGCCTCCGAGTGTGGCAACGAAGGTTATGGCAGCGATATACCGGGTTCGGTTGCTTTTTGATTCCTTCATGTGAATGGCGTAAAAATATTTGAAGTAAAGATTGTCAATTCTTCAAAAAGAAATCCAGTACCCCGACGCCATAAGTAAAGAACCTGACGATTTTTTGCGCGGGCAGGTATTCCACCGCATTGATTGCACCCCCTTTCGGACAGCTGCCACCGGTCATGTCGTACCATCTGCGGTCGGCCCGGGAATACACGTAACCGTTATTGGCAAATATCAGATTCCCGCCGGGTGTGATGGCCATATCCCGGATATTGGTGGTTGCCGGCAAGCCACTGGTCGCCGGAACAAATGTTTTACCCCCGTCCTCAGAGATGAGGAAGGCATTGGTTGAATCGCCCTCTCCGGCCCAGCATACAAAATCAGGATTTACGGGATCTGTTTTGATACAGTAACCGTACGGACCCCACCAGGGACGATTCTTGACAAACGGAGCCGGTCCCTTGAATGGAGAACGTGTCCATGATTTACCAAGATTTGCCGAGGTAAAGAACCTCCCGTTTTTGGATGCGGCATACATCCTTTCGGGGTCTGCTTTTGTGGTTGCCAGACCGGCCAATACCTCATCGGTGGTATCCCTGAAATTAAACGGCAGCTCCATACGGCTGATGCTGTTGTAAAATGGGTCGTAAGTCAGTTTGATCAGCCGGGCGTTTCCCGACAGGAATACGGCATCTTCGCCGGGTTTCCAGGATGGCTGCATGGGCGGGGTGTACCAGGTGGTATCCTGCAGTACCCGCGAGATATCGACCACCAGCGAGTCAACTTTTTCTTTCTGGCCCTTGCGGTAATTCTTATGATAGATGGTGTTCCAGTAATGGATGTACCAGTACGAATTTCCCTGGTTGGCAATGGTAACGCGGAGGCCGTCGGCCTTGGTCACGGTATGGCCTTTGTAATACCCGGGCTTTACTTTCTCCCAAAGCATGGTTCCGCGATCCTGGTTGGCCGTCAAGAGCAGATCTGTGTTTTCATCGTAAGCCCCGTGATGCAGGATCTGGTGAATATTATCTGTATTCAGATGTTTCCAGGATAGGCTGTCGGTAAAATTGGTGGTAAAATGGGCGCCGAAATCGTTGTTCAGTACCGCGAGCCACTGGTTATCCTTGTTCCGGTACCATTGCAGGCTCTGCATGTCCCAGCCAAAAACCTTCTCCCACCATTTCAGCTGTTCCCATTTTTTGCCGGCATCTTTGGTTATCCAATTGGTGGCTGAGGACTCCACCAGGAAGTTCTGGTCGGTGGGTTGAACGACCGCGATTCGTTCCCGGATGGCGCCCGGTTTCCAGGTTTGTCCGCCATCTCTGGAGCTGAATCCCCCTCCGGCAGCTCCTACATACAGGTAGGTGGTATCGCCGATCCGTGTCCCCACAAAACTGCCCGGTGTTTTTTGGGTATAATGAACCGCCACCGGTTTGAAATCTTTTAAATCAATATCGAAATCCTTAATTACCCACATATTGGTATTGGTGAGTTTTCGGATGAAAAGACAGCTATTTATATTGTATGGTTTGCATGCGATCCATTTGACCGGCTCCGGCTCTTCCCAGGATTTAATTTCCGTAAAGCTTTCTCCCTGATCAGATGACTTGAGTATTCCGTAAATATCGATTTTACCAGCCGCCTTGGTCACTGTTCGAAGCGTGAGTACCAGGATCGTTCTATCCTGATCTTCCAAAATGGTTGACCAGCGAATCTCCTGATTGGCCAGAGGGGCACCGGAGGACATTTTCCAATCGGTACCCCCGTTATCGGAATAATAGATTCCGCCGCTGTTCCATTCGGGCTGGATAGCTCCCAGGAGGCGGAACTGGTTTTTCCGGGTGTAGGTTCCGAGGAACAGGTTTCCGTTGATGTTCACCCGCTGATTGGTCATTCGGAGGCTGGCCGAATCTGCCAGGTCACCTGTCAGGACATTCCGCACATCGCTCAGGATATATACCTTATTATTAACCGAATCGTAGGCTGATCCCACCGTTTTATGTCCATAGGTGCCGGTTTCATCATCGTTGAAATGGTTAAATTGCCAGTAGCCCTTCACCTGGCCGTTGGCATAGGACTCCAGGGTCCCCATTGCCGTGGCCGGAGGAATAAAAGTTTCGGGTTTCTTAACTGGAGTTAATTTCTGGGAATATCCGGATATTCCGGACAGCAAAAATATCCCGGCGGTCAGGCAGACCATCTTGACCGGGATTTTCGTAACGTTTATGTTCATGCTTAGATATGGAATTAAAAAAGTGCAGCCGGCTTTTAACCGGCTGCACCCCGTCATAGTGAATGCGTCAGGACTATCTGGCTACCTGGAAACGGCCCGATTTGACTTGGTTTTGCGGTAAAACCAAACGATAGAAGTATAGGCCGGGGCTAAGCTCCCGACCGTTAATAGTTATAGCGCGTCCGGGCACCATTTTCCGACTCATAACCAGACTTCCCAAGGCATTCAGAATTTCGATCTTCACTTCGCCTTCTTCGAAACCATCGATTTCCAGGGTGGAGAGATCGACAACCGGATTTGGATAAATTTTCACAACCAGCGAAGTGATCGGATTAATGTCGATCCCGGTTCCCTTTACCGTGGGAAAGCCAGCTGCTTTCCATGATGATATACCTCCAGATAAATTATAGACGGTTTTAATGTTTTTGGCAATCATTTTCGCACACGCTCCCGGGCTTCTGCCTCCGGAACTGCAATACACAAGGCACACCTTGTTCTTGTCTATCTTGTCGATTGAATCGTTAAACCATGCTGCCGCAACATCGTAATTAATGGACTTCTCCAAACGCTCGGCCTGATAGTATTCGGCTCCGCGCACATCTAGTATTACCAGATCCGTTAACCCGGCATGACTTTTAATAACGCTGTCGGCCTGAGCTGCAGAAATGGTCTTATAGTTATTGGTTTGAGCAGCAGCGCCTGCAGTAAGGAGAATCGACAATATGACAACCAGATAGAACCGCATAAGTATATCCTTATAAACAAATATAACACATTTGAGGCCGAAAAGCAAGTCTTAGGCAGCCTTTCTTGCGTACAATCCTGCAAACAAAATGTATACCATACAGCCCATCAGTACAAAAATACTGGCCGATCCGCCCATGTTCTGACTAACCAGACCCATCAGCGGCGGTATGATTGCGCCTCCGGAAACTGCCATGATCATGAGTCCGGAGATCTCATTAACCCTTTCAGGAAGTTTATTTACCGTGATGGAGAAGATCAGCGGGAAAAGGTTTCCTGAGCCCAAACCGGCTAAGAAAATGCAGATTTTGCCAATAAGCGGAGTCGGAGCGAGAACCATCCCGGCGAAAGCCATCAGCGTAAGAAGGGTGGTAAGGATCAGGAAAGGCTTCGGCTTAAAGAAGTTGAGGAGAACGGCACCCAGGAAACGGCTGATCATCAGGGCTGCAAAATACAGGCTGATGCCATAGGAAGCTTCTTCCAGGCTGACGTTGAAATTTTTCTGCAGGTAGTTCTGGATATTGGAGTTCATTCCTACATCGGAACCAACGGTGAGGAAGATACCCAGCACCATCAGGAGGACCAGCGGATTACCCAGCAACTTGAAACAGGAGCTGAAGGTTGCCGGTTTCTTGTCGATTTTCGTTTCATCAACTTTGGTCGCATACAGCCAGAAAACAGCCAGGAAGGAGGTGACCGCGTAAACGGTGAAAACCAGCTTCCAGTCGCCCAGGCTTGAAGCTGCAAATGTCGCGATGATCGGGCCAAGCAGGGAGACAATGGCCTTAACAAACTGGGTAAGGCTCATGAAACTCGAAAACTTGTCGAGCGGGGTGACATCGTGAAGCAGCGGGTTGGCCGAAACTTGAACAATGGTATTCCCGATGCCGAGCAGGATAAATGCCACCAGCATGAGCGGAAAGGTGTACATCGAAGAAGAAATGAGGCTCAGCATGGGAACAGCCATTCCCAAACCGGTTACTCCCATCCCGATATTCAGGATATTCTTTTTGCCGTATTTGTCGAGCATGATGCCCACCGGCACCGAAAGCAGAAAAAACCAGACGAAAGCCATCGACGGTATCAGCTGGGCAAGCGAGTCGCTCAAGCCAAAATCTTTCTGGACATATCCGGCTGAAACGCCTACTATATCAACAAATCCCATCACGATGAACGACATGAACACCGGCAGGATCTGTACCATTTTCACTTTTTGAGTTGACATGATTATTGGGTTAATTGTTTAGTTCATTTTTTCGATCAGCGAGTATATCCGGGTCCAGTAAGCCGGTTCGAGCAATCTTGCACTGCCCATGAGCGCTGCATCTTCCTTAAGTTCCGACCACATGATTTTGGTTTTGCAGCCCAGATCGGCCAACGCCTTCTCAAAAGCAGGCAGGAACAGGTCGGAGGCACCAACCATATTTCCACCGATAGCCAGCACTTCCGCATCAAATTTCTGCAGCCAGGGGCCCAGGAACGCACCTATGCCGGTGCCATACTCGGTGAATAATGCTGCAACCTTCGGATCTTTGCGGGCAACATCGGCAATCTCTTTAACTCCGGAAACTGTTTCGCCGGAAATGGCAGCGTACTGCCTTACAAACCAACGTGTTGAAAAATATTCATCCGCAATGCTTTCTTTATACGGAAGATGCCAGACGCAGCCCATCTTGGGTGTGTCATCGCGTTCCACCACCGGAATCCCCTCATCGATGAAGGCGGATCCGAAACCAGTACCGAGGGTTATCGCGACTGATTTCTTTGAATCCGAAGCTACACCCATCCAGGCTTCGCCAACGGCAAACGCAGAGGCGTCGTTCATGTAACGGACCGACATTCTTGCCGGCAGTTTCAGGCGTTTCCTGATCGCCTCCGAAACATTGACCCCGTAAAGTCCCAGATATTTTTCCACCCGCTCAAAGAGGGCGATGCCGTTGACATAATCGAAGGGGCCGGGCATGGCAAAACCGATACCGGCCAATTCATCAATTGCTATTCCCAGAATGGTTTCACCCACTGCTTCCGCCCATACATCGAGGATCACATCGGCGGAAGCGGTATTATCAACCGGGCATGTGACCCGGGTTTCTGGAAGGATCATCTGGTGTTCCAGATCGATCAGGGCACAGGTGATATGGCTTCCGCCGATATCGGTACCCACGGCATACTTGTGTTTCATGCTGACAATTTCTTTTGGTTTGTCCGGAAAACCGGAATTCGAGGGCTAAAAATAATATAAAGGTTTCAATAAAGCTGTCAGGTTGGCGAGGTCAACGAACTTCATGAAAGTTTTGCTATATAACATCCAATTGCCTAATATCGATGTTGATATTTGCGATCATAAGTTGATCGATTATCCTGATACCCAAAACCTGTCAAAATGAGAAAATCAGTCCGCCTAATTTCAGCCCTTCTTTTCACCGTGCTGAATTTTTACTCACTCAGCGCACAATTGCCAGGTCTCAGCGATGCCCTGATGAGCCGTGCTGAGAGAACGGTTTTTATGGAAACTTCCCATAATGAAGATGTTGTAAAGTTCATTGAAGCGCTGAAATCAGGCAGCCCGCTGGTTTCGGTGGAACAGTTTGCCACCTCAAAACTGGGCAACCCCCTGCAACTGGTGATTATGGCCAATCCAAGAGTCAGTACCCCGGAAGAGGCGCGGGCATCCGGGAAACCGGTGATTTATATCCAGGCCAACATACATGCGGGTGAGGTGGAAGGCAAGGAAGCATCGTTGCAGCTGATGCGCGAGATTGCCTTTGGACACCGCAAATACCTTCTCGACAAGCAGATCATCCTTTTCTGCCCCAATTACAATCCGGATGGAAACGACAAATTTGCCGACAATAACAGGCCATCGCAGGAGGGCAGTCCGAAGCTCACGGGAGTGAGAGCCAACGGCGAGGGTCTCGATCTGAACCGCGAAGGGATGAAGGCGGAGGCCATTGAGATGAAAGGTTTGCTGAAAGGGGTTTTTAACCGGTGGGATCCGGCCCTCTTCATGGATCTTCATACCGACAACGGCTCCTGGCACGGATATATGGATAATGTTGCCCCGGCATTTCAGTCGGCCGGCATGCCCGAACCAACCAATTTTACGATGGAACTGCTGAAGGATGCCATGCACACCGTGCTCGACAAGTCGGGGATTAATATTTTCTGGCACGGGTACCTGAGCATGAGGCCGAACGAGCAGCCGACTTTTGTAGCCTACGACCATCTTCCCAGGTATGTCGCCAATTATGTAGGGTTGCGAAACCGCATGGGTATTTTGAGCGAAGCCTTCCCGCATGAGCTGTTCGAGAAACGTATCCTGTCGAATTATTACCTGCTGGTCAGCGTGCTCGAATACACGGCAAGCCATGCCGCTGAGATCAAAGACATGCTTGCCAAAGCCGACCAGGCAACGATCGATCTGATCAAGACCGGCGCCGGTAAAATCCAGCGCGGGGTAAGGTACACGCTGGCTCCGGAGCCCGATCCGGTACGCATGCTGATCCGCGAAACGGTTCCTTACACCGATGCCAACGGCAGGAAGCGTCAGCGGCCGACCGGCAACCTGAACTGGCTGGAAAACATCAAGCACTCCAACCATTTTGTGCCTGTAAAACTCGCAACCGTGCCCCGTACCTATATTTTCCCCGCCGAACTGGAGAATGTCGCCCAAAAGCTTAAAGATCATGGGATAATTGTTAATAAGACCGATAAGAAAATCAAGGTTGACGGGGAGGAATACCTGATCAGCAAACTTACACGGTCGGAGCGTGAGGGCTATGGCGGTCATAAAACCGTTACCCTCGATGGCGAATTCAAGCCGGTGAAAAAGAGCATCCCGGCCGGTTCTTATTACGTAGATATGGCCCAGCCACTCGCCTGGCTGACCTTTTACCTGCTGGAGCCGCAATCGGACGATGGCCTTTTATATTGGAATTATTTTGATGAATACCTGCAGAAGCAGGGGGCGCCCAAGGGCGGACTGGCTTATCCGGTGCTGAAAAGCAATGTTGTCCTTTAAGTTTTTCTAATGCCATGAAAACAATACACATTTCTGCCATCACCCTAATCTTTTTCAGCATGAGCTTATCGTCATACAACCAAGACATTAGCCTTCTAAAACCCCATAGATCAGGTGGCATGCCGCTGATGCAGGCACTGAATGAACGAGCCTCTTCGAGGGAGTATGACAAACAAAAACTTACCGACCAGCAGCTGTCTGATTTACTTTGGGCATGCTGGGGAATCAACCGTGAGGAGCATGCAAAACATACGGCCCCGTCATCTAACAACAAGCAGGAAATGTCGGTTTACGTTGCGCTGGAATCAGGGCTTTATTTGTATATGCCTGAATCGCACTCCCTTAAGCAAATACATAAACGTGATATCCGAAAAGCCACCGGATTGCAGGATTTCGTCGAAATTGCTGCAGTCAACCTGGTTTACGTGGCCGACCTGAAAAAAGCCGGGATAGACGATCCCGAAAAGGCAGGCAGGGAAGCTCTGAACACTTCCAATATCAATACAGGGTTTATGGCACAAAACGTTTATCTTTATTGTGCTTCGGAAAAGCTTGCCTGTGTGGTCCGTGGCTGGCTCGACATCCCTTTGATCACCAAGGAGATGGCCCTGGCACCTTATCAGCGCATTATTATAGCCCAGACTGTCGGATACCCGAAAAAATAAAGCATGACCGTAAAAACTGAAAAAATTGGAAGTTACCGGTGGCGCATATTGGCGCTCCTGTTCATGGCTACCACTATAAACTATATCGACCGGAGCATTCTGGGTGTACTCGGACCGACCCTGCGCGACAATGTATTCGGCTGGACAGTCAAGGATTATGCCAATATCACCATCTCCTTTCAGTTAGCCTACGCGATCGGTCTGCTCAGCATGGGCGGGATAATCGACAGGCTGGGCACTAAAAAAGGTTATACGCTTTCCATCGTCATCTGGAGTATTTTCGGGATGTTACACGCCACCGTTACCAAAGGGATGGGCTGGATAGGATTTGCAGCCGCCCGGTTTGGACTGGGTATCGGCGAATCGGGGAACTTCCCTTCCGCGATAAAAACGGTTGCCGAATGGTTTCCGCGCAGAGAGCGGGCGTTTGCCAGCGGGATTTTCAATGCCGGCACCAATATCGGGGCCATCATCGCTCCGCTTTTTATTCCCCTGATCGTATCCAGCGACGGTACCAACTGGCAGTATGCTTTTCTGGTGACAGCCGTTTTCAGCGCAATATGGGTGGTGCTCTGGAATATTACCTATCGCAGGCCCGAGGTGCATCCCAAATTGTCACCTTCAGAACTGAATCATATTTTAAGTGATCCACCGGAACCTGTCACGGAAAAGATTCCCTGGATCAAACTCCTTCCGGTGAAAGAGACGTGGGCTTTCGCCGCGGCTAAAACAGCGGATGCGGTTTGGTGGTTTTACCTGTTCTGGGGCGGATTTTTCCTGAATGCACGATTTGGTCTTGAACTTAAGGGACTGGCATTACCGCTGATCATCATCTACCTGATCGCCGATATTGGAAGCATAGGTGGCGGTTACCTGTCCGGTGCCTTTATCAAGCGAGGGTGGTCGGTGAATAAGTCGCGGAAAATCACTCTGCTGCTCTGCGCTATGCTTGTGCTGCCCGTGACTATGGCCCCAATTGTGGCCAACCAGTGGGTAGCAGTATTGCTCATCGCCCTCGCCGCAGCGGCTCATCAGGCCTGGTCAGCCAACGTTTTCACCCTGGTTTCCGATGTGTTCCCTAAAAAGGCAGTTGCCTCGGTGGTTGGCATCGGCGGCATGTGGGGAGCCGCTTCGGGTATCATCGCAAACCTGGCCTTAGGCAAGGTTCTCACCGATGCCGGTCCGCACGGATACGTTTACGCTTTCCTGGTTGCCGGTTGCACCTACCTGATCGCACTTGGCGTGGTTCAGCTGATCATGCCCAAAATGACCCCGGTAAAGATTTAAAGCCAAAGAATCGTAACACGAAACACGGGACTCGGAAGAACGATCTTGTTCACAGGTCACGATTCTTCGTACCTTTAGCCTCACAGACCAAAAAATACAGATATAATGAACACCGCTCATCTCCATCCGATGATCGTGCATTTTCCGGTCGCACTGATCCTGGCCGGATTTCTGGCCGATGTGGTATACCTCTTTTTTCGGAAGGAAAAATGCCTTTCCAAGGCAGGCCTCTACCTGATGGTGCTCGGAACACTGGGAGCCGCTGCAGCATTCCTGTCGGGACACCTGTTTACCTTCGAACCTAAAGAAGGAGCCATCGTTGAAATTTTCGAGCGTCATGAAACGCTGGCGCTGGTCACCCTGCTGATTATGGCAATCGGCTCGATAATCCGCATTACCGTGCTGGTCCTGAAAAAAGAGGAACCTGTTTATCAATGGGTGATCTTTGGCTTTTACCTCCTGGGGGCTGCCAGTGTGGCCGTTACCGGTCATCTGGGCGGCACCATGGTGATGGATTATATGATGGGACTTTAATTTATTATCTGAATATGTTTAATTTAAACCACTGATTATGAAAAAGACATTCTTAAGCCTGATCGTTCTGTCTGCCTTCTCCCTGATTGGGTTCAGCCAGACAAAATACCAGAAATCCATTGAAGGGTTGAAAACCGCTTACAATGGTGAATCCACGGCCAGCGCCAAATATGCCAAATTTGCCGAAGCTGCCGACAAAGAAGGTTTCAAGAATATTGCCAGGATGTTCCGCGCTACCTCACAGGCGGAGTCCATTCATGCGGCGAACCACAAAAAAGTACTCACCAAGCTCGGAGTAGTCGTCGGCATGCCTGAAATAGGCACTTTTGATGTGAAAACCACCGCAGAAAATCTTACTGATGCTTCAAAAGGTGAATCATATGAGGTGACCACCATGTATCCGGAGTTTATCAAATCAGCTGAGGCTGAGAAAGAGAACGGTGCGAAGAAATCGTTCACCTGGGCAATGGATACCGAGAAAAGACATAACAACTTTTATCAGAAAGCCTTGGCCGCGGTTAAGGGCGGAACTGAAAAAACATTTCCGGGTGAGTGGTATGTTTGCCCGGTTTGCGGCAACACCTATGACAATAAAGACGTGGCCGAATCATGCGATTTCTGCATGACTGTGAAAGCTAAGTTTCAAGTATTTAAATAATAAAATAATTAGAATGAAATTACTGATCAGTGCATTGCTGTCCTTCGGCCTGATAACCGGAGTGGTTGCCCAGGAAAAGCCTCAACCGGCCGACAAGATTTTTAATGACGCCTGCGCATTGGCGAAAAAAGAGAACAAAAACGTGATGATCATCTTTCATGCTTCCTGGTGCGGATGGTGCAAAAGGATGGACTCGATCATGAACATGCCCGAACTGAAGCCTATGTTCGGAAATAATTTCGTTATCGAACATATGGTAGTTTTGGAAAGCCCGGCAAAAAAAGCCCTTGAGAATCCAGGAGCCGAAGAATTCATGAATAAGAACGGTGGCGAAAAACAGGGAATACCCTTCTGGCTGATCTTTAATTCAAAAGGCAAGCTCATTGCCGATTCAAGAATGCCAACCAAAAACAAGGCAGGCAAGAAGACACTGGCCAATACCGGATGCCCGGCTCAGCCAGATGAAGTTGCCTACTTCACCGGCCTTCTGAAAAAAACCACCAAGCTGACGGAGGCAGACCTGGCTTTGATTACCGACAGGTTCCTCCTGAAAAAGGCTGCTACAACGCATTAATAATGTGGACCCGGAGCGAACTCGATTTTATCAGACATTTCCAGAGGCCATACGACATTCAGTTGTTTCTGGATTCAGTGCCTTATAATCCCAATGCGGAGTGTCGCTCACCACGCAAAGTAATCGCTGAGCAAAAGGCGCACTGTTTTGAAGGTGCGCTTTTTGCTGCCGCGATGTTGCGCGAAACAGGCCATAAACCCCTGATTGTTGACATGATGGCCGAGAACGACGACGACCATGTGATCGCCGTTTTCAGGTCCGGAACAAAATGGGGTGCACTGGCAAAATCCAATACCACCGCACTACGGTATCGCGAGCCGGTGTATTCGTCGCTGCGTGAGCTCATCATGTCGTATTTCGATTTTTATTTCAACACGCTGGGCGATAAGTCCCTGCGATCCTTTTCCAGGCCAGTTAACCTTACCCGCTTTGATCGCAAGAACTGGATGGAAACCGATGACGACCTGGAATATATCGGCGACTACCTCACCGGAATTCCCCACATTAATCTGCTGGATCCCGAATCTCGCAGGAATCTCCAGCGGGTCGACCGGAAACTGATGGATGCCGTTTTTCTCGGTGCCAATGCCGACGGGCTGTTTAAGCCGGAGGAATGATATGGCCGGGTTTTTCATACTCCTGGGTTTATCCTTTGGTTTCCTGATATTCCTCGCAGCAGAATCCAAAATCCACAACCAGCAGGTTAATCGTATCCCCCTGCGGATATCAGTCAGCGGCACCCGCGGAAAATCCAGCATCGTGAGAACCCTCGCCTCGGTATTCCGGGCTCACGGAATAGCGGTTCTGGCAAAAACCACCGGATCGGAAGCTATGTACATCCTGCCCGACGGCACCACGGAAAAAATCAGGAGAAAGGGACTAACCACCATTCTTGAGCAGAAAAAACTGATCTTCAAGGCCTTGCAACTGGATGCATCCTGTATCATCACCGAGATCATGAGCATCCACCCGGAAAATCACCAGGTTGAAACGCAAAAACTGATCAAGCCCTGCCTGACCCTGTTCTCCAATTTCAGGGCTGATCATACCGATGTGGTAGGTGAATTGATCAAGGAAATATCGGAACTGTTTGTCAATGATGTCTTTCCAGACTCAACCGTCATCATTCCCGAATCGGAAATCAACGAAGATATCATAAACGGGATGCGAGCCAGGCGAGCTGCAGAGGTTATCGCCAAAGAGGGGATCAGCAACGAGCTGACACTGCCTGAAACGGTAAGCCGGAAACATATCCGCACCAACCTCGACCTTGTAGTTACCGCAGCCAGGCACCACGGAATACCCGATGCTACTATCGTAAAGGGGATCATCGATGCTCAGCTGGATATCGGACAACTGGGGATTTTCAGGATCGATGTTCCGGAGCGGAAGATTTGGTTTGTCAATGCTTTTGCCGCCAATGATCCGCTGTCGACTCTCCAGCTTATCGCCAAAACACGCGAAATCCTTGCCCCTGAAACCGATTCGGAAACCGGAATCATCGGGCTCCTGTCGCTCCGTGCCGACCGCGGCGAACGCAGCAAGCAGTGGCTCAGTTTTTTGCAGGCGAAAGGCAAGGACTCATTCAGCCACCAGGACCAGTTCAGCCATTTGTACGTTGCCGGCAGCCATTCACGGATTTTTGAACGAAAACTTAAGAACTGTGAACGGCTTACCGATTTGAATCCGGAGAAAATTACCCGCCGGATCATCGAATCTTCAACCGGAGATATTATCGTCTTCGGCATGGTGAACATTCACGGGCTGGGCGAAGGAATCTTAAAATCTCTACATTCTAACCTAAAAGTACCTTGGAATACGAACTCTTCTTTACCGGTCTCCTGATTTCCCTACTCTTCATCGGGTTGACCGGATATTACCCCGGCGGAATAATCGTTCCCGGGTACCTGGTTCTTTATGCCGATCAGCCGCTCCGGATCACCGGAACTCTCGCCGCCGCACTCATTGCTTATCTTTTATACAGGCTGGCATCGAGGTATTTTATTTTGTTTGGCAAAAGGAGGTTTGTGTTTCTGATCCTTACCAGTGCCGTGTTGTCGTTTTCCTTCTCCTTTCTGTTACCCATGATCTTCCCGGTATCACTCGAGATGCGGATGATTGGATGGGTAATTCCCGGCCTCGTGGCTGGCAATTTCGATAAGCAGGGAATCGTTCCAACCCTCTCATCCATGGCAGTTGTTCTGGCTGTTCTGGTGTTTATCAGCAAGATATATTTCTACTTCATTTAGTCTGCGCATGAGCCGGTCAGGAACCAACCCCGCCATGAAGAAAGATATCTACCTGCTGCTGAACGGGTTGATCGGGATCGCTTTCCTGGTAGCGGTCTCCTTGTTGCAGGGTGCCTCTACCTCCATAGAATCCGCTACCCTGATGAAAGCAGCCGAAAACATGGCTCAATCGCTCAACGTGATTAGTAACTATTGCTCCGATCATCATATCAATACAGATAATCCTGAAGATCCTGGACACACTGGCCTCATCGGGCCCGAGTGGTCGGAAATCACCACCACCATCGGGGAGCCGGCAGCAAAAAGAACTACCGTAAATCCCAATTTTGCTGCGCTGATTGCCAGCCTGTTGATGGAAGCCGGCGTAGAACCGGGCGATACGATCGCCATCGGCAGTTCGGCCTCCTTCCCCGCCCTGCTGATTGCCTCGCTGTCGGCCGCAAAGGCACTGGAGCTGCATCCCCTGGTAATATTCTCCTTCGGGTCATCGTCATACGGAGCCTCCAATCCTGATTTCACGGTCTGGGATCAATATCGCCTGCTGCTCAATAACGGAATTTTTGATTTTAAGCCGGTCGCAGCCTCGATCGGTGGCGAGGACGATACCGGATCGGAATTTGAACAGAACCTGTCCGACCGGATTCGCCAAAGTATGGCTACGGCCGGTATTCCTCTCATCAGCGAGACCGATCTTCAGAAAAATCTGGCTGTGCGCGAAAAGTTTTATTTCGACGACAATCCGGGCCGGATCAAGGCATTCATCAATTCCGGCGGCGGGTACGCTAACATCGGGAGCAGTCAGTCGGTGCTGAAGATCAAGCCAGGACTTATAAAAAAAGCTGCCCTCCCTGAGCCTGAAAGACAAGGGATGATCCATGCCATGCTGCAGAAAAATATCCCGGTCATCCACCTTCTTTTCATCAAGGGGCTGGCCATGAAATACAACCTTTCCTGGGATCCTTCAGAGGTGCCGGCCATAACCCGGCAATCGGTCCGTTTCGATGGCCGTCACAATACCGCCACGCTGATCCTCAGTCTGGCCGGGCTACTTTGGTTTATCCTGATGGTTGTCGGCTACCGGATGCTATATAACAGCCACTAGCCGGTCAACCAAAGGGGAAGTTTAATATCTTTGAATCAACAGAGAACGATGAGACCGATCTCCTTAATCGTAAATATCTATAAATCAATATGAAAACGCTTAATTTAAAATCAATTTCACGATTATTTATCCTGATTTTTGCAATTTCCCTTTTCATGAACGCAAACGGGGCGATCGCGCAAACAGCCTCAGAGCCGGTATTGCTCACTTCATGCGGTCAGAGTCCGGGACCGGTCAGGCTGAAAATCTTCCTGCAGAAAAATGCCATCGTATTTGATTACAACCTTCAGGCTAAGGCAGATGACCTCATCAAGAAAAAAGCAGAGGGCAAACCGTATAAATCGATCATCATCGTTACCGGGGCCAGTCTGAAAGGCATGGGTGCCGCCGGTGTTTCCATGGACGATGAACTGGCACGCACCCGGGCCCTGATTGCCGAAGCCAAAAAACAGGGCATCAAGGTAATCGGCTCACATATCGAGGGCATGGCCAGGCGTTCGCAGGGCGCAAGCTCAGGCGACAACACCGATGAGATGTCGATCGATGCCGTTTGTAACGTCTGCGACTTTATGATCGTGAAAAAAGAGGGTGATTCGGATGAAAGATTCACCAATATTTCCAAACTGAAAAAGATTCCGCTCATCCTTTTTGAGATGAACACGGAGATCGAAGGTGTCCTGAAAAAAGTATACAACAAATAATCCCGATCAACGTGGACATGTACACTTCAGCGGCCATCGTCCTGGGGGTGATGGTCCTTTTTTACTTCATCGCACTCTGGTTTAAGCTGTCGACCGAGCTGGCCATGCTGGTGGCGGCATTGGCCGGAGCCGTTGCCGGCGGCCACTATTTTCCTGCCCGCCATGTTGCCGAAGGTGCCATAACCTATCTGGATATCAACCTGATATTCTTTTGTGCCACCCTTTTCATGAATATTCTCAAGGAATCGGGCGGAGTGGCTTACGCGGTAAGATCCATTATCAAGACCTTTCACAAAAGCCGGGTACTCCTGCTTATCCTCCTTGCTTTTCTGCTTTTAATCCCCGGAGCACTCACCGGTGCCGGCAGTGTAACGGTGCTGATCGTGGGAAGCATGGTTGCCGTGGTTCTCAACTATATGGGGGTTACCAAGATAAAGACTGCCGCCATCATCTTCCTGATAGCCGGTCTGAGTGCCGCCGCACCGCCGGTAAGTTTATGGGCCATGATGACAGCAGCGGGTGTGAACATGCCGTATGTCGGGTTCTTCTGGCCCCTGCTGATACCCTGTGTGATCGGGGCGCTTTTTACCATCTTCTTCCTGGGATGGAAGGGCACAAAAATCGATGTGGATAAAGCTTTTGAAGAGCTGCCTGAGCCGCCGGTAAAAATGAACTGGACACGGATTGCCATTCCTTTCCTTGTCTTCTTCATCCTGATGTTCATCGGCCGCAAATGGCCACACGACACACCGGTGGTCGGAATGCCGCTCATGTTCCTTGTTGCCGCATTTGCCTCCTGGATACTTTCACCGAAGAAAATCGACCTGTTCGGGATCTCGGCTGCAACGCTGAAACAGCTCCTCCCCCTGATCGGCACCCTGACCTGTGTGGGGATCCTCGTACAGATCATGACCCTCACCGGAGTGCGCGGCCTGCTCGCGATCACCTTCATCACCCTGCCTGCCTTCCTGGTAATCGGCAGCCTGTTCTTCTTCCTGCCGATCACCGAATCGGTATTGATGTATGGATCCGCAGCGGTTTTTGGAGTCCCGCTCGTTCTGCTTTTTAACTCGATGGGCCTGAATCCGATCGTTGCCCTCGCAGGCATGAGCGTAATCTGGCCTTTGGGAGATGCCCTGCCGCCCACTGCCATTATTGGCCGGCTCACGGTTGATGTGGCCGGCGCCAGGGATAGCTATGGCAAGTTCCTGAAACAATGCATTGTACCTGCAATTGTTATTATGATTTTAGGTACCCTGATGGTTGTGTACAGCAAACAGCTTGGATTTTTAACCGGAATATAAAACACATGAACGCCATACTCACCCCGGTAATATCCGTCCTTTATTACGCTATCGTAGCCTATATCGTTGTTTTGATCATTTATAACATGATTAAAACCAAGGACTGGAAGAAAGAAATTGTATATGTGATTATCCTGATACCCTTTCTGTTACGTTTATTCATGCTTAAATAGCCAATCCCGATGGACAGAAAAGATATCATTCGTAAAATTTTGATCGGTCTGGCCGGCCTGGTAGTCTTGATAACTTCCGGCATGAGTTTTTACCATCACCGCCATTATCAGGAAGAAGTGGTCATTTCCGACCAGGTAAAAGTTAAGAAGCTCAGCGATTATTTCGCTGATCTGCGCGGTTCGGTCAATGACTGCAACATTTTTGTGGTTGAAGGCACCGAGCCCGGCGCCACCGTTCTGGTTCTGGCCGGCTCACATCCCGAAGAACCTGCCGGACGGCTTGCCGGATGGATTCTCGTTGAGAATGCCAAATTATCAAAGGGCCGGCTGATGGTGGTTTTATCCACCAACCGCAGCGGCACCACGGTTACGCGTCCGAGTGGCGCTTACCCGCAGCTCTATACGATACCCACCACCTGGGGCGGACAGAAATTCCGCATGGGCGACCGGTGGTCAAACCCGCTCGATCAGTGGCCTGATCCTGAGGTGTATATCCACTATCCCAGCCGTCAGAACCTGGCTTACATGGATATCAGGAACCTGAACCGTGCCTGGCCGGGTAGGGCAAATGGCACGCTCACCGAGCGCACCACCTTTGCTTTCATGAACATGATCAAACAGGAAAAGGTTGATGTGGTCATCGATATGCATGAAGCTGAGCTGCAATATCCGGTAATCAATACTATCGTAACCCACGAAAAGGGCCAGGATCTGGCTACCATGGCCTCCATGACGCTGACCGATTTTGAAGGATTCTCCATGGGTACGGAGTTTTCGCCGGTCAACCTGCACGGCTTGTCGCACCGCGAGATCGGTGATCATTCCGATGCGATCTCCCTGTTGCTGGAAGCCCCCGAGCCCTTCCTCGATGCCACGCGCGGAATTACCGGCGAAAAGCAGCTTCTGGAAGGTAAAGACGCATTTGTGGTAAAAGCCGGAAAGCACGGATTGTTATACGCCCCGATCGACGATAACGGATGGCCGATTGCCACCCGCGTCGGGCGCCACACCTCCACTGTTCTCCAGATCCTTCAGAGCTGGAACGAGTTCCATCCCGAAAAGGAAGTGGTTTGTGAAGGGGTACCCAAATATGCCGATCTGATCGCCAGGGGAGTGGGAAGTTTCCTGATCGATCCGAAAACGGCGGATAAGGGGAAGGTGGTGTTTGAATGAAAAAGGGTGTCGGGTATCAGGTATCGGGTGTCGGGTATCAGGTGTCGGGTATCGGGTATCAGGTTAAGTAAGAAGTAAGAAGGAGTTGATATGGGTGATTTTACTGAATTGAGGGTGTGGGTCAAGGCCAAGGATTTAGCTGTATATATCTACAAAGCTACTGATAAAGGAATGTTCAATAAAGACTTTGGCCTAAGAGATCAAATCAGGAGAGCATCTGTAAGTATTTCCAGCAATATTGCTGAAGGGGAAGAGCTTGGAACAAATAAGCAAAGCATCCGGCACTTTAATATTTCGAAAGGTTCATCAGCAGAGGTTATGACTCAAGCAATCATCGCCTTTGAAGTTGGCTACCTGAATAATGAAGATTCAAATTATATTATTGAAGAGAGCAGATCTATTTCCAAAATGCTGAATAAGCTGATCCAGGCAAGATTTAACACTCTCAGTGAACCCCTTTCTGATTACCCCGACTTAACCTAACTCCTAACACCCGATACCCGATACCCGATACCCGATACCTGATACCCGATACCTGATACCCATTAAATTTCAACAACTATCTAAATACAATGAAAACGAAATCTTTTGCAAAGTACGCGTACCTGCTGACAGCCCTGCTGATGTTCGCACAGCTGGCAGTGGCCCAGTTTATCGAGGTACCTGAAGAGAAAGCTTCCTGCACGAGCATCATGGTGGGGAAAAAAGCTACCACAGACGGCTCCGTGATCACCTGTCACAGCTGCGACGGTCCCTACCGCACCTGGCTGAACATTATGCCTCATAAGACTTACAGCGAAGGGGCGGTGAGGAAAGTTTCCTGGGGCCTGATGCACAACGAATTCTACGGCGACAGGCGTAACGTGACCGAAAAAGGTGAGATACCCCAGGTAGCCGAGACCTATTCCTATCTAAACACCTGCTATCCGGCGCTGAACGAAAAACAGCTGGCCATGGGCGAGACCACCTTCGGCGGCAAAGGCGCCATGCAGAATGATGACGGGCTGTTCCTGATCGAGGAGCTGCAGGCTATTGCCCTGGAACGTTGCACCAATGCGCGCGACGCCATCAAACTGATGGGCGACCTGGCCACGAAATACGGGTACGGCGATTCAGGCGAATGCCTGACCGTTGCCGACAAAAATGAGGTCTGGCATTTTGAGATCATGGGTGCCGGAGTGGAAAAAACCGGTGCCGTGTGGGCTGCAGTCAGGATCCCCGACGACCATGTGGGAGTATCTGCCAATATCTGCAGGATCAGCACTCTCGACCTGAAAAAGCCCGATTATTACATGGCTTCGGAAAACGTGATCTCCCTGGCTGAAGAGATGGGCTTCTATGACAGCAAGAGCGGAGAGCCGTTCAAGTTCTGGAAGGCTTATGGCGGCCGGAAGCCTTTCTCAACCCGCGAATGGTACGTGTTGAGCACCATGGCGCCATCGCTGAATCTGACTCCGGAAATGGATGAACTGCCTTTCTCGGTTAAGCCGGAGAAAAAAATTGGTGTGCGCGATGTGATGGCCTATTACCGGGTTACCTATGAAGGAACTTCTCTCGATGCAACTAAAAACCTGTTGGTGCCAAAAAGCAATTTCGGCCGCCGCGCTGGTGCAGCGCCTGATGCACAGGCAGCCGCAGCTCCGGAAATGGTGAAGAGCGCACTGGCTAACCCGTTCATGAGCCGTGATCTGGTCGCTCTGGTCAATACGCTGAAACCCGGCACCATTGAGGGCCAGCGGACAATCGCCATCAGCGGATGTTCCTACTCAACGGTTATTCAGTGCCGCGACTGGCTGCCGGATGATATCGGCGGAGTTGCCTGGTTCTCCTTCGACAACCCGGCTACCAGCCCGAGAATACCGATTTATGCCGGAACGTTAAGTCTGCCTGACAATTTCCTGGTCTGCGGCCAGAAAAAATATCGGACCGATGCGGCCATCTGGAGTTTCAGGGAAACCAACCGGCTCGCCGAACTCAAGTGGGAACGCAATCGCGGAATCATTGAGAATGCCGTGAAAGAATTTGAGGACAAAGCATTTACCGAATTACCTATGATGGATAAGATGGCCGTTGAGATGATGAAAGCAGAAAAAGGCAAGGAGCCGGAAAAAGATGCACGCGGAGTCGTTAAGCCTCCGAAATATCGCGAGTTCATGACCCAGTATACGAATGATTTCGCACGGGCCACCGCCGCCAAATGGGTGGAAATTAAAGGGCAGTTGTGGTCGATGTACGCAACCGGACTCTAGGCAATTCGACAATTCGATAATTCGATAATTCGGCAATTCGGCAATTCGACAATTCGATAATTCGGCAATTCGGCAATTCGATAATTCGATAATTTGGTTTTGTTTTTCGTGTTACGCGTTACGTGTTACGATCTTCTTTTTCGTTCATCGATCTTCTTCCTCGAAATACCTTATATATGAAAAAACACCTACCATTGATTTTCCTCTGCGCTGCCATGCTGCTTTACGGTGGCGTGTTCGCGCAGGAGCTGAAAGAGTACGATAATTGTACGAGCATTATCGTTGGGAAAAAAGCTTCGGCCGATGGGTCCACGATGACTTCCCATTCGTGCGACAGCAATTCCGACAGAACCTGGATAAATCTGGTGCCGCACAGGAAATATCCTGCAGGATCGGTGTGCCCGGTATATCTTGAACCTAAAGAATCTAAAGGCCCGAATGATCCGGATCGGGTGGAGACCGGAACCATTCCGCAGGTGCCCGAAACATTCGCCTACATCAACACCGCCTATCCGGTGATGAACGAATACCAGCTGGCCATCGGAGAAACGACTTTCGGAGGCAAGCATGAACTGGTATCCGAGAATGGAATTCTCGACTGTCCCGAGCTGTACCGCCTGGCCCTCGAAAGGGCAAAAACCTGCCGCGAAGCCATCCGGGTGATCGACCAGCTGACCAAGGAATACGGGTATAACGATGCCGGCGAGTGCTTCACATTTGCCGACCCTCAGGAGACCTGGCACTTTGAGATTTTGGGGCCGGGAAAAGGGAAAAAAGGTGCCGTCTGGGCTGCCGTCAGAATACCCGATGATGAAGTCGGGGTATCGGCAAATGCAAGCAGGATCCGTACCCTAAATCTCAAGGATCCAAATAATTACATGGCTTCCGATAATGTTTTCTCGTTGGCCGAGGAGATGGGATTCTGGGATCCGAAAAGCGGCAAACCGTTTGAATTTTGTTACGCTTATGCCGACCGCACCAGCATGGGTTGTCGCAGACGCGAATGGCGCGTTCTGAGCCTTGTTGCTCCATCCCTTAAGCTGGATCCGAACGGCGAGAATTTCCCGATGTCGGTGAAGGCAGAGAAGAAAATCTCGGTGCAGGATATGCTTTCGATGTTCCGTAATTATTATCAGGATACTCCTTACGACATGACCGGCAGCCTCACGGTGATCGACCGGAGCGGCAAGGTGGTCAAAAGCCCGGTAGCCAATCCGTTCATGAGCGGCGATCTCCGCAGCCTGCTAAAAGTACCCGGCGAGCGCACCATCTGCTGCGCCCGGGCCACTTACCTGCAGGTTACCCAGTCGCGCAGCTGGATGCCTGATCCGATCGGCGGACTCGTGTGGCTGGGTTACGACAATCCCGCAACCACCCCGCATACCCCCTTTTATTGCGGTATCACAGCTATGCCCGATTCTTATATGGTTGATGGCCGGCGCCAGTTTAACCGGGAATCCGCCTGGTGGGCTTTCCGACAGGTAAGCCAACTGTGCATGTTGCGCTATCAGCCTATGAGCAAGGATGTTGAAGCTGTATGGAAAGAGATTGAAGATAAAGCTTTTGCCAATCAGAATTCCTTCGAGGAGGAAATGCTCAAACTTTACAAGACCGATCCGGCCAAGGTGAAGGAAGTGCTGACAAAATACTGTGTCGACATGGCTAATACCTCTGTATCAAAATATTGGAAACTTTCAGAAGAGCTTTGGGGAAAGTATACAAATAGTTTCTAGATTCGATAATGGCAGGTTAAAGTATTTCCGCCAGTTTCCATGCCTGTATATTCCCTATACCCTCGTTTGATTCCAGCAAAACATCGTCGAGGGAGACCACATACTTTTCAAAATTATCCGGAATAGCCTTTAAGGAAGCATATTCACGTTCAATGGTTGCAGGATCATTCAAGGTAAATGTGCATTGCAGATAAACCGTTCTGGCCGCTTTTTTAGCCACGAAATCGACTTCCCTATTACGTAATGTACCGATATGAACGCTGTAACCGGAAAACAGCAATTGTAAATAAACAGCATTTTCGAGTTTGTAACCCAGTCCATATTCGAATCCGGCGTATAAATAATTTTTAAAGGACAAATCGTTCAGGTAATATTTACAATTTCCGCCCAGGGTCTCTTTTCCTCTGATATTATACCTGTCGACTTTATGCACTAGAAAGGTGTTTTCCATGTATTGGATGTAATTGGCCACAGTTTCATAATTTGTTTTTCTCTTTTTTCCGGCAAAGTAATTCACAATACTGGTAACCGATATAAGGTTGGATGCATTGTTCACTAAAAAAACAAATATGTCCTCTAACATTCTGGCATCCTTGATATTATATCGCTGTATGATATCTTTAAGCAACACTGTATCCTTTACAGCAGACAAATAATGCCGCTTAGTTTCATCGTTTGGAAGGTGAAAAAGTTCCGGCATTCCACCGGTCTGAAGGTATTCCAGATAGGTAGATCGGGATGATTGCAGGTCTTTGGCCAATAAATATTCATGATAGTTAAATGGCTGGACGTTAACCTGTAAATACCTTCCGGACAAGAGTGAAGCCAGCTCACCTGATAACAACTGAGAATTTGAACCCGTTATAAACACCTCATAATCATCAATAAAGCTTTGCGAACAGGACGCGGCAAATCGCTCCCAACCCTCAATGTCCTGAATTTCATCTATAAAAAGAAAGATTTTCCCATGCGGGCTTAGACTGCTCTTGTATTCTTCCAATAATTCATCCAGATCGGTATAGCTGGTCAGAAAATCGAATTCGGTAAATTCCTTGTTGATGTACAATAGGTTATGTGGGTTGATTCCACTCTCAACCAACCTCGAAATCACCTGCCTGAGAATATAGCTTTTCCCGGTACGTCGCTGACCGGCGATCACCTTGATCAGCTTATTACCACTAAATTCTGCAATTCGATTTATATAAGCTGATCTGATGATACCAAGATCGGGAAAAACACCATCCCAGAAATTGTATTTCGCAATGCGTGCAATTTTTTCGGTCATATCTGAATGTTTTAACAAATATACAGTATTTTCAGGTATAACCTAAATTGGCGTTATCTCTTTTTCGTTGCCGTGAAGTTGCCGTTGGGCTGCTGGAAAGTTGCGTCGGTGACTTCCCCCTTATCGTTTACGGTAAACTTGACAAAATACCCCGAGACAATCTTCAACGCGAATTTGTCCTTTTCCACCGGCGATAATTCGTATTCAGGCTGACCTGCAACAAAGAGGTAAAGGGTTTTATCTCCTTTAAGGTAAAACTTCGCAACCATACCGGCCATCTCATAGTCGCCGACATATTTCGTAAGATCATCTTTGGTCACTGCAATTTCTTTTGTAGCACGGGTGAAAACGAGGGGTTTAATAGAAGGCTCCAGCAAAAGGGAAGCACTTTCGATGTCGCCTGACACATTAATATTGAACTGGACCTTGGTTGACTCCTGATTTACTGTATCCACCTTTGCATTTTTTTCGATCTCCCATCCACGGAAAACATCATAATGGAAATGTTCGAGCCAGACTTTCTCATCCCCTGCAAAAAGGAAAATCGAATCATTTTTAACTGACACAGTGAAATTACCGTACCCCTTGTGAGAATAAACTCCTTCATAATCCTTTGCCTTATGAGTCATCGGAGCGTTGGGCTTGCGATTTGAGGAAACACCCTTCTTTGCTTCTTCAGCTGACTTTTTTGCTTTTTCAATTTTCTTGCGGCCATTACTGTTCCAGTCGGAATACTTTTCATTCAGCAAACGGTCGGAAATATAGTTCCTCACGATCCCCGGAACAGCCGATCCGTTCTGGTTCGACAGCACAATTATACCGATGCTGTCACTCGGGAAAAAGCAAGTACTGGCACTGAATCCATCAATATTGCCACCATGCTCCACCCGGTAATGACCACGATAAGAGGACAACATCCAACCAAAACCGTAATTACTGAATTGAATATCCGGAAGTTCTGAATCCGGCAAGCCGCCTGATAGGATCATCTGGCCGGATATTGCCTCGCTCCGATATCCAACCGGGATCAGCTCCTTGCCATCAAACTTTCCGTTATTGATCCAGGCAGAAACCCATTTTCCCATATCGTTAACGCTGCTGTTGATGCTGCCGGCAGGTCCCATTGCATTTATATCGTAATAATCCATCTTCCTGATCAGGCTGTCATTCCTGACCTCATATCCAACAGCACCCTCGGCATTAGCAGCCATATCCTTAACTGAAAAATTGGTATTTGTCATGCCGAGTGGCATAAGGATTCTTTCCTTTACGTTCTCTTCCCAGCTTTTTCCGGTGATTTTTTCCGCCACCATTCCCTGGAGGAAAAACATGAAATTATTGTACTGCCATTTTTCGCGCAATCCTGCCGACGGTTCCATGTACTGAACCCGCTGAAGCAAACTGTCGCGGGAATCGGTGCGAAACAGGTACCAACTGTAATCGTGGCGTGGCAGACCGGTCCGGTGGGACATCATGTCGCGGAGCGTGATTTTATCATTCATCTCGTCATTGTAAAATCTCAGATCCGGGAGGTAGTTTCTCACTGGCTTGTCATACTCCACTTTCCCGTCTTTGTTGAGTATCCCGATCATTGTTGAGGTGAAAGCCTTGGTGCAGCTTCCGATCGCAAATTGTGTGTTCGGAGTTACCGGTAATTTTTTCTCCATATCGCGGTACCCGTAGCCTTTCGACCAGACCACCTTGTTTTTCTCAACTACTGCAACAGCAAAGCCGGCGGCTTTCCATTCTTTCAGGACTCTGGCAAAGGTCGTGTCAAGACCGGCCAAACGGGACTCGATAGATACGGCCCCCTTTTTTGGTGACTGTGCCAGCGCTGATAAGCTGACCACCACCAACAACAGTGATATAATTCTTTTCATGATGTTGAATAAAGTGTTTCTACGCATTACTGACTTTATGGCTGCCTCGCGCCAGTGAGGCACGGATGCCCAGCAGACTTAACACTATAAAGATAGCAAAGGTGATCGTGACGGAATGCAGGAAAGCCGGCTCATTTACTTTCGATATCCGGTTATCGCCAATGAAGATATGAAGGACCAGGGTAGCGATACCCATGCTCACCATTTGACCGGTCATCCGCATGGTTGCAACAGTAGCCGAGGCAACACCGAGGTATTTCTTCTCTACCGAGCTCATCACGGCATTGGTATTGGGCGAGGAGAACAATCCGAAACCGATGCCAAGAAGAAGAAGGCTTGCAATCAGGTAGGTTGTGGTAGTATCGGCATTCAGCGGCAACAGCAAGACCAGACCCACGGCAATAACTCCCATCCCCATGGATGACAGGATACGGGGCGGGTATTTATCGGAAAGCTTACCGGAAAAAGAGGCCACAATGGCCATCATCATCGGTTGGGCAATCAGAATAAAACCGGCTTCACGTGGCGATAATCCTTTGACATACTGAAGATAAAGGCTCAACACAAAAGTTACTGCAAAAGTAGTGGCATAGTTGATGAGGGCTGCCAGGTTGGACAAAGCAAACAACCGGTTTCCGAAGAACAGCTGCATGTTGAAAACCGGAAAGGGAGTTTTTATTTCCACCCTCCAGAAAGCAAGCAGTCCAAGCATCCCAAAAACAACCAGTCCAATAGCAATCGGATCGGGAAGTTTGGAAAACCCGTACATAAATGCCGACATCGATATAATGTAAATCACTGATCCCTTATAGTCGAATTCCTCGTTTTTTGCTTCCTTCCAGTCGGTCTTGATTATCAGCGCCGCGGCGATGGCAACAAAAATGCCGAATGGGATGGTTACGTAAAAGATGCTCTGCCACCCGAAAGTCTGGGTAAGAATGCCTCCAAGAACAGGGGCAACCGATAATCCCAGGTAAACCGCGGTAACATTGATGCCAATGGCCTTGCCGCGCTGGTTGGGAGGGAAAACGGCAGTGATGATGGCCATGTTGGTTCCGAACATCATTGCACTTCCGATCCCCTGTAATACCCTGAAAATGATCAGCATGGTTGCATCTTTGGATAAAGCGCAGAGCAAGGATGCCGTTGCTACTATGATATTACCGAGAACGAAAACCTTCACCCGTCCGATCATGTCAGCCAGCTTGCCGAGAGGTACCAGAAAAACCGCGGAGGCAAGCAGAAAAGCCATTGCCACCCAGCTCATCGTTATTGCATTCATTCCCAGATCCTTGCTCATGCTAGGCAATGCAATATTTACCGATGCTCCCAGAAAGGGTGCGATAAATGAGCTTACCATGATCAGTGAAAGTATGAAGTTCTTGCGTTTCTGAATTTCCAGTTGATCCATCTCAGTTAATAAATTGGATATGCAACATTCTTATGATTGATCTGTTTAAGTTTGCACCTCTAAAAATAGGCTTTTCGCAGTAATGAAAACAATAATCGAGGCACAAGGATTAACCAAGGTTTACAAAGGCGGCATCTTGGCTGTCGACAATGTGAGCTTCACGGTTCATGAAGGAGAAATATTCGGTTTCCTCGGACCCAACGGAGCCGGAAAATCCACAACTATAGCACTGCTTACCACGTTGCTGAGCCCCACCCGGGGAACGGCAACCATCAACGGCATCGATATAACCAAACATGCTTACCAGGCAAGGCTTGAGCTTGGCTTTGTATCGCAGGACCTGGCGGTGGAAGATGCCCTTACCGGGTACGACAATCTCAGGCTCCAGGCGGGTTTTTACCATCTGTCGCGCACTGAAGTCAGGGAACGGATCGATGAGGTATTGAATATGGTGGACCTCACCGGCCGCGCAAAGGACAAAGTGGAAACCTACTCGGGCGGAATGAGGAAGAGGCTTGATATTGCCTGTGGACTGATTCACCGGCCTCGAATTCTTTTTCTGGATGAGCCCACCCTCGGACTGGATATCCAAACCCGGCGTGAGATCTGGAAATACGTCAATACGCTCCGTGAACAGAACAAGATGACCATTTTCCTGACCACGCATTACATGGATGAGGCGGACTCGCTATGCGACCGGATAGCCATTATTGATCGCGGGGTTATCAAAACCCTCGACAACCCGGAAGCATTAAAGAACGCCATCAGGCATGAGGTCGAAAATCCTACTCTCGACGATGTATTCCTGCATCACACGGGTAAGGAAATGCGGGAAGATTTTACCAGCAAGGAAGAATCATTTAAAGCCAGGAATAATATCAGGAGGGCGAGGGGATGAGTATAAAATTATTATTATCAGATATTTACTGGGTTTTCTGGCGTGAGATCAAGAAGTTTCTGCAGCAGAAAGCACGATTAATGATGGTGGTTATTCAGCCGCTGATCTGGCTGGTATTGATGGGTAACAGCATGGCCGGTCTGACCCGTAATCCGCAGGCAGCCCAGATGCTTGGCACCGGCAATTACCTGGATTTCATGACTCCCGGTATCATGATCATGACGGCCCTCTTTGGCGGAGTGTTTGGCGGCATCACCATTGTTTGGGACCGCCGTACGGGTTACCTGAACAAGATGCTTGCCGCTCCGATTTACCGGGCTGCCATTCCTCTTGGAAAGCTTTTATCCATTGGGTTGCAGACCATGCTCCAGGCATTGATCATCGTGATTATCGCTCTGTTTCTCGGCGTTCATTTCAAAACGGGCTTCTTTGGGATCATTGCCTTGCTTCTCATTTCCGGTCTGTTCGGCATCATAATGGGAGCCATATCGCTGTCATTATCCTCGCGGATTAAATCGATGGAAACGCTCATGGCGGTATCAAACTTCCTCACCATGCCACTGATGTTCACCAGCAATGCCATGTTCCCGACCAACGCCATGCCAGCCTGGCTGAAAGCCATCGCGCTGGGCAACCCTGTTTCCTATGCCGTTCAGGCCATGCGAACCATATCAACCCAAGGCTGGATATGGCACGATATTCTGCCTGCCCTCGGAGCACTCACCGGGATCATGATTATTTTGGTAGCACTATCTATCCGGCTTTTCTCGAGATCGGTGAATTAAAAAACCCCCGATCGTGAAAATCACGGGCCGGGGGTCGATATTTTTCAATTCCTGATTTTACCTTCTCAGGGTGATGCCAAATTTAGCTCCTGAAAGGGATCCACCGGACAATTCACCGTGAACCCACATCTTGTCGGTGATCTTGTACCGGCCACCTGCCTGAAGATGAATATCAAAACGGAGTGGACTTGGGGCTCCAAAAACCACAAATGGCCCTGCGCTCAAACCTCCGTAAAAATCAAATTTGTCAGCCAGATCCAGCAACCTGGCAAAGTGATAATTTCCATTGATATTCCCGCCGACAGCCATATGGTGGCCAACTCTGAAGATGGCTTCCAACCCGGCGGTGATGTCCTCAGTCACCCAGTAATCGACACCAACATAAATAGGCAAAACCGGGTAATAGCTGTAATATCCCAGTCCGATACCTGCATTAAGCTGAAGCTTGCTTTGATCGATATTAACCTGATTCTCCTGCTTTCCCTTTTCCTTTTTCTCCTGCTTGTCCGCCTTCTTATTTTCCTGCCCGAAGGAAAGGGCTACGATCGACAATGCGCAAAGTGTCAATGCAATTTTTTTCATAATGTGAAAGTTATGGGTTAGTTCTAATTAATAACAAAAATACCTATTTGTTTTCGGCAACAAAAATTCCAAACGGCTTCATTTTAATCTTTTGTTTATCCTGATTACTGCCAAAAGGTTCCGATAACAGAACCGTACCAATACGATTGGATACATCATCCTGAATAGTTGCGGTTTGTGGCTTTCCAGTCAGGTTGATGACCACCAAAACCTCCTCACTATCAAGCCTCCGCACAAAAGAAATAACCCCGGGATTGTCGTTTGCAACGATTCGCAGATCCCCTCCAAGTATGGCAGGATGTGCCTTCCTGATGCCCAGCAGCGTTTTGTAAAAATTCCATAAAGAGTTCTTGTCCGCACGCTGTTCGTCCAATGAGATACCATCGTTCGACTTTCCGTTCCGGTTTGTCCACCAGGGACCGGTGTCCTTGTACCAGTGTGCCATACCGGGGCCATCAGTGCTCCGGTACCATTCAAAGGCCTCCCTTCTGGGAATATCGTTCCCGTCGGATTTCCCCTCATATTTCACTCCCTTCATGCCCAGCTCCTGACCGTAATAAATCAGGGGGATGCCCCGGAGCAGAACATTGAATGCAGCACCCACCTTTCCCTTCTGCAGGCTGCCATTCATCCTGGAGGCAAAACGGTCGAGATCGTGATTTTCAATAAAAACAAGCTGATCCCGGTTACCTGGCGTCAGGAGGTTGGTAGAATCTATCTTATTAATCAATTGATTTTTATCCAGACTATTGACCGCGAAGGCCTCCTGAAATGCGAACAGGAAATCCAGGTCGGCCCCATCAAAGACCTCCCGGCCGTAAGTACCCCAATCGGATTGCTCCCCGATAATCCTGATATTTGGATTGATTGAACGCAGCTCGTTAAAAAGGGGCTTCCAGAATCCGGCATACAAGTTGGTGAGTTTACCCATGTTATCCAGATCGTCCATGATATGATCGATCCGGAACCCGTCGGCTCCGTCATCAAACTTGCCGTCCTTGTTAGGATCCAGGAAAAACTTGTACAGGTCGAAGAAGTATTTCCGGACCTCCGGATTGTACAGGTCGGCCATGCTGCAGTTCCTTGATGTACCGTCATACGAAAGCATCCGGCCCCAAAGGGTGCCTCCTGGAATCAGCAGGTCCTTGCGGTTGGCATACCAGTCGGAACCCTCGGTAAAATACTGGGTTTCCATATCGAGGTAAATCCTCATGCCTCTCTTGTGAACCTCACGTATCAGGGCTTTGAGGTCATCCATGGTTCCGTATTCAGGATCGATTTTCCAGTAATCTTTCGCGAAATAATTGTGATAAACTTCAGCCTCATACAATGGTAGCATCAGGATGGAAGTCACACCCAGCTCCTGTAGGTAATCGAGCTTCATCCTCAGGCCGTTCAGGTCGCCGGTCCCGTCACCGTTGCTGTCGTAGAAACTGCGGACCAGCACATAATAGAACACCTCATTTGCGGGCTTGCCATTATAAAAGATCAGATCTTTCTGTGAATATTTCTCCTTTGATTTCGGGAAGGTGAATTCTTCTTCAGTCACTTTGCCTGATTTCAGGACACGGACCTTACCCGAAGTACCGCTCAGCCCTTCGGTTTTCACAACGTATTTTTCCCCGATCAGCTGGTCACTGATGATTTTCATGCCGATGGATGAATCGCCCGGTGCCGGATGGTGAATCAGTGGCAGAACAGAGATTCCGCCGTTTTGGGTAATATCGATGCTGAATTTATCAGTTGCGGCTACGTCCATTTCGATACCGGCAGGAGTTCTTTTAAATTTAGCTTTCTTGCCATCCAGGAGCACTCTCTCAACTTCGGTGCCCTGTGGAAGAGGAATGGTAAGATTTACCTGAGGTGGGGAGGAGGTGAGGAGGTTAGAAAACGCCAGAGAAGTTGTTTGGGGGGTGCGGCGCATTTTGAAACTGAACCGGTTTTCACCCAGACGAATATTCTCAACGTTGACAGTATCCCAGTCGAATGGGAACCGAAGGCTCAGGCCGATCGTGTTGTTCATGGCATCGGGTTTCAGTCCGAGCATCCCCTCCATGGCGGGTTCCAGAACCATCGTTTCACTCCAGGCCTGATGACGGCATACCCCGAAATATTTGTACTGAGTGCCGTGCAGGACCTCCTCGATATATCCCAACGACCAGTTTTTGTACACCAGCAGGTTACTCATCATTTTCGAAAAGCCCTGTGCGTTATTCCCCACGGCATAATCGCCCAGAGCAGCCCAGCCGGTAAAAAGCGGCCAAACGCTGCCCGTGTGATACCCGCCGGGAGCAAAGAATTTTGCTTTTTCACTCACGATCCTGGTTCCCCAGTCGGTCGTGAAATTGCAGGATGCGATCTGGTCCACCACGGATTTCGATTTCCAGGGCTCAACGATCTGGCTCCAGGCTACCGGGATGGCTGTCATCACTGAAGGTTCGGCCAGATAGCTGCCGTCTTTATACAGACCGTGATTGAAGAATTGAGTCTGCGGGTTCCAGAAATTCGTGTTCAGTTTTGTCAGGACTACCTCTTTTTCAGCAGCATATTTTTTAGCCAGATCCCCGTGCCCGTCTAAAAACTTGGCCATATAAGAAGCCTGGCTGAGAGCTTCCGCCCAGCAGGAAACCATGTATTGCGTGGTGTGGGTTACATACAGATCGCCACCCTCTTCCCAGCCGTGTCCCTGCTGCGTATTCTCGATCAGGTGGTCGCCATCCGTATCCGTGGAATAGCAGAAATCAATGGCTTTCTTAATGGCCGGCCATTGCTTTCGGATGAATTCAATATCCCCTGAATGCTGCAGATACCTGCCTGCCAGTATAATATACAGGGGCGTTGCATCGGCGGCATCATAATGTGCGATGCCCGAGGTGGTGAGCTCATGATATATCTTACCGGAAACATCCTGATATCTCGCAAAGAGTTCGAGCACGGTTTTTACCCGGTCGAAATCGCCGTAATCCAGCACCGCAAAGCTGCTCCACACGGCATCGCGACCGAAATACCAGGCATATCCCGGCCGGCCGTTGACTGCGTGCCCGCCTTTCCATCCATAATCGGTTGTGGCATAGCCGGCCACCAGTGAACGCCCTACACCCGGGGTATTAACAATAAACTTGTCGGTTCCGGCAACCGCCCATTTGTAACCCGTGTTAAAATCGGTTTCAGGTCCTGTTATGCTAAGTTTTCCGTTAAACAGGGATTTAGTGTTGTTCACAGCCGCCAGATAAACATTCTTCGGATCGAGCATGGCCCTGCGGTAAGCGCTCACCGCTTCGGTATGTCCGGTGGCCGAGGTGGCCATCACCACATCGACGGTCTCGTCGGAATTCAGGGTAACATTCATTCCGGCTCCAACGATCAGCCCGTTTCCTGCAGTGGCTTTCTGATCCCTTGCAGTCCGGTTGGTTCCCATAACAGTCACAAATTCGCCTGTCTTGTTCTCAATCACCCAGCCATTCAGACCTTTGTCCCAGCCGTACTTTAGTGCACCGGTAACCTTTTCTGAATAAGGCCACATGAAACGGAGATTACTTTTGAAAGATATGCCGATATCGGCGGGACCATCGCCCGAATATTCGTAATGGATGACTGCGGTGCCATCAACCGGATGACAGGCAATCACTTCCCTGATAGTTCTCGTGTCAATCGTGTAGGTGCGGATGAAGGACTCCGGGCCCACCTCAACTTTAGGAGTAAGCTCATTCAGCCTCATGGCCTTACCGCTACCAAACCGCACCGCTACCTCATAATCCCTGATCGCCAGGTAAGGATGGGCCCAAATCTCATCGATACCTCCAGCCTCCTTACCCATGATCACCATCCGTTCACCGGCGATATCCCACATATTTTTTGCTCCGGCAGGATTGGTCAGGGTGATCGGATTCCTGGTGAGTTCCCATTTTACCGGGGCGGCACGAGTAATATCCGGAGTGGAGAATTCAGCGGCCACCACCTTCCCGGGTTCGAAATCCCAGTATCTGGCAACCGATTCCGACCGGCCGCCAATCAGGTAATTCAGAACATTGGAAGTGAATTTTTCCAGATGGGCGCGGTTGAAATTCGGTTGGTAATAATCCAGGTAAGCGCCTACCGCCAGTATCTTCCCCTTACCCATTGTATATTCAGTGATAAGCTTACTGTCCTCATAGATAAATATATACGCCCAGTCGACCGCCACCACTTTCCCTTGCGGCACTGATTTGCCGAACCAGCCAACTCGTCTGACTTTCACATCTTCCTTCGGGGCATAGGTATAAGCACCACCCAGGAGGCCATCGAACACCGGATGACTCCGGAACCCATGCAAGCCCAGTTTACGGCCGTTACCCTCATCTTTCAGCTCGACAAAATTCACGGTCGGAGCTTCTTTTTCAACTCCAAGACACGGTAGCAATCTCAACGCATCCATCGAAAGGAAAAGGCTTCCGCCAGCCTCCACATATTTCTTCAACAAGGCTATGGTCTGCTTTGAGGTATCGGCGGCTAACAGTTCCGTATCCGGCTTATGGTACCAGATAACCGGACACTCCTGCGGGAAGACCGCCTTTTTAAACGAGCCGAGATCAATTTCCTTTACTTTATAATCCGGGCTGGCACGAAGGTAATCCAGCACTGCACCCTGCTCCTTGCCACCGTAAAGTGATTCCAGCAATCCGATCGTGGTCTTGTGTGATACATCGCCGCTAACCTTCTCACCTCTCTTCTCCTTACCCTTCTTAACCTTCTCACCATCAGCCTTCTCTGCCTTAATGGCCTCTTCCCAGTTAACCACGTACCGCCACCAGTTATTCAGGTGCCCGTCGGCAGGGTTGATACCGGCAAAATGCGGCAGATGGCCGAACCACCACGACATGTATCCCTCGTGTGAACATTGCCACTCAGTGCAATCAACGGTGCGGGTCATATCAGACCTGATATCCGGGTAATAATTCCAACCGTCGGCGCAGGTGGTAACCGGCGTTTTGTTCACCCAGTCGTAATCATGCGAACCGTTCGGTGGAAAATGGATGTTGCCGATATTGGCCAGTCCCGGGTGGGGCATATCAAACTGGGTATATTTCTCCCAGTTATTCGGATAAGCGGCTTCGCGGTCCCAGCGACCATACAGATGCCAGAGGACAGACTCAGTTCTGTGACCGTAGCTCTCCAGCGCGAGCGACATTTTTCGCTCATAGTTGAGCCCCATCACCACCAGAAGCTTTTCGTTCGTCGTGGTGGTTGTTGGATCGGAGTTAAGCCAGAATCCGGTTTTGCCGCAATAATTTGATTCCCACATACCGCCATACGGAAACGACCAAACCCATACCTCATGAATCTCATCGCGGTCGCGCATTTTGTCGAAACCGTAATGCTCCACGAAACGTTTGTAATCGAAATGAGTGCCGATATTCTTCAGGGTTATCCAGTCGGGTTCCATCAGCAGTTTAACCATTTCGGTCATGCCTACCGGTTGGTTATTGTCATTGCGGTTGGAGAACAGCAGGGTATCGTCGATAATCTTCACCACTTCATATTGAACCACTCCGTGACTGATCTTTTCCAGTGCCGCCTCATATTCTTTGCTCAGTTCGCGCGGATCGTTCCACATAAAGGTGCGACCCGGGGTTTTTATGACCTCGTGCATTTTTTTGCCGCCGTACTGGGGAAGGGCGGGATCCTGGATGACAACGGCCACTTTTACCTTGATGGGCTTGTCGGCTGGAAGCTGTGCAAAAGCAGAGGGCAGAGGGCAAAGGGCAGAAATCAGGAATAGGAAAAAAGGGCTAAGAAGTATGTAGCGGCGTTTCATGACGTATGGTTTAAATCGGTCTATAAAAATACCGATAATTATCAATTGGCTGGGGTTTCAGCAATGGGGTATTAATAATGTGCAAAGGTTCGGGTGGTATGTGGGGGAAGGACACCTCTCGCCTTATTGATTGTCCGCCTATGGAAATTTTGCAACAAAATAAAGCGGCTCACGTTTTACACTTGTGCTATCTTTACAAAAAACAGTTGCTATGCTTACCAAGGAGAAACTAAACAAATCGATAAATAACCTGCCTGACTCATTTACAATTGATGAATTAATCGATCAATTGATCTTTATAGAAAAAGTTGAAGCCGGCCTTCAACAATCTGAAGAAGGCAAAGTTATTTCCGACCAAGATGTAAAGCTAATTATTGAAGCATGGTCAAAATAGTATGGACTGAGTTATCAATAATTGATCTGAAAGAAATCTACGATTACATAGCTGATGATTCCATTCGCTATGCCACCATCACTGCCGATAGGATATTTCAAAAAGTTCAGCCTCTAATCAATAATCCCTTGCTTGGCCGAATGGTTCCTGAGTTTAATGATAGATCGATCAGGGAGTTGCTGGACGGTAATTACAGGATAATATATCGCATAAAAAGTGATACCAGAATTGACATATTAAGGATTTACCACGAAGCGAGATCACTTAAAAAGAAAAATATTTAATTGGGCATTAATCCCCTATCTCCCGCATTCCTCATCAATCCGCTGGGCATCAATCGTTTCATCCAGATAAATCTCTGTCAGGTCGGGATTGCAGGGAATGAAAATCCGGCGGGCGAGTCGCTGAATATTCAGTAAATGCTTTGCCGTGATATTATCTGTGGTAATATTCTTGCCCCCTGAGCCGGTTGCGAGGGTCAGCGAAGGCTGCAGACCGTTGTAGGTGCCGCCCAGGGCGCCCTGCGAAGCGGGAGTATTCACCAACAGTCTGCCTGCATTGGTGACCTCTGCAAAATACATGATCTTGTCTTCCTCGGTGGAGAATATGCTGATAGTGTGCCCCATACCGCCGTAGCTCACAATCTTTTTGCACATGTTGATGGCCTCAATGAAATCGTCAACCACGTACATTGCCAGGATTGGAGCAAGGATCTCCAGGGATAGGGGGTATTTGATGCCGACCTCATGATTGGCGTAGTGGGCAATCAGTACGGTGGTATCCTCCGGAACCTCAATTCCGGCCATGGCGGCAATCTTATGGGCCGGCTGACCGATCACATCGATGCTCATTGCTTTCTGTATCTTATTGAAAGCGACTTCCTCCAGACGCTTTTTCTCAGCTTCGGTCAGAAAATAAGCTTTGCGCTTCTTGAATTCGGCAATCAGCGCGGGAGCGAGTGATTGCTTGAGAACGAGCGATTGCTCGCTGGCACATACCGTTCCAAAATCAAAGGTCTTGGAAAGGATGATCTGCTCGGCAGCGAACGAAATGTCGGCACTCTGCCCGATATAAACCGGCACGTTACCCGGTCCCACGCCGATGGCAGGATTGCCCGATCGGTAAGCGGCCTGCACCAGGCTCACCGATCCGGTAGCCAGCACCAGGGCAATATCGCGGTGCCCCATCATTTCAAGCGTTTCCTCCGGTGTCGAGCGTTTGATCCATTGGATGCAGTCTTCCGGCGCCCCGGCCTGCACAGCGGCTTCATAACATATTCTTGCAGCCTCGCAGGTACATTTCTTCGCCGATCCGTGTGGCCTGATAATGATCGGGTTGCGCGTTTTCATCGAGATCAGGATCTTGAAAAGCGCAGTGGATGTGGGATTGGTGATCGGAGTCATGGCGAATATCGGCCCGATGGGCTTGGCCACCTCCGTGATGCCGGTCTCCTCGTCTTCCCTGAGTATCCCGGCGGTTTTCATGTTTTTTATATCCTGATAAACATAGCGGGTGGCAATGACATTTTTGGAAACCTTATCCTGCCATTTACCGATACCGGTCTCATCGTGCGCCATCTTGGCCAGTACTACCCGAGCGTTGAATCCTGCCTGGTAAACTGCTTTAACGATCTCATCGACCCGCTCCTGAGAATAGGTGCTGAATTTTTCTCCGGAAATCCGCGCCCGCTCCATGATATCATCGATATCCAAACCCTTGGTCCTGATTTCTTCACTCATGATTCACCCGATTGAGTTATGTTTTACGGCATTCACCTTGTTTACAATCATTCAATAAAATTAACTTGCATTCAAATAAAGTAAACTTAAACCTAAATCTAAATTAACAGAAATAAAATGAAGCGGATCTATTTATTGGCATTTGCCCTGTTTGCCCTGGTTGCAGGGACCAGCCTTCAGGCACAGAAAAAAGTGGTTGAGCAGATCATTGCTCTTGGCCAGACGGATAACCAGACGATGAACCACCTCGATGTTTTATGTAACCGTTTTGGCGGCAGGATCCTGGGTTCCGATGCCTACGACAACTCAGCTGACTGGTGCGTGGCACAGTTTAAAAAGTGGGGTATGGAAGCCGAGCTGGATGAAGCCGGAACCTTGCCTGTTGGATTTAACCGCGGTCCATGGTTCGGCCGCTTGCTGGCCGAGAATGGCATGGATCTGCATTTCATCACCCCTTCCTACACTTCCGGAACACATGGCGTTCAGCGCGGTCAGGTGCTCATCGAGCCTAAATCGCAGGCTGAATTCGACAGGATGAAAGGCGCCCTGAAGGGTGCATGGGTACTGATTTCCGGCACCAATGGCGGATGGCCGATCGATTATTCAACCGGAGCCGATACCCGCAGAGCCTATATCATTCTTAAAAACGACACTATCAACCAGCAAAACCGTGATATCCAATCGGAAAACCGAAAGATCCGTCGTGCCGAACAGGAATACCAGTCTGCACTGCGGAAGGATCCCAATACCGTTCGAACCACTCCAAAGGTTGAGGAAAAACCGATGATTCCCCTGATTGAAGAGCCCGCCCTGTTCTACAAGCAGATGCGTGAAGCCGGTATTCTGGGAATTATCCAGTCGGCACCGGTGCCGCTTCAGAGCCTTTACGACCGGAATGTTTGGAAGATGACCTTCGAAACCCTCCCAACTATTCCCGATATCAAGCTGGAAGACAAGCAGTACAAGATCATTGAACAAATGGCCAAAGAGCGCCGCTATTTCCAGTTGGAGTTTGATATCCGCAACTATTTCAAGATGGGGCCGGTAAAATATTACAATGTGGTCGGAAAGATCAAGGGGACAAAATATCCCGATGAATATGTGATCATGGGTGGTCACCTCGATTGTTTCGACGTTGCTTCGGGCGGTGTGGATGATGGTTCGGGAGTAAGTCCCGCAATGGAAGCCGCACGCCTGATCATGGCTGCCGGCGGCAAGCCTCAGCGCACTATCCTGGTCTGCCTCTGGGCCGGCGAGGAGTTCGGACTCCTGGGCTCAAAAAGCTGGGTCGAAAGAAACGTTAAGAGCTGGGATAAAATTTCCAACTATTTCAACCGCGACGGTGGTCCGCTGGTTGCCAACAGTCTGACTGTTCCGGCCGACCTGTATGATGATTTTGCAAAGATTTGCGAACCGCTCAACAGCATTAATCCTGATTTCCCTTTCACCCTCAACAAGAGCACCGGTGAACCCGGACCACGGCCAACCTCTGCCGGCGGTTCAGATCATGCCTACTTCGCCATGAACGGGATCCCCACCCTGAGCTTCGGCCAGGCCGATCCCAAAGGGTACAATTTCGATTACATGGAGATCTGGCATACTGAGCGCGATATGTACAATAAAAGCATCGCGGAATATCAGAATCAGACTTCTGTAGTTACCGCAGTTGTTGCTTACGGCGTAGCCAACCTCGATAAAGTGCTATCGCGCAATGGATTGTACGCCGCTCCGGCAGCAAAATAATAGAATCTCCGCAAGGGTTTTGCATAAAAAGAGGGAGGGCCAACGCGGCTCTCCCTTTTTTGTATCTCATCGGAATAATTATTTACGCAGAACGCCGCCTTCCATGATCAGTTCGTAAATGTATCCGGCGCCAAAATCTTTATTCAGAACAATGGTGCCTTCAAATTCGATTACATCACCAACATTTGCCTTCTCCATGGTGGTAACCGTCAGGTCGAAATATTCACCATCCTTGGTTCCATCCTGAAGATGCACCCAGTTGCGGTCCATAACTTCCGGATTAACCTTCACAACCTTACCCTTGACCTTTATCTTTTTACCGGAATAGTTGTTGCGGTTCTTATAAAGCTCACCGATCGACACGCCGCCGGCATTCTGGGGAATAACCACGTCCGTTCCCTGTTCAACCTTGGGTTTTCCCATGGTCATCGGAGCCTGAGCGGGTTCGCTGGCCGAGGATCCGTCAGCATCACTCACAAAATAGATAACTGGAAAATTCCGGTTGAGTTCCTTGCTGGTGAAGTTTGTCATCTCCAGTGCATCGCTGAAAGAATACTTGCTCCCGACAGCCAGATCTTCCTTCACGGTGGCCAGCCACATTTCCTTACCGGCTTCCTTAACCCGCAGGTAAGTGTAGGACGGAGCCTGCACTACTTCCAGAACTTCAACGGTATGCTTTGGTGTTGCTCCCGGCTGGGTAGCCACGGTTACCGATTCCTTAATGTCCGACAATTCACTTTTTTTACCGCTGTTTTTAGTCAATCGGAACGCAAGTGCCACGATAATAACAGCGATAATAACTCCAAGAAAATATTTCATTCGTAAAAAAATTTAGTGTTACAATTTTAAAGCAAGGGTCCAAATTTAGAATCTTTTGTCAAATTATACCCCAACCACTTTACTTCCCCGAGATGCAATAAAGATATTTGAAGCCCCTTAAATACAGGTCATTGCCAATTACCACCGGGGAGGCATGAAAAGTATCATCGAGCTTATTACTGGAAACCAGCTCATAAGTTGCCCCGGCTTTGACGACAGCTACCAGGCCATCAGCGGCGATATACAGATTACCCCCGGCACCGGTGGGTGAGGAATAGATATTTACAATCCCCGGAATTACCTGGTTGGAATAATTGACTTTCCCGTCCTTGGCATCCAGACAACTGATAGTGCCGTTGTTTGCTTTTAGAAAATAGAGTTTCCCGTCCATAAGCACGGGGCTTGGGGTATACGGTGTGTCCTGTAAATATTTCCACGTGATGGCATCGGTTGTGGTAATGTCGCCTTTGGCTTTTGCCAGGTTAATGGCGAGCAGGGCGTTACCACGGTACCCACTCATGACATATACGGTACCGTCGGCATATACCGGATTGGGAATCACGTTGCGCGTGAGACCGGTGCATTCCCAGATTAATTCGCCGGTTTCAAAATCATAGCTGCGAACCTTGCTGGTAGCGGCAGTGATTACCTGTGCCTTGCCGTTGACCTCAACGATCAGCGGACTGGCCCAGGAAGTTTTCTCCTGACGCTCAACCTTCCATATGTCCTTGCCTGTTTTCTTATCCAGGGCTGCAATAAAGGATGAACCTTCATGATCCCAAAGAACAATAACCTTGTCTTTATATACCGATGGTGAACTGCCTTCGCCGAAACTCATCACGATCTCCATCTGGCCGAAATCACGATCCCAGAGAATGTTACCCTTAAAATCCAGGCAGTAGAGCCCCCGTGAACCGAAATAGGCATAGATATTCTCCCCGTCGGTGACCGGTGAATTGGATGCCCAGCTACCAAGATTATGTGTCCGTTCGAGCGGGATCTCCTCCTTTACAACTTTCTCCCATTGGACCTTTCCGGTTTTCCGGTCCACGGATATTACCTCGAATTTATGCACAAAGTCGGTGCCGCTGGATGGCGGGCCCATGCGCCCGGCTTCCTGCTTGGCTTCGCCCTCCGATGGCTTTTTATCAGTCGGAACGGCGGTTAAGAGGATTATCTGGTCGCCCCAAATGATCGGGGTGGCATGACCCTTACCTGGAATCTCCGTTTTCCATTTCAGGTTCTTTGTCTCGCTGAATTCTGTCGGGGGATTGCCGAAAAGTGCAGCGCCGGTTTCCGCCGGGCCACGCCATTGCATCCAGTTCTTGCCGGCAACTCCTGAAATATTCTGAGCATTCAATGAAGCGGGAACAACCAGCAACAAGCTGATCAAAAACGAAAAAACAATAGATCGGAGAATGGTCATAGTTCTGATTTATTGGTAAATATGAATTGGTATTAGTTAAGGTCCTTCACACACCGGACGGAAAATCCACTGGTTACAAAGTCATTAAAACGGCCGATTGCCGACAGGTTGTAATACAGGTAGCGGCGATAACTGGATCCCGCATCAAACGTGGTTGATGTCCAGAAAGTGGCAAATCCGCCCATGCCCAGAAATCCGCCTGTCGCATAGCGATAACCTGCCGGTTTGGCGCCGAAGCTCGATGAGTTGGATCCGTTGCCATCACTGTCCCAGCCAGCCTCAAATTTTATTTTTTTACCCACATCGCCGGTAAACCTCCAGCCGGTGGAATCTAACTCAACCGGATCCATCCCCAAAGCCTGCTCCAGACTCTTCCACTCGTCATCATCAGGCAGGTGCCATCCGGGAGGGCAAATATCCCGGCCATTGCCATTATTGGGTGAAGTGGCTGTAGGCCAGTCATAAAGGCAGCCGTACTTCGTGTAATTCTCAGTTGCTTTTGCAGCTGCCGGATCAAACCCGGAATAACCGTATACCCACATTCCACCCTGGTCGAATGAAGGGGAAACACGTGGAAGGTATGCCAGGTTCTCGGCCATCCATATCTTGCTTGATATCCTGACAGCCTCGTATTCCTTGTTATCCCTCGAATCGACAAATCGAAACGGTTCCGGCACCATAATATTGAACATTCGCTCGGTTGTCTCAAGATAAACCAGCGTTTCCATCCTTGCTCTTACATCATCGCGGACTATCAGCCTGGTAAATCCCATTGGGATATTGGGGATCTCGTAATAGCCGTCGGACCCTGAAATAAACGACAATTCGCTGTCGGTATTATCGGGATTGAGTATCGTAACCTTGTAAAACGATTTTGGATTGTGCGACATATTTCCGGTAATATTCCCGTACATCCTGCAGGTGTATTTATCGGAAGTAAGGTAAACAAGGGCAGTGTTCACGCCTTCATTGATCATGAGCTTGGTGGAGCCGACCGTAAAATCAGGCTTCTCGGCGATAATGGTCTGGCGGCCGACACGAACCCCGTCGATTTCAAACGTTCCGTCCATGGCCGTGGTATCTCTTTTGCCGTCGACCGTAATTATGGCTCCGCTTACCGGAATTTTACAGCCGGTAAACCTGGCTGTCCCGGTGAGTTTGGCAAACCTCAGGGCCTGAACGGGTATCGATAAGGTATCCTGAGTTTCCGCCTTCCCGTCGGAAACCCTGATGATGACATTAAAGCTGTTGTCGACCGTTGTTTCCGGAGCAACCCAGATGGCTTCCTGCTGATCGGTTGCACCGGCAAAAGAACCCTGCAATGCCGACCATTCATAAGTCAGCTCGTCCAATTCAGGATCAGAAGCCTCGACCCTTACGGTATAATTAAAATTTCCAATACCTGGTTCCTTGGCATATTCGGTGGTAATGATTCGCGGAGGAAGGTTTTTTTCACAGGAAAAAAACAGGAACACCGCGATAAGAGGAAGCAACCGTATGACTCGACGGGCAAAATTGTTTTTCATAATCATATGGGTTACAGTCCGTCGTGATATTTTCCCCGTGAATCGGCAAAGTTGAGTTTCCGTGTGAAACGGCCGATTGAAATGGAATCGAGCTCCTCAGGTTTCATGGCCTTGCCGAAAATTGTCAGCTTGTAGCGGCTGGCAAATAAGCCCACGCCTCCATTACGGATATTGTTGAATTCGGGTTGGTACAGGTATTTCGTATCCGGATCCAGACATCGCTGGTACAAAATCAGGTTAGAATCTGCCAGCTGGATCATAAAGTCGACCCCAATGGCAATTCGCCTGGCACCCGGAATCACGGGGATCTCTCTTTGAATGAACCGATAAAGAAAATTGTCGCCCAGGTAACTCATCAGATCCGATTCGGGTGAGTTTTCATCAACCGTGAATTCCTGCAAATACTCAATGTATTTGGGCGTGGTTTTACCCTGGACGCTCTCCAGATACAGGAACCTTACTAATTGGGGATAATTTGCAGGCGTGAGGTCCTGAAAATAGTTTATCCTCTCGGGATGATACAGATTATAACGTGTTTTTCGCTGTTCCGTGCTAAAGGCGCCTGCCAAATTCCACGAACCGAGAGGCTGGATACGCGAAGTGTAGGTCTTGTTTATTCGAGTTATTTTAACACTTAACTCATAATCAAACTCAGAATAAATAGGCTCAGTGGTTTTAAACACATAATGGCCGGCTGTTGCGAACTGACCGGAATCTTTGGTAATCTCATTCGTCGGATACAGTATGATCGGATCTTCCATGATACTCCCGTCAAGTGTATCAAAGCGAGTAAGCTTAACGATCAGATCCTCAGCAGGATAATATACGGAATCAGAATTTTTCGAAAAATTGTAGGCATTTTCCTGGCACACATAACTTCTCTGAATACGCACATATTGGGCGCTATCTTTGGGATTCAGCACACACATGATATAGGGTGTTGCATCAGCCGGTGCCGTGGGATTGAACGGGACTTCACAGGAAGCCAAAATCAAGGCCAGGGCAATGGCAACTGTGGAAAGACGGGCAGCTGTCATCGTTTAATTATCAATTAGTAACCACTCAAAAGTAAAATGAATTAGCAAAATACCAAACACAAGCATCCTGGTCTTCTGTCTTCTGTCTTCTGTCTTCCGTCTCCTGGTCTTTATCCCTTCTTACGGCGCAGGCCTCCGGCGAACAAAGCAATTCCGGCGAGAGCAGCGACCCCGCCACCTATCATCTTGGCGGCTGATTCATTATTCACTTTGGTTTTTGTTTTAACCGAATCATCGGTAAGAGCCCTCAGTGCAGTAGAGACCTCCTTCTCAATTTTTGCCGTTGTTGTCTGTTTTTCCTGATATCCGTCGTAAACGAAATAGCAGCCACCCACTATCAGCAGGATTCCGGCAATGGTGATGAATATTTTCATGACTGAACTTGTTTTTGACAAAGCTAACGATCTTGTCCGGTTGTCATCACTACCGGCTTAATAAAACCATTATCATCAAAGAACATCCTGTCGATACAGGTGACCCTTGAGTTTCCGTCGGTTTCCCCGAGTGGACGCCGGTGATAAACAATATACCATTCATCCTTTCCGGGTGTTTTGATCACCGAATGATGCCCGGCCCCGGTGGCAATTTTAGGATCCTGCTGGAGCACTTTGCCGATACGGGTGAAGGGCCCGAAAGGAGAGTCGGCTATGGCATAGGCCACGCAATAATCCGGACCTGTCCAGCCACCTTCCGACCACATAAAGTAATATTTGCCGTTCCGGATGAACATAAAAGGCCCCTCCACATAGCCTTGCGGCGTGATCTCCTTAAACAGGGTCCCGTCGGGATGGGGAATAAAACCGGTAAAATCATCCTTCATCCTGGCAATATTGCAATGTCGCCAGCCGCCATAAATCAGGTAATACTGGCCATCTGCATCCTTAAAAGCAAACTGATCAATAGGTTGTGCGCCATTATAAAATTTGTCGATCAAAGGTTTACCCAGATAGTCCTTGTACGGTCCGGATGGCTTGTCGGCAACAGCCACTCCTATACCACCGGTCTCCTGGTCATTCTGGATGTCGTTGGCACCGAAGAAAAAGTAAAACTTACCCTCTTTCTCTATGACTGACGGAGCCCACATGGCCCGGTGCGCCCACCTGACAGCTATTGTATCCAGCACATGGGGATGCTTGGTCCAGGAGATCAGGTCGGGGGAAGAGAAGGCATCGAAAGAAACCTGTTTGCCGTACTTTGCCGAATAGGTTGGGAATATCCAGTAGGTATTGCCAAAAACTCCACCCTCAGGATCGGCATACCATCCCGGAAACAAGGGGTTCTGAGGTGTTTTGGGCTTAGCGGAACCCTGCGGCAGGGCCGTTCCTGACAGGGCGGCGAAAAAGGCCGCCAGGATTATTATCCTCATCATATTTGAATTTAGAGTCGAAAAGTACGAAATCGCTATCTTTATCGGGTGAATAAAATCGATAAAATAGTCGCCGGCAGCCTTATTGGTTTAGCTCTCCTGACCGGTTGCAAAAAGGAGACTCCGGTATTTACGGTTGAAGAGGAATCCACCATCCAGCATGCTCTCGATAAATTGATGGTGGACATGGATGTGCCGGGAGTCGTTTTCGATATCACCCTGCCCGGAAAAGGAAGCCTGCTGATCACCAAAGGAGTTTCCGATATCAAAAACAATGTCGCCAGCGATGCCGATAATATTTTTAGGATCGGGAGCATAACCAAAACTTTTACCGCTGTCACGGTCCTGCAGCTTGCGGAAGAGAACAAGCTGTCGCTGGATGACAAACTTTCCGGCTTCGAGCCCAGGATAGCCAACGCATCAGCCATTACCATCCGCATGATGCTTAACCATACCTGCGGGATTTTTTCCTATACCGATGACACGGCTTTTGTGAGTGCCATCAAGAAGTATCCCTTGAAGAAATGGACCTATGAGGAACTTATAGCACCAGCCATTGCGCATGGTGCCTCATTCAAACCCGGTGAACAACTGGGCTACTCGAATACCGCCTACATTTTGCTCGGAAAGATCATTGAAACGGTTACAGGCAACCCGGCTGCCTCTGAAATCAAGACAAGGGTGATCGACAGACTCGGACTTACACATACTGTCATGGCCGACGGACCCGACATTGCCGGCAATTACGCACATCTGTATACTTACGATCTTGGGGGCCCGAACGATTCCCTGCTGGATATCACCCGCCAGGAACTGGGTTCCTGGGGATGGACAGCCGGGGGCCTGCTGTCGGACCGGAACGATATTATCACCTGTGCCACTGCTTTTGGCACGGGACAATTGCTTTCGCCGGCCATGCAAAATGAGTTTTTCAATTGGATCGCCATTCCGGTGAGCCCCGGAGCCCCTCAGGATTCGTTTACCGGTCTGGGGATCGTCAGGTATAAGGATTTCATCGGAAACAGCGGCGGCACATACGGTTGTACTTCTTGGATGTGGTATTTGCCTTCGAACGGCGCCACCTTGATTGCCTTCTTTAACCAGACCTCCACTTTTACCCCCGAACGTGAGGTCAAGGAGCAGGAGGCACTTGCTGAATTGTTTATTAGCGTACTGGATATTATCAAGTTAAAATGAAAAGAATAACTCTCCTCATCACCATGGTCCTCTTAACCGTTAGCCTGTCGGCCCAGGACATTTCCGGCTCCTGGTACGGAGCCCTTAAATTTTCAGGCATTGAACTGAGAATTGTGTTCAACATTACCAAAACCGCTGACGGATATACCACCACGATGGACAGTCCCGACCAGAAAGCTTTTGGCCTGGCAACCGCTTCAACAACCTTTGCCGGTTCGAAACTGACTATCCTGATGAAAACGCCTGTACTGGAATACTCTGGCGAGCTTAAGGACGATGTCTTCACCGGTAACCTGAAGCAGAATGGCGCGACTTTTCCCATGACCTTAACGAAAAAGAAACTTGAAAAAACAGTGCTAGTCAGGCCGCAGGAGCCCAAGCCGCCCTATCCGTATTACACTGAGGAAGTGAAATTCAAGAATGAAGCGGCAGGAGCAGTCCTGGCCGGAACCCTCACCATGCCTTCGAAAGAAGGGAAATTTCCTGTGGTCATCCTGATCACCGGCAGTGGCCCGCAAAACAGGGATGAGGAACTTCTGGGGCACAAACCCTTTCTCGTCCTTGCCGATCATCTTACCCGGAACGGCATGGCAGTCCTGCGCTACGACGATCGCGGAACCGCCCAGTCCACCGGCGATTTCAGGAATGCAACCTCCACCGACTTTGCTTCGGATGCGGAAGCTGCGATTGCTTATCTGAAGTCGCGTAAAGAAATTAATAAAAAGAAAATCGGTTTGATAGGCCACAGCGAAGGAGGACTGATTGCTCCGATGGTAGCGGCAAAATCAAAAGACGTTGCCTTCATCGTCATGCTGGCCGGACCGGGCCTGAGCGGATACCAGATCATCCTGATGCAGCAGGAACTGATCAACAGGGCGAACGGAGTATCTGAAAGTGATATCCTGAAAGCAAAAGAAATAAATACGTCTGCCTTCAACATGGTACTGAAAGCCGAAAATAAGGAGGCCGTAAGATCGGGGCTTACAAAATTTCTTGAAGATCAGATAACCAACGATCCCACAGCTGAAATCCCGTCAGGCATGAGCAAGGAGGATTTTGTAAAGATGTCCGTAAACCAGATGGCTACTCCCTGGATGCTCTTTTTCCTTAAATATGATCCGGTACCGGCATTGACCAAGGTCAAATGCCCCGTCCTCGCACTGAACGGATCGCTCGACCTCCAGGTACCCCCTAAGGAAGATCTGGAAGCCATTGGTAACGCACTTAAGAGGGGTAAAAACAAAAAAGTAACTCTGATCGAGTTACCGGGGTTAAATCATCTGTTCCAGGAATGCAAGACCGGCTCACCAAACGAATACGCGGCCATCGAGCAGACCATGTCGCCCAGGGCACTGGACGAAATCACCCGGTGGCTTCAGGGGGTGGTGAAGTGAGAATTTAGAGATCCGAAGGCCAGTTTTGAATGCTGAAATTTCAAAATTCAAAATTGGCCTTGGAGACTGCCTACTGCCTACTGCTCCCGGCACTGAAGTGCCGGGCTATTAATAGCTGTCACAATATCTTTCTTGCACAAATCGCGGCGTGCACACTGCCAGGAAAATCAGGTCGGCCGATCCGGTATTGCTGATCCGCTGCCTGACGCCGGGAGGAATGGTGACCGTATCGCTGGGCCGCACGGTCAGTAGAGGATCGCTGCCCACTTCGGCGCTGCCGGTCCCGTGCATGATCAGATAACGTTCGGTAATTCCCTCCAGATGGTGCCAGTGGGTTGTGGCACCCGGCAGAACACGCACGCGGACAACCGACACGTCAGGATCAGATTCCGTATTGAGCAGCTCGGTGATAAAGCAGTTTTCCTCGAAGAAATATTCAGGCCTCATGGTACCAGGGTTTTTCGCAAATTCTCAACGGTTCTGAAAATAGTCGTCACCTTCCCGTCATCCGTCTGATCATCCATATTGATGCAGCAGACCCCGGTAAGCCAGGGATTACCGGAATCCCCGACCAGCCTGATAATGGTTTGTTCCAGTTCGGAGGTGGTATAATTATTCAGCGTAACCGGGTCGAGCCTGATGTTAAGGAATGTCCGGGGCAGGTGCTCCCGAAGCATTTTCACGTCGCCGCCCCAGCCCACATCAAGAAAATCAAGATCTTCAATGACCGCAAACGATTCCGCGTAACGATGCGGATCCCTGCCGCAATAATGAATGCCGAAAGGCCTGAATTTATGGCTCCATCCTATATCGATATGCCGCAGGAACTGCTCATACTGTTCCGTGGAAATCATGGTGTGCGAACATTCGGAGTGGAGGAAAACGGGACCTTCCAGGTGCCTGACATTCCGGTTCACCGATATCGATGAGGATCCGGTAAAAGTGGATATACCGTTGACGAACCGCTCGATTACGGAGGCGATCAGATTGAATTGAGTGACGGTTTCCTCCGGCCGGATATAAAAATCGGTAAACACCTGCTCGCCGACCAGGTCGAGTGCGACATTTAAAACCCCGCCCCAGTTGATGTCGCCGGTGAGGTAGCCGTATTTGGATTTAAGCTGATCCTGTAGTTTCAGAAGCTTTCGGAAAGCGTCGGAACTGAAGGCTTTTGAAGGATCGATATCCAGTTTTTCCATTCCGGCCGGGATCACCTGCGGCGGGGAATCACCACCGTAGATCACCCGGCAGCCCAGCATCTCCTGGATAAAATACCCGGCCGCCAGATGCACGGCTCCGATCACCGGCTTATCGCGGTCATGATCCTCACCGAGCCCGAACTGACCGAACCGCTCATAAAGCACATTTTCCATCTGCCGCTCGGCTTCCACCCGTTTGAGCGGATGGTAGAAAAAGTCATCATCGAACACGATACCGGCATGGCGATGCCACCATGAGGGATGGAAAACCACATCCACCGGGAACGGTTTAGAGCACTTTAGTATCGCCACAGCGTTTGAGGTTAATGTCCATGTTCGGGATATTCTCTTCCCAGGAGCCTGCAGTGAAATCAGGTATATCGATGGAATTCGAGCGGTTGAGGACCGACCATTCGCTGAGCGGCCCGATGGAACTCCAGGCCGCAGCGTCATACACATCCTGGTCCAGAGGAAATCCGTTTCGCAAACAATCAATAAGCCTCCAGCACTCCAGGAGGTCGCCCCCGCCGTGCCCGCCCATCAATTTGGTCAGCTCACTCATCCGTGTAATGATTTCAGGGGTATATTCTTTTACCAGCGCATCGTATTCCGCCTGGGGGAGCCAGCCGTTCAGATCTCTGGATATTCTCGGTGGCAGCGGGTATTCCAGCGCCATCCCCTTGGTCCCGGTGATTCCGTGGATCGTGGAATGCGGTCCGCGTGGCGAGGTGGCATCATGCTGAACCATGATGGTCCTCCCTTTCACCGTGCGGATGATGCTGGTATTGATATTTCCGCGGTAATTCTTTTCGGCAAACGGTTTAAAGAAATCATCCCTGACGGCAAGCTCTTGAGCCTTAGCCTTCATCATAAAATCGTTGCTCTCCATGGATACCAGGTAATCGAACCGGTCGCCGCGGTTGATGTCCATGATCTGAGCCACCGACCCTAAACCGTGAGTCGGGTAGATATTGCCCTTTTTCGAAGCGTACAACTTCAGCCACCACATGTCCCAATACATCTTTCTGGAAAAGTTGTTGCCCATTTTACTGGTATTGTAAGCACACTCGCCATGGACGATCTCCCCGAAAAATCCTTTGCGCGCCATATTCAGGGTAAGCACCTGAAAGAAGCCGTAAGCGTAATTTTCGAGCATCATGCAGTGCTTGCGTGTCCTTTCTGCTGTTTCAACCAGCTTCCAGCACTCCTCAACAGTAGCCGCGGCGGGCACCTCCGAGGCGGCATGCTTGCCATGCTCCATGGCGTAAACGGCCATTCCGGCATGCATGTAATACGGTGTCGTAATGATCACCAGGTCGAGGTCCGGCTGCTCGCAGAGTTTCATCCAGGCATCCTTGTCGCCAGAGTATAATTCCGGTTTGTGAATGGTCCCGTCGAGGCGCTTTTTAGCCGCAGCGGCGCGTTCCGGGAGCAAATCACACAGAGCCCTGATCTCCACGCCCTCAATATGCCGCATGGTTTCGAGGTGCGACGGGCCCCGGTTACCCAGACCGATAATCCCGATCCGGACGGTATCGATTTTCGGAGCCGCAAACCCCGACATGTTAAATCTCTGCTGATGGGTTTTGCGCTCATCTGATGCCAGGTCCAAAGCTTTGAGGTAAGGGCTGCCGGCCAGTCCGAGACCGGCCAGACCCGTCCATTTTAGAAAGTCGCGTCTGTTATTCTTCATCGTAGGATGCTTTTATCGGGTCCAGGTGTTTCTTGAAAAAAATCAATAAGCTGGGCACCTCCACCACATGGGCGCCTTCGTGAACCATCAGGCCGACATTCTCCGGATGGCTGTAATTGTAATAGATGACCTGTATTTCCTTGAGCGCGGCTTTTGCCAGCTCCGGGGTAAAATCCGCGGGAGGCTCCTTCAGTCCGTTCTGGCAAAGCAGGGGCCGCGGGGCTATCAACGAATAGATATCGGCAAAATCCACCAGTTCCCTCAATCCTGAAAATTTCCAGCACATGCAATGTCCCTTTTCCAGCTGATCCATTTTAGTTAGGAATCCGGCACTTACCGTTGCCTTGATCCGCTGGTCCATGGCACCCAGCCACATCGACATTTCCCCGCCGAGCGAAAGTCCGCCGCATCCGATCCTTGTTGCGTCGACAGATATCTGCGTTTCAAGATAATCTATACATCGCATGCAATCCCACAGCCGCTCGCCCATCAGTGTTCTGCCGGGTTCGTATACCACATGCTGACTGACTATCGGGGCAATCGTCACGTAGTTCCGTATCGCAAGCTCATGCGCGAACCCTTTGTACAACGACTGCTTGTCATAAACAATCATCGGGGTGCCGCCATGGCCGTGAATGCATACCACCGCCGGCCAGGGTCCGCGCGAGAGCAACGGAAAAGTGACGATTACCCTGATCCTCCGGGTTGGGGTGGAATTGATCTCGATCTCCTTAAGCAGGTAATCGGTTTTATTCTCGACCCTGATCTCGGTCGTATTCAGGGGGATACTGCTTCCGGTGCCCAGCTGATCCTTGATACTCATGAGATCGCTCATCTTCTCGCGCACCGAATTCTGCCATTCTTCGGCCTTTTTGAGAGAACGGTTTGTATACTTCATCGTACGCATTTCCTGCGCACCTGCGAAAGTGCCTGATAACAATATCAGCAAGGCGGCGGCCAGCGCGGGCCACCCTCTGAACCGGATTTCTTCACCACTCTTCATACGGGTATATTTTTATCCCAATTTACTCTTTTTCAGGATAAATACCGGGCATTTATTCTTTCTTGATCCACACCTGCGAACCACCGGTGGTTTTGGCATCGGGGGCAGCTTTACGGTTGTTGCGGGCATAGTTGGGTATGGCCAGCAGATTGGTGCCGTCGGCCCATTTACCCTTGATGGTCATGATTCCGCTCAGCATATCACTACGCCATTCCGGCACCAGAGGCCCTGAACCGATAGTCTTTGTTATATCCTGATTGTCTGCTTCTTCCACATTATAGATCAGCGGACCGTATTTAATGGCAACCTTGCCGCGGTCGGCCACGATGTGATTGTCAGCCTTAACGGTCTGCACCTGCATCGGCAATTCCAGTTCAACCTTGTCGCCGGCCTTCCACGTACCCTTGATCTCCACATAACCGTTAACCGGTTTCATGCTCACTGCTTTACCGTTCACGGTCAGCGATTTTAGTCCGCTAACCTGCGGCAGGCAGGTGTACAGTTCGCTGGTCGACCGGTTGGGAACCCTCACAAAAAGCGAAAACTTCGAGGTCACTTTCGGATTCACCGTAATCGACACCTTCCCGCTCCAGGGATAATCGGTTTTCTGGATCATCTCCACATCAGTTCCGGCCACTTTTTCAACCTGTATTTTGCTTCCGATAAAAAGGTTTACATAGATGGCATCCGTTCCCTTAACGTAGGTCCAGGTAGGGATCATCAGCAGTATCCTCGGGATATTGCCGACACAACACGGGCATACATGCCACGATCCGCGCGGCTGGCTGCCGGTGAGCGGGTTATCGTAATAAAAATTCTTTGCGTCGAGATCCAGAGCACCGAGCAGAGCGTTGTAAAAGGTCTCCTCGTACAGGTCTGCATATTTGGCATCATGGTAAGCCAGGTTCATCTTGTAGTCGAAGAATATCAGGCCACAGCTGGAGCAGGCTTCGCAATAAGCATTGTTGCCCAGTGAATAATTCGCCCCAAAACCTTCGCTGGTTTCGCCGCTGCCAATGCCACCCGTCACGTAATATTTCTTGTTGATGATATTGTTCCAGAGCGACATCACGGCACTCTGATAATCGATATCTCCGGTTTCCGCGGCTACATCGGCCATTCCCGAATAACTGTACACTGCCCTGACTGCATGTCCGACAGCCTCATACTGCTGCTGAACCGGCACATGGCTCTGGTCGTACTCATCGCCTCCGCCGCGGTTGTCGAGTAAAAATTTCGACAGCGTGATATAACTGTCGCCCCGGCCGTTTCCTTCCATATCATTCACGAACCGGCCAAAACGCACCAGTGCCTGTTCCATCTCCTGATGCCCGTCCCACCAGGGCTTTTTCCCGGGTCCGAGATTTGCCACCCAGCAATCGGCAAGCTTTTTGGCAGCATTGTACAGCCGCCTGTCCTTGCCGTCAGTGAGTGTAAAATGGTTGATCGCCGATTCGATAAAATATCCGGCAACATATCCTTCGTGGTTGCCCCGGGTTTCGGGCGACCACCGGTTATGCCATCGTGCCGTATCCCGGAGGGTGTAGGCAGTCTGCAGATATCCGTCGGGTTCCTGGGCGGCCAGGATTTTCGGGATCCAGTCATCCAGGGTGCGCTTCATCTTTTCCTGCGCGGCAATGATATCCTTGTCTCCGCGGGGATCAACCATCAGGGCTATGCTCATCGATTCCACGGTCTGGTGAACCCAGGCATTCGAAAAAACGTACCCTTTATGCTTGCCGTGGGGCTCGCCCCTGAGGGCTTTTGCCGACTCAATGAAATTATCGATGCCCCCTTCACCGGTGGTGATATCGGTCCGGTTGATTTGATCGATGCACCAGGGGATCCAGTTCACGATAAGTGCTTTGGCCCGGGCATTCCACAGGGGGCTGTCGATCGAGTAGCGCTTCGTGTAAACCACATCCAGACGCTGGGCCGGTGGCGGGGCAATTACCTTAACCCGGATATCGGAAGCGTTGCTCAGCTTGCCTTCGTAAGCAGTCAGCGTAAGGACATAGTCGCCCCTCTCTTTCAACATAGCCGTTGTGTTGAGCGATCCGGCATCTGCGAACTCAACGGGTCCCGGGCCTGAAGTCTTTGTCCATACGGTTTTGCTCACCGGGGTAACCGATTTGTAGCTTCCTGACAGCCAGGTTTTGCCGCCGGCCACCACATCACGGTCGGCACCGGCATTAACAATCGGGGGCAGGTCGGGGGAGCCGGGGGATTGAACAACAATCCATTCCTGGATATTGTTCGGAAACATCAGGGCTGAATCCACTTCGATACGCAGACTGGTGGTCTGGACTTCATCAAAAGTGGTGGTATTGAATTCTTTGTTCAGCAGTCCGAGTCCTTTCGGATTGCTGACCGGCGCATAAGCTGAGCCGTTCCAGTATTGAATTTTGTAGGCTTTTGGCAGGGGTATTCCTCCTTTGTAATCCCACAGGAACACCGATATTTCCCGGGTACCGATGGGCTGAACCCATTCATACTGAACCCACTGGGCAGAAGCCGGACGCTGGCGTCCGCGATTTCGACCCTGGCGCCAGGGCAAAGTATCGGTGGGAGTAAGGTCGTCGTTCATTACCGCAAGCGACGGGCCGAACCGGGAGGAATTGGATGCAGTGGCCATGTGGGCCAGGTTTCTTTTGGTATCGGCCGGCCGGCCGGTTTGGGCAGTCAGATTCAAGCCACCTGTAAAAGCCAGAACCAGAGCTGCACAGATGCCGATTGATCTGATTGGGCTCATATCTTGTTACGTTTGGTTTTGATTATGTAGAGTTTCTTCCGTCCGATACTGATTTTCACCGGGTTTTCGAGCACGACCGGCTCCCCGTCGATATGAAATTCACCGGTATCTGCTGTAATGATTACCTCCTCATTGGTTTTGAGGTACTTAACATATCTGGTATTGGTCAGCTTACCGAGAAACATCTTAATAACGAATCCGGGATAGAGGAAGAAAGGGAAGGGCCGGATCAGGACTATGTCAAGGATTCCGTCATTTGGCCTGGCATACGGAGCGATAAAAGCATAATTGCCGAACTGCTTGTTATTGGCGAAGCATATCATCTGGTACCGCCCTTTGATCTCCTGCCCGTTAACCATCAGCGTGGTATTTACCGGCTTGAATTCAAAGAGGGAGCGGATGGTTATGACAACATAGGTGAGAAATCCGCGGGTGCGTCCCTTGCTGAAACGGTGGGCGACATAGCTGTCGAAACCCAGACCGGATATATTAATGCAATCCCTGTTATTGACGTTAAGCACGTCGAGGGTCACCGATTCTCCCTTATGAATGTCTTCCAGCAGGGATTCAATATTCCGGTTGAAGCCCAGCTCGTAGGCAAAACCGTTGCCTGAGCCGTTGGGAATTACCCCAAGCAGCTTATCCTCACGGTCATACAGGTAACGCGCCGCCTCATGCACGGTTCCGTCGCCACCCACCACGATGAAAACTTTGTATTTATCGATGTTTTTATCGAAAAGCTCCTTAACGGTGGTGTGATGCTCGGTAACTATGCAGGTTAATCCGGGATCTATTTTGTGGATTTTCCGTATCAGGTGATCATATCTCTTACTGCCCGAGTTCGGATTGATGATGAAAATGATCTCTGAATTTTTGATGGGCAGCATTTCCAAAAAAAATAAACCTCTAAGATATCATTTGTATCCGAGATCGAACAAGAGATTCCTAAACCATAAAAAGACCAGATAAAAGTACTACCTTTGCGGCCCTTTATATTCGAAAAATCAAATGATTACAGTCTCAAACCTCGGCGTCCAATTCGGTAAGCGGATATTGTTCCAGGATGTCAACATGAAGTTCACACCGGGCAACTGCTACGGGATTATTGGCGCAAACGGGGCCGGGAAATCTACTTTCCTCAAGCTCCTGTACGGCGAGGTCGACAATACCAAAGGATCGGTTTCCTTCGGTGCCGGTGAACGGGTATCGGTCCTCAAGCAGAATCACTACGAATTCGACGACTGTGTGGTCCTGGATACCGTGCTCATGGGTCATGAGATCCTGTGGGATATCAGGAATGAAAAAGATAACCTGTATGCCAAGGCCGATTTTACGGAAGCCGACGGCCACCGGGCATCCGACCTGGAGGAAAAATTCAACGAGCTCGACGGATGGAACGCGGAAAGTAACGCCGCCAGTTTACTCAGCGGTCTGGGCGTAAAAGAGGAGCATCATCATAAATACATGCGCGAACTTACCGGTAAGGAAAAGGTAAAAGTGCTGCTGGCCAGGGCATTGTTTGGTAAACCCGACAATCTCCTGCTTGATGAGCCAACCAATGACCTCGACCTTGACACTGTCGAATGGCTGGAATATTATTTATCGAACTTCGAAAATACCGTACTGGTAGTTTCTCACGACAGGCACTTCCTCGATTCGATCTGTACGCATATTGTCGATATCGATTTCAGCCGCGTACAGCTTTTCTCCGGAAATTACAGTTACTGGTACGAATCAAGCCAGCTGGCCCTGAGGCAGCAGCTTAACCAGAATAAGAAAGCCGAGGAGAAAAAGAAGGAACTGCTCGAATTCATTGCCCGATTCAGTGCCAACGTGGCCAAATCGAAGCAGACCACCAGCCGGAAAAAGATGATCGAGAAACTGAATATCGAAGAAATAAAGCCATCGACCCGAAAATACCCGGGAATCATTTTCACTCCGGGTCGCGAACCGGGAAACAATATTCTGGAAGTTGCCGGACTGACCAAATCGGTTGAGGGAAAGGTTCTCTTCAGCGACGTAAATTTCGTCATCAACAAGGACGACAAAATCGTTTTCCTGTCGAAAGACACGCGTGCCATGACCACCTTCTTTGAGATCATCAAGGGTCATATGCAGCCCGACAGCGGTACTTTCACCTGGGGCCAGACGATAGTGAAAGCCTACCTGCCGCTCGAAAACGACAAGTTTTTCGAAAAAGACGAGACGTTGATTGAATGGCTCGGAAAATATTCCGAAGACACCAGTGAAAATTACCTGCGAGGCTATCTGGGCAAGATGCTTTTCTCCGGCGAAGAGATCTATAAAAAGGCGAAAGTTCTGTCGGGGGGCGAAAAAGTGCGCTGCATGATCGCCCGTATGATGATCAGAAACGCCAACGTCATGATCCTCGACACGCCCACCAACCATCTCGATCTGGAATCCATACAGGCATTCAACAATACCCTGATCCGGTTCAAGGGAAATATTCTCATGTCGTCGCATGACCATGAATTCATCCAAACCGTTTGCAACCGGGTCATTGAGCTGACTCCGAAGGGCATCATCGACCGGACCATGGATTACGATGATTATATCCTGGATGAGAAGCTTAAGGAGCGCAGGAACTCCATGTATATTTAAGTGAAAAAGTTGAGATTCGAATTGAGAATTTCGAGTTCCGAATTAATAGTTTAAAGTGTTCATGAAGTATTAATTTACAACTTCATGGTGCCCTGAATCTCCTACCTCGGAATTCGGAATTCTTCATTGGAATCTCTAACTTCTATTTCTCCGGTATCATCTTCTTCTTCAACTGCCCGAAGTTCGCCGCAACCTCCGAATCCCGCGTAAGTTCCCACAGCGATGTATCCATTTCCCTCAGAGCCAGGATGGTAGTGATCCAGCCTTGTGTCCAGCCACTTTCTATGCACCAGGCTCCCCATCCCTGATCAGCATTGCATCCCCAGTGCTCGTAACGTCCGAAATCGAAAGAACGGAACCATCCCCCATGCAGCTGTGGACGCGAAGGGGAGTAGATCTGTATGCGGCAAAGAAATTCCGCCAGCTTATCCTCCGCCGCAATGATCGCCGGATCGCCGGTTGCTCTCGCAGCCTCATGCAATCCGAGGAAAGCAAAATTCGTGGTATACAATAGATCACTCACCTTATCCCCGTTTTCCCCGATGAGCGAAGCCTCATTGGTTCCGTAAGCTTCATTACTCTGCGGAGGCGGAAATCGTCCCATTTTCAGGTCACCGAGCTCCTCCCGGATGGCACCGGTGGTATCCTGCAATTTCAGCAGGTCACGCACCATGCGACTGAGATATTGGCGGTGAGCCGGGGTATCGTCGACCCGAACCAGCCACGACAAGGGCAGTATCATGCGTGCCTTTTCCTGGGCCAGGCCGTTGGTCCACGACCAGCCATCGGGATAATTCTTCATGGTAATATCGATGGCGTTGCGGGCTCTCTCCAGGAACAGCGGATACTTTGTTTTATCGTAGGCCCAGAGGTAGCAGGCCCACAGGTAGGCCTCGAAGTGCGGCGCCAGGTTGATGATATCGCGCTTGAAATAATACTCCCAGCCATTCTTCGCAAATTCGGGCAGGTCGATCCTGTCGCCCCTGAATCCCGAAATCCCGGTGGTACGCAACTGTGCCAGCAGGCACCTCATTAATAGGGTATCCCATTGGGTGGTTTTGTTCAAGGCTGAAGCCACCATGATACCCATCATTTCACGCGCATTATCGTCGCCGTAATTAGCCCGGTACCAGGCATAACTGGTTATTCCCCATGGGATCAGGCCATAGGCGCCATGCGTTGAATCGGCCCACTCATTCTGTGCGGCGGTGGAGCGGACCAGGTAATAATCCAACAGGTTGGTGGAGATGGTTTTATAGTTCTGGTTATCAAACAAGGCCCCGGCAGCAGAAAATGCCATCGCGGTTTCGCCGATGCAGTCACCCCGCTTGACCATTCCGATTGGTTGGGTGCCATTTTCATCGATCACGGACATGATTGCCTCATAGGATCCTTCCCTGCCGTTGTTAACTAACATATTAGCACCGGTGTACCATTCGATCCCGGTTTTAACCGCTTTCCTCTGATAACCGTACGGGAGTTTCTGACTGATGCCGTAAGTCGGCCTTACCGCAGGCTGCCAGGTAATATCTTCCAATTGCGATTGGGGAAGCAAATATTTCAGTATCGAATTCCAAACCGCGGCCCATTCTTTTTGGGGTGCAAATCTGCCGATGATCATTCGGCTCAGACTGGTTGTCGCCACCAAAACAGTATACCCGGGCAGTTCAAACAGAAGGGGGGATGTTTTTGAAGGTAGTCCGAAACGTGCATAATCGAATCCGGCTACCTTGGCAGCAACGATCAGGCTAGTATTTACGTCCATCGGAATAAAGCTTAGTCCGTTTACAACCAATATGCTCAGACTGTCCGGGCTTTTACCGAAGAAAGAGGTGTTGACAACTGCCCGGTCTACCGGACTTTTTACGGGCTCCTTGACCTGGATACCCGGCAGGTAAGATGGGTATTCCAGATAAACCCTGAGCATCTTGCTCTTGACCAGTGCAAAAAACTCTGCCGGCAGGTCGATCGGAGCGGAAGGATACTTATCGGCAGTGATCAGCAGGGCCTGTCCCTCCTCCGCACCCCTGGCAGCCTCGGCGGGCGATTCAAACCGGATCAGGTGCAAGTGTTTCTGGGATTGAAGAATACCGTATAAATCATTCGAAGGGCTGCAGGTAATATTCAGGATATCCCTGGGTCCGGAACAACAAATGAAAATGAGAAACAGGATTGAAAAAATAATTCCAATACAAACTGGCCTGGGTCTGCGTGTTGAATAAATTAGTCTTTGTTTCAAGGTTCCAGAACTTCTAAGGGTACCGAAATTAGTGAATCAGGAACAAAAAAACAATCCTGTTTTCCTGTATCGATCAGAACCTCACCTTCATTTTGGCGAACATCTATCTGATCATGTGAAGCTTCGTGGAATCCTTACCGATTTTTTTGAATCCGCGAACCCAGAAGTATTCGAGGCTGAACCTGAAATCAACCTTACTCCAGAAATAAACGATCACAGCCCATACACCGATATTCAGCAAACCGAAAAGCAAGCATCCGTTGATGGTCTGGTCCCAGTCAGGAAGAAATCCGTGCACGATAATCCTTAGAATCTCTGACATGAATGTCTCCAGCAGGTAAATGGTCAGGCTGATCCTTCCAAACCAGCTGATAAGCCTTATTTTTCCCAGGAATACCGTTTTCTTCTCCAGCCCCAGCAGTATCAGAACGGCCAGTAAAAGAAAAACCCCAAGCTCAAAATTCGTCTTGAAATACCAGAAGTAATCCGGCTTTGATATCGTCTTGTCGAAATTCATCATGCCGTAAATCCCGAACAGGAAGAAGAATGTTCCCAGCGGAAGGATTACCTTTTTCAGCAGATCCTTTCTTCCGGAAAAAACCATCAGACCGATCATGGCGCCGAACAATCCATAGGAAAGGTACGGCAGCAAGGGATAGGGATTTGCCAATACAAAGCTTAACCCGATGGAAGTAAGAAAGTCGCCGGATTCAATGGCGCTGGCAAAAGCAGGATATAAGGGCACCCTCAAAAAAGAGCCGGTCAGAATGACGAATCCTGAGATGCCCATTATCAGGTAGTTGCGTGTGGCCTTGGTTGCTCCCCCATTGCGGGTAAGCAAAACAAGCAGGCCTGAAACAAGGATCAGGTTCAGGGCGATGGTCGACAAAGAGGATCCTTCGAACAGCTTGGTTACCGGTGGAAGAGCCAGCTCTCCGGTTCGCAAGGTGCCAGCCACGAAAGTCATGTGAGGCTGGTTGTTCACAAAATCAATGTTCCATCTGCCTAAAAAGATATTGAGTAAATAATGCAGGACCAGGTAAACTGCGCCGGCAATCAGTAGAAACCTGAAAGTCCGGGTAGCCGGCTCAGCTGCGGCTCTTCGTTGAAACATGACCGTATTTGCCACCGAGGAGTAGAGGATAAAAACCCCGCCCCAGAGTGCCATGAAACTCATCAAAACAATCAGAATCGGAGGGTTGCTGAAATCAATCTTGTGTATGTTGGCGAAATTGTAAATGGAGCAATGGAAAAACAGGATAAACATTAATGCGAGGCCCCTGATGGCATCAAGTGAAGCTATCCTGTTGTTTATCATGATTTTAATCCATTTTAAAGGCTCGATGAATTCTCATCAGCTTATTCGAATTTACGTTAACCCGGGGATTTTCATACAGGATGGTCACTTCAGGCCTGTGGCATTCGTAACTGGCAAAAACATTTTCAATACTTTTTCGCACCGCCTGCTCCCCGGTAAACTCTTCACGGCTGATCTCATCCCTGAGCTGAATCCGTACCCATACCTCCTCCGGACTGTTTTGTATAACCTGGTATTCCTCAATGTCTTCCGATGCCGTAATGATGGCCCGGCTGATATAATCTGGAAAAATATACTGCCATTCACCCGTATTGATATTTTTCGCCCAAAAGACATCATCGGCACGTCCCTGAATATTTTCAATCACCCGGAACGATGATCCGCACCGGCATTTTTCTTTGCTGATAGTGATGATATCGTTTAGTTCGTACCGTATGATCGGCTGCGATCTTTTGTGCAGGTCGGTCACGATGAGTTTCTGGCAAGGCTGTCCGGGTGGTGCCGGCGATCCGTCGAGATTGAGAGCTTGAACGGCAACCAGATCTTCATTGATATGCAGGCTGCCGTACCGGCACGACACCGCTATCGGGCCCTCGGTGCATTTGTAAATCTCATGAACCCGGCAGCCAAACACCCGTTCCAGATACGTCCTGACATCCGGGTACAGGACCTCAGCATAAGAAACGATCTGTTTGGGACGTATGGCAAGATTATTCTTTTCGACTTCCCGGGCCAGGATTTTCAGCATCGAAGGCGGGGCGGAGATCACATTGGGATTTAATTCCCCGAGTTTCATCCTGATCTCTTCGATCGGGCTGAGCTGACTGATATAGGTCAGCTTATGGCCTAAAATACCCAGACTGAAAGCGGGTGCGCTTACCCGAAGTATAAAAGCCAGGTTCACCTTTTGCTTTTTCGGAAATGGAAATCGTGCAAACAGTGCGGCTTTCATGTAATTTTCCTCGGCACGTGTAACAATCTCCACTCCTTTATTTCCGCTTGTTCCCGATGACATCCCGATATTCAGACCTTTGAGCCTCCGGGAGAAATCCCGGGTTTTTTCGACCTCCAGACAGAAATCAAGTATTTCGTCACGAGTCAGACCCACCGTATTGTACCCGGTGAGATTCTCCATCATGATCTTTTTATTCACCGTGGGCAGCGACCACACGTCGTCCAGATCGCAGCCGCTGTGGTGGTTTCTGAAAAAATCAGAATGCGCATTTGCAAACCGGACCAGCTGCCGGGCTTTCCTGGTCTGGTATTTCCTTATCCTCTCCTCACTGAAATACCGGAACCGGAATTTACAGTTCAGGTAAAAAAGGGGAAAGAAGCTGGTTTCCAGATCTGTGAAAAGCCTGCTCATGTGTCAGTTTCACAATTTTTTATAGCTGATCAGGAGCGATCCGGGTTTTTCCTTCGTTTCCAGAAGAATTCCCTGCATCAGGCCCGCTCCCTTCATGACCACTTTCTTCCCGGTATCCTCAAACAATACATCGTAATCGGCCACCGGATCCAGTCCTTTGGGTTTTACGGTAATGCTCTCCACATCGCAGGCTGGCCGTCTGAACGCCAGGATGATCCCGTCGCCCTGGTCCGGCCTGTTCTGCTGATACGACAGCCAGATAGAATCCGTGGTTATCCGGGTATTCGGGGTAAGCGGATAATAATCGCCGTAATAATAGGGCCGCAGCCTTTTAAAATCCTTCATGATGGTTTGAAGCAGACCCTGCGACCAGGAGGAATTATTGAGATCCCAGGTGGTGACCATCGCACTGCTCATGCTGGAGCGGAAAGTATAAACCGAAGGGGTCACATTGCCCGTTCCGTGCAGAGGCAGGTAGAAATTCAGACCGTAAGTATGGCACTGATAGCCGTTGGGTTCGCCGTAATTGTAATCCGTACGCCAGAGCGGTGAACTGCGCGATATGGTTTCAAGATCAAGCCTGCGGCCGCCGCTGGCACAATTGTCGATGATCAGGTTGGGGAAATTGGTGATAAGGGCGTCCCAGTAAGCGTAAAGTCCCTCGATATGCCGTATCTCGGTAATCCCAATCCGGTCGGGCTTGTCATTGTATTTCCAGTAAGGATAAGGATCAAAATTGAAATCCTGGCGATAGTAGTCGACTCCGTTAGCCCGGATTAAATCTGATATATAATTGGTCAGCCACTCGCGTGCAGCGGGATTTCCGAGGTTGAAAAGCGACATATTGCTGAAGTATCGACCAAGCTCAGGATTTTTCACGGTGTCGGGAATCCTGATCAGAAAATCGGGGTACATCTTGTCGAACATCGTTCCCGCAACCACCCTTTCAGGCTCGAACCAAAGAATGAATTTAGCGCCGACCTTATGAACCTCATCCGCAACCGGCTTCAAACCGTTAGGAAAGTTCACCTTGTTAACGGTCCAGTTACCAACATTTTCCCACCACGATCCGCATCCGGTATACCATCCGGCATCAATCCATAGCACCTCAGGAATAATGCCGAATTGCTTGTATCGCTGAGCCACTGCAATGCAATAGCTCTCGGTAGCACAACTGAATTCATTACACGGCAGCGGTCCGCCGGCTCCCAGGGTTCCGGCCAACGGCAGCTGGGCGAGCTTTCCGTTGATCATCCGGCTATGATGTTTCAGAACGAATTGCCTGAAAAGATTGTGTCCGATCATGCGATCTTCCCCTTTCCAGAACAGCAGGCAAATCTCCGGAGTCCGTATCTGCTCACCGGGATACAATACGGTCTTCATCCGTTCCATTCCTGCGTTCAGGGTCCAGCTTTTCGTGCTGGCCTGAATGACATCGGCGTACCATTTCCCGGTCCACCCGATAGAGGTGAGAACGCCCTGGTTTCCGGGCATAACCACATTGAAAAACGGAAAGGCGGTATTGTCCGATGAACGGCCGCCGGTCGGGGTCATGTAAATATTTTTCCCGGCACCTAAAACATCCTCATATCCCTGAAAATCTGAACGCTCACCACTGCTTCCGCGTGAATGGTGGAGAGTTACCGGACCCTCGGCATCGTATCTGAAAGTATAGTCGGCCGCCTTCGCTTTTTCGATCAGCGGGGTATTTTTTACCGATGTATTTTTAAATTCCACGGTCCACTCGGCAGCCGGAAAATCGGAATAAGCGGTCACCGTACACCTGGCCACCAGACCGGTTTTCGGATCGCGCCACGAAAAGACGGTTTTTTCCATCGCAGGATCGGTGGTTTTCAGCTGCTCCATCTTGTAATCCCAGCTCCTGATAAACGATTTCGACTCCTTGCCCCCATAAACAAAGGAAAAAGGAGGCACCACACCTTTGGCAAAATTCGCTTTTATCCAGTCATGAGTACTATCGCCGGCAGCAGGGAAGATCGGCAGAGCTACCATCAGCAAAGCGAGGAGTAATTTGATGCTTTTCATCTTATGCCAGGATTTTTAATTAGACAATTTGGAAATTCGACAATGTGACAATTAAAGATAGCGAATGCAGACCTTATTACCTTATTTCTAAGTTCTTAATTCTTTCATTATCGAATTATCGAATTTGCAAATTGTCGAATTGGTTTTTTATCGAATTATCGAATTAGCTAATTATCGAATTGGTTTTTTATCGAATTATCGAATTTTCAAATTTTCAAATTATTCTGAGCTTCAAATCGTACTCACGGTTTTCGCCTGGGCTGAGAATGATAAGCGACCCAGCTTTTCTAGCGTGGCTCTGTCCGAGAGTGAGATTGGTGGCGGGCTCGAGGGCGGTGACATATTCGCCTTTACCCCAGTGCTGCCAGTTAATCAACCAGGGAAGCTGCTCCTTTATAAAGCTGATTTCCAGCCCGATACCCAGTTGCGGATTAAAGGCGTTGCAGGTGCAATTGCCCGAGGCATCCGCTTCCGCGTCGATAAAGGCACAGGCTTCGCCGCCATTCTGATGTGAATCCAGCGGATCGGGACATTCCCTGAAATTGCCGTCTTCGTAAAAGATCTCATTATCCAGCTCGCTGCCCCGGGATTGCCACTTACCTTTCCAGTTCAGCTGTGTTCCCTTGTCGATCAGCGGCCAGCCCATATTGATATGATAGAGCAGCATGTGGGGAGCCGGGGCGTTTCCGCGATTGATAACGCGGTCAGCAATTCGTATTTCAGCCACCCCGAGGGTGCCGGAAATCGTTCTTTCCAGCTCCAGGTGAGGACCAAAAACCCGTGATTCCCTGATGATGCCGGTAATGCTGAAATCCATCTGCCCATTTTGCGGATCGGGCTGAATGATCGATACGATCTCGGCGGGTATATTGCTTATGCGTCCATGCAAACCACGTTCACCGTACTCGTCCGTCTCCGGACTGCCCATAAAACCAAGCCCGCAGGTGGTCACCAGTCCGCCACCCCAGTTACGCAGCCACTCGAGTCCCACAAACGCCGCACTCTCAGGTGGCCGGATGCCGGCTTTGCTGATCCAGGCCAGCCCATGCTGGTTGTAAAAGGCTTCGGCAATATCCATCGCCCTGTCGATAACCACTTTATATCTTAATCCGGAGCCTGTATTTATCCAGGCTATCCTGACACCGCGACCGGCGCCGTTGTCGAGCACCGATGTTTCGATCCCGCCGAACTGCAGCGGGTTGCTGATTTTATCGTTTTCCATTTTCATTTTAGATTTTAACCAGGGAGATTTTTTAAGAGAAACACGGAGGTACGGAGACACGGAGAAACACGGAGATATTTGAAGTTCATATCAGGATTTTGGTAGTTTGGAAAATATGTTGGAGACCACTGAGACTAAATCTTCTTTAATATTCTGACAATTGAAATTAATTAATAAGCCTTTTGGTTTGCCGGTCAATTTGAGGTAAGATAAAAGCTGCGCTTTGTATAGGGGGACCATTAACTCAACGGCTTTCTCCTCGACTATTATCAAATCCTCAATCAGCAGGTCCAGCTTTAAAGAACTACCCAAATCCCTCCCCTTATAAAGGATTGGAACAGATATCTGCGATTTAACCGATAAACCCGAATTCCGCATCTCTTCAATAAAACAGATTTCGTATACCGATTCAAGCAACCCCGGCCCCAGCTCTCTGTGCACCTCTATTGCACACCCTATAATCTTGTATGACAGTTCATTAATTGCCTTCTGTGTAATCATCTCCGTGTTTCTCCGCTTCTCCGTGTCTCCGTGGTTCTCTTTAAAAGTTAAACTTTCTCCGGCACAACAAACGGTTTGCGATACTCACGGGTCAGCAGGGCATCCCCCTCCTTATCATTCACACACTTTTCCGTGGCTCCGTTGAACCGGATTTCCCTGCCAAGGCGATAAGAAACATTGGCCAGATGCGGCAACGCTGCCGACAAATGCCCGTCCAGGATATCGCAGGTCAGATCGGAATCCTTGCCCGACCGGATAGCATCGATAAAATTGGCAAAGTGCTCCGATCCACCGGGAGCGGCACGGAAAGTGGGGTCGGCCGATACAGCAGAGCCTTCGGGTGCGGAAACGGCAAAAGGCTCTTTCTCCCTCTGCTTGTATGCTTTCCAGCTGCTGGCATTGATCTCCATGTACCCATTGGTGCCATAAAACATATTCCCGATCCTGATATCAAGCTTGGATTCAGCATTCGTAAAGCGACCACGGGTTTCAAACTCCAGTATTTTTCCGTCGGCATACTTGAATACCGATGCCTGGGTGTTCGGTGTTTCCTGTGAACAATTTTTCGGATCGATTCCATAAATACCGCCTGAGGAATAGACCGATACCGGATGCTCGTTCTTATTGAGTCCCCAGCGGGCAATATCGAACTGGTGAGGACCCTGGTTTCCTGTATCCCCGTTGCCTGTATCCCAGTGCCAGTGCCAGTTGTAGTGTACACGCTTTTCGTTGTAAGGCCTCATCGGAGCCGGACCGCGCCACATGTCGTAATGCAGGCTTGCCGGTGCCTGGCTGTCGGGGGTAATACCGAAGGAATCGCGGGGTTTGAAACAAAGTCCGCGGGCCATATACACCTCGCCGATACCGCCTTCATGCAGCAGTTTTATGGCTGCGATGACATTGGTAATCGAGCGGTTCTGACAGCCGGTCTGCACCCTGACTTTATATTTCCGGGCAGCCTCTACCATCTGGCGTCCTTCAAAGACATTGAAGCAGGCGGGCTTCTCGACATAAACGTTTTTCCCGGCCTGACAGGCCCAGATCGTTCCGAGCGCATGCCAGTGATTAGGCACGGCAAACGACACGGCATGAATGTCCTTGTCGTCAAATACCCGCCTCATATCCCACTCAGTGCCGGGCTTGTATCCGGTAAGCTTTTCCGCCAGGGCTGAACGCTCGGCGAAATACTGCTCATCCACATCGCAAAGAGTCTTGATTCTTACATTCCGGTTATCCTTCAGGCTCGCCCATTTGTTGATATGCAGCTCGCCCTGTCCGCGTATGCCGATCACACACAGGTTAATGCGGTCATTTGACCCGATAATCGATCCGTAGGACTTTGCCGTAAAGCCCATGCCGCCGATGGCAATGCCGGCCGATCCGACCACGCTCTGCCTGATAAAATCTCTTCGCTTTGTCATGATATGAGTTTAATTTATTGTATTGATTTCCATTGTTCTGCCAGCACAACGTAAGCTTTGGGCAGGTTCTCGTTTTTCCACGATCCCTCGATGGATATGCCTCCCCGGTAACGGATCTTTTTAAGAGCTTTAAAATAGGGGGTGAAGTCATCACCGGCCATACCCGGCGCAGTGCGATCCTTGAGTTCTGCTATATGACAATGAACCAGATATTTGCCGGCATCAATTATCGCCTGGGGTGGCTCATTTTCCCTCATCATGTGAAAAATATCGGCCAACACTCGGATATGCGGATCATTAACTTCTTTGGCAATGGACACGGCCTCGCCGACTTTATTGATGAAATTGCATTCAGATTTCTGCAGGTTCTCGATGGCAATGGTCACTCCGTATTTGCCGGCCACCGGGCCTATTCTTTTCAAAAGACTCACAAATTGGCTGCGTGCCTCCTCCCTGCTGAATCCTTCAGGGATCGACCGGGTACCGCTGCTGCCGAAAACGATGTAGCGGATACCCAGCTTTTGTGCCCGCCGGAAAGCCACCTCGGCATACCGGAGAATACTGTCGGGACGGGCATCCGGTCCGGTAGCTTTTGGTGTTGCAGGTAAAAAGCCGTTGCAGGACCTCACCGGTAGACGGCAGGTATCGAACTCCGCAAGCTTCCGGGCAAAGGCACTGTCTGCTTTCGAGGGCATCAGATCGCGACCCACGCTTCCCTCAACGTATGCAAACCCGCACTCCCTGAGCATCGCCGACTGGTTGAATGAGGTGCAGACTCCAAAGACCACCCTATCGCCCAAAGAGGATCCCTGCAACAGGAAAATACCGCAGAAGAGGATCAGGATTGATATTACGCGGTGGGTTTTCATGTGCCGGATATTTGAATTTTGACTTATTGCGCTAATCGAGCCGTTGGATTGACTGGTCCAGGATGGCCCATATTTGGTCGAGCCAATCCAGATGCTCCGGTTTCATCAATACCGATCTCAGACAAACCATACGGTCGTGGTCGCGCACCATGCCTGCCTTAGCGGCATCGAAAAAATGCACGGGCAGATCGGCGAGTGCCAGGTGGAGATTCAGCTTCTGCGCTTCGGCGAATAATTGTCGCGATTTGCGCGAGGCCTCGCTGACCGAGGAAGCTGCCGGTGCCCAGATAATAATATCGAGTTCAGGCGGAAAGGCAGTAATAAATCTCGGGTCGCCGCTTAGCCTGCTGAAAAGTTCCAGTGCGGCCTGCCTGCCTTTTTCGAGAGTTCCCGACAGTTCCCCTCCTTTGACCGTGGGAATGAGTTTCTGGGTTGCCCAGAGAGCGACGGCCGAAGCTCCCGGTCGCGAGCATTCCAGACTGATCTCGCCCAGATGGAGCTCATCCGAGCTGAAATAGGTATACGGGGAATCATGCTTGTAATATTGTCCCACCGACGGATCCTTAAACAGTATGCAACCGCAGCCGTAAGGTTGCATGCCGTGCTTGTGCGGATCCACAACAATGGAATCCACTTCCGCGAGCCGGTCGTAAACCTTACGCGTTGCGGGAGCCAGATTGCCAGCCAGGGTGAAATATCCGCCGTAAGCCGTATCGGCATGAATCCTGAACTTATATTTTTCCTGAAGCTTGAGAATTTCCGGCAGCGGATCGGTTGCGCCGGTCGCAGTAGTCCCGACGGTTGCCACGACAGTGCCGATATCGTGTTTGTCAAGCAACATTTTCAATGCCTCAGCATCCATTTTTCCATGGTGATCGACCTGAACGGTGCGGAAAGGCAAACCCAGCACTTTGGTCAGCCGGTCATGCGTATAATGTGCCTGCGACGAAGCCACAATGAGTTTGCCAGGCCTCACCTGGCCAGCTACCCACAGGGCCTCGAGATTGGCCATGGTGCCACCGCCGGTCAGATGCCCGAGGAATGTGTTCCAGCCAAACATTCCGGCAATCTCGGCCACCGCCTCTTTTTCCATTTGTGAGCTGGCACGTCCCCCATCCAGTGCATGATTGTTGGGATTGATATAAAGTGAGAGCATGTAGGCCAATCGTGCTGCAGGATGTGGCGGTTTTATCATCTGCCCGGCATAGAGCGGATGGAAATAGGGAAAATTATCCTTCATCCGTTCGGCCACCTGCAAAAGAACACTTTCCATTTTTCCCAGATCATAGGTGCCGCCTGTGAACGGGTCCATATACTGAAAACCGCCGCTCAGACTTTTGACGGCTTTTTCAAGAATTCTCAGTGATTCTGATTCCAATCCAACCGGATGATTCTCCTCCATAGCCCAAAAATTATAATCTCAGTTTTTTATTAAGAAATTCATCGACAACCTCTTTCCAGATATCGTAACCCTTACGGTTCATATGAAGGCCATCGGCAAGGAAGAGGTCTTTCCTAACATTCCCATCGGCACCGATCATGGGTGTCCAGATATCTAAATAGTATACCTTCTGATAATTTCCGGTGACTGCCTTCAACCTCCGGTTAAAATCAATGAACGATTCTTTCAGATTCCACCTGGCCAGACTCGGTTTGGCGGCAAAGAAGCAAATAAGGGTCCGGGGTAGCTTTTTATGTATTTTCTCGATCAGCAGCTGAGCCGATTCCAGAATTTCATCAGCTTTTTTCCCGGATCCGAGATCATTATCGCCCTCATAAATAAAAACAACTTTTGGCTTGTGGGGCAAAATCAGGGAATCGGCATAATAAAGCAGCTCACTCATATATGATCCGCCAAATCCGCGGTTCAGAACGTTCCGGTCAGGGAAGTCCTCCTTCAGAGTAGTCCACATCCGGATGGTTGAGCTGCCCGTAAACAAAATAAGGTTTTTCGATCTTGAATAATCGGTCTTATCGGCTTTAAACTGGTCAATCTCTGTCTGAAACCGTGCCGGACCCTGCGCCGGGACTGACAGGGTAATAAAAGGTCCTATCAAAAGGGCCAGGACTAGTCGCAATAGAGGGTTAGACATAGTCAGCAGATTGAATATTTACCGATTAATGAGTGTCCAATTTACTTACTTTTCTTGGATGGAACGCTCAATTACACCACTTTCACAACAGCTTTGCCGGGGCACTTTGGACGAATTCTGTATCTTTAGGTTATGAAAACATCAGCCATCCTTCCAATCCTTTTGCTGACAATCTCTTGCAGCATGATGCCCGCTAAAAAGATATATGTTTCCGATAATGGAAACGATCTGAATCCCGGTACCAAATCACAGCCGCTTTTCAGTCCCGAAGCGGCACAGAAGGCAGTCCGGGCGCTCCGGGTTTCCGATCCCGGACGAAATATCAGGGTAATCCTCAGCGAAGGCAACTGGTTTCTGCCCTCTCCTTTGGTTTTCACCGCTGATGACGGGGGATCCGACAAGGCTTCGGTTTCCTGGGAAGGGGCTGCCAATGGCAATTCCACCTGGTCCGGCGGCAGGCTGATCACCGGCTTTCACGATGAAGGATTCGGCATCTGGTGGGCCAATGTTGATCCGTCCATCTATTTTGAACAATTGTTCGTCGATGGCGTTCGTATGACCCGTGCACGCACGCCCAATGCAGGCGACTCACTGCCAAGGATATACCTGACCAAATCAACCTGGGTAAATAATCCCGATTCATCCGTCAGGAATATTACCGTTCGGGTAAAGGACCGCGGGTATTTCCAGGACATGCAACCACTGGGCGATTTTGAGATGGTGGTGTTCAAGGACTGGACCACCTCGCGATTTCGTGCCACAACAGTCAATGCAGATCCCGCCGAGGTGATCCTGAAGCCGCCGTTTGCACTTTTCGACGGGCCATACAACTCGATATTCGCTGGGAGTGCCGACCGGTACAGCTGTTTTCTCGAGGGCGACCCGGCTTTTCTTGATGAGCCCGGCGAATGGGTCCTCGACCGACAGGCCCATCGCCTGTATTATAAGCCTCTGCCCGGGCAACTGCCGGAAAGGATCATTGCCGTAGCGGCCGTAAATCCCCGGATCGCATCGTTGAAAGGCGACCGTGAAAAACCGGTTAAAAATCTAAGATTCAAGAATATAAAATTTCAGGATTGTGCTTACATCCTGCCCGAATTCAGTCACGATGGCATGCAGGCTGCCTTTTATTATCCGGGCAATACTGAAGCCACCGGTGGTGCCGGCCTGGTAATTCCAGCGATCGAAATGACCTGGGCCGAAAACTGCAGCTTCACCAGGTGCCGGCTCAGCCGTATCGGAGGAAACGGTATCTACCTGAATGAAGGTTGCAGGAATAACCGGGTCGAAGAAATGGTAGCTACGGATATCGGGGGCAACGGGGTGATGATCGGTCTGACTGTCGATCCGCTGAAGGATTCGCTGCGACTGCCGGTGAACAATACTTTTTCGCGTTGTCAGGTATATCATACCGGTGTGGCTTTCCAGGGAGCTGTGGGCATCTGGCTTGGCTTTGGTGCCAATAATGAGATCTCCGACAGCGAGATTTACGACCTTCCCTACACCGGCATCTCGGTAGGGTGGCAATGGAATCCGCAACCCACTTCATCCCATGGCAACCGCATACTACGAAATAAAATACACCACGCCATGCAGATGCTGGGAGACGGCGGCGGGATCTACACATTGGGGTTCCAGCCCGGATCGCTCATCCAGGGGAATGAAATTCATGATATTCTCAGGAGCGAACTGAACCATGCATCGCCCAACAACGGCATGTTCATTGATGAGGGAAGCAAGGGTTACCGCGTGGAAGGCAACATCATCAGCAATACCGCGCACACCAGCATACGCGGACACCGCGCCGCCGGTGTGGAACTGATCGGCAACACCTTTTATTCCGGCAACCAGACAGCCATCAGCCACTCACCCCCGTACGATGCTATGATTTATGTAGACAAGGATACCACCGTCACCTGGAAAAATCCGGGCTGGCCGAAAGAATGGGGCTATTCAGATAAGGTTACGGCGTTTACGATGAGCGGGAATAAATTTCTGAAGTAGGCAGGAGGCAGTCTGCAGTCGGCAGTCTTCAATTAGCAAATTGTCGAATTGTCGAATTGTCGAATTGTCGAATTATCGAATTGTCGAATTGTCGAATTGTCGAATTATCGAATTGCCGAATTTGCAAATTATCGAATTATCGAATTTGCAAATTGGGGGCTTCCTTTTATCATTTGCTTTTAAGCAGGGGAAAACTATTTTTGTGCGAAATGTAATTGAATGCATATCGGATGAGGATATTACTGGGCATCGATGATACCGACAACCTCGAGAGCAGGGGTACCGGCTATCGTGCCCGGCAACTGGCCAATCTGATCGAAAAGGAAAACCTGGGCGAGCTGAAAGGCATCACCCGGCATCAGCTGTTTTTCGACCGCCGGATTCCTTTCACCTCACACAACAGCTCCGCATGCCTCGAACTCACCTGCAGCGATTGGCCCGGACTCACCACCCTGGCGCGGGATTTCCTGCTGCGCGAGAGTGCCGACGGATCAGATGCCGGATTGGCCATTGCCTCTTATGATCAGGCCGATGAGGAAGTGGTCAGCTGGGGTCTCCGCGCAAAAAAGGAAATCCTGACTCAAAAGGAAGCAATAACGCTTGCAGGGCGAAAAAACATTTACCTGGAAGGCCTCACCGGCACCCGCGATGGCATCATTGGCGCCCTGGCAGCTGTCGGGCTCAGAAAATACGGTACCGACGGACGCTACATCGGCGTCGGGGGCCGGGAAATCAGGGAGTTGAAAAATATCTACACGGTAAAAGAAATTTTCAGTGAAATAAAAATCGATGCCATAACAGATATAAACGGAACAGATATCCCTTTAAATGAACGCATTAATGTAGGCAACTGGATGAGGCCCGTGCTCATCAACAACAAAATAACCATCCTCGCGCATCGTACTGATAAAAATGAAAATTATGAATGGGAAGTCACAACTAAGGACTATATCAAAAGCATTTCCGGTTAGCATCAGTGTACTGGAGGTGCTGTTTTTAGTCCTCCTGGGTGTTATCGCCGTTGTGCTCAGGGCAAAATTACGCATCCCGATGCAAATGCCCGGACGTCATGGACTGGAAGTCATGGCATTGCTCATGATCGGACGAAAAGCTTCGGATTTGCCAATAGCCACCAGTATTTCAACCCTGGCTGCCTCCCTGATGGTCCTGTTTCCTTTCATGGGCTTCAGCGATCCTTCCATGCCGGTTATTTATCTCCTGATGGGAGTTGTTATTGATGTTCTCTACCGGTTTGTCCGGTTGTTCAGGGAAAATATCATTCTCTTTTCAGCCCTCGGCGGTATTGCTTATATGGTGATTCCGCTCAGCCGCATTGTGGTACATTTTACTACCGGCTACATCTATCCGTCCTTTGCCAGAACCGGTTACCTGTACCCCGTATTCACCCATTTTCTCTTTGGTGCGGGCGGCGCACTCCTCGCCGGAGCGGTTGTCTACGCCGTTAAGCGAGGAAGAAGAACGAAAGACGAAGAAGAAGAACGGTAGACGAATAACATTTCTGGTTAACCCCAGGGTTCAGCCTGGGGGGCCTCCACACCCGGAACCCCACACCCGATACCCGATACCCGACACCCGATACCCGATACCTGATACCCGATACCTGATAGCCCACACCCGATACCCATCAAATGCGATATGCACCAAATTACATAACGTCCCGCCGTCTCCTCCCCGGTAAGTTGCTGCCGGTTACCCTATTCTGGCTGTTAATGCTGATAATTGGCTGCACCCGGGATAAAACGTTGTACCCCGCTCCCACCCTGAAATTTGTCACCCTTCCGGGCTATATTTCCACCGATACCACCCTGATGCTCAACGACACCGTGAGGATCGGGATCACGGCGACAACAGGAAGCAACCAGCCCCTGACCCATCTTCACCTGTCGGTGATGTTGGACTCAGCAGGCACTTCAGTGGATACAGCGCTGTACACCGAACATTTCGAATATTCCAGGCGCATAACCAAGGGACTGGCAAAATCTGAAACCCGCATTTTCTATGTCAGGGACCGCGACGGCAGAAAATCTGATGAGCTGACTCTCACGCTCAGACTGGATTCCGCATCGATCTTCGGCGGCATCAGGCATATTCCATCGGTCACTCTCGGTGCCCAGAACAACCCTTCCACCGGAAGCTTTTATTCCATCAATGCAGATAAAACCTACACGCTGACTGAGGCCGGTGCAAGCCAGGGATTGATCAATCTGGTATATTATTTCGACAATATCGAGAGCGACATGAATACCATTGCTTCGCCCGGAGCCAATGTTGATGCATTAGTATTTCCCGGTGTATCAGGGCTAACAACGTGGACCGTAAGGAACACCACCCGGTTCAAATATCAGGGTAATATCAGTCCCGATGAGTTTGATCTGTGCCGCAACGACAGTCTGATCCTTAGCAACACCTTCGAATTTGAATCAGGATTCCGAAAAGCAAAAAACCTCGCAGCCGGACAGGTTTATTCATTTGTGACTGACGGCGGATATAAAGGGCTGTTTAAAGTTACTGATGTTCAGGGAACTGATGCGGGATTAGCCACCATCGAAATAAAAATCAAGAAATGAAGGCCGGGATAATATCCATATTAATAATTGCCCTATCGGTAGCCGAAGTTTCGGCACAAGAGCAGGATACAGTCACCGCCAGGCAGATAAAACTGGACGAAGTGGTTGTGACGGCCACCCGCACCAAACGGCGGATTCAGGATATCCCGGCGCAGGTTCAGGTGATCGGTCCGAAAGAAATCGAGGCTCTGCCGGCAGCTAATATCGATGATCTCCTCCGAAGTGTTGCCAATGTGTCCGTGAACCGCAGTTGGGGTATCTTCTCAAAAAACTCGGCCGTCACCATGCGTGGCTTGTCGGGCAGCCAGCAAATCCTGGTTTTGATCGACGGGGTTCCGAAAAACAGGATAGCCGCCGGATCGGTGAACTGGCACAACATGAATCCCGGCAATATCGAGCGCATCGAGATCATCAAGGGTCCTGCATCGGCTTTGTACGGCAATAATGCCATGGGCGGAGTCATCAATATCATAACCAAAAGGCCGGAAAAGCGGCTCGAAGGATCCGTTCAGGTGTTCGGCGGCACCTACAAAACAGCCGGCAGTTCCCTTAACCTGGCCGGTAACGAAACCAAGAATAACCGTGGATTTTATTGGGATATAAACGGCTTTTACCGTCGCGGAGACGGGTATTACCTGGATCCGCCGGAATTTCTCGATCCAACCGACGTAAAAACATCCCTGAAAGAATACGGCGGCGGCACCATGTTGGGATACCGGTTCAATAAATCCAGCAGTTTGGAGGTTGTTTGCGATTATTACAATGAGCTCAGGGGCGCTGGCCTAAAGGTCCACCTGCCGGACGGCAGCTACGAATCGACCCTGACAAACGAGGTGAAGACAAGATACTCCGGTAAGATCGGCAGGGCCGACCTGACCGCTCTGCTCTATTATTCGCACGAGAAATTTTACGGTCAGAAGGAATCGCTGAACGAGCTGAACGAATACCGGATCACCGATTCATACACCGATAAGAACGACCGGGGATTTTGGATTACCTGCTCCGATGAGATATTCCGGAATAACCGTCTGACCGTGGGCACCGAACTTAAAACCGGCGACGTGACCGGTCAGGATATTTACCGGACTTCCACCGACATGATCCGGTTTGCCTCTAAAATGGATGTACTCGGATTTTTTATTCAGGACGAATTCAGCTTTCTGCACGATCGGTTTAAACTGATTACCGGGCTGCGGGATGATATGGTCAGGTTCTACGATGGCTGGCAAACTATTTCCGAACCCACCAAGGCAACCGGATTTGCAAAAGGGTTTGCTGAAACATTCCCGGGGAACCACTGGAACGCACTCAGCCCCAAGCTTTCCCTGCAATATACCATCGGAAAGAATTCGAGCATTTACGCTTCTGCAGGGAACGGGTTCCTGCCACCCGACCTCAAGGACCTGAGCCAGACCGGCAAGATCCGGAAAGGCTTCCGGCTTGCCAACCCGAATCTGAAACCTGAAATTCTGACCAATTATGAGCTGGGGTATTCTCTGATTTTAGCCAGCCGGCTAAGCCTCAATACCGCCGTTTATTATTCACACGGACATGATTTTCAGTACATGATCGGTACCGGCGACTCGGTGGATACCGGCAGCGGTACCCTCAAACCCGTTCTTCAGCCTGAAAATATTGCTAAAATCGGAGTCAGGGGAGCCGAGATTTCCTTTGCCTGGCTGATCAGCAATTTCCTGACCCTGAATGCCAGTTATTCTTTCAACGATTCGAGAATCATCGATTTTGGAAATTCAACGGTTAATCCCGGTACTGACCTGAACGGTAAATACCTGGCTGAGGTATCGCCCCACCTGGTTTATGCCGGCCTTACCAGCCGAAACAAGTATTTTACTGCCAATCTCAATTGCAATTATGCTGCCGGGCAATGGTTCGATGAGGAAAATACCATCCTGGTGGATGACTATTTTGTGGCCAACCTGCGCATTTCAAAAACCCTTAAACGACACTACCATATATATCTGGATATACAAAACATACTCAATACCCCGTATATCGACCGGAAAGGGCAACTGTCGCCCGGAAGGTACATCACTGCAGGGTTTCAATACATTCTATAGCCTGAAAAAAATATCAAGCCATTCTCTTATGAAATTTACAATTACCATTTTGATCGCGGTTCTTTTCGCAACAACCGCTTACACGCAGCAAGTAAATATTGCCCGCTGGACTTTCCCTACCGGAAATATGACTGACACCCTGCCGGATGCCGCCAATTCACTGAACACCAGCATGTCGATCCGGACTACCGGCGGAGTCAGCGCCATTGCCTTCAAGAACGGGGCAACCACCAAGGCCGCCCAGGCAACCGCATGGGATAACGGTCAGGGCACCAAGGCATGGCAAATTGAAATCAACGCTACCGGATACGGCAAGATCCAGGTAAGCTCAAAACAGACAGCCGGCGGGAACTCACCCGGGCCCAGGGATTTCAAATTGCAGTATCGGATTGGAGTTGGCAGCGCCTGGACCGATGTTGCCGGCGGGACGGTTACAGCTGCCAATGAGTGGACAACCGGCGTACTGACGAACTTGCAGCTTCCCGACGAATGCACCAACATCGCCTCGGTATTCATCCGTTGGGTGACCACCTCCAACCTCGATGCCAACGGCGCCGCCCTGGTTTCTTCGGGCATAGCCAAAATCGATGACATCATCGTCACCGGTGAGGTGATTTCCGGGATCGAGAATCCTGCAGCAACAAGTCTCAGTATAAACGTGTATCCCAATCCGGCCTCAGACAGGCTAACCATCCAGTCCTCCGCGGAGATTAAACACATCGAGGTATATTCAATGACAGGCAGCAAGGTTTACGATCTCACGCAAAGCGGCCTTTCGCTGACCATCGACGTCAGTAGATTCCAGCCGGGCCGTTATCTTCTGCTTGTTTACCTTAATGGCTCTTCCAATACGGTAGTACCGCGTGGATTCTTAATAGAATAAAAAAGGGCCGGCATCACACCGGCCCCTATTAATTTCAATACTTCACGGTTACTTGATACTCCTGCTTCAGCATTCGGAATTCTGAATTGGAATCTCTAACCTTCTACTTCTTAATAATAACCGGCTCTCCGAAACCCAGCGATTTTAACCCATCGGCCTGGGTGGCAGCATCTCCGGCGACCACGTAATACATCCGGTTGGCATTGATATACTTTTGAGCCAGAGCCTTATGCTGTGCCAGGGTCATATTCCTGATGGTCTGCTGTTCCGTTTTAACATAATCCTTTGGCAGATTATAGGTGCTGATGTCATTCAGCATACCGAGCAGCGCACCGAGGGTTTCATACTTGCGGGCATAGGATTTCAGAAGTGAGTTTTTGGTAAAATCCAGTTCTTCCTGCGTGATTCCCTGACTGTACTTGATCATCAGGTTCTTGAAGATCTCGGCAGATTCCTGGGTCGCGGAAGAACGAACAGGAGCTGATGCACTGAATGATCCTCCAAATGCCGATCCTGAGAACCCGCTTCGGGCACCGTACGTGAATCCTTTTTCCTCGCGCAGAACCATGTTAACCCAACCGTTGAATGAACCGCCTAGCTTGTCATTCATCACAGTTGCAGCGAAATATTCCGGATCCGACCTGGCAGGTCCGGTACAGCCGATATTGATGATCGATTGCTTTGCTCCCGGGACATCAATGAAATAAACCACTGATTTAGCAGGTGCGGCGGGCATCTTATAATTCGGGAATGTAACCGGTTTTGAGGCCCACTTTGTTGTAAGAGACTGCAGGGAGGTCATTATTTTATCCTTGGTGATATCGCCGGCTACCTGGAAACTGGCTACCGAAGGCGAGAAATAGGATGCGTAAAAGGCCTTCAGGTCATCCAGGGTAATACCTCCGACCGACTCTTCCGTTCCTCCGGGGCTGATACTGAAAATATGCTGATCGCCGTACACCAGTTTCTGGAATGTATTTGATACCAGGGTGTTCGGACTGGATTTCGACCGCTTGATACCGTTGATGGCACGAGTCTTGGCCAATGCAAATTCTTCCGCATCCCAGCGTGGTTCCAGCAGCATCTCTTCAACCAGGGCAAGGGTCTTGTCGTAATTCCTGGCTAACGTGGTTGCGCTGATCGACAGGCTTGTTCCGGATGCACCAACCCCGATGCTGGATCCCAGGCTCTCAATTGCTTCTTCCAGTTCAAGCGGTGTCTTGTTTTTCGTCCCCTCATTCATCAGCTGGCCAACCAGACTGGCTACACCCGATTTGTCGAGTTTATCCAGCAGGTGCCCACCCTTGATGGTGATATTAAACTGAACAAGAGGCAGTTCCTTCTGTTCGATTCCATATACCTTCAATCCGTTGGAAAGCTTGTCTTCCCAGATAACCGGCACATTGATAACCGGATCCGGACCATCCTTGGGCATTACCGAACGATCAAATACAGTCGGGGTTTTCACCACTTTCTCCTCAGCTGCATTCTCGTCAATCTTAACCTGCGTGGCATTTAGGATATCCTCCTCCTTGACACCGGCATTCATCGAACCGTTGGCAACGAGATCCGCCTGGCCTTTCGGTACAAAACAGGTGGCCATATAGGGCTTGCCTTTGATGTACTTTTCGTAAACCCGCAGAATATCAGCCTTGGTGACAGCCTTCACGCGCTCAATATCCTTCTTGTAAAAATCAGGGGAGCCGGCATATTCATTGTAAGTAGCCAGCTGTCTCGATTTGCCGAGAATATTGCTGATCCCGCTATAAAAACCGGTCTCCTGGCCAGCCTTGATGCGATCTACATCAGCTTCCGTAAACCCTTCTTTTTCAAATCTTGCAAAGGCTTCAAAAACAGCGTCTTCAACTGTTTTCAGACTGATTCCCTCATTTGCGGTAACCGACAGGTTAAAGGTTCCGGTAATTTCACTGCTCCGGTTTCCTGCCCGTGCGCTGGAAGTCAGTTTCTTCTCTTTCACCAGCACATTATACAACGGGGCTTTTTTCCCGCTCGAAAGCAATTGACCGAGGTAATCCAGTGCATAACTGTCGGGGCTGTACTCCTCAACCGTCGGCCATACCATGGTGAGCTGGGGTGCCTTGGCAAAATTATCTTCATGATACAGTTTCTTGATCTCCGTCAGCTTAACCGGCATAGGCTTGGGATCCGCCAGGTCGGCACCGCGCTTGATCTCCCCAAAATATTTCTCGATGAGTTTCTTTGCTGTTGCAGGATCAAAATCTCCGGACAACACAAGGGTGGCATTGTTCGGGATATAGTATTTGGCATGGAAAGCCTTGACGTCCTCGACGGTTGCATTAAACAAATCCTGCATTTCACCGATAACGGTCCAGCTGTACGGATGTCCTTTCGGAAAGAAATTCCTGGCAATTACTTCGCCGTTAAATCCGTAGGGAGCATTATCAACACTCTGGCGCTTCTCATTCTGCACCACGTTCTGCTGGATATTGAAGGTCTTTTTCGTGATGGTATTCTGCAAAAATCCCATCCGGTCCGACTCCAGCCAGAGAACTTTTTCAAGCGCATTTTTCGGGACCACCTCATAGTAGGTGGTGGCATCGTTGCCGGTACCGCCGTTCAGCGTACCACCCGCATCCTGCACAATCTTGAAGAACTGGTCTTCGGGAACGTTTTCGGAGCGCTGGAACATGATGTGCTCAAAAAGATGGGCAAATCCCGTACGACCCACCTGCTCCCTGTTTGAACCCACATGGAACTGGATAGTCAGCGCAACGATCGGGTCCGAATGATCCTCACTCAGGATCACATCGAGGCCGTTTTTCAACGTGTACTTTTCATACGGAATATTCAATTCCGATTTGGTTTGAGCTTTGCAGCCCGCGATCAGCAGAACCGCAAAAACCATTAACATGCTTAGCTTTTTCATATTGTTTAGTTGAGTTTACAATTTGTTTAAGGCAGAGGGCAGAAGGCAGAGGCCTGCCCTCTGCCATATAAAGGCTTATTTCCGAATTACCGTTACATCTCCGAATCCAATAGCCTTCAGTGGCCCCGCCTGCGTTGCGGCATCACCCGATATCACGTAATACATTTTATCAGGATTGATGTATTTCTGAGCCAATGCTTTATGTTGATCTGTGGTCATTTTGCGGATGGTTTCCTGCTCTTGGCTGACATAATCTTTCGGCAGATTGTACATGCTCATGTCACCCAGCATGCTGGTTAAAGCGTTGAGGGTTTCAAAATTCAGGGCGTACGATTTGATCAGGTAATTTTTAGTCATCTCAAGGTCTTTTTCGGAAATTCCGTTGCGGTAATTTTCCATGAGACTCTTGAAAATCTGAACAGATTCAAGAGTTGCGGAGGAACGAACCATCGAAGCGGCCGCGAACGGACCCGGGATGTAAGAGCCGCTGAATGCCGTTGATGCGCCGTAAGTGAAGCCTTTCTGCTCGCGAAGAACCTGATTCACCAGGGCAAGGAAATTTCCGCCCAGATGGTCGTTCATCACGGTTGCGGCAAAGTAATCTGGATCGGTCTGGGCCAGTGCCAGGTTTCCAATCCTGATGGTCGACTGCTTGGCACCCGGAACGTCGATAAAGGTGATCTCCGATTTCTGGAGAGCAGCCGGTAGCGGATAGGTCGGGAAAACCACCTCTTTTGCAGGCCACTTGGCAGCAAGGCCTTGAAGGGAAGTCATAACCTTGTCGTGGTTGATATTACCGGCAACATGGAAATTCGTGATCGACGGCGACATGCAGGAAGCATACCAGGCTTTGAGGTCATCGATCGTGATTGTCGGAACCGACTCAAGCGTTCCATTGGCACCCAGCGAGAAAATATGGGAGGGTCCGTAGACCTTCTCCATGAACGTTTCTCCTGCAAGTGCAGGCGGACTGGCTTTCTGGCGCTTCAGATTGTTCATGACGCGTGTCTGAGCCAGGGCAAATTCGTCGGCATCCCAGCGTGGCTCGAGCAACATTTCCTCCATCAGGGCAAGGGTGGCATCATAATTCCTCACGAGGCAATTTGCGCTGATGGTAATGGCTGTTGGCGATGAACTGATATTGATACGCGCACCCAGCGATTCAATGGCTTCTTCCAGTTCTTGGGGAGTTTTGTTTTTGGTTCCCTGGTTCATCAGCAAAGCCGTCAGGTTGGCAACACCAGGCTTATCAAGTTTATCCAGATAATGCCCGCCCTTGATGACCATACTCAACTGGACCAGTGGCAGCTCATTCTGCTCAATACCCCACACGGTCATTCCGTTCGGCAGCTTATCAGTCCATACGGTCGGGATGATCACGGTTGGCTCGGGACCATCTAGCGGCACAACGGTGCGGTCAAAGGCGGTCGGCGTTTTAATCACCTCATCGGTAGCCGATTCGTCGATCTGCACCTGGGTGGCATTCAGGATATCCTCCTCCTTAACCCCGGCAACGACTGAACCTTCAGCTGCCAGTTCCGGCTTGCCCTTGGGGACAAAGCTGGTGGCGAGGTAAGGTTTTCCCTTGATATACTTTTCGTAAACACGGATAATATCAGCCTTTGTCACCGCTTTTGTCCGCTCCAGATCGGTCTTGTAAAAATCCGGCGATCCTGCATACTCATTATACTGTGCCAGCTGGAACGATTTGCCGAGAACGCTGCTGATCCCGTTATAGAAATTCGTCTCCTGTCCTGCTTTGATCCTCTCCACATCAGCCTCAGTAAAGCTTTCCGTTTCAAAACGCCTGAATGATTCAAAAACTGCCGCCTCAACATCTTTCAGGTTAACACCCTCGTTGGCGGTCACGGTAACCGAAAAAGCACCGGCCACCTCCATGCTGCCATTATCGGCACGCGGACCGGATGCGAGTTTCTTCTCCTTCTCGATCACCTTGTACATCGGAGCCTTTTTCCCGCGCGAAAGCAGCTGGCCAAGGTAATCGAGAGCGTAGCTGTCGGGACTGTATTGCTCAACTGCCGGCCACACCATGGTGAGCTGGGCTGCACGGGCAAAGTTGTCTTCGTGATACAGTTTTTTCGTGTGCGTCAGAGAAACCGGTTGTGGCTTCGGATCTTCCAGCTTGCTGCCGGTTTTTATCTCGCCAAAATATTTTTCGATGAGCTTTTTCACTTCCACCGGATCAAAGTCTCCGGATAAAACCATGGTTGCATTGTTCGGCACATAAAAAGTATCGTGAAACGTCTTCACATCCTCAACCGATGCCTTGAAAAGGTCCTCCATCTCGCCTATAACAGTCCAGTTGTATGGGTGTCCATCCGGATAAAGGTTTTTCGAGATTACCCAATCGGTATATCCGTAGGGTGCATTATCCTCATACTGCCTTTTTTCGTTCTGAACCACGTTCTGCTGAATGTTCAGAGCCTTTTTGTTGATGGCGTTCGTGAGAAAACCCAACCGGTCCGATTCGAGCCAGAACACTTTTTCCAGGGCGTTTTTCGATACCACCTCGAAATAAGTGGTGGCATCATTCCCGGTTCCGGCATTGGATGAGCCGCCTGCATTCTGGATGATCTCATCGAACTGTCCGAGAGCTACGTTTTCCGAACGTGAAAACATGAAATGCTCAAACAGGTGGGCAAAACCCGTGCGCCCCTTCGATTCGCGGCCCGATCCCACATGAAACTGTATGGCGTAAGCTATGATCGGATCCGAATGATCCTCATGCAGGATAACATCCAGGCCGTTGGCCAGGGTGAACTTTTCATACGGAATGTTGAGCTCCGTCTTGGGCTTTTGATTACAGCCGGCCAGAAAGATGACCGCGAAAACCAGGAGAATGCTTAGTTTTTTCATATGGTTGTTTGAGTTTGTTCTTTTAGGGCAAGGGGGCAGAGGCCTGCCCCGGACTTGATCCGGGGGCAAAAGGCAAAAATTAGTTACAGGAAAGAGGAAATAGGTCTTAGGTATTGCATCAATTTGGCTTGCTGTATATCTATGACCTTTTTCCTAAATCTTAATACCAATTTTTGCCCTCTGCCCTTTGCCTTTTGCCTTCTGCCTTATTAATTCGTGAAAGTTAAATAAGCGGCCGCAGATTATCGATTTCCGAAAAGTTAAAAATTGTGAAAAGAAATAGCTATAAAATTAATATCATTACTATAATTTTAGTTGTTCAATTAAATTATTAGTATATTTGCTATATGAAAACACTTACAAAAGCTGAGGAACAGGTCATGCAACACCTGTGGAGCCTTGAAAAAGCATTCCTCAAGGATATCGCCGATGCCTTTGAAGATCCTAAACCCGCATATACAACCATTTCAACAATGGTCAGGATCCTGATCGAAAAGGGATTCATCGGCTTTAAACAATACGGGAACAACAGGGAATATTTTCCACTGATCGCCCGTGAAGATTATTTAAAAGGCCAATTCCGGAGCGTTCTCAAGAGCTATTTTCAGGGCTCCTTTTCAAAATTTGCCTCCTTTTATGCCGATGAGGAAAATATCAGTCTTGAAGAGCTCGAAGAAATCCGGATGCTTATTCAGGATGAGATCAGAAACCGCAAAATCATGAAAAATGAATAATCTTATTGATTACCTGTTGCAAGTCAGCGCTGTCATCATACTCCTGTTTCTCCCCTATCAGTTGTTTTTCAGGAAAGAAACCCGGTTTACCCTCAACCGCGCTTTTCTGCTGGCAATCCTGATAATCGGCTGGATCATCCCGTTGGTCAATATACCAATCGGTGAATCCGCACTTGAATTACAAGCATTTCGGACTCACATCGAGACTCCCATCATGGAAAACCCAAGCCTGCCAACAAACATTTCTGAGTTATCGCAACCTGCAAATCAGTCTCTACCTCTCAATTGGTTGATGCTATACTGGTTGGGTGTGTCATTTATGCTGATCAGAAATCTTTGGATTATTGCCAGGATCATCAGACTCAGTCAGCAATCTGAGCGATACATGAAAGGCACTATTCAGTTTATTGTCAGAGATGATATACCGGCGTTCACCTTTTTCAGAAAAATATTTCTCAACCGGGCCGAATATGAATTGGCTAACAACAGTTTGGTAGTAAGGCACGAATTGGCTCATCTGAGACAAATGCATACCTGGGATCTTATTCTGGCAGAACTTGTTCATACCATTCTTTGGTTCAATCCTGTCCTTATCCTGATAAAAAAAGCTTTTAAAGAGACTCATGAATACCAGGCCGACCGCACCGTTTTAAGTGAAGGATTTGATTTTGAACAATATGCATTATCACTACAGGGTGATCAGGTTCATTCAAAATATCAGAATCTGGTAAACTATTTCAATGGATCCACCCTAAAAAAACGTATCATCATGGCTAAAACACCGTCCGATTCAAATCCCATCCGGAAATATTTTTTGATCATTCCGGTTCTTATGAGTTGTTTGATTCTGTGGTCATTCATTCAGGATCCGGTAAGCCCGATCAACCCAAAAGGAGCGGAAAGGAACATGATAGTTTTAATAGATCCGGGCCATGGGGGAAAAGATCCGGGCGCGACTAATCCAGAATTCAGCAGTAGTGAAAAAGACTTCAACCTTGCTCTGGCAAAAAGTCTTGAAACAGTGCCTCATGAAGGTATCGACTTCATTTTTACCCGCACAACCGATGATTATGTTACTCTGGGTGTCCGATATAACCTGGCAGAAAAAAACCATGCCGACCTGCTTATGTCACTACATATGAATGCAAACAAAAATTCAAAAATAAGAGGGGCGGAATTAATCTACTCTGCTAAGAATCCTTTCCCTGATGTTTCGCGTAACATCTGCAAATTAATGGGCTCTCAATTAAAAACAAGAGTTTCCGGACCAAACAAGGAACCATTCTCAACTGCCAATCTGGTTGTTATCTCTTATGCCAAATGCCCGGCTGTTCATTTTTCCTTTGGCTATATTACCAATCCTTATGATGCTAAAACCTACTCCAACCCCGAAAACCTGAAGTATCTAGCTAAAAATATCATTGAAAATCTTCAGGCTATTAAAAAAGAAGGTATTCTACCGAAAGAATAAATCAGCGATTATAAAGCCTCCTCCTTTTTCACAGGCCTGATTCCCTTGCGGTAAAACTGCATAGTTCCGGCACGAACGGCGATTTCCGCGGCCTGCTCAACTGATAAGCCTTCCGTAAGGCAGGCGGTGAGCGTCGCCGTTACCTGATCGCCGCAGCCGGTTTCGTCCTGTGTGCCGGTGCCGGCAATCTCCGGAATCGGTATGTGCCTTGAGATCCCTTTACCGAACAGGTAGGCTCCTTTGGCGCCGTGCGTAATCATCACATATTCAACACCCTGATTCAGTAATATCCGTGCAGCCTTTCCCGCACTTTCAAATCCGTCGATCTTTTCTCCCGTCAGAATTTCTGCCTCAAATTCATTGGGCTTGATCAGAAACACCCCCTCACCAACTATACTCCTCCGCTCCTCTCCTCCTAACCCATTCTCTGCATCACCTCCTGATCTCCTGGCTTTTATCCCGCCCGGATCAAGAACCACGCGAATGCCGTGTCGACCGGCCAGTGCGATTGCCTCTGCCGCCGTTGATTCCGGGATCTCCAGAGCAAGCATCAGGTAAGCGGGTTGCCTGATATCAGCGAACAGTGGCTCCGCCGACCGGATATCGGCAGGACCGAAATCGCCGTTAATACCGGGCAGACAGTAAATCTGGTTCTTTCCCGATTCATCTACCGGAATCAGTGCAATACCCGGGAACACCCGGCCAGAAGCCTCAAAATCAAGAACCTTGATGTACCGTGTGTCCACCCCCGCACTGGTGAGTGCATCGAACGGGACTTTCCACAGTCCGAAAGGATCGCTAACCGTCTTCCCGATCATGGCCACCTTACCGGCACCGAGCCATTCAGCTGCCATCTGGGCCATATTCCGGGCCTTGCCACCGGGGCCCACATGAAAAGAGCCTCCAAGGGTCAGCTCACCCGGACCTAAAAGCCTGTCCACTCCCAACCCGATAAGATCGGTATTCAAACCGCCTGGAACGATAATCTGCAAATCTTCATTCATCCCCTAAAAATATCAATGAAATCTGATAAATTTCAAGGCTAAACCAAATTACCATGAAGCTGAACTGGATCGACCTGACCATAGTGATCGTTTACCTCATAATGGTGGCGATGGTGGGATTCCTCATCAGAAAGAAAGCCTCGTCGGGGCTGGAGAATTATTTCCTCGCAGGACGAAACCTGCCCTGGTGGGTGCTCGGAATCGCCGGTTGCTCCAGCTATATTGATATTGCAGGGATCATGGCACTTGTCGGCGCCCTGTTTTACCTCGGTCTGAAAACCGTTTGGATGACGAATATTTTCTGGGGCTGGTTCATGATGGCCGGCTATATGGCCTTCCAGGCAAAATGGATCCGCCGCTCCGGTGTCATGTCGTTCGCCGAATGGAACGAAACCCGCTTCGGGAAGGACCGGGATGCCGAAATGGCCAGGCTTGCATCGGCCATCTTCCTGCTTGTTTTGATGGTGTTCAACCTCATGTACATGGCAGTGGGAATAGGGAAATTCGCCGAAGACTTTTTTCCGCTCACCCGTTGGCAATCTACATTAATAGTATTTGGGGTGGTTGGAATTTACGTAACGCTCGGGGGATTTTACGGCGTGGTGATCACCGATATCCTTCAGACCGCCCTGATTGCCGTAGGAGCTATTGTGATGATAATCATGGTTTTTACCGGACATATCGGCGCCGATCTGGCGGCATCCCGACCTGAAGGCTGGAGCTCGCTCGCACTCAACTGGAATCTCTGGCCGGGCTATCTGGATTCCACGCCGGAGGCTTATCAGCATTTCAATCTTTTCGGTCCGCTGATGATCATCGGGTTTACCTGGATGATGTTCAGGGTACTGGCCGGACCGAACGTGTGGGATTTCCAGTTCTTTCTCACCACCCGTACACCGCGCGATGCGGCTATGGCAGGAGGGATGTGGACCGCAATGTTCATCCTTCGGTGGATCATTGCCATCGCATTTCTGCTGATCGGCATATCCATCCTGGGTCCCGGGACCACGAATGTCGACGGGGAAAAGATTTTGCCGCTGGTTATCTCGCGGCTGCCGGTCGGGCTAAGCGGACTCTTCCTGGCTGTGATGCTGGCCGCCCTCATGTCGACCCTGGACGCCATGATAAACGTGACCGCCAATGTGGTCACCAATGATTTTGTTAAGCGATATTTCTTCAAGAAACTTCCAGAGAAAAAAGTTATCCGGATCGGTCAGCTGGCCTCCATACTGGCACTGCTGCTGGGTTTTATTTTCAGTATCGGATTCCAGAATGTGATCTCGGCATGGGAAACCATGATCTTCGTGGTGGTAACCATGATCCTAGTTCCGGCTACCATGCGCTGGCATTGGTGGCGGTTCAGCGCAAAAGCGTTTGTCTGGAGTATGATCGCGACCGCCGCCTTCATAGTCATCCAAAAAGTTTTTTTCGGCTCGATTCCGGCAACCAATTCCCTGGGCATTAATATCATTGCCAGCCTGATTATTACCGTCGCGATCGGATTTATCGTCAAGCCAACGGATAAGCAGATTCTGGTTAAATTTTACAGCAAGATAAAACCGTTCGGTTTCTGGGGCCCGATCAGGCGGGAATCGGTTGCTCAGGGGCTGATGAAAGCCAATGACCGGGAGCCCATGTGGGATGCCATCAACGGGCTGATTGCTCCGGTATTTCAGTTCACCATCGCCCTGCTCCCGTTTTACATGTTCCTGCGCAAATGGCCGCAATTCTGGCTGACCACCGCTATACTGGCCTGCATAACGGTAGTCCTGTATTTTACCTGGTACAAAAATCTTCCGTCAAAAGATGAAAAATAGGGTACACCTCATCTGTAACGCCCACCTCGATCCGGTCTGGCAGTGGCGCTGGACCGAAGGCTGCTCCGAGGCAATTGCCACTTTCCGGAATGCCGTTGATATAATTCATGAATACCCGGAATTGATATTCAACCATAACGAAGCCATCCTGTATAAATGGGTTAAAAAATATGATCCGCGGCTGTTTAGCCAGATCCGCGAGCTGGTTGCCCGTAACCGCTGGTTCATCGCCGGCGGCTGGTACCTGCAGCCGGACGTGAACCTGCCGCCCTATGAAAACCTCGTCAGGCACATCCGCATCGGTCGCGATTTTTTCAAGGGCGAATTCGGCGTTGAACCCAAGGTAGCCTACAACTTCGATTCATTCGGACATACCGCCGGCCTGCCCAAACTGCTGCGCGAGTTTGGCTACGAAATGTATATCCACCAGCGGCCCGAAAAGGAATTCATGTCCCTGCCCGACAGCCTGTACAACTGGAAAGGACTCGATAATGTCACCATTCCCGCTTACCGCATCGAAATCGGACTCTACCATACCGAACGGAAAAATATCACCCAGCGACTAACCGAAGCCACTGATATGGCGCTCAAGCTGGACCGCGATGTGGCCCTTTTCTGGGGCCTCGGAAACCATGGCGGAGGAGCCACACGCATCGATCTCAACCGGATACGAGAATTTATCTTGAATGAGCAGCGCGTTGAATTCATTCACAGCACCACCGACCGGTTTTATGAGGCCATCAAGCCTTTGATTGCCAATTTGCCTGTTTATGAAGGCAGCCTTCAGCGGGTTTTCACCGGTTGTTACACCTCCCTGTCGCGCATTAAACGCAAGGCTGTTGAATCCGGCGCCGCCGCCCTCCAGTCGGAACGCCTCAATCATCTTCTATCCTCCTCCGCTTCCGCTGCTCTTTCCGATATCTGGGAAGATATTCTCTTCAACGACTTTCACGATATCCTCCCCGGTTCCTGCACCGAGCCGGCCGAGCAGGATGCCCTCGATACGTATGGCCGGGCGATGGAAAACATCCGGCGCCTGAATATGCAGTCGATCACTGCCATTAACCAGGCAGCAGAACCCCTGCAGGCACATATCCCGGTAACGGTTTATCATTCAAATGCTGGTCTGACGGACGTTCCCGTGGAGTTTGAATGCATGAGCGACTACCGACCTTTCTGGGAGGGTGAATGGACGCTGAAACTTTTCAACCGCGCAGGCACCGAGATCCCCTGCCAGGAAGAACAGCCCGACGCCCGCCTGCCTTTTCACCGCTGGCGCCGCAGGATCAGCTTCCTCGCAAAAAACACCGCCCCCGGCGTCCACCACTACTCCCTCCAACCTTCACAAATACCTGAATCTCCCACTTCGGAATTCGGAATTCTGAATTCGAATCTCAACCCTCATGGTCTCTCCTTCCTCTCCCTCCGCGATACCGCCGATTCCTGGGGTACCGCCGCCTGGTCGTTCCGAGAGGTCACCGGCCATTTTGAGCCGGAAAGTCCCGAATATATTATCGAGAGTGGTCCGGTGCGCACGATATATGAGCAAAACCTAACCTTTCACCACAGCAAAATAACCGTTCACCGGATCTGCTATGCCGAATGGCCCGTTACCGAATATAAAATCCGGATCCTCTGGAACGAAGAGCAGCAAAGGCTGAAAATCGCAATCCCGACACCCGCAGCCGATGCACAGCTCATCGCCCAGATCGCCGGGGGCTCCGAAGAGATTCCCGCCGACAGCCAGGAACATGTCCATGGCACGCATTTCGCCGTTGGCGAAATGCGTGTGGCACACAACGGCCTCCACGGAGTCGATTACGACGGCAAAGAAGTGCGTTTGTCGATTCTCCGAAGCGCCGCGTTCTGTCATGAGCAGGGCTACGACCTGAACAACGGCCGGTCGCACAAATTCATGGATATGGGAATTCATGAGGTAAAACTGGCCATCTGGAACCAGGGACCCGATCCAGATTCAGTTGCTGAATGGCTAAATGCACCTCCATTGGTCTGGCCTCATCTTCCCATCGGTTAAAAAATTTACCTTTGTCAAAATTTCATTTAATGAAAAGATTATCCGGCACTTTCCTTACACTGACGATCTCGACTTTGGTGCTGATCGGGCAGTTATCCTTCGCTCAGGAGTCAAATCCGTCCACGGTAGTAAGTAAGCTTCGGGTTGAATATGAGGTTAACCCCGTTGGGATTGATGTTCTCCAGCCCCGTTTCAGCTGGGAAATCATATCCAATATGCGAAATCTCATGCAAACAGCTTACGAATTGAGGGTAGCCCTCTCACCTGATAAGCTGAAGTCCGGCAATGCGCTGGTTTGGAGCAGCGGCCGCGTGCAATCCGACGAAAGCAATCAGGTCGAATATAAAGGTTCCGCTCTCGAACCAGGCAAAAGGTATTATTGGTCAGTCAGGATATGGGACAATCAGAACCATGCAACCGATTGGCCAACAGCATCCTATTTGGAAATGGGCCTTCTAAGGCCTTCCGATTGGAAAGCGGTATGGATTGAGCCGGTCATGACCCCTGATGCCAAAGTTGAGGAGCCCTGCCCCCTTCTCAGAAAGACTTTCAACCTAGCCAAGGAAATAAAATCTGCCCGCCTGTACATCACCTCTCACGGCCTCTACCAGCTGGAGGTGAACGGTGAAAAGCCGAACGACTGGCTTTTCACTCCCGGTTGGACCAGCTACAACAAACATCTCCAGTATCAGACCTACGACCTTACGAAAAACCTGAAAAAAGGCGAGAATGCCATCGGTGTAATTCTCGGTAACGGATGGTACCGGGGCGATCTGGGCTGGAGCAGGAAACGTAACCTGTACGGCAACCAGCTCGGACTGCTGGCGCAGCTGGAAGTCGTTTATGCCGATGGTTCAAGAGCCCTCATCCTGACCGATAAAACCTGGAAATTCAGCACCAGTCCGATACTCATGTCAGAAATCTATCACGGTGAAAAGTACGATGCCCGTCTGGAATTGCCGGGCTGGAGTACTGCCGCCTTTGCTGATAAGGATTGGAAACCGGTAGTTGTCAAGGAATTCAGCCTCGACAACCTCGCAGCCCAGTCCGCACCGGAGGTCAGACGCATGGTGGAGCTCACCCCGATAAAAATCTTTACCGCACCAAACGGCGATACGCTGGCCGACATGGGTCAGAATATGGTTGGCTGGATCCGCCTGAAAGTCAGCGGAAATGCCGGACGGAAAATCACAATGAGGCATTTTGAGGTGCTCGACAAGAACGGCAACCTCTATTACGAGAATATCCGTGCGGCAAAACAACAGATTGAATATACGCTCAAAGGCAAGGGGGAAGAGGTGTACGAACCGCATTTCACCTTCCAGGGGTTCCGTTTCGTCAAGATATCAGGCTTCGGCAAGATGCCTGAACCATCCAACCTCACCGGCATCGTTATTCATTCCGATATGGACCGCGCCGGCGAATTTTCCTGCTCCGACCCGATGGTTAACCAGCTTCAACACAATATACAATGGGGCCAGATGGGCAACTTTCTCGATGTTCCCACCGACTGCCCGCAGCGCGATGAACGTCTGGGCTGGACCGGCGACGCACAGGTTTTCTCGCCCACCGCCTGCTACAACCGCGATGCCGCAACGTTTTATACCAAATGGCTCAAGGATGTTGCTTTCGACCAGGCAGCCGACGGAAGGGTCCCGCACGTAATCCCGAATATCCTCGGACAGGATGCCTCAACCGGCTGGGCCGATGCATCGATCATCGTTCCGTGGACCGTTTACCGCCAGTACGGCGACAGGCGCATTCTCGAACGCCAGTACCCCTCCATGAAAGCTTGGGTGAACTACATGAAAACCCAGGCCGGGCCCTCCTACCTGTGGACCAACGGCAACCATTACGGCGATTGGCTGGCTTTTGCCACTACCAATAGTGATTATCCGGGAGCCACCACCGACAAGGACCTGATTGCCACAGCCTACTTTGCCTGGACATCAAAATTGATAAGCCAGATGGCAATCGTGCTGAACAAGAAAGAAGATGCTACCTATTATGCCGATCTGTTTCAAAAAATACGGGCAGCTTTCCAGAAAGAATATATCACCCCGAACGGCCGTCTCTCCTCCAACACCCAGACTGCCTATGTTGTCTCCCTGAGTTTCGGCCTGGTTCCGGATAACCAGCGCGACAGTGTTGCAGCCCGACTGGCCGCCGACGTTAAATCATTCGGACACATCACGGCCGGCTTTATCGGATCGTCGATGGTGAATCCTGTTCTTTCCGAGTTCGGATATGACGACCTCGCATACATGCTTCTCATGCGCAAGGATTATCCGGGCTACCTCTACCCGATAACCAAGGGAGCAACGACCATCTGGGAACGCTGGGACGGAATCAAGCCCGACGGCAGCTTCCAGGATGCCGGCATGAACTCCTTCAACCATTATGCTTACGGTGCCATCGGAAGCTGGATGTACAGCCGTGTTGCCGGACTGCAGGAAGATCCGGTAATCCCCGGATATAAAAAGATTATCTTCCGTCCGGTGCCCGGCGGCGGATTAACCTGGGCCAAAGCCGAACACGAGTCGATGTACGGACTGGTGCGCTCCGAATGGAAAACCAAAAACAATACAATGACTATGAAGGTGACCGTTCCAGCAAATGCTACTGCCGACGTATATGTAAAAACCTCCGATCCTCAAAAAGTCACCGAAAGCGGCAATCCCGTTTCAGCCTCCCCCGGAATAAAATTCCTCAGGATGGACAAAGGCTTTGCCGTTTTCCAGATCGGCTCCGGCAACTACGAATTCGTAACCAAAGACTCTTAATAATTATGGTTAACCCCAGGGTTCAGCCTGGGGGCTTTACCAACCCGATACCCGATACCCGATACCCGATACCCGATACCCGATACCCGATACCCGAAACCTGATACCTGATACCCCATGGACCCATTTATCGAAATCCATAACCTGAGCAAGCATTACGGCCCGATTAAGGCTGTCGACGATCTGTCGATGAAAGTGTTGCCGGGCGACATTTACGGTTTCCTTGGCCCCAACGGCTCAGGAAAAAGCACCACCATCCGGATGATGCTGTCACTAATCCGCCCCACTGCAGGCCAGATACTGCTCTTCGGACACGACCTGGCCATGGACCGTTACCAAACGCTGAGCCGTCTGGGCGCCCTGATCGAGAAACCGGATTTCTATAATTACCTCTCGGCCAGGAAAAACCTCGAAATTCTGGGTAAACTGTCCAATATTTCGAACCTGAAAACCCGGGTGGATGAAGTCCTTGATATTGTCGGGCTCCTGCCCAGGGCCACAAGCATCGTCCGCACCTACTCGCTTGGCATGAAGCAGAGACTGGGTATCGCCCAGGCGTTGTTGCACAAACCTGACCTGATCGTGCTCGACGAACCCACCAACGGACTGGATCCACAGGGTCAGAAAGAGATCCGCGACCTGATAAAATCACTGAACCGCGACAAAAATATCACGATCCTTATATCAAGCCATATCCTTTATGAGATTGAGCAGATAGCCAACCGAATGATTATCATCGACAAGGGAAAGGCACTGGTTGAAGGCAATGTTCAGGACCTTGTCAACAGCCAGGACCGCCAGGTGGCATTCGTCTTTTCGAATACCCAGGAAGGCCTCAACCTGCTCGAAGGCAGTCCATGGCAGGAAAAAATAATACGGAGCGATGAGGAAAGGATTTATTTCAAGATCAATAAGGAAGAAATCCCTCACCTGAATACTTTTTTGGTCGAAAATAAAATGCAGATATTTGCGGTCGAAACCGTTAGGTCGCTGGAGGAATTCTTTTTAGAACTTACTTATGATGACAAAGTTAATTAGCATCGAGCTGTATAAAATATTCAGCAAGCCCAGAACCTACATCGGCTTTGGTGCCATTATCATTATTGTCCTGGCACTCGAGTTTGGCCTCCTTCTGGAAGGTGATACCATTATGGGGATTATTATTCAGAACATCAAAGAAAGGTTCGAGTTTCAGGGGACCGTCATCAATCAGTATATGGTATCCTATGTGATACTGAACACCTTATGGGTTGATGTACCGATCCTCGTAGCCCTGGTCACTGGGGATCTGCTGGCGGGTGAAGCCAATGCCGGAACCTTTCGTCTGATCCTCACCCGACCGATAAGCCGCACCAGGCTGGTTTTAGCCAAATTCATCGCAGGATGGATTTACGCATTTTTGCTTGTCGCCCTGCTGGCCATCCTGAGTATCGGAATCGGACAGATCCTGTTCGGTTCGGGTGACCTAATGGTCGTTACCAACAAGGTTAACGTTTTCTCAGCCGGCGATCTTCTCTGGAGATTTGCAGGCGCATACGGCTACGGCATCCTGTCCATGACCACCGTTGCAGCTCTTGCCTTCATGCTATCCTCAATGGCCGACAACTCCATCGGGCCCATCATCGGAACCGTGGCCGGAATTATGGGTATCACCATTATCAGTACTGTGGGCGCTACCCTGCTCGGACCTGTTAACCGCTTTATTTTCACCTCCTACCTGCCTTCCTGGCAACTGTTTTTCCAGAGTGATTCCGGGCTTTCCACCCTACCGCATGCAATAATGATACAAATAATATATATTGTCATCTTCCTCGGCATCACGCTTTGGTATTTCCGTAAAAAAGACATTCTGAGCTAATATGAGAAAATCAAGAATAATCCTTCTGGCCTTTGCAGGCCTGCTGCTTACCTGGTCACTGCCCGCTCAGGATGCCGAATTGCTGCTTAAGGCTGTTGGAGCCAATATGGACAAGATCAGTAAGTTCGAAGCTGATGCATTGGTAAAGGTCGATGTTGATTTCATAAGTATCAAGGACCGGAAAATGAAGGTGAAATTTCAAAGTCCGGATAAATTCTCTTTCGAGGCGGAAGGTCTGGCCCTTTTGCCGAAGAAGGGCTTGCAGATGGATTACCTTCAACTACTTAAAGCGAAATATACAGCAATAGATGTTGGCGAGGAGGTGATCAAAAACCGCAAAACAAGAATCATAAAAGTCATTCCCGAGGCGGAAGATGCCGATGTTGTCCTGGCCCAGATCTGGGTGGATCCCGAACTGGCCCGAATTATGAGAATGAAAACTTACACCCGTAAATCCGGTTCTTATGTTATCGATTTTGAGTATGACAACCTGGTTCGGCCTCTGCCTGACATTACAACCATCAGCTTTGATATCAGCAATATGACTTTCCCGACTAAAGCCATGAGTGAAATCATGACCAAAGGCCTGGAGATGCCCGACTCTACGCCCAAGAAAGCCAAGGTTACGGTGTTGTACACCAATTACAGAATTGTAAACAAGTAGGTTGGTCAGCTGAATGTCCCGTTGGGCAGCCTGTCCTTGAGAAATCCGTTTATCCAGATTTTAGCTTCCTCCAGTTCGGTATATACCACCGAAATGATGCCCGCTGATCCCGAAATCATGCCCGACAAACGCTTGTCATCGACCTGCCGGTAAAGGGTGAGGATCGGCTTGCCCATCTCCACGGCCCTTCCAAGTTCATACCCAACGCCCAGACTCGGAGTGGTAACCTCGGCAATAACCACATCAGCCGATTTCAGCCAGGTAAGATCCCTGTCGTGGATCTGGCAGGGAGGCATCTCCCGCTCGTCAACGAGGTCGATCCTGCCGATATGCTCGGTAAGCACGCTGCCAAAGGTTTTCAGATACTCTATCAGGTCATGGTATAGCTGTGCATCTCCCCTGCCTCCGCGTATCGAACCGGAGAAATATATTTTTAACGGGCCTGAGCCGGATGTTGAATCCATCATTTTTCAATGGTATTATTCGGTTAGTTTAACTTTTCCCGTAACGCTCGATTTTAGGCATGATGGTCAGGTCGGCCATCTTGTACATGTCCTGAATAAATTCGTCGTTGAAATTGTAAATGCGCTCCTCGAAAGGCATGGTATCAATCCGGTCGAACATCAGACCTTTTGCTTTCTCGATATCTTTCCCGTAGATATGGAATGAATCGGCCTGCCAGTTCAATCGCCCCATTTTTACCGTCCGCCCGGTACGCTCTGCTATCTTGTCGGCTATCTCTTCCCTGTTGAACTGAACAAATCCGAACATGTTCATGAAATTGGCACCCCAGGCATCATTGCTCCTGAACCTGATATTGCAATTAAGCCACCAAACGCCTTCCTGGTCTTCAAGAATCCGGTACCACAGCGATTGCAGGCAGGGTGGGTCGTACACCTGTGCATCAAGATTCGGCATCCAGGTGATCATCTGGGCCTGACGGGTGAAGGGCTGCTTGACCAGCTTGCTGATCACCTGCTCAACCTGGTCAACCGTGAATCCGGCAATCATGGAACTCTCCTTGTCGGCCGGATCTTTCAGCTCTTTCCAGGACCCGTAGGCAGCCATCCTTCCGTGATAGGTATATTCCCAGCGGGTATCGTCAGTATCATTCATGTTTTTTACCCAGTGGTCCTTAAATCCCTTCAGTTCAAGCACGTATTCCCTAAGGTCATCGATACCACCCGGAAAAGCCTTGTGGATCATCGGATCTGTTTCAGGCTCAAGTATGGTAATATTCATCGTGCTGTCGATGCTCAGCGGATCACCCGGCTTATCATACTGGGTTTTTATCCGGAAACCTTCATAATACAAAAGCACAAGTGCCTTCTCATAAGCTTCGGCAAGTGTTTTCTCTACAACGTGGAGGACAGGTATGTTCATTGGTCAGATTTTTTGATAAAGATATTAAAGCTGACAACTTTTCAAATGCTGTCTGCTTTAAGTATATTAGGAGAGAAAACCAACACTCTACTCAATGAAACAATTGTTTACGCTTATTTTGAGCTTTTGCTTTGCTATTCAGGTATTTGCACAGGCAACGATCCCTGCTTCCGGGGGACTGAAAGGAAATGGCCAGGTGTTCTTCCTCCAAACATTCGGATGGGAAGACGCAGCAGACGCCAAAGGCTGGAAAGCCCCGGCCGGATACTATTTCCTCGACCCGACCGATAACGGCTACAACTGGCACTGGTACCCCCACGACAGCCTGGTTGCCCAATGGGTAAAAGAACCGCCGTTCGAGTCGACAACAGCATTAAACGGCTCACTCACCCTGTTTGCCGACAAGTACAATGAATACAAGAATCCCACGATCGCGCTCGACAACAGCGTGGGCTTTCCGCCAATGGACTGCAGCTCTCATTCATCGGTTATCGTCAGGTACGAGACTGTTTTCATGAACTACAGCAGCGGATGGAAAATGCTGCTCGAAGTTTCCATCGACAACTGGGTGCACTCTGCCGCTTTTGATGTCGGGTTCGGGTGCGGTCACAAAGGCCGCCCGAATAATACAGCTCCCGGCGTTCCGGCCATTTTTGAAGCAAATATCTCAGATATTGCTGCAGGCCAGCCCGATGTAAGAATGCGTTTTACCTGGCGCGGGACTGATGACTATTTCTGGCAGATCGATGATTTCCAGCTGTCGGAGGCGTGGGATAATGATTTGCAGATCAGGTTCTCACAAATGGAATGGAACGACAATGACGAAGGAACAACCGTGACCCCGTTCTACATGATTCCTAAATCGCAGCTCGCCGGCGGTTCCCTGACAAACTTTAAAGCCGGTGCTATCAATTTTGGCGAATATGACCAGGATGATGTTTATTTCGATGTGGATATTACCAAGAACTCACAAAGTGTTTTTCACAAGCAAACTACAAAGAAATACCTTCCCGCCCTGGTGGCCGATACGGCCCTGATTACAGACTCCTATACTCCTGTTGAATTCGGCCATTATAAGGTGATGATGGATTACAAGCAGAAAGAAACAGAGCAGACCCCCCAAAACGACCAGTCGGAATCCTATTTTCATGTGGTCGACAGCGTATACGCACGTGCCGACAATTCTGCAGAGGCAAGTTTCTGCTGGGGATTTGAATCCTATGGCTCAGAGCCGAATCTTGGGTTCGCCATGGGAAGTATCTACCCGATTTATGCCGATTGCGAGGTTAACTCCATCACTGCATTCATTGCCGGCGGCAAGGCCGATGGCATGATAAATTTCCGCTATAAGCTCTATGCCATCCCCATGGAAGGCGACGACCTGACACCGGTGGAACTTTTGGGAACTTCCGCGCTCGACCTGGATTCAGCCATGCTCGGCACCTGGATAACCCTTGCTTTCGACAAGGACGGCGAATCGGAATTCCTGAAAAAAGGCCAGACGGTTTACGCCTGCGTTGAATATGACAATCTCCATGAAGATTTAATCTCCAGGCGTTACGACAACCTGAAGATCGGGGCCGACTATTCCTTCCGCATTCTTGATGCAGTATCCGTATCAAAAAATTCCACCGACTGGTATACTTCGGGTTTCGGAGCAGAGAAGAACCTGATGATCAGGCTAAACCTGAATGAGCACACCAATATTAATGACGGTATCGACCAACAGGCAGCCCTCAATTCACTCGGACAAAACTTCCCGAATCCGTTCACCGGCTCAACCGTTATAGATTATAAGCTTGCCGCTGATTCTGACGTGTCACTCATTATTCGTGATATTACGGGCAGAATCGTTCTGGAAAAATTTGAAGGTTCGCAGCCTGCCGGCAGCCACACGATCTCTGTTGATGCCACCGCACTCGACTCCGGGATCTATTTCTACACACTTAGGGCCGGGAATTTCGAGGAAACTAAACGGATGACCGTAAGCAGATAGACCGCCCTTTCTTTATACCTGACAGGTTTAAAGAAAACCTGTCAGGTATAATATATTTAATCCTATATTTAAAGTGTCAAATAAACATTTATTCTTATGAAAAGACTCTCTACACTTTTGCTTGCTTTATGCCTGATTTTACAGGTTTCAGCGCAGGGCTCCAAGCCCGCAACGCCTGCTCTCAAAGGCAATGGTCAACAGTTTTATCTGGAGACATTTGGTTGGGAAAATCCTTCCGATGCGAAAGGATGGACCGCTCCCGCCGGCTTCTACATGACGGACCCACTGGATATCGGGTATAACTGGCATTGGTGGCCCAATGACAGTCTGGTTACCAGCCGACTGACCAAAGAGCCTGCAATGCGCTCTACCTCAGCGGAAAACGGCAGCCTCTGCCTTTTCCTCGACCTATATAACGATGGGAAAGACCCCCGGACTAATCTCGACAATTCCATCACTTTCCCTCCCATCGATTGCAGCACTAAATCGTCAGTCATCGTAAGCTACGAGACCTGCTTCATGTGCTACAACGACAATACCTACTGGCAGATGCTTCTGGAAGTATCCGTCGACAATTGGGTACACTCCGCACAATATGATGTCAGTTTCGGCGTCAAGCACAAAGGCCGTCCGAACAATACCACTCCCGGCCGTCCGGCTATTTTTGAAGCCAACATCTCCGATGTGGCTGCAGGTTCCCCGAACGTACAGTTCAGGTTTACCTGGAGAAATACCAGCCTCTATTTCTGGCAGATCGACGATTTCAAGCTGAAAGAAGCCTGGAATAATGACCTGCAGATGAAGTTCGCCCAGATGGAATGGAACGACGGTGACGACATTACTGCTGCATCACCTATGTTCATGATCCCGAAAAAACAGTTGGTTGCCGGCAGGGCCTTCACCAATTTCAAGGCTGCCGCCATCAACTTTGGCGAATACGATCAGGAAAACTGCTACCTCGCTGTGGATATCACCAAAAACAACACTAACGTTTTTCATGCTGAAGGAGCCAAGAAGGATGTTGCCACCCTGATCGTTGATACAACCCTGCTTGCTGATTCTTACGCACCTGCAGAATTCGGCCACTACAAGGTGACCTACGACTACAAGCAGAAAGAAACCGAGCAGACACCCGAAAACAATAAGGTTGAGGTTTATTTCAACGTTGTCGACAGTATTTTCTCGAATGCCGACAATACCGCTGAAGAATCCTTCAACTGGGGTATCGAAGCATACGGAACTGATGGTGAACCCATGAACCAGCACCTGGTAGGGACAACCTACAAGATTGATGCCGATTGCGAAGCCAATTCAATTTCAGCTTTCATTTCCGGCGGAAAGGCCGACGGCAAGATCGATTTTGGAGTGAAACTTTTCTACGTTCCGGTTGAAGGGGATGACCTGACCCCTATTGAGCTACTCGCTTCGTCGACAACGACTTACGACTCCAGTATGATCGGCAAATGGATTACTTTCGGTCTCGACAAGGACGGTGAATCAGAATTCCTCAAGGCCGGTGATAAGGTTTATGCCTGCGTTGAATATTCAAACCAGAATACCGATATCATCAGTAAAAGGTATCAGAGCCTCCAGATCGGTGCCGATTACAGTTTCAAGCTTCTCGATCCGGTTGGTGTTGCGCGTGCCAATGACTTTTCAGCATGGACCACCGGCGGTTATCCTGCCGGACGTAACCTTATGGTACGCCTGAATATCAACGATCATTCCAACGTGAATGACGGCGTCGACCTGAGCCGCACAGCCTCCTCGGTTGGTCAGAACTTCCCGAATCCGTTCAGCCAGGCCACCGATATTATTTATGAACTGGCCTCGAATGAGGACGTTAACATTATCGTTACCGACCTTACCGGCCGGGTTGTCAGAAATATCAATGAAGGCCCGCAAACAGCTGGTAAACATCAGATAAGAATCGATGCTTCCGGCCTCGATGCAGGTATCTATATGTATACCCTGAAAGCAGGTACGTTTACCGAAACCAAAAGGATGACGGTAAGCAGATAACAAAGGGATATCAGGTATCGGGTATCGGGTATCAGGTATCAGGTTAAGAAAAAAAGAGGGGTAATTTCTTAGAAATAAGATCTTACCCCTTTTTTCATTTAATACTATTCCATAAACCCCAGCACCTCAAACCCGATACCTGATACCCGAAACCTGATACCTGATACCCGATACCCGATACCCCATTTGTCTATCTAAAAACTTATATATTTACGGCCTTAACCTAACCGATTGATTGTCCATGATTAAAAAAGTACTTGTCGCAAATCGCGGCGAGATCGCTTTACGGGTGATGCGCTCCTGCCGGGAGATGGGTATCTCCACAGTAGCTGTTTTCTCAGCTGCCGACCGCACCTCGCAACACGTTCGCTATGCCGATGAGGCCTACCTGATAGGCCCTGCTCCATCCAATGAATCCTATCTGAAAATCGAAAAAATTCTGGAGGTGGCGAAAAAGAGCGGAGCCGACGCCATCCACCCGGGATACGGTTTCCTGTCGGAAAATGCACTGTTCTCTGCCCGTTGCCGGGAAGAAGGTATCATCTTTATCGGACCCAGTCCGGAAGTTATAAATACCATGGGCGACAAGATCAGCGCCCGGGAAACCATGGTCAAGTCAGGTGTTCCGGTAGTTCCGGGCACCAACGACAAACTGGTTACCGATGAGCAGGCCCTGAAGGTCGTCATGGATATCGGTCTGCCGGTCATGATCAAGGCTTCTGCAGGCGGCGGTGGAAAAGGCATGAGACTCGTAAGGGAAGAAAAAGAGATCCTGCCCTCACTGCGCGGTGCCCGGTCTGAAGCTAAAGCCGCTTTTGACAACGACACCGTTTACGTTGAAAAATTCGTAACCAATCCGCATCATATTGAATTTCAGGTTCTCGCGGATCAATATGGGCATGTTATCCATCTGTGCGAACGCGAATGTTCGGTTCAAAGGCGACATCAGAAAATAGTGGAAGAAACACCTTCACCCCTGCTCACGCCTGAAGTGCGCGAACAAATGGGCCGTCATGCCGTTCAGGCAGCCAAATCGGTCGGATACGAAGGGGCTGGCACCATCGAGTTCCTGGTCGACAATGACCTGAACTACTATTTCCTCGAGATGAACACCCGTCTCCAGGTTGAACACCCGATAACCGAGCGCGTTACCGGAGTCGACCTGGTCAAGGAACAGATCAGGATAGCTGCCGGGGAACATCTGAAGATCAAGCAGTCGGATATTATTCAACAGGGACACGCGATTGAATGCCGCATTTATGCCGAGGATCCCGACAATAATTTCATGCCCAGCCCGGGTAAGATCCGCCATCTGACCGAACCCAACGGTTTGGGCGTCAGGGTCGACGGATATGTTTACGAAGGATATGAAATCCCGATTTATTACGACCCGATGATCTCCAAACTGATCGTCTGGGGTACTAACCGGACCGAAGCCATCGGGGTGATGAAACGCGCCCTCCATGAGTACAAGATAACCGGGATAAAGACTTCGATACCTTTCCTGGAACGGATCATGGACAATACCGATTTCATTCTGGGACAATACGATACCGGCCTGATCGAAAACAATAAGGACACCCTTTTTGATATCAAGGTATGTAATCTCGACTGTCAGGATGTATCGATCATGGTTGCTTTCGTCGATTATCTGCACCGAAGGGATAAGCACAAGGAAATTGCCGCCACCGTGGCTCCGGCTGAATCAGCCTGGAAAAACACTGCACGGGGGAAAAGGTAACCGTTCATTAACTGAAAAAGCTATTCGATATGCAAATAGAACTGCCCAAACAAGAACGGACTGCCGAGGTTGAAATCCTCGAACATGAAGGCAACCGTTATGTTTTTCAAATCGATGACAAGACCTTTGAGATCGACCTGGTGGAGGTATCAAAGGGGATCTATTCGCTCCTGCATAACGGGAAATCCTATAATGTTGAGGCGATCCCGGTGAAAGGCATCACCAAATATACCGTCAATACCTTTTTCCAGTCATTCGACCTGGAAATCATCGATGCACAAACCAGGTACCTCAGGAGCCGGAATGAAGGTGCGGTTGCCGATGGCGGCAATGTGATCCGCGTTCCGATGCCGGGTAAAGTAATGGAGGTGTTCGTGAAGGAGGGAGAAGAAGTGAAGGCCGGTCAGACCCTGGTCATTGTTTCCGCCATGAAAATGGAGAGTGAATACAAATCGGGTCGCGACGGGATTATTAAAAAAGTTATGGTTCAGCCAGGCGAAACGGTTGACAGTGATCAGATTATGATTGTTTTGGAATAAAAGGAGAATTATGGCATTACAAGACAAATTCGATAAACTCGAGCGGCAATCCAAAGCTGCCGAACTTGGCGGAGGCCAGGATCGTATTGACAAACAGCATCAGGCAGGCAAAAAAACCGCCCGTGAAAGGATCTTAGCATTGCTTGATCCCGGCACTTTTGTTGAAATGGATAAAATGGTCATGCACCAGAATCACGATTTCGGCATGGAAGACAAGAAGATTCCTGGCGATGGCATGGTCACCGGATACGGCAAGATCGACGGACGTCTGATGTACGTTTTTGCTCAGGACTTCACCGTTTTCGGGGGAACCATGAGCCGGTCCAACGCCGATAAAGTGGTGAAAGTGATGGATCTGGCCATGAAAATGGGGGCACCGGTCATCGGGCTCAACGATTCAGGCGGTGCACGCATCCAGGAAGGCGTACAGAGCCTTGCCGGTTATGCCGACATTTTTTACAGGAACGTCAGGTCGTCCGGGGTGATACCGCAGATATCGGCAATCCTCGGGCCTTGCGCGGGCGGTGCCGTTTATTCCCCTGCACTGACCGATTTTATCCTGATGGTGGAAGAGTCGAGTTACATGTTTGTCACCGGTCCCGACGTGATCAAGACGGTCACGCACGAGGAAGTGACCAAGGAGGACCTCGGCGGTGCCATGACGCACAACGCCAAATCAGGTGTTGCGCACCTGCTGGCCACTGATGATGACCAGGCCATGATGATGCTCCGGGAGCTCATGTCGTACCTGCCCTCCAATAACCTCGAGGATCCGCCGTACCATGTCCCGCATGATCATGCCGACCGCACCGATGAATCCCTCCAGACCCTGGTCCCTGATGATCCGAACAAGCCCTACGACATGAAGGAGATCATCACTTCGGTGGTTGACGATCACACCTTTTTTGAGGTACAGCCTTTCTTCGCCAAGAACATGATCATCGGATTTGCGCGATTGAACGGTTATCCGGTGGGCATCGTCGCCAACCAGCCTGCCCATCTCGCCGGTTGCCTCGATATCAATTCATCGGTTAAAGCCGCCCGCTTTGTGCGTTTCTGCGATGCATTCAATTTCCCGCTGATCACCATGGTGGATGTTCCCGGATTCCTGCCCGGTACCGGTCAGGAGCTGGGCGGCATCATCAAGCACGGCGCCAAGCTGCTGTACGCGTTTTCAGAGGCTACGGTTCCCAAGATCACCCTGATCACCCGTAAAGCTTACGGGGGAGCTTATGACGTGATGGCGAGCAAGCATATCGGGGCCGACGTGAATTATGCTTATCCTACGGCTGAGATCGCAGTTATGGGCTCCGATGGAGCCGTAAACATACTGTACCGCAATCTCGACGATGAGGGCAGGGCGAATGCAATTGCCGATTACAAGGAGCGCTTTGCCAATCCTTTCAGCGCTGCCGAGCTGGGCTATATCGATGACATTATCTTCCCAAAAGATACCCGCGTTAAGCTGATCCAGGCGTTGGATATGACCCGTAACAAGAGTTATTCCAACCCGCACAAAAAACACGGGAACATACCTCTGTAAAGAGCGATTTTATTAAGCTTTCAGGATGGCTTTGATCCTGTCAGGGCGGTTTTTTCACGAAAACCGCCTTTTTTGTGTAAAGATTTTCCAAACCGCCCGGTTTTGGTTCCCGTGAATTCCCCTTGAAACTTTTTGACGAATAGTCATTTTCTCAGCGTAAATAAGGGGTTTAGAGCATAAGCCAAAAAAAAATGACGATAATCCGAGAATAAAATCGGTTAGTCAAAAAGTAGCCAATAATTGGTCAAAGAGAGGCTAAAAGTGTCGTTCTAATATACGCGCGCGCCATAATTTTGACATGTGGGAAGCGAAATTACTGTTGAAAATCAAGCACTTAGCAAATTTCACACATTGTCATGAAAACCAAAGGATCAAATAGCGAAAAAAGTGTAACGGCTAACATCAGCGTCGTTTCCCTGATCGGTGTTTTGGTTCTTACTTTCGTTCTGTTCTTCGCCGGAGCACAGAAAGTTGAAGCCGCTTACCTGAAAAACGTTCCCCAGACCCTTACCCAGCCTGACGGCAGCACCCTGAAGTGCTTTGCTACCGGTGATGAAGCTTACCACTGGCTGCACGATGCAAACAACTTCACAATTATCAGGGATACCGTAACCGGTTACTATGTATACGCCGCAAAAGAAGGAAACAAACTGGTTGCCACTTCACTGATCGCCGGCAAATCGAATCCTTCCAGAAAACTTCAGTCGGGTCTCAACATTGAGCCGGCTCAGGTTGCCAGCCTTTCAGAAACCCTTTTCGCAGTTCCGGCCTTCAAAGGGTCAAACAGCGTGAACACCACCGGAACCCTCAACAATATCGTGATCTTCGTTCGCTTCAACGACCAGGCTGAATACAGTGATCAGGTTTCAAAATACGAGCAGGCCTACAACGCTGAAGGAACCCCTTCCATGATGCAGTACTTCCAGGAAGTTTCCGGCTCACAGCTGACCATCACTTCAACCTTCTTCCCGAAGACCTCCGGTAAAACGGTTGTTTCCTATCAGGATGCAAAAACCCGCAAATTCTACTGCAAGTACGACGCCACCACCAACCCGATCGGATTCAGGACTGACAACGAACGCGCCACCCGCGAAATGAGCCTGCTGAAAAGCGCTGTTGAATCGGTAAAATCACAGCTGGAAGCTACCGGCATCAATTTCGATACCGACAATAACGGACAGGTCGACAATGTAAGTTTCATCCTTCAGGGTGCCACCGACGGTTGGGCTGATGTACTGTGGCCGCACCATTGGGCACTTTACGCTTACAACGTGAAAATCGGCCAGGCCCGCGTATGGAATTACAACCTTCAGATTTCTGATGTATTCGGACTGAACGTATTGGTACACGAAATGTCACACTCCCTCGGTTTTCCTGATATGTACCGCTATACCAACAACACCATCAACCCGGTTGGACCGTGGGATGCCATGTCATCAACAACCAATCCTCCGCAGCACCAGAATGTTTACACCAAAGAAAAATACGGTCACTGGACAAGCGGCATGGCTCAGATCAGCACCAACGGCACTTACACCCTGCAGCCTTTATCAAACAATCCTTTCGCAGCCTTCAAAATCGCCTCCCCGAACAGCACTTCGGAATACTTCGTGGTTGAATACCGCAAAACCACCGGCCTGTTTGAATCACAGCTTCTGGGTTCGGGCCTGATAATTTATCGCGTGGTTCCTTCCCTGAACGGTAACAGCTACGGTCCGAACGACGAGGTTTACGTTTACAGGCCAAACGGAACCACCTCGGTCGACGGCGACCTCGCTGAAGCCTTCTACACTGCCGATGCAAACCGCACCGCCCTGACCTCCTGCTTCCTGAGCGACGGATCAAACGGTGGCGTACACATCAGCAATATCGGAACCGCAGGCGAAACCATCACCTTCACCGTTACCTTCGGAAACAATCCTCTGCCGGTTATCGCAATCGCTCCCGCCACCCGCAACCTGGGCGCTGAAAAAGCCAGCACAACCTTCAGCGTTACCAACGCTGGCGACGGCAACCTGAACTGGAACGCTGAAGTAACCAACGGTAGCAGCTGGGCCCACATCACCGAAGGTGCCGACGGCAGCAACGATGGTAACATCACTGTTGAAGTTGACGCCAACAACGGAGCAGCCCGCACAGCAACCATCCTGGTGAAATCAAGCGACAACGCCGATTCAAAAATCATCACCCTCACACAGGACATCACCAACGGAGTTAGCACGGTAAGTTCAGAAAGTAACCTGAACGTTTATCCGAATCCTTCTGTAAAGAACTTCACCGTTCAGATCGACAATTTCAACGGCATCGAAAAGAAACTCGAAGTAATCAACATGATGGGCCAGGTTGTTACAACCCAGACCCTGACCCAAGGAAATACCACAATTGACTGTTCCGACCTGACAAAAGGAATGTACATCTTCCGCGTTACTGCTGAAAACAATTCGGTAAGCTACACCAGGGTTGTGAAAAATTAATCTACTGAAGTCCCCTGAAACGGAAAAATGTGAAGGCGGCAATCAGAGACAGGAAGAACAAATCGCGCACCCAACCCCTTTTGACCTCCAGGGCCCAGAAAGTCATTAAATAAGACAGCGGAATGATCATCACCCAGATGAATTCCACTGACACACTCTCCAGAATTACCGTCATCAAAACGGTAAAAAGGAATTGCAGGAAGTTCGCCTGAAACAGCTGCCTCGACTGTATTTTGGGATTCCGGTATTTGACCGTTGCCACCACTGCCCAGATCAATATCAGTCCGAACCAGGCTGCAATAAAAGGCTCCTTCGACAGAAAGGCGGGGATCGCCAGATGACGTATTTTAAACCACGAAAGAAAGGTTTCTATCTCATAATCCAGATCTCCCAGGAGGAACCAGCATGCCCCCATTAAAAGGGCCGGAATGGTCAATCCCATTAGGATGACAATCCAGTGCCGCCATCCGGTGGCTACCATCACCAAAAGCCCGAAAAGAATCGCGGGAGTGATCAGCAGGGCGGGCGGATAAAGCAATACGGCCAGGCCCCAGCTGAATCCTACCAGGAAAACGATGGAATAATCAGTCTCCCGCTTATACAGGTTCAACAGAAAGCGCTGGCTGAAAACCATCAGCAGTGAGGATAGAAAGGCTGGGTGAAACAGGAAGTAATGTCCGCCGGAGCCAAGGAGAAACAGGAACACGATGGCCAACGAATAGGAGCGGCGGCTCATTAGGGTGTTCCGCATATCATTGGCCACCAGCATTATGGCTGTAAGGATTGCAATCAGATAAGAAGGCAAAATCTGAGCCCACAGCGGGTATTCGGCCATATCAAGCCAGTGGGCATACAGCCAGCCGTCTTTGGGCAGGTAGTAAAGCTGGGTATTTCCCGGCAGCAACCAGGCGACTCCGAAAAGTACCAGGCCCAGGATTGGAATAAAGGCCTGCACGGAGAGACTTATCGACCGGATAAATCCGAACATAGCTCGTTCCTTTACAAATCAAAACCAATATCGCGACGGTAATACATCCCGTCGAAACTGATGCCTTTGGCGGCTTTGTACGATTTTTTAAGCGCCTTTTTCCAGGTGGAGTCCAGTGAGGTAAGTGCCAGTACCCTTCCCCCGTTAGTAAGAATCTGCTTATCCTTCATGGTTGTGCCCGCATGAAAGGTGATCCCGCCGGTTTCCGATTCCAGTCCGGATACCGGCAAACCCTTGCGGTAATCGCCCGGATACCCTCCGGATACCAGCATGACCGTTGCAGCTGATTCTTTTGATATCTCCAGGTGCATTCCCCTGAGCTTGCGCTCGGCAGTGGCGCTGAACAGTTCCAGGAGGTCCGATTTGATCCTGGGTATCACCACTTCGCTTTCGGGGTCGCCCATTCTTACGTTATATTCTATTACGTAGGGATCGCCTTTTACATTGATCAATCCAAAAAATATGAATCCCTGATACCTGATACCCGATACCTGCAACCCTTTTATGGTGGGTTCGATGATCCGGCTTTTTACCTTTTCCATAAATTCTTCGCCCGCAAAACTAACCGGCGATACGGCACCCATGCCCCCGGTATTCAGGCCGGTATCCCCCTCGCCGATGCGTTTGTAATCCTTGGCCTCAGGAAGTAAAACCCAGGAATCACCATCGGTAAGTACAAAAACGGAAAGTTCGATCCCGTCGAGGAATTCCTCGATCACCACTTTCTTCCCGGCAGCACCGAATTTCCCGCCAAACATGGCGGTCAGCTCTTTAACGGCCTCCTCGGGATCATTCAGGATCACAACACCCTTGCCGGCAGCAAGACCATCTGCCTTAAGAACGTATGGAGGATTCATCGATCGGATGAACGCACTGGCCTCGGCAATCTGGCCGTCACCCTGACCGGTTGAGAAGGTCCGGTAGCGGGCGGTGGGGATATGATTTTTTTCCATGAACTGCTTGGCAAAATCCTTGCTGCCTTCCAGTCTGGCCCCAGCGGCATTCGGACCGATCACGCCAACCCACCGAAGGTCATCCTGCTCCTTGAAATAATCGCTGATGCCTTTAACCAGCGGATCCTCCGGACCCACAACCACGATCTTGATCTTTTCACTGCGCACCAATTGGGCCAGGGCCGGGAAATTATCGACGGCAATGGGAACATTAATACCGCATTGTGCGGTACCAGGATTGCCCGGGGCTATGAAAAGTTTGGTGAGCAGGGGGCTCTGTTTCAGCTTCCAGGCCAATGCATGTTCCCTTCCGCCAGAGCCTATCAGTAATACGTTCATACAAAAATATTTCAGGTTAAAGTTGCGCTCAAAGGTAAGAACTTATAGCCTGCTCTGCTATAATGATCCAAAACCATTGGCAAAACGTATTCAAGATTTTTTCTGGCCTTTGGGTTGTCATGAAAAACAACTATGCTGCCCGGCCCAACCCTGGAAACCACATTATACATTACCATGCGGGGTTCGAGCTCCTGGTCGTAATCCATGCTCAGCACATCCCAAAGGATAATCTTGAAGTGCGGAAGCAGTATGCGCGCGGCCAGAGGGCTCAACCGGCCATAAGGCGGTCTGAACAAATATGAATCTATTACTTTGCGTGCACGGTAAACATCTTTAACATATTTCCTGATGCCGGTACGGTAACTGTTCAGATGACTGTGGGTATGGTTTCCTGTGGCATGACCGGCAGCCAGGATTCTTTGATAGGTTTCGGGATGCCGGATCACATTCTCGCCGACACAAAAAAAGGTCGCCTTCGCATCGTACTTTTTCAGTTCGTCAAGAATCCATTCGGTTAACCCCGGTACCGGGCCGTCATCGAAAGTCAGGAATATAACATTATTCTCCGTTGGTATGCGCCAGGTTATGCCCGACGATATCTTCCGGACCCACACGGGGGGTTTGACAAACAGGGCAATCTTGATTTTCGTTCTTAAATCCATCGGAAAACAAAGATATCCAAAAAATGGCGGACACTTTTTATGAAGAATTATACGGTGGACAAGCCATCTGACCGGTCTTATTTAGACGTAAGGTGTTCATTTTTTCAACATATTTTCACAATGTCTTGATTTTATGATAATTACAAACATTCCTTATTCAGACTTAATTTGTTATTTAGAATAAGTCTTAATAAAAACAAGCTCCCTAGATTTGTTCATCATCAAAAAACAAAAACAATGAAGCTTAAATTCTACAATTTTCTCGTTCTGGTTGCAGTGTTTGCACTGTCAACAACCGCCCTTCAAGCCCAGAAAGGCAAGGGTTATGGAACAGTCGAACCTTATACAATTACAGCGCAGGCCCTGAAAGGCCCGAATGACACCGAAGTAACGGTTAAAGTATCAACCGCCAATGCTGCTACTTTCCCCATTCCTGCCGTCCTGAAGAAACTTCAGTTAAAAATCCGGAACGCAGCCGGTGACGTAGTATATATTAAGAACTTCCAGAACACACCGGTAACCGGTGGTAATGTGGTTGTTAGTGTTGCCGAACCGTTGCTGCACAATACCCTTGAGGTACTGGCCGGCGTTAAGACCAACGCCACGGTGGATGCCGACATGTCAAAAACCAAGTGCCAGGTGCTGCTGCGCCCCGATCTGACCATCCCGTCAGTCGCTGCCCCAACCGAACAGCTGATCAATGCCCCGTTTGAGGTTGAAGTTGTGGTTAAGGAGCTGAACCTTGAATCGGGAGCCACTTTTAATGTCACCCTGCTCGATGGAGGATCACCGGTTGGAACCGTTAACGCTGCCGTGGTAGCTGCAGGAGCACAGGTGAGCGTGGTATTCGGTTCATTAACCGTTGCCACTACAGGCGTTCGCAATTATACGGCTCAGATCAGCGGGGTTGTGCCGGGCGATTTCAACGATGCCAACAACTCCAAAGATTTCTCCATTAAATTCATCGATCCCCAGCCAGCGGTTAATGCGGCATATTATGGGCTGGAGTACTATGACAACCAATGGGCATACGGCTACAAGTACACCAGAGTATACGATGGTGCCTTACTTTATGAGTATCTTGACTCTTACCGCCAAGAAGGATTAAGTTATTACACCTATACCTACAATGCAGGGCCAAACGTTGCCGGAGCCCCGGTTTCAGCAGATTACAAGATTGAATCCCCCAATATCGCAACGATAACAGGTTCGGTAAGCGGATTAACTTCCTATTACAACTACGGATACGGTGCTTATTACTACACCTACGATCCTTTGACCAACATCTCCTTCTACGCATGGGCAGACAACTACGGCTACGTTCAGTCACAAATCTACCGTTACCAGTCGGAGTATGTTTATTACTACAACAACTATGACGGTTACCAATACAGCTATTCTTATAAGTATGGTGATGCTCCTTACCTGAGTACCTCAAATGAATTAAAGGTATCCCTGGTGACTACAATCGGAGATTTCAGCTTTGGTGGCGGTGCTACCATGCCTATTTACAACTACTCTTATTACGACTACTCCTATAGTCAAACCTACTTCGACTGGTATTGGAACGCTGACGTTAATTATGTTTACACCAACAACTACCACTATTTTTATGGTTACAACTGGGGTATAACCGATCCTACCATGCTTCCGAAAGCCGGAAAGCTTGAAAATCCTTCACTGTTGGGTACACAGCCATTCGGACTTGACAAGGTATACCAGAATGGAAGTCAGGCAACCATACAGTTCTCCCTCGACCGTGAAGCCCCATACATCCTGAATGTTACTGACATGCAGGGACGCGAGGCACTCCGGGTCGTTGAAGGAACCCAGCCTGCCGGTCTGTCAACCAAACAACTTGATATCTCGAACCTGAGCCAGGGAGTTTACATCATTAAACTTCAGTCGGGTAACCAGATGGATACCAAGAAAGTTATGCTGAAGAATTGATAATTGATTAGCATATTTCCTTTTGCAAAAACCCCGGCTCGAAAGAGACCGGGGTTTTTTATTATCCATCCGGAAGAGCGTCAATATCTGCGGACCTGAACCCTGCTGCGGACAATGATTTCAGGTTTCCCATCCCACAGGGAGATCAGTCCGTTGACACAAACATTCTGATCCTTAAAGTAGGATTCCGGATGCCGCGATATCTTTCGCATTTCAGCAAAGGGAACCACTACACTCAAATCCTGATAGGGGAAATGATCGCCGATATATAGGACATAGTTTTCATCGATGCTGGTGAAATAAACCTCCAGAACTTTCCCGTAAACTCTCCTCAACGCACCTACGTTTTCCCAGACTTGATAAGCTGAAACGGTCCCGATTTTCTGGCCTTCCTCGATTCTCCAATCGGTATGGGCCGGGTAGTAAAATTTAAACTGACTGATCAGTAAGGGGCTCCAAATCAGTTCAGCCTGTACCGGACGACGGTATGGATTTTCCACCTTCCGGATTTCAACAGCCAATTGATGGTAGGTGGAATCATACAAGACCGGTCGGACCACACGATATTTATACCAAAGATTAAAATCAGCATAATTTTTCATGAGATCTTCTGATTCCGTGGGTAACTCAGTCTTAACGCCGGAATCCATCTTGGCAGCTTTGGCAGGCATAGCAGCAGCCGGTTTATTCTTTCCGCCAAACAACCACTTCGCAAATCCGTCCTTGTGCCGGGCAGAATCCTTCTTAATGCCTTGTTTTTCAGTATTTAATGACCTTGAATTCCTGGTAGCCTGTGAAAAAGCCGGAAGGCCTACAGAAAGCAAGATCAGTAATATGAGATGTGCGAATATTTTCATAAGGCCTGTAATAGTCAATTCAGAACAAAGGTCTCAGTCTTTATATCAGAAACATTGCATTATTCCGGCAAAGAATTACATCATTCACACCTTGTTGAGCTTCCATCTGCCTCGGCGGAACAGGATAAACGCAATGGCAGACATGATGGTCTCAGCCACGACAATCGAAATAAATACTCCGGATGGACCGGTATGCAAAGGTTTAGACAGAAACCAGGCAAGCGGAATCTCAATCAGCCAGAAGCAAATAAAAAACACCTTGGTCGGAGTTGCCGTATCGCCTGCGCCATTCAGGGATTGAATCATTACCATACCAAGTCCGTAGGATGCAAATCCCAGGCTGATGATGCGCAATGCTGTGACTGCCGGTTCTATGACCGCGGTATCCTGAATGAACATCCGGATAAAAAACTCCGGGAAAAGGGCCAGAACCAAGCCCAGAATACTCATTAATACAAGGTTGACTCTTGCAGTTAACCACACCGACCGTTCAGCGCGCTCAGGTTTTTCTGCCCCAAGGTTTTGTCCCACCAGGGTTGCTGCGGCATTGCTGATTCCTACCGACGGAAGCAAGGCAAAAATGATTATCCGGATGGCAATGGTATACCCGGCCACCACGGTACTTCCGAATGAAGCAATAATCCTTACCAGTCCGATCCAGCTCGTTGTCGCAATCAGTGACTGACCAATGCCACCCAGGCTAAGTTTGATTATTTGCCAGATGGTATGCGGTTCAAAACGTATATCCGCCAGGGTAAGCCTTACCCTTCTTTTGCCTCTGAAAAGCAGGAACAGCTGGTATGCAACACCCACGGAACGCCCGATTACCGTTGCAATGGCAGCTCCTTTGATACCCAGCTCCGGGAACGGGCCAATGCCAAATATGAGTAAGGGATCAAGAATGATATTAATGAGATTGGCCATAACCAAAACACGCAAGGACATGGCTGCATCACCTGAGCTTCTCAATACAGAATTGATAATGAACAGAATAACAATAACACCATTTGATCCCAGCATAATTTTCGTATAGCTGGAAAGCTCTCTTTGCATCTCTTCAGATCCGCCCATGAAACGGAGCAGATCAGAACTCCACAGAAAGCCCGGAATTGCGATCAGGGTCGAAACCAGCACCCCCGTCAGGATTGCCTGAAAAGCCACTCTGGAGGCCTCCTCGGGCTTTTTTTCACCAGTTCTGCGGGCTACAAGAGCCGTGGTGGCCATGGCCAGACCGCCGCCAATGGCATAAACGATGGTTATCATTGACTCGGTGATCCCGACTGTGGCGATCGCCTCGGAGCCCAGTTTCGAAACAAAGAATATGTCGACGATGGCAAAAATGGATTCCATCACCATTTCAAGCACCATCGGAATGGACAGCAAAAAGACTGCACGGCCTATGCTGCCTGCAGTGAAATCCATCTCAGTACCGGAGATGGATTCCCATACGTCTTTACGTAATTGTTTAAAATTGAATAAATACTTCATGGAAGCAGGTAAATTAAAATAAAACTATGAGAAGATTGCCGATGGTTCGGCGCCGGGACGGATGCCCGGTTAAATTGCTGACCGGACATCCACAAGAAACGCGGTACTTAACGTTTTCATCTTCGTGGATTTTTTGCAAAAATATTGGATTTTTTTAAATCTGCATCATTTTAGCAAAATAATCGATGCAAACAGCTGTCAGCAAGGAAACTCGGATCAGAATATTCAGAGTTTTAATTATTTTGCACATTGATGAAGTAAAAAGATTCAAATGAACCGGTTGAAATTCTTTGGACTTTTTTTCCTGTTATTGGTTACTACCGGGTTGATCGGTCAGACAAGTTCTAAGATACAATTCAAGTCGATCTCATTTGCTGATGGCCTTTCCCAAAGTATTATCACTTGTATCACACAGGACCAGACCGGATACATGTGGATTGGCACGCAAAATGGACTGAACCGCTATGACGGTCATGAAATTGAAATCCTGAAAGCAACCAATGATGGCAAGCCTACACTTCCATCGAACCACATTCAATGCTTGCTGGTTGATTCCCTAGGTTATATCTGGATCGGCACCAATAATTCGGGACTGTGCAGATATGACCCGAGGACAAACAGTTATTACGTTCCTGCCTTCGTCGACAGTTTGGGCCAGGACGTTTCAAGAACCTCTGTTTTCAGGATGGTTTTTGGCCCTAAACAAGAGCTGTATGCGGCGACAAATAGTGGCGGTCTTTTCAGGGTTGACCTGATAACCCTGGCTACCGAGGTATTATCCGTCACCCTGCCGGAATCCGGCGACCGTCAGGTTAGCCTGCATGATATCATTATCGGAGACGGTTTTCTCTGGCTTGGAAGCTATGGCACCGGTCTCCTGAAGTATATCCCGGGCAAGGGTGTAGTTGTGAGGTATACCGGAGAAGAACCCGGTAAAAATTATAATTTCAAATACATCGTGCGGATGATAAACGGTACTTACCCTGATATTTGGATCTCAGGCTGGGACAATTACCTACACCGATTTAACGCCGAGACCGGGCAATGCAAATTGTACGACAAAAGGGCAGATTACTATTTTCACCACTCCAGTACCAATGATTTGCTGATGCAGGGACAGGATTCGCTGTGGCTTGCCACCTCGGTAGGTGGCTTGCAGTTAATGCATATCCAGGAAGAAAAACTGGAATTGATTTCAACCATTGACCAACCGGGAGGAGTAGGGTATAACAGTATTTTGTCCTTATTCAGATCGAGTAATGGGATTCTTTGGGCAGGCACCAATGGAAAAGGGTTATCGTATCACCACCCGGGTACGCAACTTTTTGAAGTGTTCTCAAAAAACCTACCGGGCAAATGCCAACTTGACTTCGAAAGTGTGCGCTGCATATATGCCGACGATAAATACTTGTTTGCCGGGGGATATTATGGAATGAACAGGATCAATCTTAAAACTTTAGAAAAGGAACTTTTTATTCCCAAGCATCCGGTTTATTGCATGTTGGAACATCCAAATGATCCAAACATGCTCCTGATCGGGTGTGAAGGAGGGCCCTTGTACTTTTTTAATAAAGAAAAGGGAGTCGTCGACCAGCTTGAACTTTTTGGTCATACCCCTTCTGTTCCGTCGATCCACCTATCTTTCATTTATGAAATCACCCGGTTAAATGAACATACAGTATTATTGGGAACCACCCTTGGTTGTGCCACCTTTGATCTGGACCAAAAAAAATTAATCAAACTTTATCAAAACTCGGATGATCCATTAAGTGTCCCATCAGGCGAGATAAAGAATATTCTTCACGACGGCATTGGAAGGATCTGGGTGGGATCAACAACCGGGGGGCTCGCATTGTTCGATCCGGAGACCGGTAAATTCTTCAGATACAATACCGGCAACAAAGATCATTACCTGCCTACCAACACCATCCTTGATCTGTTGGAGGATTCGAAAGGGAACCTCTGGGCAGGCACCGAAATAGGATTGATTCGGTTTGACCCTGAAAAGGGAATGAATAAAATGATCTCACAAGACGATGGTCTTCCGGCCAGCCATGTGGTTGGGATCAGGGAGGACAATTCAGGTAACCTTTGGCTGAGTGGCTTGGGAGGACTTTCAAAGTATGATCCTGCAACAGGGAGCATTGAATTATTTTCACAAATCCACGGACTGCTTAAAAATGAGTTTAATATGTGTTCGCGTTTTACCGGACCTGACGGGAAAATTTATTTTGGGGGCTATGACGGGCTGATCGGATTTTTTCCCGAAATGATTAGCCGGAAAATACCTCCTCCTGATCCAAAATTTATCAATTTGCTCATTTACAACGAACCCACCGTGCTTGAATCCCGTCTCCCCTATGTAAATCAGGTTACCATTAAACCGAACCAGAAGTTCTTTTCAGTGGAGGTATCAGCTTTTGATTTTCTTTTGGACAAGGATGCACATTTTCGCTATCGTGTAAAAGAAATCTCGGATGAATGGCTCGACTTGAATAAGAACAGAATTATATCCTTTACAAAGCTAAATCCCTCGACCTATACCCTCGAAGCCCAGGTTTCCAACAACAATTCCCAATGGTTCAGTTGCAGGTCACCACTCACCATCGTGGTTAAGCCTTCGCTGAATCAGCGTGCACTCTTTAAAATTCTGATGGTGCTCGTGATCATTCTAACTGTCATTCAGATTTTCATTTTCAGGACGCGATATCTGCAGATGCAGAAAAAAAGGTTAAACCGGCTGGTCGAAATCCGTACAGCTGAACTGACACAATCACAGCAGCAACTCCTGGAGGCGAACAAAACCAAAGACAAGTTCTTCTCGGTTCTGGCACATGATTTAAGAAGCCCCTACAGTTCCATGCTTGGACTGGCCGGCGTTCTTGAAGAAGAATGGAGCCAGTATACTGATGATCAAAAGCGGGAATATATTGGGGGTATCAGAAGAAATCTGGAAAACACCTTCGGATTGGTCAACAATCTTCTTGATTGGTCAAGGCTCCAGCAAGGACGGGTCACTCCGGTCCTCAAAGAAATATTGCTAAAGCAATGCGTTGATCAGGTTATTGAGGAGTTGAATGCACCTGCACTGATGAAGCAAATACGGTTAATTAATCAGGTTGATCCCACAATTCTTGTGAAAGCCGATGAATTCATGCTGTCAACCATTCTCCGGAATCTGATCTCCAATGCCATTAAGTACTCAGCTAGAGGGAATCAGGTTCAGGTTGATACTACCAGGCAGGATGAGGAAGTGGTATGTTGTGTGCAGGATTTTGGTACCGGGATCCCTGAAAGCCAGCAGGAAATCCTCTTTAACGATATCAACACAAAGTCGCAGCCTGGCACTGAAGGAGAAAAAGGCACCGGCCTCGGATTGATTGTGATCCGTGAATTCGTTACTCTTATGAACGGCAAACTCCACTTTGAAAGTCAGCCTGGTAAAGGAAGCCGGTTTTATTTCAGTCTGGCGAGTGGGAAGCCTTTCAGTCTGGATAATACTGCGCACTAGAGCACCCGATTCCTGCGCAAAGTGAATAAATAAGGCTAATTCCTTCCTTTAAATACTACCAGGACACTTTCTTCTGCGGGAAGGTTTACTGATACTTCTACTTCACCTGAAGATATCTTTCTGAAATCAGGAACATGGATTTCTTTGGTTAAAGGATTCCATACCTCTGGTTTTCCTTTCGCTTTAAATCTTGCAACTAAATTGCAGGAATCTTTTGCCCCATTCCATATCATGAATACATCCAATCCATTTCTTACCCGATGGTTATAATGAGTCCACCTGTCGAAATTACCGCTGACAACCTTAAAATCGGAGTCGATCCCTGAATCATCCAGGATACGGGCAAGCTGATCAACGATGGCGTCTTCATCTGTAGCATTGACGAAATAGGTTTTTCCGCCCCTTGCATTTGTATTGATTGCCTTCAAACTTGCGGTTGGATCAAGACTTTTCCACAGTTCCTTCGAAATGTCTTGTATCTTGCGGTCTTCCTGCCCAAAACGGGCAGCTTTGGCAGGCACACGTTGCCATGCAATTACCGTACCGCCCAGATCATAGAACTCTTTTGCTTTTTGGAGCACTTCCAACGGAATAATATCTACCGGAGAAAGAATCAGGATCTTGTATCTGGAAAAGTATAGTTCGATATCACGGCTTGCTTCATTCAGCCGGCAATCATCCACGAACTTACTGTATGTAAGAAGATTATGGTCGTAGTGGACCCGGTCTAATGCCGATTGCATCGAGTACGGATACTCATTTTTATAATCTCCGTTGACAGGATCTTCGGCATATTTTGAATAACCGGTCCATAGCATGGCTACGGGAGCTACATGATAATTATATTCATCATTCCCGGTCAGCATGTAGCCCAAACGGTTTTGTCTTTCGCACCAGGCCTTATACTTTGGCCAGTTTCCTTCGTCACCGGTATAGTAGAAATACGGCGGACAATCGGTGTCAGGATTGCCCATGTTTCCTTTCGGATTAAACGAATGCGGATCCATTACATTAACTCCATGCACCTGGCACCAATCGCCCCACCATTTCATATCGTCGTAAGTCAATTTCCAGCCGGCAGCGCCAAATATCTCACACATGGCCAAATGATCTTTCACATCGTTGGTGATTGCGATTGAGCTGATCAGTTTGGGCAGTTGGTAGGTCGACCAGTCTTTTTTAACTCCACGGTCATCCATCATTCCGTAAAATCCGATCAGATCCATGGCAGGCATATCGTTGTATTTCTGCAATTCCATGATGTTGAGTGCACCCCCATTTCCATATCTCAGGGTTAATCCCGCACCATTATTATGCCAGGCATCCTCTTCAATGAAATGCCCTGTAAGTTTGTCGCCCCTGGAGTTTACATAATCACGATAGGTTCCAAAGCCCACTCTACCGATTCTTTCGATCAGGGTTTCCCAAAAGGCAAATTCGGCTCTTGCCTGATCCGATCCGGTCAGTTCAAAGAACTGGCTAACCATCATTTCCTTCCAAAAGTGAGAGTCGTTTTCCATGCCCAGTCCCCAGTTGCCTGACCACTGGGGTTCATCGTAAAAAAAGCCTTCGATATTTTCCTCTCCGATGTAATCATAATGAGGCTTTATGACATGATTAATAAACCAATCAGCAGCACTTTCTGTTGCCAGATCCACTTGTTTGGCTCCATCCTCATATCCCCATCTGAAGGTCATTATCTTCCATTCTCCTTCAGGTACCACCCAATTCAGCATCCCTCCTGTAATATGAGGTCTCAAATCCTGAAGGCTGGATCTTTCCAATTGACCATTTACCACTTTGCCAGCCAGGGTTTTTATATACTTATCTCCTTCCTGACCTTCCAGCTTAATTCCTTGAGAACCGGTTACATCCACCGATGAACATTCAAGTTTTCTAGCCCGGTGCTCTGCCGGCACCCTGCCATCGGCCACAAAACTGGGCCACCACTTTTCATCAAAAATCCAGGTTTTCAATCCTTTTGTATGAGCATACTCCATCACGAGCTTGCAATCGGTAAACCACTCCTGACCCAGCCAATCAGGATGCGGCCGCGATTCCACTACAAATCCCCCAGCCCCGCTCTCGAACAGTCGATCGACGTAATTTAGCAGCGTGTCATCATCCTCACCGTGTTGCCAGAATAGCGGCATGGTCAACTTTTCTTCAAGCGGCAGATCCAGAAAGTTTGCTCTCAATTCTTCGTATTGATGGTTTATACAATTTGTGAAAGAGGCAGCAATCAATACCAAAATGCCAGCCCTAAAATTGTTTATGTACCTCATCGTTCTATTTTGATTTAAGCGGGAATTTCAAAGGTAGGGAAATACCGAAAATAGATCAATCCTACTTCCGTTTCCGGGTTGCCGTCAATAGCTTAAAGCTCATGTCTGCAATAGCTACTGCTCCTGAAAAGGTGGTATAACAGGGATTCCAACAGCCTTTGCAGGATTCAAACTCTAATATCTTATCTTGCCATAAGGGTGATAGCAGAATATCTTTTGGACTCTGTTCAACCAGATTGCCAACAGCTGAGCCTTTACAAACCAGGACGTCGCCATTTGGCTGGATAAAAAACTTTGAACCCAGCGTTGGTGAGTCAATATATGGACACCTCTTTGGGTATACCCCTTTAAGATAGTTGACATATCCGTCCATCAGGAATTTTAGAGTTATCACATGCTTTGATCTCTTGCATCTTTCTACTACCTCAGCCAGGCTGTCCAAATCCTTCATGAGAAATCTGTTCGAGTAAAGGAATTAACTCGGAATGTGATAATGGATCCCCTCCCGAGATACTGATACCCTGAGTACCATGTTTTAGTAAGCGATCACTGATTATTTCAAGACGCTCAGGTGTCATGGCCATTTCTTTCGAAGCTTTGCCAGGTATGCTGCATTGCAGACATTGCTGTGTTCAGACATAGGTCACCAATATATTTGGCAGAATCCACCCAGGCTCCTGCAGCAACAAACTCATGACATTCTTAGGCAGCCGTTGAATCAGTTTTAGGTAGTTCATCGTCATAGCGCTTCAAATTCACTGATAATCATAGCAGTTGCACCCCAAAAAAAATGCTCAACCATCTTTATATCAGATAGATGAGCATTCGTTCTTGTTGTCCGACCAGGGCTCGAACCTGGACTCTTCTGAACCAAAATCAGACGTGTTGCCAATTACACCATCGGACAAAGCGGGGCAAAGGTAAAAAAAATGTCATGTGTGACAAGTGACGGGTGACGAAAAAACGAAACGCGGAACGCGGAACGCGAGACGCGAGCCACGTGATGCGAGACCTCCTCTTCCGAGTCACGCGTTACGCGTTACGCGTCACGATTCTTCTTCGATCTTCTTCTTCGCAGCGATTTAACAACCAGATAGATGGTAAATATCACCCCAACCGCAACAACGGCCCATTTGAGCTCTTCGTAATATTTCTCGAGCAGATCCTGCTGAGAATAGAAGAAATAGCCAAGCATGGAGAGGATGATGTTCCAGATTCCGGCACCAATGAAGGTCCAGAGCATAAATGCCTTCAGCGGCATTTTGGCCAGTCCGGCGGGTATTGAGATAAGGTGACGGACCCCGGGAACCAGGCGGCCTATCAGTGTTCCGCTCTTACCGTTTTTAATAAAGAAATCCTCGGCTTTTTTGATCTTTTCACTGTTTACCAGGATCATGTGAGCCAGCTTGGTATCGGCGAGTGAATAAACGATTTTCCTGCCCAGCGTATAGGCTATAACATAATTGATCAGTGATCCCGCCAAGGCTCCGGATGTGCCGGCAAGCACAACCAAAAATATGTTCAGCTCCCCCTTGGCTGCCAGATAGGCCGCCGGGGGCATCACCAATTCCGATGGCATCGGCAAAACGGTACTCTCAATAAGCATCAGTAAAAAAACGGTCAGATAACTGATGTTCTGCATGTACCAATCGATCACCTGCTGTATGAATTCCATAATTACTTGTTATAAGCTGCAAAGCTAACGAAAAAAAAAGGCCGCCCCGAAGGGCAGCCCTTTTCATGAAAAGACACTCTATTATTCAACAATCACCATTTGCTTGGTTTGAACGAAACTGCCAGCCTTCAGGGTGTAGAAATACACACCTGCATCGAGACTGCCGGTTTCGAGGTTGAAGGTATGCTTGCCAGCCGGCATCATGCCATTCCTGACTTCGATAACCTTACGGCCTGTAAGATCCATCACTTCGAACGTGACATCCGATCCGTCGGTCAGTTCATAGTCGATGGTTGTGGTATTCCTGAACGGGTTCGGATAGTTCTGGCCCATTGATGCAATACCGGTAATCTGATCAATACCGTCGATCCGGTTGCCGTGGTCGTTCAGGTTCATGTGGACCATCATGTTGCGCTTGCCAAAATAATCACCTACACCTGACCTGATGCCGCCGTCGAAGATGGCAATACCCGATGATTCAGTAAGCTGTACCGCATTGTCGGTCCCGATTTCCAGACCCTTGTTCCTGCGGTCGAGATAGTTGGCATTGGTATTATCCTGTGATATACCGGCGTAAACCAGGTCGCCCGTTTTGAGGAATTCCGATTCACCGTCCTTTTCAAGAGGCATGGTCACCCAGGTATTAAAGTCAGCTGAGTCGAGCTGCTTGAATTCAGTGGTAAGCAATTCAAACGGTGTCTCATCTTCCTGTCCGAGTGGCACATAGAAGAGAACAAACCGGTAATTCAGATACTGGTCGGCCTTTCCTCCTGCAATGTAAACCGAGATCGAACTCACTTCGCAATCCTTGAAGATCGGGAAAATGGATCCGGCAAAATGGTTCAGGTTTTCGCTAGCAGCCTGATTGTAGCCCTCCTTGGTCGCGGACCATCCGAGAGTATTTACTGAACCCGAGCGTGAATAAACACTGTCGGTTACATTAAAAAATACCTCTTTCTTATTGTCAACAGGATTCTGGTCAGCATCTTTCTGCTTGAATTCCCAATTGATTTTATAGTGACCGTATTCAGCCGGTGAATATTTGTCGGCAATTTTAGCGGTATCCGCTACCAGAACAGAAACATCCGCCTGATCCGACATTTTATGAAATACACTGGTTCCGTTTTTGGTAATGTCGATATCCAAATAAACTTTCTCCTGATCGTACTCGCCGAAGTTCAGGGCGGCTGATTCATAATTCATGAATCCACCGGTACCGTCGAGCTGCGATTTAGGAATGTTGGCAATCCATGCCATCGCGGTATTGTCATTTGCATCGTCCCATTCCATTTTCACATAGTTCAGCTTCATGTCGTTGTTGTAAGCCTCGGATACCGTAAAATCGTCAACTGCCCAGTAGTACAGGCGTGTATCGATCCAGTGGAGACGTATTTTTACTTCGGGCATACCGGCGGCAACATCAGAAATGTTCATCTGAAGCAGTGCAGGCTCACCTTTCGGCTTATCGTCGGGACGGTCTTTATGACCGCAAGCAAAGTTCACATTGTAGTTGGCTGAGTGCACCCAGTTGTCAACCGATACTTCCAGCCACATGTGGGCCACTGAGTACGCCATAAAATGCGTTTGGTACCTGATAATGACAGAAGAGTGCGTGCTGCAGTTCAAGGTGGGAAAACCGATGGTGTTGTCGACCCCGATGGTCAGATCCCCACCCTGATTGTACTCTTCCAGGAAAAGTGCAATACACCCGTTATCCTTGGTTGTTGAGTTCAGCGGCGGATCCTGGGTCAGTGTGGAAACGAATCCTTTACCTGCCGGCCACCATACCCAGTTAAACCCGACATCTGTAGGATCCAGAAAATAATATCCTTCAGGGGCTTTCCATCCCTTTTCGTCAGCTGCATTTTCCCATCCAAATGTTTCCGTAAAGAAAACCTGGCCATTGCCTTTTGTTCCCGGAGTCTGAGCTTGAGTGGAAATAGCTGCAGTCAGGGTTAAAATTGCAAGAAGAAGTGTAAATTTCCGCATACGCATTCCTTGTTAAGTTAAAAAATGTTAAATTATTGCCACCTCAAATATAAAGGCCAAATCGATCTTTCCAAACAAAATGCCCACTTATTGTGAAAAAATACTCATTTGCTGTTAATCAATACACAGTTGATGTACTCGCGAAAAAAGAATCTATATTTAAGTGTTGTATCAACACTTTCAAAATGAAAAGAATTCAGTACGCTTTTTGCATCGTTACCGTATTGATTATCTGCGGTTGTGCCAATACTGATAACACTTCCCTGAATCTGGAAATACCTTCAGTAAAATCAGTTTCTCAGATATCTCCCCTGATTTATGGCCATTTCTACGAGCACATCTATCATTCCGCAAACGGTGGACTATGGGGCGACCTGGTCTGGAACCGCAGTTTCGAGGAATATCAGGAGAAGCCGCACTGGAAAGTCATTAACGGAACAATCTCACAATCAGAGAAACTGAGCGATGTAAAGCTTCTGATAGGGGATCCCACATGGACCGATTATACCTTTACCCTCGAAGCACGTAAAGATGACGGCTACGAAGGGTTTCTCATCCTTTTCAGGGCTGCGGACGAAGATAATTTCTACTGGATTAACCTGGGTGGCTGGGGAAATTCGCAACATGCCATCGAAAAGGAAGTTAAAGGCAGGAGGAGTGTGATTACGCCCCTTATCAAAGGTGAGATAAAAGAAAAAGAATGGATTCCGATAAAGGTTACCGTGAGCGGTCCCAAGGTTGAAATATACCTGAATAATCATCTTTTGTATAATTATTCAGATACTATTCAGCCGATTTTGAATGGAGCGGTCGGGATCGGGTCCTGGGGCACCGCTGTCAGCTACCGGAACCTGAAGGTGACCGATAAAACCGGAAAGGCCCTGTTTTCAGGTCATCCGGAGGTTCCTGGAAGCGAACTCTTCCCGCGGCACTGGACTCCATCGCATCCTGACAGATTCCGGATAGAAACTTCCGGCGCCATGAATGGAACTCATGCCGTTTTGGCTAGTCCCGCAGGCGAAACAATTTCCTTAACCCAGAAGAACTTTTTCGTACATGAGGGGGAGAATATTTCCGGATCGGTCTGGTTAAAGGGACAATCAGGTGTTACGGTTAGCGTACAACTGAAGAAAGGATCCTCCGTCGTTTCAAATTGTACCCTCGGTAAGTTATCCGATAGCTGGACCGAGTATCCGGTGGTTTTCAGTTCGCAGCCGGCGACAGCCAACCTCGACCTCAGCATCTCCATAGCCGGCAAAGGCACCGTAAATATCGACCAGCTCAGCCTCATGCCCGAAAGTGCCCTAAAAAATGACGGATTCAGAACGGATCTTTACAATGCTGTTGCCGCCATTAAACCAACAATAATCCGATGGCCGGGTGGCTGTTATGCTGAGTTGTACCGCTGGAAAGACGGCGTAGGCCCGCAGCATAAGCGTCAGGCATTTCCGGTTAATATCTGGGACGACAAGGATGTGAATTCCATTGGCACCGACGAATATCTTGAGTTGAGCCGGAAACTGGGAAGTGAACCGTTGCTGGTGATCAACTCGGGATTTCATGAAGGCGCCGGAACGCCTGAAGCCTGGGCACCCTGGATAAAAGAAGCCTGCGAATGGGTTGAATACTGCAACGGTCCGGCAACCTCGGAGTGGGGCGCAATCCGGGCCACCAACGGTCATCCCGAGCCCTATGGTGTGAAATACTGGGAAATCGACAATGAGCTCTGGCGCTCACGGGTGCCGGATCCCCACAAATACAGTCAGGCGGTCAAGCTTTTTGCTGCGGCCATGCGCCAGGTGGACCCTTCGATCATTGTTATTGCGCACGGTGGCAACGGCACGGATATGGAATGGAACCAGGTGGTTCTCGACGAATGCGCCACGTCATTTGATATTCTGTCCATTCACCATTATTCAGATCCCGACGGTTATTACACGGCAGCCCAGGCCCAGGATTCGCTTTACAAAAAGCTGAAAAGTTCAGTGGCTGTCTGTGCCAACCCAACCATCAAAATTTACGTATCGGAATGGAACGCCCAGTCGACCGATTGGCGGACCGGGATGTATGCAGGCAATCTGCTCAATATTTTCGAACAGAATTCCGATATCGTCACCCTGGGCGGGCCGGCCCTTTTCCTCCGACACACCACCGCATCCGCCTGGGATAACGCATTCATCAATTTTGACCAGTCGGGATGGTTCCCGGCACCAAATTACGTGGTCATGAAACTATGGCGCGAGCATTTTGCTCCGGACCGCCTGGACATGGCCGGGGTACCCGACTCGGTAAATGCCGTGGCATCCTTCGATCCCGCCGACCGGCGCCTGGTGATCAAACTGGTTAATAACAGTGAAACCGACAAACCGCTGTCGATCAAGATGCCAGCCGGATATCGCCCTGCTTCTGCGCAGGGATTTCTTGTGAAGGGGGGGTCGCTTTCCGACCGCAATACCATGGAGCAGCCGGGAAAAATTAGTGCAATAAATCAGATGGTTCCGATCAACCGAAACAAATTATCGACAAATTTACCCGGTAAAAGCTGCTTGCTTATCGAGGTAAAATAAAATGGATTGGATAAAAAACATCAAAAAGGACTGGTTTCTGGCCGGATTCATCCTGCTCGCAACCATCGCCGTTTTCTCGCCGGCCCTGAAAAACGATTTCGTCAACTGGGACGACGATATTAACGTCACGGAAAATGCCAATGTCGCTAACCTGGACGGCACCAGTCTGAAAAACATGTTTACTGAAACCGTGTCGGGCAGTTACACCCCGCTCACGACACTATCCTTTGCCATTGAGAATAAAATTTTCGGCATGAAGCCGGCGGTATTTCATCTGGATAACATCTTATTGCATTTAATATGTACCCTGCTGGTTTTCATATTTTTACGTAGTCTGGGAGCAAGCCTTTTCGTGTCATTTGTCGCCACGCTGTTATTCGGAATTCATCCGATGAGAGTGGAATCGGTGGCCTGGGTAACCGAACGCAAGGATGTCCTGTACGGGGCTTTTTACCTGCTTTCGATGATTTTTTACCTCAGCTACCATAAGAGCGGCAAACGTCTATATTACATTCTTACCATTGCCGCCTTTATCCTCGCACTTCTTTCCAAGATCCAGGCGGTATCGCTGCCTTTGGCACTGATCCTTATCGATTACTACCTGGAGAACAAATTCAGCCTCAGACAGGTCATTGCCAAGATCCCGTTTTTTGCATTATCACTTTTGGTGGGGCTATTGGGGGTTTACCTGCTCAGCCGGCAGGGAAGTCTGGAAACCAATGAAGCGATGCCCTTCCTGCAGCGGATTTTCATTGGCACCTATTCCCTTTGCGTTTACCTGGTCAAATCGTACTGGCCCTATGAGATGTCGGCGATATACCCCGATCCGGCAAAACTCACCCTGCTGTTTTATGGAAGCGCTCTGGCCGTTACAGCCTTGGCACTGATTATATATAAGTATGGCAGAAATCGGAAAGAGGTGGTTTTTGCTTCCCTGTTTTTCCTGGTCAACGTGATTTTCATGCTGCAGATCGTTGGTGCGGGTCAGGCTTTCCTGGCCGACCGATTTACCTATATTGCCTATATCGGGTTGTTCTTTTTACTGGCCTGGGCACTCGAATTTCTCTTCAACGGCAAAACAAAAACCGCAGTTGCCATCTGCGGCATCCTGTATTTCGCCGCCCTGGGAGTGGTCACATGGAATCGCACCCAGGTTTGGAAAAACTCCGAAACCCTTTTTTCCGATGTGATAAAGAAATATCCCGATGCTTCCATGGCGCACAATAACCTCGGCATTTACTACCGCGACCATCAGCAGGACGACCGTGCCCTGGAGTCTTATACCCGGGCGATCGAGACCAACCCGCAGGGGTATCGCAGTTACACCAACCGCGGTGAGGTGTATTTCGAGAAAGGGCAAACCGACAAAGCGCTGACTGACATGAATATGGCGCTAAAGATCAAACCCGGATACAGTAAGGCACTCAATAACCGTGCAGCCATCTGGGGATCCATGAAAAAATTCAATCTGGCCATTGACGACCTGGATAAAGCCATATCCCTGGATCCAAAAAATCTGAAAGCCCTTTCGAACCGATCACTTGCACGGTATTCAATGGGCAATTTCGACAAGGCAAGCGAGGATGCGACAAGCTATCTGAAACTCAAACCTGAAGATGCGGATATGCTTAACCAGCGCGGTTTGTGTTTCGATCAGCTGAACCGGAACCAGGAGGCAATAGCCGACTTCAGCAAGGCGATTCAATTGCGCCCGTCGAGCGGCGTTTTCGTTCAGAACCGGTCCTATGTTCTCGCCAAGACGGGTGATTTCAAAGGTGCTTTGAGAGATATCCTGAAAGCCCGGGACCTGGGAATAAAAGTGAATGAAGCTTACGTAAAAATGCTTCAGTCCAGGTGATGCAGGATAGTTGATCAATGACAGGTGATACAGGTTGGGTACTGCAGGCTAGGTGTTGCAGGTTAGGTGATACAGGTTAGCGGATGCAGTTTAGGTGAGCAAGCCGGTCAGGCCTACCTGCGGCTGAAAATATTGTATTTGACAATACAGTAAATAGCCACAACCCCATCGATCCAGTTTACCTTTTTTCCTTCGCTGTAAGTTCTGCCGTAATAGGAAACACCAATCTCATAGATCCTAATTTTGGGAATACGACTCACTTTGGCCGTTACTTCGGCTTCAAAACCGAATCCGTTCTCCACGAGCCGGATATTTTTCAGGATCCCTGACCTGAAAAGTTTATATCCGGTCTCCATATCGGTTATATTGATATTGGTGAGCAGGTTTGACAGGAATGTCAGGAATTTGTTGCCGGCTGAGTGGAAATAGAAGAGCACCCGGTGGGGTTGGCTGCCGACAAAACGGCTGCCGTATACCACATCTGCAAAATCCTCCAGAACCGGCTTTAACAATAGATTATACTCTCTCGGGTCATATTCCAGGTCGGCATCCTGAATAACGATGAAATCCCCGGTGGCCGCTTGTATGCCTGTTCGCACGGCTGCACCCTTACCCTTGTTTTTCTTATGCCGGAGGAACACAACCGAAGTGCCCGGAGAATCCTGACAAAAACGCTCAACCTCAGCGTGGGTGCGATCAGTGGAACAATCGTCGACAATAATCAACTCTTTTTGCAGGTCATTCATCAGCTCCACAGCGCTAACCCGAGCGAGAATACTGTAAATGGTATTCTCCTCATTGAAGGCTGGAATGATAACTGATAAAACCATGCAGCTAATTTAAATTAAAACGGCCAGATGGTAAGCTTTCCTTTGCGGTACCGGACCACCAGGATATTACCGGGCTCCTCTCCTTTAACGGTAGATCCGGATTCCTTCGGATCATGGCCTGTCGGACTACCTTTTCCAGTCCGCCATCGTGATTGCCAAAAGTCTCGTACACCGGAAATTTCAGTTTTGCCTCACCGGTCAATCCGTAATCCTCCTCGAACAGCCGCCAGGCGCTGTCCGACGGGCTATCGAGAATATCCCCGCAATGGATCACCCCTAAAGGCCTGCCGACCTTCCCGGTCAGCCATCCGGGAAGATCGGTTCCTTCCATGGTATTCATTCTGGCGATGGTTTCCAGGTTCTTCTGCCGGTCGCTCTTCCCATAATGAGAATCGGAAACGAGCATGAAGAAAAAAGTATCCTGTCTGGCCGAAGTTCCGGCCAGAACGATCAGGACCAATCCGAATATCCAGCCAATTCTTTTCATGTGCTATTTTACGATCCATTCCTGCACTCCGGTGGAGAATTGATCCGGCTGGCGTATATCCAGTCTTAGGCCGGTTGTGGTCACCGGTTCGAATTCCAATATATTATATTGATCTTTCTTAGTTCCGTAAGCTCCTTTGGCCTTAACCTCGACCCATGAATTTCCCTTTTTATACATCAGTTTCCATGATTTCGGCACGCGGCATCCGGCATTGATATCTTCGTCATCGAACCAGAAGACCTCTACTGAAGAAACCTTGGTGGGACTTGCAAAATCATATTGCACCCATTCATTAGAGGAATTTTTTGGCCACCAGTGAATGTATCCGAACTCCGAGCTGCTGGATTTTGACGGGCACTGCTGATCGTGCACCGTTTCGGGTGAACCCGAGCATTTCGATGCCGTAACCGTCGCAAGGGAAGCAATGGTAGGGGCCGGCAGCGGGGTAGCGTATTTGGCATCAACCGGAATCCAGACGGTCATTTCGCCGCGACCGCGGTTTGCCCAGGAATAATAGGGTATTGCTTTCAGGTCGACAGGCGTTTTTTCCACCGATCCGTCGAGATTCGATTTCAGCGAATAGCCTTTCCCCGTTATCATGCCGACGCCTTTGAGCAGGTTGGCATCAAATGAATAGCTTAAGGAGGGCTCTTCGGCAAGCATCAGGTCCAGCACCTTCTGACCGGATTGGTCGGCCCATTCAAAGGTGTACATAAGAGGTCCGCGCTGCAGGGCAACCTGACCCAGATCGGCTTCCACCTTGTCATTGGCCTGTACCCTGCGGATATCCATAGGCATGCTGATTTCTACCTGATCACCGGCTTTCCAGGAACGACCGAGTACGGCAAAACCGTTCTCCGACTTGTAGCTCACTGATTTTCCGTTGATTGTGATGGTTACCGGAGTGTTCTCCGGATCGATGTAATGATACAGATCGCTGGGCACCGTCTGGCTGCCGGTCCATCCCGGTATGCGAACCATCAGGTTAAAACGGCCGCGCTTTTCAGGATTCACCTCCAGTTTCACCTGTCCGCTCCAAGGGTAATCGGTCATCTGTTTAACCGTAACTTTTCTGCCGCCCACTTCAACAGCTGCCTCGCTCTGCACGAAAAGGTTCACAAACAGGTCGTTGTCTTTTACTGCGTAGATATATCCCGGTACCGAGGGGATAAAACGGCACAGGTTACTCGGGCAGCAGGCACAGCCGAACCAGGCGCTCCGTTCATGCTGGCCCTTTGACTTGAGCACATTCGGATAGAAGAACCGGTCGCCGGAAAGGCCGAGACCGCTTAGCACACCGTTATAGAGGCTGCGCTCCAGCACATCCATGTATTTTGCATCCCCATGGAGCAGGAACATCCGGTAATTCCAGAATACATTGGCAATATTGGCGCAAGTTTCGCAATAAGCGCTCATGTTTGGCAGCTGATAATCTATTCCGTACGCTTCGCCGGCACCTGTCGCACCAACACCACCGGTGATGTAAAGCTTTTTCCCCACCACATTTTTCCAGATGGTATCAATGGCTTTCAGATAAGCCTGGTCGCCCGTGAGGGCAGCCACATCTGCCATACCCGAAAACATATAATTTGCACGGACGGCATGGCCGTCGGCTTCGGTCTGGTCAACAACCTTTTTATGGGCCTGATTGTACACATCGCCTCCCGGGCCTCTTACATCGAGGAAAAACTTGGCCAGGTCGAGGTATTCATTCTTGCCTGTTGCCCGATAAAGCTTGGTCAGACCGATCTCCACCTCCTGGTGGCCGGGATAATGCTCGCATTTGCCCCATCCGAAATCTTTGACGATCAGGTCGGCGGCCTTAATGGCAATATCCAGCATGGTTTTTTTTCCGGTAGCCTGATAATGGGCAACCGCCGCCTCAAAGAAATGGCCGAGGTTGTACAGCTCGTGACTGTTTTCGCTCTCCAGTTCCCAGCGTTTCTTGCCGGCCCACGGATGAGCACTGTCGCCCATGATGGTACGGTTGGTATAGAGATACCCGTCGGGCTCCTGAGCCGCACCTATCCTGGCAATCAGCTGATCGAGATAGGCATCGAGTTTCGGGTCGGGAACTGTCTGCAGGGAGTAGGAAGCCCCCTCAATAATCTTGTACACATCGGAATCGTCGAAAGGATAGATGCTGCAAAATTTCCCCTGTTCCACCCCAGCGGCAATATCAAAATTCTTGACACGTCCGGTTTCCTCGCTTTGTTTGAAAGCATAGGGAATGGTCAGTTCGGCATTCAGTTTTACCCGTGGTGCCCAGAAGGCATCTTCGAGTTTAACGTGGTTGAATGCCACGGGTTGGATCGGGTAGTCGCCTGTTGCCGCTTTCTTTTCGCTGCATCCGGCTGACAGCAGGAGGAAGGCTCCTGCGAGGATAAGGTTGATTCTGTTACGGTTCATATGTGATATTAAGTTACGTTCTCTAAAACCCCCAGGCTTCAGCCTGGGGTTAACCAGAAGCTCCTGCCAACTGCCGACTGCCAACTGCCGACTGCCTACTGCCGACTGCCGACTGCCGACTGCCTACTTCTCAACTTGTCCGTAGTAAGCATCTGGTCCATGTTTTCGTGAATAATGTTTCTCGAGGATAGCGTCCTGAACCGGGCTTTTCTTCCCGAGCATGACAGTCCGGAAGGCCATCTTTGCTACTTCCTCCAGGATAATCGCGTGCTTGAGTGCATCGGCCGGACTTTTGCCCCAGCAGAACGGTCCGTGCTCGGCAACCAGAACGGCTGGAACAGCCATCGGATCGATCCCGGCGAACCTTTCCTTGATCACCTTGCCGGTATTTAGCTCATACTCACCCTGGATTTCAGCGGGAGTGAGCAAACGCGTGCAAGGCACCTCGCCGTGAAAATGGTCGGCATGGGTGGTCCCCAGACAAGGGATTCCGATGCAGGCCTGTGCCCAGGAGGTAGCCCATTCGGAATGAGTATGAATGATGCTGTTAACCGAAGGGAAGGCTTTATAAAGCAACAGGTGGGTGGCGGTATCGGACGACGGTTTCAGCCGACTGTCCAAAATTTCGCCGTCCAGATTGAGGACCACCATATCGTCGGAGATCATTTCATCATAAGAAATACCGCTGGGCTTTATGACTACGATACCTGCCGAACGGTCGATTCCCGAGGCATTTCCCCAGGTTAGCTTTACCAGGCCTTCCTTGACCAGGGCCAGGTTGGCTTCAAAAACCGCTTGTTTAAGATGGCTGAGGCGCATGACGGTTGCTGTTAAATTTAAACGTCAAGTGAGAAATAAAAACCTTTCGCCAGCAATTCCTGATATTTTTCCGGATTGAACTTATACAGGAAAGCCCCCTTTTTCGATGATGATTTATCCTTCTCCACCAATTTGTCGAGAAAACCCATAGTCAGTATTTTCTTGCGGAAATTACGTTTATCCAGTTCCTTCTGAAAGATTCCTTCATACAGGCTCTGCAGCTCGGGCATCGAGAATTTCTCAGGAAGCAGCTCGAATCCGATAGGCTGCGTGCGTGCCCTGCGGCGGAGGCGTCGAAGTGCCTTTTCGACCATCACGCTGTGATCAAAAACCAGCTCAGGTATGTCACCGATAGGCACCCAGTGCGCATCGTTTTCATGCACCAGTTTCTTGTCGTAATCTCCGATCTTTATGAGTGAATAGTAAGCTATGGAAACAACCCTTTCGCCCGGATCCCGATTGACTTCTCCGTAAGCATACAGCTGCTCCATATACACATTATCCAGACCGGTAAGTTGTTTGAGCACTCTCTCGGCAGCCTGGTCGAGCCCTTCGTTTCTTTTTGGAAAACCACCCATCAGGGACCATTGTCCCTTTCCCGGCTCCATGTTGCGCCTGATCAGCAGCAACTTAAGCTCATGGTTGTCGAACCCGAATATTACGCAGTCGACAGCCAGTAATTGCCGGTCCTCATTGGGGTAATACTTGCTCATAAAGAATTATTTAAGTGTTAAAAATACACTATTATTTAGATTATACCATTGGAGAACATGGAATTTTGAACTCTGTTTTTGTACTTTACGCCGATAATAATTCCCAAAAAAATGAAAACCAGGTTCCTCAGCATCTTACTCCTTACCATCGGATTATTTACGGCAGGTTACGGACAAGTGGAAAACCGCTCAGTCCTTAACATAAAGGATTTCATGGCATTAAACTTTGAAGGTCAGTCGCCGGTGGCTTTTCAATGGTCGGCTGATTCGAAGCACCTCTATTTTGAATGGAATGCAGGCAACAAGCCAGCCGATTCATCTTACCGTATCGATCCGGCTAACCCGGTACTCACCAAGGTTGGGCGGAGTGAAGTTCAGCAATTGCGGGTGGCAAGCAAGCAATTCAACAACGATAAAAGTCTGGAATTGATCAACAAGAACGGGGATATTTACCTGGTCAACAGTAAGAAAAAAGATACGGTACTGGCCTTCAGCACCAGCATGCCGGTTTCCGAGATCTCGTTCACCCATTCCGGTAAAAAGCTGGTTTTAACCATCAGCAACAACCTGTATTTACTGGATCCTTCAAACGGACAGTTCCGCCAGCTGACCAATTTTCAGGCCGAGAAACCCGAAGTTGCCAGCCGGCCCGCGCAGCAGCGGGAGAAAACCAGCGCCCAGGATCAATGGCTGACCCAGGATCAGGTTAGGCTTTTCCCAAAGATCGCAGGTACCACCGGAAGCGGCCGTCGTGGAGGCGGGATGCCCAACTATATGGGAATGAGGCCGAGGGGAGGCACGAGGGCGGGCGGACCGGAAGCGGTGTATCCGGAAGGATACTCGGTCAACGGACTCGAGCTGACACCGGACGAGAACTACGTTGTTTTCTACAAGTCGTGGCCCGGGGAAAGTGCAAAACAAACCATCATGCCGACCTATGTAACCAAATCGGGATATACGGAAACCTTTCCTACCCGGTCGAAAGTCGGCGAAGTACAGGGAAAAACGCTGATGGCATTTGTCAATATTGCCAAAGACTCGATTTACGACCTTAAAATTGATGAGATTCCCGGTATCACGGATCTTCCCGACTACGTTAAGGATTATCCCGCTAAATATAAGGACCGTAAGCCGGAAGTAAGGCCGGTGCAGATGATGGGTGCCAAGTGGACCCCTGACGGGAAAACGGGTGTTATCGAAGTCCAATCCAACGACAATAAAGACCGGTGGATCATCACTTTTAATCCGGCCAACGGATCGGTCAGGCTGCTCGACAGGCAGCGCGATGAAGCCTGGATCTCCGGTCCGGGCATCGGTTACGGTCAGAGCACCGGATGGATGCCTGACGGTAAGCGGTTGTGGTTCCAGTCGGAAGCATCAGGATATTCCCAGCTGTACTGGGTAAACGTTGAGACCGGCGAAAAGAAGGCACTCACGTCAGGCAAATTTGAGATTTACAGCCCAAGGATTTCCGGTGATAAGAAATGGTGGTATTTCAGCTCCAATGAAGTGCATCCCGGCGAGCACCATTTTTACCGGATGCCTCTGGAAGGTGGCATGCGTGAGAAGATCACGTCGATGACCGGCGGCAATGAGGTTACCCTTTCGCCCGACGAGAAATGGCTGGCGATATCCTTTTCCACGGCCACCAGGCCAGCCGAGCTATATATCCAGAAAAACCAGGCCGGCGCAGTGGCTGTTGCCGTTACCGACTCGCGTTCGGCAGCTTTTAAAGCATATAACTGGAGAACCCCCGAATATGTCAGTTTTACGGCATCCGACGGGACTACCGTTTATGCCAGACTATACAAACCCGCCGAAGGCAAGGCCAACAAGGCAGGGGTGATCTTCGTTCACGGTGCCGGGTACCTCCAGAATGCTCACAAATGGTGGTCGACCTACAACCACGAATTCATGTTTAACAACATGCTGGTCGACAATGGGTATACGGTCATGGACATCGATTACCGGGGCAGCTCGGGCTACGGTCGCGATTGCCGCACCGGTATTTACCGTCATATGGGCGGCAAGGACCTGTCGGACAATGTTGACGGGGCCAAATACATGGTTGCCAATTGCGGTGTTGATCCCAAACGCATCGGACTGTACGGGGGATCTTACGGAGGATTTCTCACCCTGATGGCCTTATTTACCGCACCGGATGTTTTCGCCTCTGGCGCGGCTCTGCGTTCGGTCACCGACTGGGCACATTACAATCACGGCTACACCGCGAATATTCTCAATACCCCGGTCGAGGACAGTCTGGCCTATACCCGTAGTTCACCAATCAATTTTGCCGAAGGACTCAAAGGAAATTTGCTGATGTGCCACGGCGTTCTGGATGATAACGTTCATTTCCAGGACATTGTCCGGCTCACCGAAAGGTTCATCGACCTCGGCAAGGACAACTGGGAACTCGCCATCTATCCGCTTGAACATCATAGCTTTACCGATCCCGATAGCTGGACGGATGAGTATAAGAGGATCTTTAAGCTATTTCAAAGAACTTTGAAATAGCTTAAAGACCTAATAGGCAACCTGCGGTCGCTAATTATTAATTAGGAGGCGTAGCCGACCAATTAGTGAGCCGAAGGCGAACCTATTAGCAACCGAAGGTTGCCTATTCGAGCGAAGCGAGACTTTGTGTATCTTTGCACCCTAATTTTAGTCAAAATGAGTTCATTTCGGATTTTTGCGATCCTGATGCTGGCGGTTATTCTCCATGGACCGGTTGCCGCACAGGAGCCCTGGACTCTCAACGGGTGCATTGAATATGCCTTTCAGAACAATATCAGGCTGAAGCAGCAATCACTGGGAGTGGATGCTGCGAGAAACAATCTTAACCAGTCCAGGATCGGCCTGCTGCCATCACTCAACTCCGGCGTTTCGCAGTCGTTCCGGTTCGGACGCTCGGTGGATCCACTTACCTACCAGTTCACCACGGAAAATTCTATCGGTGCAAGCGCATACATGAGTGCCGGCATGGATCTTTTCAAAGGATTGCAGAACTGGAATACCATCCAGAGTAATCAGATCGATCTGCAGAAAAACCTGACCGACCTGGATAAGGCGAAAAATGACCTGGCGCTGAATATTGCCCGGTATTACCTGCAGATACTTTTTAATGAGGAGCTACACGACATCACGGTTCAGCAGCTCGATATCACCCGCCAGCAGGTCAACCGCACCCGCATCATGGTGGAAGCCGGATCGCTGCCCAAGGGCGACCTGCTGGAGATACAGGCACAGCTGGCCAATGAGGAACTCAACGAGGTGAACTCCAGAAATCAGCTGACCATGTCGTACCTCGATCTGGCCCAGCTTCTTGACCTTAAAGATCCCGAAAAGTTCCGCGTTCAGCGGCCCACCTTTGAATCATTCATCGTTCAGGACAACCTGGGCAGTGTGGATCAGGTTTTTCAGTCCGCAATCCTCACACTCCCGCAAATCAAAAGTGCCGAACTCGACCTCATGTCGCTTGAGAAAAGTTTGCTCATTGCGCGTGGCCGTCTGAGCCCCTCGCTGAGCATGAATTCATCGTACGGTACCGGTTACTCCAACCTGCGACTGGACCTGCTGACTCATGAGCCCATGTCGATGAGGGATCAGCTGAACAACAACAGCCAGGTCAGCATCGGGTTCAGTCTGAATGTTCCGATCTTCAACGGCTGGAGCACCCAAACAGGCATCCGGAATGCCAGGCTACAGGTGGCCAGCGGAAAATACCAGCTCGAACTTACGCGTAACCAGCTGCTGAAAGAGATTCAGCAGGCTTTTGCCGATGCCACCGCCTCACTGGAGAGATTCAAGGCGACCAGCAAATCCGTATCGGCCCTGGAAGAAGCCTTTCGCTATGCCGAGCAGAAATTCAATATCGGAATGCTCACCTCCCTGGATTACAACGTTGCAAAAAACAACCTGACAAAAGCCCGTTCGGAGCTGCTGCAGGCCAAGTATAATTACATTTTTAATACCCGGATTCTGGATTTCTACCGCGGTATACCCATTGATCTTAAATAATTTTCCATATGAAGCGTAATAAGGTATTACGGTATTTACTGATTGCCGCCGCAGTTCTCATCGTTGGGGGCATTATCGGGAAAAAAGCCGGCATGTTCGGCACCGGTCCACTGACTAAGGTAGCTGTTGAAAAAGTTGAGAAACGAACGATCATAGAAACCATCACCGCCAACGGCCGCATCCAGCCTGAAACTGAGGTTAAGCTCAGTCCCGATGTTTCCGGTGAGATCGTGGAGATGGATGTCCGTGAAGGCGATTCCGTAAAAAAGGGGGATCTCCTGGTGAAAATCAAGCAGGATTTTTACCTCTCCAGCCGCGACCGGGTAAATGCCGGTCTCAATTCCGCCCGGGCAAACCTGTCGAACGCCAGGGCCGCCCAGGTGCAGGCTGAAGCTCAGTTCAGGCAGCAGGAATTATCCTACAAGCGCAGCAAACAGCTGCACGATCAGGGTGTGCTGTCGGATGCTGATTTCGAGACCGCAAAAACCCAGTACGATGTAGCAGGTGCCCAGGTGGATGCTGCCAAGCAATCCGTTTCGGCTGCTTCGTTCACCGTAAAAAGCACCGAGGCATCGGTTAAGGAAGCCGAGGAAAATCTCAGGAAAACGACTATTTACGCTCCTATCGACGGAATCATCTACGGACGGCGTGTGGAGCAGGGTGAACGCGTGGTAGGGACCGGTCAGATGGCTGGTACCGAGATCCTGCGTATCGCCGATCTCAGCCGCATGGAAGTGCAGGTTGAAGTGAACGAGAATGATATCGTGAATGTAAATATCGGGGATACGGCCTCGATCGAGATCGACTCCTATCTTGGAACAAAATTCAGGGGAATCGTGACCGAGATAGCCAATTCAGCCAATACCACAGGCACTACCCTCGATCAGGTTACCAGTTTTAACGTGAAGATTCTGATCCTTCCGGAATCTTATGCCGGATTGGTTGCTTCCGGAAAAGCGGGCAGGTATCCTTTCCGTCCGGGCATGACCGCCACCGTTGAGATTGAAACCCAAACAAATTACAATGTCCCGTCCATTGCCATTCAAGCCATTACCACCCGCTTGGATTCCACCAGGCTGAAAGCCATGAACGACCCTACCCGTCCGGGTGCCGATCAGGAAGCCAATGCTGAGGTGTCACGGGATGAGATGATGGAGGTACTTTTCTCGGTCGACAACGGCACGATATCACAGCGGAAGATCAAGACCGGCATTCAGGATAAGAATTTTATCGAGATCCTGTCTGGGGTAAATGAGGATGAATCCGTTGTTGTTGCCCCGTACAATGCGATATCCAAGAAACTGAGGGACGGAGAAAAGGTTCAGGTTGTTCCTAAGGAAGAGCTGTTCCGCGATCCGAAGAAGAAATAATATCTCTTGAATGGGCCTGATACTGAATCTGGAAACGGCCTCCCCGGTGTGCTCGGTTGCCCTGAGCCGCGACGGGAAATTGCTGGGATCAAGGCAATCGACCGAGGATAAATCACATGCCACCCGCATGACGATCTTTATCAGCGAATTACTTGAAGAACAGCATATTGAAGCCAATGACCTGGATGCCATCTCGCTGGGAATGGGTCCCGGTTCCTACACCGGATTACGCATAGGCGCCTCGGTAGCCAAAGGACTGGCTTATGCATCGGGAAAACCCGTGATCGGGATTCCGACACTCAAAGCACTCGCCAACGGATTTCACCGGCAACATTATCAGGATATACCAGCCACGCCAGGCTTGCCCGTCTTCCTGTGCCCCATGCTGGATGCCCGCCGGATGGAGGTATACACGGCACTTTACGATATCCATTTGAACGAGATAAAACCTGTTGAGGCACTGATCCTGGATGCGGAATCCTTTAACAGCCTGCTCGAAAAAAACATGATATGCTTCTTCGGCACCGGCAGCGATAAGGCGGCTGAGACGATAAACCATCCGAATGCACTGTTTTTCCCAGGGATCGAGCTGCAGGCTGCCTTCCAGACGGAACCGGCAGAGGAGCTGTTCAAGCTCGGGGATTTTCTGGATACCGCCTATTTCGAGCCGCACTACCTTAAGGAATTTATCGCCACCCTTCCTAAAAACAAAGTCCTGGGATAATTTGATAATTCGACAATTCGACAATTCGATAATTTGATAATTTGCAAATTGAAGAACGCTTTTGCCTTTTGCCTTCTGCCCTTTGCCTTGATTAGGTGTTAGGTAGTTTCATCTTTTTGAGCTAATTTTGCACCACATTTTAAAGAAATTTTATGGCAACGACTTCAGACATCCGTAATGGCATGTGTATTGAGCACAACGATCAGTTATTCACCATTATCTCTTTCCAGCATGTTAAACCGGGAAAAGGACCGGCCTTTGTCCGCACGAAACTGAAAAGCATCACTACGGGAAAAGTAATCGAGATTACTTATTCATCCGGCCATAAAATAAACGAAACCCGCGTAGAGCGCAGGCCATACCAGTTCCTGTACAAGGACGATATGGGATTTCATTTCATGCACAAGGAAACTTACGAGCAGATCAGCATCGACGAAGACCTGATCAATAACGTGGGCTTGCTGAAAGATGGTGGCGACGTTGAGATGGTTGTTCATGCCGATACTGAGACCGCACTGTATGCCGAACTCGTTCCTACGGTGGTTATGGAAATCACTTATACCGAGCCTGGCGTCAGGGGAGATTCCTCTTCGACCTCATCGCTTAAGCAGGCAACGATCGAGACCGGCGTTACCATCATGGTTCCGTTGTTCTGCCAGACCGGCGATAAAATCAGGATTAATACGACCGACAATTCCTATCAGGAACGCGTTAAATAGGTTTTCCTGTCGAGCGCAACCAGAATTGCCAGGAATCCCCACACGGCTGCTGAGGCTTTGTCCGTATCCAGGAAATTATTCATGGTGACATGCAGGTAATAGGTTACCAGCCCTACAATCACCGTTAAGGCTATCATTTTCAGCTCCTTGTCGGTTTGCTTGTGGTAGGCTCTCACCCCTACGGTAATGCTGGCTATGACTAATGCCAGCATCAGCAATCCTCCCAGAATTCCCTGCTCGCTCAGCGGGCCCAGATACTCGGAATGGGCATTGCCTCCGTCTGCCGCATTGGTGCTGATGATGGTCCGCTCAGATGCTTTCTGGAAAGGGGCGTACTGAAACATGTACGTTCCGGGCCCAAAGCCCAGCAGCGGTTTCTCCTCAAACATCCTGATGGCGCAGCTCCAGCGGTTCAATCGCTCCAGGTTGGATGCATCAGTCGAGATATTTGAGATCGACTCGATATGCTGGCCAAGATTATCCGAGGAATCCACCTTGTTGCCCTCCATTTTCATGATCGCCATCTTGCCAAAGAGGAGAACACCAACAACCAGAACGGCAAAACCGAGCAAAACCGTCCGGCCCGGTATCCGGAACAGGATGATCAGCAGCACGGCAATTCCACCGGCCACACTCACCCAGGCTGCCCGGGAATATGAAAATACCAGTCCGATCAGCAAAAGGGAAAGCACGATAAAGGCTCCTGCCTTCATCCAAATCTTGAACGGTGAATTCACGACATAGCCCGCAGCGATTGGCAGGAACATGGCCAGCACGGCTCCGTAAAGCGTATGGTCGTTAAAAAACGGATCCACAGCCGGATTCGATGCCTTCTGGTCGAAAAGTCCTATCGATATATGCTTAAGCGTGATGACAATGATGATGGCTCCGAGCGGGATCAGGAGCGTCCAGAGGTAACGCCTGATATTCTTCGGGTCCTCAAAAAACTTGATTGCCATGAAATAAAACACAGCCAGGAACCACAGCCGCGACAAGAGAAACTTGAAGGAAACCAGCGGCATGGTCGATGTTATGGAGGTAATCAATAACCAGACCAGCTGCAAAATGATTATCTGCGTAACGGGATTCTTGATTACCGAGCGGTCATATCCCCCGTCGAGGGCCAGCCTGAAAATAAATATCACCAGCATGCCGGCCAGCAGGGGCTCGGTAGGCAGGAACATATTAATATCCAGACCGGAAGTAAATTCTTTCAGGGGTACCGAGAGCGGAACGAAGAACAGGACAATCCAGAAAAGCCAGCTGAAACGGTAGATGGCTATCAGGATAAAAAGCAGTCCGGCCGGCAAAGCAAGCAGAACATATTTATCCTTGGTGATCAGGTAAGAATTTGCCAATACAAAAGCCAGGCTGATCAGATAAACCAGTCCCGTCTGAACCCGTTTGTCCTTTAGCAGGTTAGATGGATTTAGTATTGTTGCGATTTTCGATAACACCGATAACTACCATTGCCATCATGAGGGTAAAAATCACTGACATCAGCACAATGATTGAGCGTTTCGGCCAGTCCTTCTTATCGGAAGGATAAGGCGGGGTAACGACAACCGAGTAGGTAATGTTCTTGGTAAGTTCACGGTAAGCATCGTCGCGGAGTTCCTGAACTTTAACCACCTGGTTTGATATTCCCTCCACCCTCAGCATCAGGCTTCGGGCTTCCGGACTTTTGGCGGCAACATTATCGAAATACTCCTTCAGCCGGGATACATCGCGGCCGGCAGCAATTGCAGAGAAATAGGCAGTTGAGATACCCTCCGACTGGCCGGTAATCTCCATGACACCGTACTTGCGGCCCAGGTCGCCAAGGATATTGGCCAGACTGTCCATCCCGCTTTTCAGGCGGCCAAGCTCGAGATTCCGGATATCTAGCTCTTCTGCAACCTTCACACGGTGAAGCGACTGTACTTTGCGGTCGTAAAACAACCGGAGGGAATCAACCATGTCGCAGGCAATCTGCGGATCGGTATCCAGAACCTGGATTCTCACGGCTTCATTCTCCGTTTTCCTGAAAGTAACATCCTCGGCATACCGACCGTAAAGGGCAGTTTTATAGAACTGATATTTCGGCGAAATCTTGTAATGTTCATCCAGCTTGAAGGCGGCGATCATCTGGTCGCGGATATCGCCTGAATTGAGAATTTCGAGCATCTGCTCGGTATAGCTCTCTTCTGAATATTTACCCATGTTCACGGGATAAACCACCCCGGTCGACTTGTATTTCGGCTTTAAAAAAATCGGTGACGACAGAACAATGGAGATGGCCCCGGCTATCAAAGCGATGACTCCCAGATGGTATTTCCATTTCAGCGCCAGCTCAAGCAGGGTTTTGTTGTTCAGATAAGGATTCATGGCCTTGGTTTTAATTTACACTTATCAGGTAATACTGTTTTTTTCCCTTTTGAATCAGGATGAACCGATCACGGATGAGGTTAGATGAGTTTACGATCAACTCCGGATCGGAAGTTTTTTCTTTGTTCAGGCTGAGACCGCCACCCTGCATCATGCGCCGGGCCTCGCCTTTCGACGGGAACACCGGGGTATTAACGGTGAGCAGGTCGATGAAGGAAATGCCGTTGTTCAGCTGAACCCGGTCAATATCGTACATCGGCACCCCGTTGAATATATCGAGGATCGTGCGCTCGTCGAGCAACGCCAGCGATTCGCGGGTTCCCTTACCAAAAAGGATCTCCGATGCCTCCATGGCGGTGCGAAGGGCCTCCTCGGAATGAACCATCCGGGTGACCTCCTCCGCCAATCGCTTCTGCAACAGCCGTTCATGCGGAACAGCCATATGAGCCTCCGTCAAAGCTTCAATCTCGTTCTTGTCGAGGAAAGTGAATATCTTGATATAATTAACGGCATCTTCATCAGAAACGTTTAACCAGAACTGATAAAATTGATACGGAGAGGTTCTTTCCTGATCGAGCCAGACCGTTCCAGACTCGGTTTTTCCGAATTTTCCGCCATCGGCCTTCTTGATGAGCGGACTGGTGAGTGCATACGCCTCGCCCCCTGCTTTGCGGCGGATCAGCTCGGTACCGGTAGTAATGTTACCCCACTGGTCGGAGCCTCCCATCTGCAGTTTCACGCCGTTATGCTGGTATAGGTGCAGGAAATCGTACCCCTGAACCAGCTGATAACTGAATTCGGTAAATGACATGCCCGTATCGAGCCTCTTCTTCACTGAATCCTTGGCTGTCATATAGTTAACCGTGATGTGCTTCCCTACGTCGCGGATGAATTCAAGAAAAGAGAATTCCTTCATCCAGTCGTAATTGTTTACCATCATCGCCCGGTTCGGGCTATCGGTATCGAAATCAAGAAAATGGGATAACTGTATTTTGATACACTCCTGATTATAGCGCAGTGTGGTCTCATCCAGTAGGTTCCGCTCCTCCGACTTGCCCGACGGATCGCCGATCATGCCGGTTGCCCCGCCGACCAGGGCGTAAGGCTTATGTCCGCATAACTGAAAGTGTTTCAACAGGATAATCCCCACCAGGTTCCCGATATGCAGGGAGTTTGATGTGGGGTCGAAGCCAATATAAGCCGAAACCATTCCCTCTCCAAGCATCTCCTCAGTGCCGGGCATGATGTCATGAATCAATCCACGCCAGCGCAGTTCCTCTACGAAATTCATTCCCAAAAATTTTGTCTAAGATAATTATTTGACTGTTAAACCCGGAATTATAACTCTTTGGCAGGCTTATCCTGCGTTTTAGCGCCCTTGGCGAGCTCTTCGAGCTTCAGGAAAGGAAGCAGGGTAGGCACGATTTCGGATACCGGCTCATATAATTTTGAATTAGCCCGGGCAGTCTTCGGTATGATCGGGTGCCTTTCACTCACCGCATCCAGAATCAGCAGGATGACACTGGCGAAAACGGCCGCTTTCAATATCCCTGCGACAATTCCAGCCAGCTTGTTCAGCCAGTTTAAAGCGATCACCTTGAGAAAACCACTGACAATCCCTCCGATTATCTGCATTATTATAGTGATTATCAGAAAGGTAACAATAAACGATATTACCGGCATCAGGGAAAAAGTCAAGCCGAAGCCCTCCAGGATATCGGCCGTCCACCACGAAAATTTCACGGCGCCCCAGATACCCAGAATCAGCCCTGCCAGTGAGGCCAGCTCACCGACAATTCCATTCTTGAATCCGGAGGCCATGCCTCCCACCAAAACCAATAGTATAATGATATCCAACCAATTCATTTGAATCCGGGTGTTCTTAGGGCCCAAAAGTAGGGATAATTTTGTACTTTTGAAGACAGTCCCTTGTCTATAAGTCAATGCCAATAATCAATTCCATTATATCCTGGTTCGTCACCAAGCGAAAATACCAGATCGACTTCTTCAAACAATATCCGATTGAGGTGCAGAATGACCAGCTCACCCGGCTGATCAGGGAGGGGCGGGATACTATTTTTGGCCAGGATCATGATTTTGAGCACATCGAAACCTATGAACAGTTTGCCGCCCGGGTGCCCATTCGCGACTACCCCGCACTCAAACCGTATATCGACAGGGCCATGCTGGGTGAGACGGATGTGATCTGGCCCGGTGAAGTAAAATGGTTCGCCAAATCATCGGGAACCACCGGTGATAAAAGCAAGTTTATCCCGGTAACACGCGACAATATTGAAGACTGCCATTTCCAGGGTGGCAAGGATACTCTGATTTTTTATTTCGACAACTATCCCGACAATGAACTGCTTTCAGGCAAAACTCTGACTATCGGAGGCAGCCACCAGGTATCGGACGTTAACCCCGAAGCCTATTTCGGGGATGTATCGGCTGTTCTTCTTCAGAACCTTCCGGCTTACGCCCATTGGATCAGGACTCCCGACCTGTCTGTTGCCCTGATGAACGAGTGGGAGGAAAAGCTCGACCGGATGGCTGAGGTTACGATGATTGAAAATGTAACCAGCCTGGCAGGTGTACCCTCCTGGACACTTGTGCTGTTGAAGAAAATCCTGGAAAAAACCGGTAAGCAGACCATTGCGGAAGTATGGCCAAATCTGGAGGTATTCCTGCACGGCGGGGTTAGTTTTACTCCCTACCGCAGCCAGTTTCAGGCGATTATCGGATCGGATAAAATGAGGTACATGGAGACGTACAACGCCTCCGAAGGATTTTTCGGTATCCAGGACGATCCTGCCAACCCGGATATGCTGCTGTTGCTCGACTACGGCGTTTTCTTCGAATTTATTCCGATTGACGAGATCGGAAACGAGAATCCTAAGGCTCTCAGCCTGGCTTCCGTAGAGATTGGCCGCAATTATGCCATGGTGATCACCACGACCGGCGGATTATGGAGATACCTGATTGGCGATACCGTCATGTTTTCCTCCCTGCAACCGGTAAAGTTCAGGATTACCGGCCGGACACGGCATTTTATCAATGCTTTCGGCGAAGAGCTGATCATAGACAATGCCGAATTTGCCCTGAAAAAGGCCTGTCAGGGTACCAATGCCGAAATCACCGACTACACGGCTGCCCCCGTATTCATGGGCGAAGGTGAAAAAGCCAGGCACCAGTGGCTGATTGAATTCAGCCAGATGCCGGATAACCTTGATTTTTTCGCTGAACTGCTCGATAATGGACTCAAAGCGGCTAACTCTGATTATGAAGCCAAACGATACAAAAGTCTTGCCCTTCATCCACCGGAAGTCATCGCGCTCAAGCCGGGAATTTTTTACGAGTGGCTCAAAATGAAAGGCCGGCTGGGTGGTCAGCATAAGGTTCCCCGTTTATCCAACGACCGCAAGGTAGTGGAAGAAATACTTCAACTGATTAAAACATGAACGTGCTAATCAGCGTATTGGGACTTATGCTGGGATTAGCCGGCGAGCCGGATACCCTTAAAATCTGGAATACTCCTGCCGACCGGATAGCTGCCGATCCCCTCGGTCAGTTCTACCTGGTACGCGGCACCTCCCTGGTGAAGTACGATTCAAAAGGCGACTCGGCCTACTCGTGGTCGGAACCCCAGACCGGCAGCATCTCACGCATCGATGCCGGTGACCCGATGCGGGTACTGGTCTATCAGAAAGACTTTAACCTGGTGAGATTCCTGAACAACAGGCTGGCTCCCCTTTCGGCACCCATCAGGCTTGACGACCTGGGCATAACCAATCCGCTGGGAGTGGCTTCTTCGCGACGCGGAGGTTTCTGGGTCATCGACGGGTCGTCTTACCGCCTGAAGCAGATCGACATGCAATTGAAAACCGTTGTAGAATCGGTCCCACTCAGCTTCCCATCAGGAATGCGCTCTACTGATTTCAGGCTGATCGAATCGGGTGAACAGGTGCTTCTTCTGGTTCCCGGAGCTGAGATCCAGGTGTTTGACCTGTTCGCCAATTTCGTTAAAAAAATACCGATTAAAGTGCCTGATATCAATGTTTACGGTAATAAGATCCTGCTGGTCTATCCCGGCCGGATTACGCTGTGGACCGATCCGGTGACCGAAGAAGCGGAATTGGTTAGGAGCAGAGGAGGTGAGTTTTTGGAGGCCTCTTTATATCAGGATAACCTGTTGATCAGGACACCCGAAAAAGTGATCTTGTTAAGGCTGTCAAAAAAATAATTGTCGAGGTATAGCAATTCAAAAAATGTCGTACTTTCGAATCTACCTAAATGCGAAAAATTAAACCATGCACATTGCAATAGCGGGCAATATCGGATCGGGCAAAACTACTCTTACCCGCATACTTAGCAAACATTTTCAGTGGGAACCGCATTATGAGGACGTCGACGACAATCCTTACCTAAACGATTTTTATGCCGATATGCAGCGTTGGTCCTTCAACCTGCAGATCTACTTTTTGAACTCCAGGTTTAACCAGATATTGGAAATCCGCAAGTCGGGTAAGACGGTCATCCAGGACCGGACGATCTACGAGGATGCCTACATTTTTGCCCCTAACCTGCACTCGATGGGGCTCATGAGCACCCGCGACTTTGAAAATTACTATACGCTCTTTAACCTGATGGTTTCGCTGGTTCAGCCACCCGACCTGATCATTTACCTCAGGGCATCGGTACCTACGCTGGTTAACCAGATTCAGAAAAGAGGGCGCAAATACGAGAATTCCATCCGCCTCGACTATCTCAAGCGCCTGAATGAGCGCTACGAAAGCTGGGTGGAGACTTATCGCGACGGCAAGGTGCTGATCGTGGATGCCGATTCGATGGATTTTCTGGGCAATCCGGAAGATATCAGTACGGTCATCGATAAGATCAACGCTCAACTGCACGGCCTGTTTTAAAAAGCTTCTAACCTTTCTCCTTGTCTTATTTTTTGCAGAAGGCTTGAATGTTGGTACATTCAGGCCTTTATTCTTATCAAAATGACAGCAGCTGAAATTCTCAAGGAACTGGAATCCTACGGTGATCCGCAGACCAAGAAAACCCTGATGAGGCACGGAGCTCAGGAACCCTTTTTTGGCGTTAAGGTACAGGACCTGAAAAAGATCTTGAAAAAGACAAAAAAGAATCACGAATTATCACTGGAACTTTATAAAACAGGCAATTCCGATGCCATGTACCTGGCTGGCCTGATGGCTGATGAAAAAAAGATCACCGAAGCGCAGCTCGATGAATGGCTTGATCAGGCTTACTGGTTCTACTTAAATGAGTTTGCGGTCCCCTGGGTTGCCGCTGAAACCAGTTTCGGGTTTAAGCTCGGAATGAAATGGATACGGTCCGATCTGGAACGGATTGCTGCAGCCGGTTGGTCGACCCTGGCTTATTTCGCGGGCGTTCATCCCGATGAGGAGCTCGATATAAAGGCATACAGCGATTTGCTCGACGAAATAGCCAGTGGGATTCATTCGAAGCAAAACCGGGTGCGGCACACCATGAATGCTTTTGTGATCGCCATTGGGACTTACCTTAAGGACCTGACCGACAAATCCATGATGGTGGCAGATAAAATCGGTACTGTCACTGTTGACATGCATGGCACTGCCTGCAAAGTCCCTTTGGCAAAGGATTATATCAACAAGGTAATTACCACCAGGCAAATCGGGAAAAAGCGTAAAACCGCCAGATGCTGACCTATAGATTATCTTTGTAAAAAATAAAGGCATGACAACGATTCAGATCAACGAAAAAACTAAAATCGGGAAAACCATTTTAAATATGCTTAAAGAATTAGCACTATTAGAAAAGGACGATTCGATTAAGTTTTTAGACGAAACTGAATATCTGCTTTCGTCAAAAGCAAATAAAGAAGCATTACTTAATGGCATTACCCAAGTCAAGAAGGGAAAGAAGGGTAAAACGATAAACCCTTCTGAATTGTGGAAATAGATTTTCTCCCACTATAAAAGTCATCACCCCGCGGCTTCATAATAACTGAGTAATTGCTGGCACCTTTTGGATGAAAATGCTAAAGCCTTTTCTTATCTTTCCAAAAGCGCAATCAAACCAACCTCAGTGAATTATTATGAGAATTAGTCAGATATTAGACAAAATTGATGAACGACAATTATTCGTTCCAGCCTTTCAACGTGAATATGTCTGGAAAAGGCAAAATGCAAAAGACCTTCTAAGCTCGCTCATTAAAGATTACCCAACCGGCACTTTGGTTGATGAAAGAGATCGACAAAATTAAAATTTGTTGAAATTTAAAGTAAGCATGATCATTTTCCCGATGTCAGGAACATGATAAATATCTAAAATATGCAACAGCACCATATCATCATATATAATACCGCGGACGGGAAAGCCTCCGTCTCACTACTCACAAAAGACGGAACGGTGTGGATGAACCAAAACCAACTGGCTGAACTTTTTGACACCTCTAAGCAAAATATTAGCCAGCATATTGCAAGCATACTGGAAGACAGTGAGTTAATCGAAAGTTCAGTTGTAAAGAATTACTTTACAACTGCCGCTGACGGTAAGGATTACAATGTTACATTCTATTCCTTAGAAATGATTTTGGCTATTGGTTTTAGAGTGCGTAGTAAGCGAGGTACGCAGTTTCGTCAATGGGCAAATCAAAATTTGGCAGCTTATATGGTCAAAGGCTTCGTGATGGACGACAACCGATTGAAAAATCCGGATGGACGACCTGACTATTTCGACGAGTTGCTTGCCCGGATAAGAGATATAAGAGCTTCCGAAAAACGTTTTTATCAGAAGGTGCGGGATCTGTTTGCTTTAAGCAGCGATTACGACGGGAACGATAAGGCTACTCAAATGTTTTTTGCCGAAACCCAGAATAAGATCCTTTTTGCCATCACCGGACAAACAGCGGCCGAAATAGTCGTTAGCCGAGCAAATGCTAATGAACCCAATATGGCCTTGACCAGTTGGAAAGGGGCCATGGTACGTAAGCAAGATATTTTTATTGCCAAAAACTACCTGACCGAGGACGAGATTGATAGTCTGAACCGCTTTGTGGTGGTTTTCCTCGAAACAGCCGAATTACGAGCCAAAAACAGGCAGGATATCACAATGATCTTCTGGAGAGAGAATATAGAAAGGATTCTGGAGCTTAACGACAAGGCAATCCTAGCAGGCAAAGGAAGTATCAGCAATGAACAAATGGAAAAAATGATAGCCAAAATTTACGATGCTTACGATGCCAAACGCAAAACGGAAGAAGCTGAAAAAGCTGACAGCCAGGATTTAGAGGAACTCAAAGCCTTAGAGATGAGCATTAAAGCTAAAAATAAGCAACAATAATTTTATACCTGATCTCATTTCTCACCCAATGTTTTCCGAATGATTTCCCATTGTTGCATGGAGATTTTCGGACCGGTAACCTCGATTACCGCGGCAGCGAGAAGATTACCCAGCTCACCGCATCTTTTCAGGGAATAGCCTTTGGTGTGCCCGTACAGGAATCCGGCGGCAAAAAGGTCGCCCGCGCCGGTGGTATCAATGCAATTGGCTACCAGTCCGGGAACATGGTGCTTTTCCGTGCCCGACATCACCCAGGCGCCGTCCTTGCCTGCCTTCACGATGGCAATCCTGCAGGTTGAAGCCAGTTCTTCCACCGCCGCCTCCGGTTCCTTTCCGGTAAAGGCTTTGGCCTCTTCCTGATTGGCAAATAAAATATCGACATACTCGGCCACTTCGGTTTTCAGGAAATCCAGATGGTCCTCCACCACGTTGTAACTGGCCAGGTCGAGCGACACGAGGCATCCCGCCTGCCGTGCGTGAGCCAGCGCGGAATTTATAAGATCATGATTCTGAACCAGGTATCCTTCGATATAGAAAACATCCCATCCGCTGAACATCCCATGGGTGAGAAATTCCGGTCCGAGCTCGATAGCAGCGCCGAGGTAGGTCCCGAAAGTCCTTTCCCCATCGGGGGTTACAAACGCCATGGCTCTGCCGGTTGGATTGCTGCCATGATGAAAAACGGGTTCAATGGCCTTGCTCTTGAGGTCGCTGATATAAAAATGTCCCCAGGAATCTTCGCCGGCCGACCCGATAAATCCGGTTGGAATGCCCAGCTCGGCAAGTCCGTGAATGGTGTTGGCCGCTGAGCCTCCGGAAATCATTTTCCGCTCAAACCCCTCGATGCGGGCCTCAATCTCCTTCAGACGGGCTACATCGACCAGCTGCATGCTCCCCTTCGGAAGGTTCAGCTCCTGCAATATGGATTCATTTTCTACGCGTATCAGCACATCTACCAGGGCATTGCCCATTCCCAGAATCTTCATCGGTTTATTCCTCCACTTTATATTGATATTTTCCAGAACCCGTGCTGGCCAGGTGTTTGCCTTTAAACCACACTTCAGCGGTTGCGCCAACGGGAATGCGAATATCGATTAAATATTTTTTATCCGCCTTTTCCCAGCGACAATATATTTCACCAAAAATGCACCGGTGGGATGTCTCGGCCCAGGTCAGGTCGCCTACCGGCTGCGGATCGATGATGATTTTCTCAAATCCGGTGGACCCTTCAGCCTGCCTGATCCCGCCGATTCCGCTGTACAGCCATTCCATCAGGTGGCCGAGCATCATGTGATTGTTTGACACATACCGGAGGGCCGGCCACGACTCGGTCAGTGAGGTTGCGCCGTGCTTGAGTTGAAATCCGTATCCGGGCACATCCTCGCGTGAATTCATTTTCCAGATGACGTCACTGGCGCCCGCATCCTGGAGTGCCTGAACCAGGTAATGATAACCCACATCTCCGGCTGTAAGAGCGTACCCGTCTTTTTCAACTGTCTTGATGAGGTTTTTGAATACTTCGACCCGGTCGGCCTCCGGCACCAAGCCAACCACCAGCGGCATGGAATAGGCGGTCTGTGAACCGGTGGCGATCACGTGGGTTTCGGGATTGTAAAATCTGGCATTGAAAGCATTGCGAACCGAAGCGGCGCTGTCGGCAAGCAAGGCGGCATCACCGGCTTTGTTAAGTATCCCGGCCATTTTCGACAGGATAACCAGGTCATAATAATAGATGGCGGTGGCGGTGAGAGCCATCGGGGTGAGCTGCGACTCACCGGGGCTGCCCGGTCCCAGATCGAACCAATCGCCCAGACCGTGCGATACGATGCTTCCTTTAGCGGTGGAACCCAGATAATCGACATACCTTTTCATCATCGGGTAGGCCCGCTCCATGGGTCGCTGGTCGCCGTACCAATTATACACATACCAGGGGATGATCACGGCTGAGCTTCCCCACTCGGGAGAATCACGAAATCCACCGCTGAAAGGGACAAATTCAGGAGCTATATCCGGAACCAGGCCATTATCCAGCTGCGATCCGATCATGTCATCGATCACCTTGGAATACATATTCCGGATATCGTAATTGTACCGGATAGAATTGCCCATCAGGTGGGTAACCTCGAGCCAGCCGAGCTTTTCACGGTGGGGGCAGTCGGTTGTTACGCTGGCCAGGTTGCTGCGCACCGACCAGTCGATGAGGGAAAATATCCTGTTGAACAATTCACTCGAACATTTGAATGAGCCCACGGTGAGTGAGCTGTTCCGGGTATGATGAAACAGGAGTGATTCCACAACAGGGAGCTTGCCAGGGTTATCCTTGCCGGCCGGCACCGCCCCGCTAAGGCTCACATACCTGAACCCGTAGTAAGTGAAACTCGGTTTCCATATGGAGCCGGCCGATGCGCCCTCAGTGGTATAAGCGTAATAATGAGGACCTCCCGAGGCTTGCTGGGTAACCTGACCGTTATCATCGATCAGCTCGCCGGGGGTCAGAATCACCTTTTTGCCGGATGCACCGCTGATTTTCATTTCCGGAATCCCCGAGGCATTCTGACCGAAATCGTACACCCATGAGGTGTCGTGAACCTGAGTGATCTTAACCGGTTTGAAGGTCTGCATGATCTCCATCGGGTAATCGGCTTCCCACTGCATAGCGCCGCCCGGGCCCTTCACCTCCATAGCCGGATGCCAGGAAGCATTGTCGAGCCGTCCGTCGTAATCTTCCCCGCCATAAATGGAAGTATAGGTGATCGGGGATGGGGATGTCTCCCAGGAAGTATCTGAATTGATATTTTCCACCGACCCGTCGGCGTAGCGGATCACCATGGTCATGCGTATCATCGGCATACCCCAGGCGTTAACCATCTTACGGTAACGCTCGCGGTTGATATTGAAAAACCCGTTGCCCACGGTTATTTTCACCTCATGCGAACCGTTTTTGAGCTGGCCGGTCATATCGAAACCGTTGTAAAAACAGGTTTTTGCGTAGTTGGTCCATCCGGGACGCATAAAACCGCCAGTCATATCCTTTCCGTCGACAGTCAGCGTGTATTGTCCCATACCCGAAATGAACATCCAGGCTTCCGAAACGGTTTTGCTGATTTGGATGGCTTTCCGGAACGATGGGATTACCGGACGGCGAACAGCCAGGTTTCCAAGGTTATTCCCCGATCCGTGAACGCCCGGCACCAGTTTCAATGAATCCGGCAGCTCTTCCAGCCCAATCCACTTTGCAGCCGCCCAGCCCTGATCGGGAATACCTGTGACGAACCAGGCTTTCCGGCTCCATGCGGAAAAATTGCCATCCTGATCTTTCACCCTCACCTGCCACAGATACTTCTTGCCTTCTTCGAGTCTCATTGTCTTCAGGTCTTCCAGACTGATTGTCTTGCTGTCAACCTGTCTAAAAGTCTTTTCGTCTTCCATTCTGATTTCATATCCCGTAACCTTTGCCCCGTTAACGTCGGACACCATGGTCCACCTCAGATCGGGAGTTCCCTCCACGCCAACCGGGTTTATACGGTTATTGCAAAACATCTCGTCGACACGAAAATGCCTGTCGCCGTTGCACCCGGCAATCAGGATAGCCGCCGCGCCCAGGAGAGGGAGCATGAGCCGCCGTATTTTTGTAGATTTGGCCATAATTTCCAAAGAATGTTATTCGCTAATATCGTCAATTCAGTCGGAGTATTTCTTATCCTCTCGGCCTTCTTCCTGCTGATACTGGGAAAAGTTAAGCCCACCAACCGCTGGTATCTTCTGATGAACCTGATTGGTGCGGGCCTGTCGGCTTACGGCTCCTGGCTGATCAACGCGATACCTTTTGTGATCCTCGAAGGTACCTGGGCTGTGGTGGCTATGATTGGACTGGTGAGAGCCCGTTCCTGATCCATTTGGGCAGTGCGTTGCCGAAAATCACAAACAGGCAAATAATGATCCCTGCGGTAAAGATCAGGTTTATCCCGCCCTGCACCATAGTTTCCCTGACAATCATCTGAGGGAAATACAGCGTTATCATGTTGGCGATGGCAGCGTACAGCGTGGTGATCCCCACAAAAGCCATCGGTACAATGGTTACCCAGGCGTATCTCCTGCGTCCCCGGTTAATGATATAGGACGTGCCTACCACCAGGGCTATCGTTGCCATCAGCTGGTTGGCGGCGCCGAACATCGGCCAGATGGTTCCGACCGTGCCCGTATAAATAAAATAGCCCCAGCAGAAAACGATTACGGCACTGGATATCAGGTTTCCGGGCAGCCAGTTAGTCCGTCCGAAGGGCTTGTAAATCTTGCCCAGAGCTTCCTGCAAAACAAATCGCGCGATACGCGTTCCGGCATCAATGGTGGTTAAAATAAACAGGGCCTCGAACATGATGGCGAAGTGGTACCAATAGCTCATCAGGTGCTTCATGCCCGGTATCGAGCTGAAAATATGAGCCATACCGACCCCAAGAGAAACCGCGCCACCGGGCCGGCCGGCTACCTGTTCGCCTACCTGGGCTGATAGCTCGGTGATGTTACCCTGGGTAAATCCCATTTCGTTGAGCTGAGGGAGAACAGCCTGAAATTTTTCGGGGGTCAGGTTAATCTGGAAATAATCAAGCGGGAAAAGGCTCGTGGCAGCTATCAGGGCCAGAATACTCACTACTCCCTCGGTCAGCATGGAACCCACGGCAATAGCTTTGATATGCGACTCCTTCATGATCATTTTTGGAGTGGTACCGGAGCTTACCAGGGAGTGAAATCCTGATATCGCCCCGCAGGCTATCGTAATAAACAGATAAGGATAAAGCTTGCCTTTGATGATCGGCCCGCCGCCGTGAATGAATTCGGTAAATCCGGGCATCTTGATTTCCGGCGCAACAATGACCACTCCGATCGCTAGCAGGAGGATCACGGTGATCTTCATGATGGAGCTCAGGTAATCACGGGGAGTAAGAAGCAGCCATACCGGAAGTATGGAAGCCAGAAAGCCGTAACCGCACAGCAACAGGGTCAGGGTTTTCTTGTTAAAAGTAAAATAAGGTGCGAGCACCGAGTCAGGAATGTACCTGCCCAAAATAACCGCGGCGGCGAGCAGGATGACACCCATAACAGTTGCTTCGGCTGTTTTGCCCGGACGGAGCTTGAACATCCAGATACCCATGAAAATGGCTATCGGAATGGTCATCGCAATCGTGAAGGTACCCCATGAACTTTCGGCCAGGGCGTTGACCACCACCATGCCAAGACCGGCCAGGGTAACGATCAGCGCGATAATGATAACCACTGAAGCGGTGGTCCCGCTGACTTTATTGATTTCAGCGCGGGCAATTTCTGCCAGCGATTTTCCGTCGTGCTCGATGGATGCGGTAAGAATCACCAGGTCGTGAACGGCACCGGCCATCACTGCTCCGACCAACATCCAGATAAAACCGGGATAGAAACCGAATTGTGCGGCCAGCACAGGTCCAACCAGCGGACCCGCTCCGGCGATGGCAGCAAAATGATGGCCGAAGAGCACCCATTTGCTGGTCGGAAAATAATTCTGCCCGTCATACAAACGGTTAGCCGGAGTGGTGCGTAAATCATTGGCTACGGCCACCTTGGCCACAACAAAACTAAAGTAGAGCCGGTAGGCGATCACAAAAAAGGCGATGGCGCCTACTACAAAAGGAACTGCGTTCATGAATCAGTATGTTTACTTGTTCGCGCCTTCCAGATATAATAAACCGGTATGCCAATGGCCACGATGATGAGTCCGGGCCAGGTGAATTTTGGCTTATATATCAGGAGGATGATCATGATTACTATCGAAAGGATTACGCAAATAGCCGGTATCACCGGGTATCCGAATGCCTTGTAGGTTCTTTCCTCGTTTGGCCACTTTTTCCGTAAGACAAACACGCCGGCATTCGTGAGAGCGTAAAATATCAGCATGGCAAAAACCACATAATCCAGAAGATTTGAATAGGTGCCCGACAGGCACAGAAGGCAAGCCCATACGCACTGGATGACCAGACCGTTGGCAGGAACACCCCGGTTATTGAGGTTGCCGATTTTTTTAAAGAACAGCTTGTTTTCGGCCATCGCATAATAAACGCGGGCGCCGGAAAGAATCAAGCCGTTATTGCATCCGAAAGTGCTGATCATGATGAGGATAGCCATAATAACCGCTGCGTATTGCCCGAAAATTCCAAAAATCGCGGCTGTTCCCAGACGGTCATCCGTGGCGAAAGCCATGCCCTGAGCAACCACCGTATCGGCACCAGGAATTCCCCGGAGCGGCAGAACCTTGACGTACACGAAATTGCAGAGGACAAAAATTACGGCAGCCAGCACGGTTCCCCAGATCAGGCTCATCGGAATCGTTCGCCGCGGGTTGATCACCTCGGCAGAATTGTAGGTAATATTGTACCAGGCATCATAGGTGAACAGCGAGCCCACCGTGGCTGAACCCAGAGCGGCAATGAAGGCCATGCCAACCAGAGGTGTTGCGGCGCCGGTTGTGGGATCGAGGGTGGCAGCCGACCAGAAATAACTCAGATTGGCCGACCATCCGGTAGCTTTGGCAACGAAAATGCCCACAATCAGGAAGAGTATCAGCACGAGGACCTTGGTGAAGGTGAAGGTATTCTGCACCATCTTCCCCGATTCAATGCCGCGGGTATTGATCCAGGTGAGTAATATAATCGATGCCACCGCAACCATGTGCACGGCTGAAACGTCGACGGGCCCCAGGCTGAAAAGGATATTGTTTTCCCGGATGGCGGGTATCAGCACACCTGAAAACTTGGCAAAAGCCATGGCAATAGCCGCTATGCTGCCAGTTTGGATCACAGTGAAAAGTGTCCAGCCGTAGAGAAAACCGGTGAGTGGATTATACGCTTCCCTTAGATAAATGTATTGCCCGCCGGCTTTCGGCATCATCGATGCCAGCTCGCCGTAGGTCATGGCGGCAAAAACCGTCATGAGACCGGTAATGACCCAGGCCAGCAGCATCCATCCCGGTGAACCAAGCGTCCGGGCCATGTCGGCCGTGACAATGAAAATGCCTGATCCGATCATCGAACCCACCACAATGGCGGTTGAATCGATTAGGTTCAGGCTGCGCTTGAAAGATTTCCCGGTCTCACCATCCATAGGGCCTCGGCATGTTAGTTACGGTTCATTATGAAAGACCTAAAATACTAAATAAGTCATCCGCGATACACGGTCCGAGAGAATTGAGTTTGGGTGCCACCCCAGACTGAAGTCAGGGGTTAATCATAATCCTGCTTTGAAGGTGGGGGATTCCTGACTCCCCAGGAGGTTGGCTTGTCGGCCATGATGAGGTGAATGGTGCCACCGCTGCTGATATCCGAATGCCGGAACCAATTTTGTTCCAAAGGCTTACCGTTGAGATCGGCAGCGGTGATGTAAATATTTTTTTCAGATAAGTTTTCCGCTATGATCACGAGGGTTTTTCCGCTTCCCAGACTTATTGATGAACGACTGAATTTGGGAGTTCCGAAAAGGTATACATCCTGACCTGCGACCGGGAAAAATCCCATCATCTGGAAGGCGTACCACGACGACATCGCCCCAGAGTCATCGTTGCCGGGCAACCCGTCAGGCTTGTCGGAATAATGGGTTTTCAGGAGTCGCGTAACCGTTTCGGCGGTTTTATCCGGTCGGCCTGCATAATTATACAGGCATGGCGTCAGGAATCCGGGTTCATTCGACATCTGGAAATAATTCTTTCCGAAGAAAATATCCAGACGGGCAACAAAAGCATCCCGGCCCCCGCATTTTTCGATCAGCTTTTTCATGTCCTGGGGAACGTAAAAGGAATATTCCCACGAATGGCTCTCATAGAAAAAGTCCATCCAGCTGCCGCCGGACAAGGGGGTGAAAGGATCTTTTTCCAGATATTTTTCCGGGATCCGGTTGTACGGGATCAGTCCGATTTCACGCGGAGGGGTTTCGGTATACCACGACCATTGCTTGTTGCGGAAATCCTCATCCCACTCCCCGTTGGATTTGCGCGGCATGATAAATCCCTGTGCGCCGCTATGCTCAAACGGTTTCCAAAGATTTTCCCAATTGCCCGCCTTGGCGGCATATTTCTGATAATCAGCCTCCCGGGGGCACTTCGGCATTCTTCAGCATCGACTGGTAGCCCTTCTCATAATCCACGCCGGGGAGCTCTTTGAGGATCGCTTCGGCAATAAGCATATCGCTGTTGCTGCCACCCTGGGTGCGGCCGTTGAAATTCCCCGACCGGGCATCGGGAGCGTATCCCTCATGTACATAGATATCAATGAGTGAACGTGTTATGGCAGACTGGATCTCAGGAGCAAACAAGATGAACAGGGGGTGACTGGTCCGGTAAGTATCCCAAATGCAGTAAAAATCATCGTAATAGGGTTCCTTGCTCTCCCACAAAGGATTTTCGCCAGAGCGGTCCACGGGCTGCATCATGGTGTGATAGAGGGCGGTATAAAACTTTGTTTTTTCAATTTTCGAGGGTGAATCCACGCGGATGCGGCTGAGATAGCGGGTCCATTCGTTCCGTGCGCGCGACATAGCCTGCTCGAAATTCAGGGTTCCGGCCTCCACAATGCAGTTGGCACGGGCCTTTCCGGCACTTATGAAAGAGATCCCAACTTTGACCCCGACGGTCTGTCCGGGTTTGCAATCGTACCCAAACCAGGCACCCGTGGGTTCCCCCGAATCGAATTCCGCTTTATTGGTTTTATGCACCTTGCCAGCTTTCCAGGTCCCGAAAGAGGACGAAGGCGTATCGAAGATGGCATAAAAATAAACCGTGTAGGAGCCGCCGGTATTCCATCCTCCGGTAACTCTCGAATACCCGCACATCTCACGGTCGGAGAGGATTTCCACTTCCGAGCCCACGAGTTCCTGCGCTTCAAAGCAACAGGATTGCTTGCCCAGAAAGCTTCCGGCATCGATAAGAATTCCCGACTGGCCGCCTTTGCGGAAGGTGTACCGGTGCAGTCCGGTTTTCTGCGTACAGCTCAGCTCGGCTAGGATATCCCCTGCTGTCAGCTCCACCGAATAATATCCGGTTTTGGCGATCTCCTTCCCGCGCGCCGACCCAAAATCGGAGACGTTAAGCTCCCCGGAAAACGGGTAGGTAAGAATATTTCCGTACTTCGGGCCCCCGCCGGTTCCGCTCACATGCACATGACTGAAGCCGCGGACCGGCCCTTCAGGACTGTATCCGCTGTTTGTGTTCATCGCACCGCAGTCGGGTCCGAGCTTGACCATCCCGAAAGGGTAGCTGGCGCCGGCAAAAGTATTGCCTCCTCCCTGGGTTCCGATCAGCGGGTCAACAAACTGGGTAACATCTTCCTGCTGGGTGGCTGCGCCCTGGGTCATAACGCGCTGTGATCCCCGCCGCTGCTGGGCGGGAAGAGAGAGTGCGGCAAGCAGGAGAGCTGTGGTGAATAGGGGTGCTTTCATAGTTTTTGCAATTTCGAAAACTGTATGTAATTTTATACGTCCCCTCCATTAAAAATTCGAACAATGCGATTCTATTTGACAGGCTTTTTTGTCACCTGTTTAACGTTGTTTGGCCTGGGAGAGGCTCAATCACAGCAAATAACCGGTTATGTGTATGATCTTGAGAGCAATAAACCGCTTTCAGGAGTGAACATTTTCATTGGTGGAACCGATCCCGGAACTTCATCTAATTCTGATGGATCCTTTAAATTGAAAATTAAAGAGTTTCCTGTTCTGCTGGTGTTTAGCCACGTAGGATACCAGATGAGCCGTGTGAATCTGAAATCGGCAAATCAGCCGTCATTAAAAATATACCTGAGGCCTGAAACCAAACAAATCGGAGAAGTCACCATTTCAGGGGAAAGAATAACCAACCTGATTAAGGGCGACACACTCAATCTGGTGGATTATGAGATCATTGATGATCAGATCATCATGATAGCAAATCCCTACAGACATCTCGGGGACCAGCGTCTGTACCTCGCCACCCTAACCGGGGATACCCTGTCGTCCAGAAAGATTACCGGTGCCGGAGCTTTGGTAGATGTACCTGAATCGATCGATTACAATTCCAGATTATACCTGTACAAAGATTGCTTCTCGAATATTCAATTGCTGACCAGCGAAGCCGTATACCAGGTTTTCCGGCAGGACGATCAACTTCTTCTGATCTATCCAACACGTATCGAAGATTTTCAAAAATCAATAATGCCGGCCAAAGCAATGCTGAATGGCCATCTGTTCACTCAGAAAACAACCCGGCTGAAAAACAGTACCTTTGTAATGGCCGAAGGTGAAACCCAACCGAAACTGATTAAAACAGTCTCCGATCGCTACGGAGATTTCCGATATGTGCGACCGATAGACTTTCCGGATGGACTAAAGCCTGCCTCCTATTACCTGATGAGGAAGGGAAGTTATGAGAGGTGCGTTACGGCTCCGGTTATTCAAAGAAAGGATGATATCCTGATCATCGATTTTTTTGGCAATTCACTCGACTTCTTCAATGCAGATGGTGCCCTGATGAAATCGGTCCCGATCAAATTCCACCTGAAGGAATACACCGATTTATTGATTTTTAAGCATACTGACATCGACATGGTCAATTTCAGCCAGAAGATACTGTACGATGAGAAAGAGAACCGGATCTGGGCAGTATGGCATCGAAAATCGACCGGACGCTATTCCTTAAAAGAGATAAATCCCGAAAATGGGGAAATAGTCAGGGAAATTGAGGTCCCTGACTATCCCTTTATCGACAGGATGCGCGTTTATGGCAACACCCTCTATTTTCTGTATTCCAAAAAGACTTATCCTTTTTACAGGTGTTTGTACCGGATGGTTCTTTCATAAAGTAACAATTTAGAGATTCCAATTCAGAATTCCGAGTTCCGATGTAGGAGATTCAGGTCACCATGAAATAAAAAGTTTTTACTTCATGAACACTTGGATCTCAAAATTCGGCATCCGGAATTCTAAATTGGAATCTAACCCCTCTTACTTCAATATTTCAATGGGGTTACAGTCCGATCCGCAGGCCGGCGTTGAATCCGGGATACATCGACACATCACTGCGGTAATGATTCGGATGGTCGATATCGATTTCATTGCCCGTTACCATCACGTTCCAGCTTGCGCCGCCATAGATGCCGATGGTCCGGGTCATGTTCCAGAAGAGAGACAGGTTGGCGCGGTTGAGCATGTTCATGTGCGGGGAAAACCATTCATTTTCCATGATCTGGTAGGAAACCAACTCAACACCAACATCCAGGCGGCGGGCAAGGGGGATCAGGGTACCGAGGCCATAGCCGAAGCCCCATCTGAGGTCGCCGTGAAGGGAGGTGGCACCCACCGACAGGATATTGTAAAACTGCCTGACGCCGGTCTTGAAGCTGACCTCTCCGTAGAGCGTTTCGTTGCCTCCCAGCTGGATCACTTTGTACCCATGATGCACAAAGCTCAGAAACCCGATCGGTATTCCTTTTTCAACGGTATCGGCAACATTGACAACGCCAACTTGCACGCCCTTCAGCTTGCGGGCATAATTGAAGAATCCCGATGTCTGCACGCCGGTCTGGGTGCCGGTAGTTACATTCCCGAATCCGGCAACCTGCACTCCTTTAGTATCCCCCACCGTAACGTTTGCATACCCTGAGACCTGCACGCCATCAACCGTGTCGAGCGCCACATTGGCAAAACCAGCAACCTGCAGACCTTTCAGATCATCTTTATTAAAATTCCAGTATCCGGCGATTTCCAGTCCGTTAGCTTTTCCAAAAGTATTGTTACAGAAGCCGGCAACCTGGATTCCATCCATGTCACCTTTAAGGACATTGGCAAATCCGGCTACTTCGATACCCTTTAATCCGGCCGAATATCCGGCAAACAGATTTAGTGAGATCCTGTTAACGGTGTTCCACGATTGCAGTCCGTTAGTGCCCAGCGGGGTTATAAAACTGATGTGAAAAGGACTGATCCGGAGAGAATCCTGAGCCGGTGATTTTGCGGTAAAAATGATGGCAGCCATTGCTGCGAGCAATATTATCTTTTTCATGATGTTAACTTTTTGAATGATAAATGATTATTGGCGTACAACTTTACCGCTGCCCGACACATGGATATCCAGTTCCGGATTTCCGGTATAATACACATTGCCGCTGCCCGTAACCAGCACCTGCAGTGATTCGTCGGCATTCACGCGGGCGCTGCCCGATCCGCTGATGGTGATCTCAGCCTGAGGTGAGAGCAATTGGCCGGCATAGAGACCGCCCGATCCGCTGATCAGCAGCATCAGCTTTTTGGTTTTACCCGAAAGCAGCAGGTCGCCGGAGCCCGAAATCACCGCATCGATTGCATCCGAATAGGTTTCAAGGTCGATAGTTCCCGATCCCGAGATGACCAGTTTGAGGTTATCCAGATCGTCAAACCGCGTGACTCCCTCGATTTTCCCGGACCCGCTGATTGCGGCAAAGGTGAGGGTGGGCACTGTGATATGGATCTTCACCGGCTTCGAATACCGCACCATCTCATGGTAGTGAATGGTCCAGATTCCGTGATCAATCCTGTCGAGATCAATATTGTCGATTATGTTTTGCTGGGCCTCGATCACCACCTCCTGCTTGTCGCCCTGAGTCACGTAGATGTCCGCAGCAATGGTGGATGCGAATCCGGTAAAGTCATCCAGACTGACCGTTTGACTTACGATTTCACCCTGTCCGGTTACTGAATGGAAAAATTCATCCTGACAGGATAAGAGTGCTAATGGAAGGATCGCTGCCAAGGCGATCGTTAACTTCCGATTTTTGTTAGTTGTCATTGATAATAGAGTTAAATTGATTTGATAGCGTTTATTCATAAGGATGACAGGCAACCCTGAGAATACCCCTATTCAAATCGAAAAAAAATTGAATTAAAAACGGAATCCTGCTGTGGCGCCCAGGCGAATGCTTACCGGAGTGCTCACAATCATCAGGTTTTTAAGAGTATACGAGAACAGGAAAGGAAAATCGGCTGTTCCGGCATCGGCATGATCCAGCCCGGCAAATCCGCTGATATGGGGCCCGAGCACCAAGGTGAAATGTTTGGCCAGCATGATGTCGAGGGTCGGTGAAAACCGCACCTGGCTTCCGTACGAGCGCAGGAAATCCCTGGTGTCCGCCAAATAATAGCCGGTCAGGTCGAAGCTGAGTGCCAGTCTTTTTGCCAGTTTTACCTGAGTGCCCAATCCGTAGCCGACAGATAGCCAGTCGGGACGGATCCCTGCGGTGAAAATATTATAGAACCGGGTGACCCCGGTCTTGAAGCTCAGGTTAGCCAGGAACAGCTCGTTAGCCGTTACCTCCAGCTTGTGGTAACCCTTTTTCACATAGCTGAATACGCCAACAGGCACGCCCGAGCTGGCCGTGTCGGCGAAATTGAACGGAGCGATCTGGGTCCCGCGAAGGTCCTGTGCATAATTCATGAAACCTGCCACCTGCAAACCCTTATTTATGCCTGAGGTCCAGTTTCCGAACCCCGAAATCTGGGCCACCTTCACATCTTTCACCGCAATGTTCACGAATCCTGCTGCCTGGAGTCCATCCACGTTCTGACTGGTAAAATTGCTGAATCCGGAAATCTGGGTTCCGTACATGGGACCTCTCAATACGTTGCTGAAACCGGCCAGCTGCACTCCGCGAACCGTATCGGTCACGACATTGCTGAATCCGGCAGCCTGTAGTCCGCTGAACGAACCCGCATCAACATTGAAGAATCCCGACATCTGCACTCCGCGGCTCTTTTCCCCGACAATATTCCCGAAACCCGAAAGCTGCACCCCCGACATCTCCTTGCGCACCACGTTCAGGAATCCGCCCAGTTCAACCCCTTTCACCCCTCCGGCATATCCGGCAAACAGGTTCACCGAAAAATTATTGGTGATCAATCCCGATACGAACCGGTTGCTGCCGATAAACGGGAATAGCGACAATTGTGCCCACCTTTTTTCTTCGATCGGCACGTTTTCAGCTGTTATCAGGGCTTTCTCGGGCACCAGTGCCCTCACCAGCTTGCGCTCGCCCAGACCGTTCATAGGCACCTCCTGAACCCGGTTCGCACCCAGTTTCTGAGGTTTCGGGGTAAGACGGATATTCAGTGAATTTTCCTCTTTGGGTTTAACAATGATCACAGTATCCGCATAGCCCGCCTTGCTGTAACTCAGCACCTGCTTTTCGCGGTCGCCGGGCACGGTGAGCGAATAATATCCTTTTGAATCGGTGGCGGAAACCGACATGCCCTCCACTTCGTAGATACTGGCCGAGGTGATGATTTCGCCGGTCAGTGCATCAAATATATATCCGGTAATCGTGTATTCGGGAAAAGTTTCGCGCTTTTCGGCTCTCTTTTCAGGATTATTGGCAAGAAGGATCACATGATTACCCAGTACTTTATACCGGATGCCCGGACCCATAAGGTTCGACAGGACCTCCTTAACCGGCTGACCGGCTGCATGGACGGAGACTACACTGTCGCCCGGGATGATCTCTGAATTGTATGAGAAAAGGAATCCCCCTGATTCAGCAATCTTGGGCAAAGCATTTTTCAGTCGGGCCTGCCGGATGTCGATCGATATTTTTTTATCCAGATGATTCATCTGAGCTCCGGCCCGCGGAGCCATGGCGGCCATCAATACCAATAGCAGCAAGGCAGCTGATTTATTCATTGCCGCATCCCTTTCCGTTAAATATGAACTTATCCTGATCGCGGCTCACCGTTAGGTCGAATGATGCCGCCACCACTTCAAGAATCTGATCGATCGATTCATCGGTAAATGTGGCTGACAGCATGCAATTCAGTATGGTTGAATCCTTCACTTCAATCACCGCTTCATAATGCTTTTTCAGCAGGTCGAACACCACTGACAGCCTGGTTTCCTGGAAAATGAGCTTTTTATTGGCCCAGAACAGCTCATCCGGACCGATCGCCGCCGGTTTGACAATCTCTTCGGTTCCCTGTCTGATCTCACCCCGTTCGCCGGCTTTCAGAATGGTTCTGACTGTATCGCCGCTGAGCGGATCAACCCTCGAAAGTTCCACGCGGCCGGTTTCCACATACACTTCCAGGGCAGCGCCCGGATAGGCTCTTACATGAAATGACGTGCCCAGGACTTTGACCTGTCCGAGGCCGGCATCGATGATAAACGGGTTTGCGGCGTCGTGCTCAACCTGGAAGAACGCTTCGCCCCGGAGCTCCACTTTCCGGTTTGTTTTGGCAAATGATTTCGGCACTTTAAGCTCTGTGTTCGCGTTCAGCACCACCGATGATCCGTCTTTCAGGGTGTCCTGAACCGGCACCGTGGTTGCGGCCAGGGTAACAAATCCTGCATCCTGCCTGTTTTGCATCATCCGCACGAAAACGGCCGAGAAAATTCCGATCACCAGCACGGCGGCCGCTGCGATCGCGTAACGCACGAACCGGGAGGAAGACGAAGAAGGAACGAGAGACGAGGAAGGATCGGGGGACGAGGAAAGATCGTTAGACGGAAGACTGGAAGACGGAAGACCTATTGACGAATTAGACGGGGGCCTATTAACCTTCTGACCTCCTTTGCTCCTAACCTCCTCAGCTTCTGATCTCTTCTGCTCCTCACCCATCCTGGCCTTCATGCGGTGCCAGGCGGCGTCGGTGTCGAAGGCAACGGATGCGGGCTCGATCCGGCCGGTGGCGTCCCAGGTTTTCTGAAGGCCGTCAAAATAGTTGCGGTTATCCTCCGACAAGCTCAGCCAGGCCTCAACTTTATCACGGCCCTGCTGCGAAATCTCATCAAGGAGATAGAGCACCAGTAATCTCTGATCAATATTTTTCGGTTCCGTATTCATTTCGCCTCTACCGGTATGACAGCTCAAAACCGGCAATCACTTATTTTTTAATCAAATAAATTTTCATTCATCCCTGAAGAGCCCTTTAAATAGAACAAGTATCAATGGCAGGTAATCAACCAGGTTTTCCCTGAGATATTTCAGGGCCTGGTACATCTGGTTTTCCACGGTTTTCACCGAGATGTTCAGCCGGTCGGCAATCTCCTTGTATTTAAGCCCCTCAAAGCGACTCAGAATAAATATTTTCCGCCGCTCAGCCGGTAACCGGTCGATGGTTTCCTTAATGCGCTGTTCCAGTTCCGATACGATTGCCTCATCGATGAACCTGAGTTCGTTGTCCTGCATATCTTCCTCATTGGCGACCTTATAGGCATCGCGTATCGAAAGATGGTCGATAACGTTCAGGCATCCGTTTCGCACGGCCCTGAACAGGTACGATTTGATGGTAGTGGTGATGACCAGCTCATCCCGGCTTTTCCAGAGCTTGAAAAAAACCTCCTGCACGACATCCTCGGCGGCATCCGGATCATTCAAAAAGAGGTTGGCATAGGAGCAGAGCTTGCTGTAATGCAACCTGAAAAGCTTTTCGAATTCCCCGCTGTCGGCAATCATGTTATTCAAGTATGATCTTCCGGTTTTGTTTGATCCCGTTATGGTTTATTTCGATAAGATAAATCCCCCTTTCGAGGCCCGATGTATTTATTCGGATTCGGTTTGAGTCAGCCAGGCGACTCATAACCAGTCTGCCATCAAGGGTATAAAGAAATATTTTGATGGGCTCCGTGGTTGGCTGGTCCATATCGATATTAAGCTCATTTCGGGCCGGTACCGGATAAACCCGGAATGTATTCCCGGGAAGGGTTTCCAGTTTTACATCCAGGCTTTTAGGCACGGCAAAGTCCCATATTCCACGTGCGTAAGTGGCAAATCGGGCGGTACTGATCCCATCGATATATTCAACATCCATATAATGCACCAACGGCGCCTTTTTCCCGGCTATATCGGTCCAGACTCCAGTGGCAGTGCGAAGCATCATGGGAGCGACGCCGGTTGCGGCAAAGAGAAGGCTCTCATCCGCATTGGCATCAAAAGCCTCCACGATGGTCTTTGGCAAACCCGTTTGCTGCGCTTTAAAGGTCGCTCCGTTATCAGCAGAAAAATAGACTGCTGAATTCGAATAGCCGCTGCCGCCCACCCACACTTTCCCCAATGTGATTTTCGACGGGTAAATGGCCCGGGCGTATAGGCTGCCGGACAGGAGTTTTTTTGCTGACCAGCTTTTCCCGGCATCCACGGAACGGTAAAAATACCCGTTGGCGGTTGCCGCATACCAGTAACTGCTGTCGACCGGTGAAACCGCTATCGCGGTAACCATCTCACCAGATGATGCTTGAAAATTAAAAGGATATTGAACCGCTGTAGCGTTGGCGTTTTTTTGCGCCTGTATCCTGATCAGATAGCTCCCGCTGCTCCCGACAGGCCGCCCGGCAGTAAAACACTGGTCGGGATGCTGGGCAGGAACCCAGATGGGTGCCTCCCAGTAAGGGCACTCCTTGTTAACCCAGGAGGGAGAAAACGTAGAGGGCGTAAAATCCGTCTCCGGCACCGTGACGTAATTGCATCCCACTCCCCACCACCAAACCCAGAAAGTGCGGCCCTTATCTCCGGATGCGATATTCGTGACATCGCCTCCCCAGATCATGCGAAAATCAGCAGCAGTGGTTGCGTCGGAGCCGGTAAGGGTTTTCAGGTACCCGTTATCCTGTGTTCCCACAAACATTTTTCCGGGATCGGAATGCTTGCTCGACATTTTGTATATCTGGGTGGAATTAAGTCCGGGTATACTCAACGTAACCATATGGTCATGAGCCGCATCCCGCTTGTACATGCCCCCGTCGGTACCGAAATACACATCGGTAATCCCGGAAGGGTTCAGGCTCATCAGTGTTTTTGGGACATCACCGTGATACAGCGCGTAACTGTTGGTCGGATCGAGGTCGATGATTTTCCAGGTGGCACCTGCATCCGTACTTCTGATAGCCAGAACGCCGCCGAAATAGAGTGTGTCAGCAGTGAATGGCGATGCCGAAAAACTGTTGGACCCGAACGGATAAGTCGCCACGCCATCGGTAAAATCACTTTTGTGAGTCCAGGTGGTCCCGCCGTCATCGGAGCCATAATACCGTGCTTTTCCGGCATCCCCTACCCAGGCACGCAACCGTGCGGGATTGCTGCGTTCAGCGCCCGCCAGCAGGAGTCCGTCCTCAGTGCTAATGCCGGAAATCCGGCTTTTGAATGCCCGGCTCCCATCGGCTGAGTTAACGACAAACAGACTGTCCTCCAGAGCCAGGTAGATATCAGCTGAGGCAGACTGGTCACTCATCCACATGTCGCTCTTCGTATTGCGGTTGCCGTCGCCGGTGCGGATCTTCGACCGGTAAAGCGGACTGAAGGAAGTTCCCTGATCGAGGGATTTATAGATCGTGTAATAATCGGTTGATTTCTGTGCATGATACTCCTGCACAAACAGATAGATGGCATCGCGGGTAGATTTTCCCCTCCTGATACCTGAAACGGGATACTGGAACAGGCCGCCAGGTTTCACCCAGCTTGAACCTTCATCATCCGAATAGAACACGCCCCATCCGTCGAGCGTTTTTTGCCATCCCGCAACCAGGATCCGGCTGTGATCAGCCATCGGAATAATATCAAGATAACAGGCAACACCCTGTGCAACAGGAAACTGGTCGTTGAGCGATTTCCATTCCGTCCCGTCAATATTACCTTTGAACACCAGGCCATGGTCGCTCAGACAATAGATCAATCCCGATTTGTAATCAATTTTGATATCCGTAATCCGGCCTGGAATATTTGCGGGACCGCGTTCCGCCCAATAGCCGTCGAGCGAATCCGACCCCGACTTAAGATGCCGGTTTTCGATCAGTTCCCTCATGGATGCCGCCTCGATGGATTTCCAGTCATCGCCCGGCGCGGTGCGGTTCACTCTGCTCACCCACCCATCCGGACGGCCCTCGGCGTTGAGCCCGGGTTCCGTAATAATGGGTACCGGGGTATCCTTCATAATTGCCACTGCAATCAAGATCGCCAGAAAACCTGTAAAAACCGTAGGAACCAGATATCTCTTCATCGAAACAACAGTTTAATCCCTCATATATAATTGAGTAACTCCTATAGCACCAGCAAGGTAGTTTTCGCATCGGTGGATACCCGCCCGGTGGTAATCCTGAGCACTCCGCCCCGGTCGCCCGCCTCAAACTTCCACTCACCAGCTGCTCCCTCAATCCTCCCACTCTCCACTTTTACCTTATTACCTTTCCCTTTTGCCTTTCCTTCTGCCTTCTTGCCCTCCTGCCCTTCTGCCCTTACTATCGCCGGCATCTCTGAAGTATGAAGTTCGATTTGGTAGGCTCTCTCTTTCAGCCGCCCTTTAAAATCTCCTTTTGCCGGATGAATGATCACTTCAATCCCTTTACCGGCGGCGCGGTTGTCGTTGACCTCGAATTTTGTGGTGGCAAAAACACCCTGACGGTGTTCGCGGGTCAGACCGTCATCTTCATACATCTCATATTCTGAATGGCCATTGGGATAGATATCCAGAGTCAGCGTATCGGTTGGCCGTTCCCAATCGTAATACATGGGCTGAACCATTGGTATGATAGCTCCCGAGCGCACAAAAAGCGGCAGTTTATCCAGCGGGGCCGGATAATTGCTGATCCACCGGTTTCCCGCCTGAACCGATCCGTCCCAGTAATCAATCCATTGACCGGCCGGAAAATAGATACTGTCGCGCTTTGACTCCGACTTGTACACCGGAGCAACCAGGAGGTCGCGGCCCAGCAGGTATTCATATTGCGTTAACGATCCCAGCGCAACCGGGTCGTTGGGATATTCCAGCACCAGTCCGCGAACCGCCGGCACACCGGTAAGGTTCGATTCGGCGCAAAGGGTATACATGTAAGGGGTCATACGCTGCTTGAGCTGCAGGTATTTCCGGTTAATAGTGGTGAATGGTTCGCCAAATAGCCACGGCTGCTTGTCCTTGATCCCGTTTTTATTGTTTGAGGCCCACCCCGACATGCCCATGAGCACCGGAGTAAAGCATTTCCACTGCAGATCGCGCGTATAGGTTGAATCACTGCCGCCGAAGATTCCGTCGACATCACCGGTGGCGCTGTTCTGTGCCGAGAGGCCGCTGCCGATCAGCGTGGGAATATGCCACCTGATATAATTCCAGCTACCACTCTGGTCGCCGGTCCAAACCACCGAATGCCTGTGCGTTCCCGCCCAGCCGCATACCGACCATACAAAACCGCGGGCATCACTGGCATTCTCGATTCCTTCGTAGGCGGCTTTCACGCCGTCGATGGCAAACTTGTATCCGTCGCCCACCCAGGCAACATCCAGCTTGCATAAACGCGTGCCCAGCTCGCCCACTTCACGGGCAATTTTTTCCACGCCGTTCTCGGTCCACAAGCCTGTATAAAATCCCCGCTTGCGAAGTTCCGTAACCACCGAATCCAGCTTGGTGTAGCCGCAACCGTATCCGTCGTTCGGAAGGATCCATCCGCGAGGCATATCATGCTTTATATACTCGTCGGCAATCAGGTGTATCACATCCGGAGTCGTTCCGCCGAAACCGGTGCCCTTGCTGCCAACTGTCTTGATATCCGCCTTAGCTCCGCGATTATAGCAGTTGGCATCACCCATGCTGAGTGCCCATCTTGGCATCAGGAAAGGCTTGCCGGTGAGATCGGTATAATCGCCCAGGATATTTTTCAATCCGTCGCCTGCAAGGAAATAACTGTCGAAACGGGCTTCGTTGTGAATCAGTTTAACGGTATCACCGAAAGTGTATGCTCCTGATGCATAAGTGTTTCTAATAGCTCCATAGCCGGCCGTGCTCATAAAGAAAGGAGCAGGGTTCGGGCCACCGCCGTCTTCCCAGTTATAATCTATTGTCAGTTTAATGGTTTTATCCCGATGGGAGAACCTTCCGTTCTGCATACCACCCCCGTAAAAATACTCCGACGGCTGGCGTTTCAGGTATTGGATGGTCTGCTTTCCGTAGGTCATCCCTTTTGCCTCCTCCCAGATCAGGGAGGCGTTATCGGCCTTGTAAAGGGCAAACCTCAACGGCTTTTTATAAGCCCTCAAAGCAACATCAGCAGTGGTGAACAGATAGTATTCGCCCTTATCCGAAGATTTCAGATCCACCGGCTGCGTGGGCTTGTGAATAACAATATCGTTGCCTGCCGGGTCGGTATAATCACCGTCATACGCCATCCAGAGGCGGAAAATATCTTTCCGCACAAACTGCAGCTTCAGCCTGGCGTTGCCGCATGCGAACTCGCCGCCGCCGGCCATCGGGGTATAAGCGGTCACGTCGCCCAGCGAGAAAGCGCCGGAATAGAGAACGGTGGAAATGGAATCGTTCGTCAGGCGCTGATCACCGGGCAATGCAGTGTTGAATTTGATTTTATGAATCCCGAAATCTGTAAGGTCGATATTGGTGAAATTCACCGACAGGGTATCGATAATCTTAAAAGGATTATTGCGATCAGCCTTAACGGTAGCCTTCATCGCCGGACGGTTATCGACCTTGAGGAAACAGTCGAAATCCTTAACGATATCATTCGATCCCAGGTTGATCAGCTGAAAGGAAATAGTTTCAGATGCCTTGAACTGATTGCCGTTTTCAGGATGGCTCTTCAGTTTGTAGGCGAGCACGTCTGCATCGAATGCCTCTGAAAGGCTGATGTCATCAACCATCCAGTACCATTGGAAGTAGCCCTTCCAGAAGAACCTGAGGTATACGGTCTTCTGATTGGCTGCAGTGCGGGTAACGTTCAGCTCTATGTCCATCGGATTTGGACAATCCTCTCCGGAGCCGATCTCATTTCTGACATCGTATTCAGTCCAGTCCTTGCCGTTGCTGCTCACTCCTACGAAAAGTCCTGCACCTTTGTCGGAGTCCCTGCGGTTCCAGAAGAAATTCTGCTGGAATTTCAGGACCACCGAGCGATGCTTCGAGCAATCGATGGCGCCGGTCTGCACATAGGAATCCGGCCATATATTGATTTTTTTCCACGCCCGTGAGTTCTTGTCGACTTTCACTCCCGGCGCTACCTGCAGATGATAGCCGCGACTGGCCGAGGCGATCGGCGGAGCCTGGTAGGTGCGTCCCGGCGATCCCGGGAAGGGCTGATCGGTCACGAACCACTTGGCTGCACTGTCATTCAGGGCAACTGCCTTCCAACCGGCCGGAATTTTCCCGGCAGCAAAATCTTCCTTCCAGAAAGTCTTATCGGCAGGCTTTTGCGCAACGAGGCTGCCGGCGATTGCCAGGCAGGCAAAAAATAATACAGATTTTTTCATGATCCAAATATATGCTTTTTAAGAAGTTAGATCTTAAATGGAATCAGGTTCAATCGCCGTTCAAACTCCTTATAATCCCTTGTTACGGGATTCGACCACAGAACTTCGGCCAGTGCCTGCAGCCTGGGGAATATCTGCCTGTCGATAGCTTCTTCGTCGCGGGCGATATGGGTCCACATGTTAGCCTGGGCTCCGAGGATATACT
>CAYHCO010000002.1:224864-252073 GCA_964355105.1 uncultured Porphyromonadaceae bacterium
TCTTCGTCGCGGGCGATATGGGTCCACATGTTAGCCTGGGCTCCGAGGATATACTTCGACTGATCACCGGTCAGTTCCGCAGGTACCGGTTGGTAGGAATAAACCTTTTCCGTTGATGTGGTCTCGTAGGAATAATCAAAATAGCAATGTGAGGTTGGCGACATAACCACGTAATGACCCTGTCGCGCCGCATCGATGCCGCCCTGTATGCCTCGCCACGACATCACTGCAGCATTCTCGGCCAGACCGCCCTCGAGGATCTCATCCCAGCCGATCAGCCGCCTTCCCTTGGAATTGATGAATCTCTCAATCCTGCGGATAAAGTAACTCTGAAGCTCCGCCTCATCCCTAAGGCCTTCAATCCTTATCCGGTCCTGGCATTTGCGGCACTCTTTCCAGGCCACCTTGGGTGCCTCGTCGCCCCCGACATGGATATATTCCGACGGGAACAATTCCATCACCTCGCTCAGCACATCCTGCATAAACGTAAAAACCGAATCATTGCCGGCACATAAAATATCTTCAGTAACCCCAGGACCCTTAAAAAATGGAAATATCACCGAGCGCTTGCCGGTACAGGAGAATTGGGGATAAGCCGCGAAGATTTCGGTGGAGTGCCCCGGCATTTCGATCTCCGGTACAACGGTAATGTAATTCTTTGATGCATAGGCTACTATCTCACGGATATCCTCCTGGGTATAATATCCGTTCACCTCGCCGGCATATTGGGGATCGAATTTTGAGCAGATGGCCGTGAGTTCGGGGTATTTTTTTATCTCGATGCGCCAGCCCTGGTCATCCGTAAGGTGCAGGTGAAGCACATTCATTTTGAGAGCCGCCAGCCGGTCGATGAATTTCAGAATGTAAGCCTTTGGGAGAAACGTCCGGCTGCAGTCGAGCATCAGTCCGCGCCACCCGAATGCGGGATAATCCGTCATATCCAGGGCAGGGATACAGCTGCTCCCATAGGCCGATATAAGCTGCTTCAGCGTCTGGACTCCATAAAACAGTCCGGCCGGGTCTTTGGCTTTGAGGATGATCTTTTTCTTGTCAACCCGCAAATCATATCCGGAGGGCTTGATACGGGACTTCTCCTTGATGATTAAACTGATTGATGCGCCGCCGGTTTCAGGTAGGCTTTCCCTGCCGATGAATTCCTGCAGCTGCCCGGCAATCTCCCGGATCCGGGGATTCTCCTGATCAAATATTATGGTGGTAGAAGAACCCAGGGAAAAACACCCCAGATCATAAACCATTCCCTGGGGTTTCGGGATCATCGCAATATCAGGAAATAAGATCCCGTCTGGCTCTCTGCAGGCCGTCAGCAGGACCAGAATTGAGAATAGGGCTATTTTTTTCATAATCAATTTCTTGTAGGGTTTATTCAGATCATGGCAGAAGGCAGAAGGCAAAGGGCAAAAATTAGGAAGAAGTTATAAGAGATAGGGCTAGGGAGCTGGTCCCAAACTTATTACCCGGTTGAAACCCGGGGATGTTAATAAGCCCCTTATTTCTTTCTTCTTATGCCTTTTCCCTAATTTTTGCCCTCTGCCCTTTGCCTTCATGCCCTATCGGTACCTCCCGTACTCCTGCACGGTATCAAACATCGCGAGGACGTTTTCAGTCGGGGTTTCGGGGAGCAGAAAATCGTGACTGGCACCGGCAATGAATCCGCCACCCGGCATCATGATATCCAGGGTTTTGCGTGTTTCCTGCCGCACATAATCAGGCGTTCCTTCGATGACCACGACCTGGGAATCGATACAGCCGTTGAATACCAGTTTATCGCCGAAATCCTTCTTGAGGCCATTTAGCTCCATGCCGTGGCACGAGGGCTGAATGGCATGGACGCCATCGATCCCTGCCTCGATCATCTGCGGCATCAGTTCCCGGAACCCCCCACAGCAATGAAGTAAAACCTTGCTCCCGTAAGCATGGCCCAGATCGGCCATCTTCTTGAATTTTGGCTGCAGGTATTCGGCAAACAGGTCGGTGCCGATCAGTGCCCCATTATTGCTGCCCAGGTCATTGCCTATGAAAAAGATATCGATCAGGTCACCCACCTCGGCAAATATCCGCTCATTGACCGCATAATAGTAATCGAAAACGTAATCGTAGACGGCATGAGCCCATTCAGGCTCGGTATACATCCTGATAAAGAGATTTTCCATCCCGGCCATATCGATGACATCGTGCCAGAAGGGCGACCAGTCACCACCCAGAATAGCATACTCATCACCGTATTTTAAAGCCTCAGCCTTCAGTTTTGATAGGTCAACCTGATTGGGATCAGGCCAGGGATAAGCTTTTATCTGCTCAAGAGTTGCCTCAGCCAGCGGATGGCTCAGCGCCATCCCGTAACCCACTCCGCCCCTTTCGATCCCGAAGGGAGCCACCTCCAGCCCGTTCTTATCCAGATAGGGTGCCGTAATCCTCCGGAAATCATCGCCAAAGCGTATCCTAAGGCCCTCATCATCAAGGCTTAGCATCTTCCTGGATTTGTCCCAGAACTCAGGTGACGATCCGCACCACCGGGGTACCCGGTCGGGCTCACGATGGGCGAATGTTGTGAGTACTCTTTCTTTTGAATTCATAATATCCAGATTTCCCCCGAAAATACGGATTTCCCCGATTTTCCTATCTTTAATCGCTAAACCAATCCCTAAAAATGAAAACCTCAAGCAAGTTAGTCCTGCTCCTGGCCATGATTCTAAGCGTCACCGCTTTTCATGAATCTGCCCATTCACAAAATAAATTCAGCGTGCGGTACCTGACCCAGATGCGCAGTGAGAGTTCCATTTCCTATAATTTCTTTGTGGGGCCCGATGCGGCTGATTTCAGCACTTCAGTCAACGGTTTCGGCTCCGGCCTGCTCGACTTTGCCGGCATGCGAACTGCCGTTGACCTCATCAATCTGGGAACCGAAAAGAACTACATCAGCATCGGTGCCGGATTCTCCGTTCTGAAATACCGGCTTTCAAAAAACCTGGTGTTCGGAAAAGATGACGATGGTGCGCTCACCTGGATGGTTGACCCCGACACTTCCCATAATTACGTGAATACTTTTTTCGGATACGGGAAAAGCAAGATTATCACTACCTCGTTTTACTTTCCGCTGGACCTCAATATTGCGGTTGGAGAAAACGTGGTGGTCACGGCAGGAGGATATCTCGACCTGAACCTGACCGCACGTTACAAAATGAAATACCTGGTTGGGGAAGACAAGGTAGAGGAGATCATCAAGTCCGATGAATTCAGGAAGTTCAATCCAAGCACCACCAAGTTCGGGGTAAACTTCACTATTCTGCATAAAAAAATCGGGTACGGCCTGTCGGCCACCTATTGCCTGACCCCCTTCTTCGTACCCGGCACGGGACCCGACATTCATGAGGCGCGTGTTACGGCTAGCTATTCCATCCGGAACCTGAAAGAATTAATGAAGGAAAAGGATTAGTCAACTGCCGTTCCAGCACCTATAATCACCTTCGCCATTGATCCTGCCTGCGATTGATCCTGCCGGCTTATTGGCATGGGTTAGAAATTACCATCTCGAAAGGACTGTTTGTTAATGCTTTCACAAAAAACATGACTTTTCTCGTTATTTAATATCAATGTCAGTTTGCAACTTTCTGATGCAACCTTAGAATTCGGATATTCCTAATTTTAGAGCCAAACTTTACCCTATCGCTTCACCTGAGAATTAGTATTGTCCCCATTAAAAATGATTCGTTCTTAAGAATAAAAAGTAGCTCCATTTACCATGAGAAAGATTTGCACTTTACTATCCATGTCGATTATTTGCCTGGGGAATCTTTGGGCCCAGACAAGTCCAACTTTTGGCATTAAATTCTCAGGCTATGTCCGCACCGACGTAATATGGGATTCACGTCAATCATCAGCTGCTAACGGACTTCGCGAAGGCCATTTCTATCTATTCCCGGATAATGCATTATATGATGCTGATTCTATTGATGTCAATGCGAATCCTTCCTTTCACATCCTGAGCATTCAATCTCGGCTTAAGGGTGATATTTCAGGTCCGGATGCATTTGGAGCGAAAACTTCCGGTGTGATTGAAGCTGAATTTTTTGGCACATCCGAAGCGGACCTTAACGGCTTTCGATTGAGGCATGCTTTCACAAAACTCGACTGGAAAAACACATCCCTGCTTGTCGGCCAAACGTGGCATCCCATGTTTCCGACCGAGTGCTTTCCGGGAACCATAAGTTTTAATACCGGAGCTCCGTTTACTCCCTTCAGCCGGAATCCTCAAATCAGATTTACTTACAAACCAGGGAAGCTGGCTGCCACTTTGACAGCCTATTCACAGCGCGATTTTACCAGTACCGGACCGGATGGATCAGGTAATAAGTATATGCGCAACAGTGGCCTGCCAGGATTTAACGCCCAGGTTAAACTGCCGGTTACTGCTAATGGATTTTTCCTAATCGGCACAGATTATAAAACGATTCGACCGGAGCTGAAAACAGCCGCTAATTTCGAGAATCCCAATACGCTGGGCAGCCTTGCAGGTTTTGCCACATTCCATTTTAAAACAAAACCCGTATCCTTTGCCATTATGGGGGCTTATGTTCAAAATGCATCGGACCTCATTATGATTGGAGGATATGGCGTTGACGATATCATTGATCCGGTTACCGGCGTTCGATCATTCGCCAATCTTACCACAGCTAACGGATGGGTCGACGTTTATACAAACGGTAAAAAAGTTCAAGCCGGACTCTTTGCCGGTTATAGTAAAAACCTGGGCTCAGCGGTTGAGCTTGCCGGACCCGTTTTTGGCAGGGGAGCCAATATCGGATACCTCGGCAGGATCGCGCCACGGCTGATGGTTATCCAGGAGAAATTCACCCTTGCTGCTGAATTCGAAACTACCATTGCAGGATATGGGTCTCCCGATTCCCATGGCAAGGTTTTAAATATACATCCGGTAACCAATTACCGTATTCTCCTGGCGGCAATATATAAATTCTGATGGTTCAGGCATGGGTTATCCGGTGTATCCAAATCACGTTTAAGGAAATAACAAATAAAAATAATCAAACGGAGGGCATATGATTCATAAATCAGCAGTAGTTAAAGAAACTGACAATGCAGCTGCAAAAAAAGCGAAACTGGGTGTTATCCTGTTTATAGTGTACACCCTGGTTTATTCCGGCTTTGTGGTAATTGGCCTGACAAAACCAGAATGGATGGGACTGCAGTTAGTGGGAGCGATGAACATGGCAATAATCTATGGATTCGGACTCATCGGTCTGGCAATAGTTATGGGATTTATCTATAACTTCTTCTGCACCAGAATGGAAAACAAAATGAACAAAAACTAATACGAATTGATATGACTTACGAAGTTTCAAATCTGGCTGTTATCATATTCCTTTTTATTGTTGGACTTGTTTTAGGATTATCGTTTTACTTCGCAAGGAAAACCAAATCAGCAGCAGGGTATTACGCTGCCGGAGGAAAAATACACTGGGCTGTGAATGGAATTGCCTTTGCCGGTGACTACCTCTCTGCGGCTTCTTTCCTCGGGATATGCGGAATGATCGCATATTCCGGCTACGATGGTTTTCTCTATTCAATCGGGTACCTGGCAGGATGGATTGTTGCCTTGTTTCTGGTTGCTGAGCCTTTAAGAAGACTAGGTAAATACACTTTTGCGGATGCCCTGGATTCAAAGTTTAATGCGAAATCCATAAAACTGGCTGCATCAATCAGTACACTGGTTATTTCGATTTTTTATCTTATCCCTCAGATGGTAGGAGCTGGCGACCTTGTTGTCCCGTTGCTCGGCTTGCCTCACTGGATGGGAGTCGTAATCGTTGGATCCATTGTCATCATTATTGTGGCTACGGCAGGAATGACTTCCACAACATACGTTCAGTTTATCAAAGGGGGATTACTGGTTATTTTTTCAACTATCCTTACGATATACATTTTGTCTAACGGATTAACGCTACACCCTAATCAAAACTACCACAAGTTTGCAAAGGTCGATGCGATGGTGACAAATGATACAATAGTCAGCATCGCAGATGCCTCGTATACACTTGAAACGACAAAGGTGGTTGATAAAAAGGTCTTCGTGAAGCTTGTTAAAGACAATACCGACTGCTGGTTTATTTTGAACAAATCCACCAGCAAGCCATTTCTGGAAGAAGTGCTTTTTACCACAGATTTGGCTGATGGAACCAAATTATATAATGGAGCACCAAAATCAGAAAAGAAATTTTATCAGGTTGGCCATCTGAGTAAAATCATTGTTGATGGAGTAGAGGTTGACTCAACAGGCCCTCTTGGCCCTTTTAAATACTTGTCGACCATAGAAAAAAGTGAAGTGGTCCGCTTCTCTAAAAAATCTTTCAGTGATGGTGGGGAGAAAGTAACCGTCTGGCATCAAAATCCTACTAGCGGTAAAGATGTCATGAAGCCTGGGCTTCTATATAAACTGTCAAAAGCATCGGGAGCCACATTTTGGACCCGGTTAAACTTCCTGTCCCTGATGCTTGCCCTGTTTTTGGGGACTTCAGCTTTGCCCCATATCCTGATAAGGTATTACACGGTTCCAAGTCAGAGGGCTGCCAGGAAGTCTACCATTGTTGCGATTACTGCTATCGGATTTTTCTACATTCTAACACTGTATATGGGACTCGGCGCCATGACAAACGGAGTTTTGGATGTTGAAAGCAGCAACATGTCGGGCCCCCTGTTAGCAAAATCAATCGGAATCGGATTGTTCTCGATCATATCAGCCCTTGCATTTGCTACCGTACTGGGAACGGTTAGCGGACTAATTGTTGCATCCTCCGGTGCTATCGCACATGACTTTATCGATAAGTATCTGAACGTCAAGATGACGGATAAGGAAAAGGTCAACGCTGGTAAAATCTCAGCAATCATAGTTGGTATTCTTGCAATTGCCTTAGGAATTCTGTTTAAAGGCATGAACGTGTCATTCCTCGTTGGTTTAGCTTTTGCTGTCGCTGCATCTGCAAATCTTCCTGCCATTTTATTCCTGCTTTTCTGGAAAAAAACAACCGCCAAAGGAATAGCCTGGTCCATAGTAACCGGTATTATTTCTTCCATCGGCATTATTCTGCTCTCTCCAACCATGTATGAGAAATACGGGCTACTGCCAAAAGATGCCCCGATCCCACTGGATAACCCCGGCATCATTTCTATCCCATTGGCTATTATAGTGTTGGTGGTTGTTTCCCTCGCCACCCAAAAAGATAACGCCACAAAAGATTTTTCGAAATAAGGATTATCAAAGGCCGGGATAAAAAGTTCATTGGATACGCTGGTGCTGATAGCGTATCCAATGAACTTTTTATATTTTTACTAGCTGTCAACCCTTTTTTAAGTAGTTCTTGGCTATGAGAAAGTTGAACTTTAAAATATTTCTTCCTTCCATATTAACCATCCTGCTTTTCATACTTACCATTTTTCTTTTTATTATACCCCATTTCCAGCAAAACATCATGAATGGAAAGCGGGAAATGATAAAGGAATTAACCAATTCTGCCTGGAGTATATTATCCAAATACGAGAATGATGAACGCATAGGAATTCTCACACAGGCAGAGGCTCAGAAGACTGCTGTATCCCGAATTCAATACTTGCGCTATGGGGAGGAAAACAAAGATTATTTCTGGATAACTGACCTATATCCCGTAATGATCATACATCCTTATCGTTCAGATTTAAATGGCCAGGATCTTACCAATTTCAGCGATCCGCACGGGAAGAAATTATTTGTTGAATTTGTTAAAACCGTTAAAAATTCAGGTCAGGGCTATGTAGACTATATGTGGCAATGGAAAGACGATTCTCTTCATATTGTTCCCAAACTATCTTATGTTAAGATTTTTGAACCCTGGGGATGGGTTATCGGAACAGGTATATATATTGAGGATGTGAATAGAGAAATCAAAGCACTTACCAAGAAGCTTATATGGATTTCAGTGGGCATATCATTCTTAATTTCCTTTCTCCTATTCTATATCTCCAAACAAAGTATAAAAATTGAGTTCAAAAGGCTCGAGGCAGAAAATAAATTACATGAGTCGAAAGAAAAATACCGCACACTTGTTGAAGCGGCCACGGACGGACTGATTTTACTTAGTGACGGGAAAATCAGCCTTTCAAACAACCTGTTTAGCAAGATGATTGGATATGATCCGCCAGAACTGATTAATCATTCGTTAAATGACATAATAAGTCAGAATAATACCAAGGAAAGCATCGAAAGATTCTCAAAGAATATCATAATTGAAGGGCAATACGAAATTAATCTTAATAAGAAAAATGGCGACATCATTCAGGTCCTGATAACCGCCTCAACGGTAAACCTATACGAAAATACGGTCAACATTCTTATCGTGAAGGATATTACCATTGATAAAAAAACAAATTCCAGTGAAATTGACTTTGAAAAATTGATCCTTTCCATGGAGGTTGGATTCTTTAAGGCCAGGTTGGACGGAAAAGGCAGGTTCATTTTTGCTAATGAACAAGCTATAAGAATGTTAGGATCAGCTAATCTTCCTGAATTACTGGAAAGGAACATCATTGACCTGCTCTTAAATTCTGAAGAAATTCAATCTTTGCGAAACGAATTGCTGGAAAAAGGATTCATGAAAAACAGGATTATCAAAATCCGAAAGAATACCAATAGCCACGCCATACTTTCAGCCACCCTCACCCTTTCCAATCACGACCAGCCAGACAAGATATTTTGCGAAGGAATCATCGACGACATAACCTTGCTGGAGAAGGATAAGACAGACACATTAGAATTAACAACAACATTAAAATCAAACAATTTTCTATTGGAACGCTCTGTGGTTGATTTCATTACTCCGTTTTATACTCTGGATGCCGATTCTACCATAGGCGATGCAGTATTAGCCCTGTCGAAAAGAAAAACAGATTGTTTACTGATAACAAAAAACCCAAAAAACCATATTGGAATTATCACGAACAGCGATATTCAGAGACGGCTCATTTCACTTAATCTACATCTGGAAAATCCCGCATATCTCATTATGAGCTCTCCAATTATTTATTTAAATGAAAAACATTCTGTTTTTGAAGCAATAAGTGTTTGTGAGGAGCATCGTATTAGTCACCTTGCTGTGAAAAATGATTCTGGCGTAATTACCGGAATTGTTAGACTAGGAGACATTCTCGGGATTATGAAGGATTCTCTTGACTTCTTCATTGCATCCATTTCTGCCGCCGAAACTGTTGATGAGTTAAGGAATTGCTACCTCAGACTGCAACGATTTATTAAGCCGCTAATTTACAGCGAAATATCAATTAAATATATAACCAGAATTACATCATCATTTTCAGATGCAGTAACAAAAAGGCTAATTGCGCTGGCAATCCAAGACTTAGGACAGCCCCCTGTTCGGTTTTCATTTATAGCTCTTGGTAGTGAAGGGAGAAGGGAGGAAACCCTGCTAACCGATCAGGACAATGCGATTGTTTATGAAGATGCTCCAAAGGGACAGGAGACATCAGTAAATTCCTATTTCATGGCTATGGGGGAAAAAGTGTGTAATTCGCTCGACCAGATCGGGTATTCATTTTGCCGTGGAAACATCATGGCCAAAAACCCGAAATGGTGCCAACCCAGCAGTATTTGGGAAGATTATTTTACCGACTGGATAACCACTCCTGAGCCGCAGAATTTGTTGGAAGCAACCATCTTCTTTGATCTTCGGAATATTTATGGCGCCCAGGAACAAACCGACAGGTTAAAGACTTTTATTTTTGACCTGATCAAGGCGAATCCGGGGTTTTTATACCATCTTGCTCATAATGCTTACTTTACCAAGGTACCCCATGTATCATCCGTGAATATTATCTCCGATAAAACAGGTGATTTCCTGGACCTGAAAAATGCGGTTAGTCTAATAACCATGTTTGCCAGAACCTATTCCCTACAAAATAATATAGCTGCCACCGGAACTCTGGAACGATTGGAAACACTGGGGATCAGAAATATAATTTCTGAAGCTGCAATCAAGGAATTAACCTTCGGATTTAACTATTTAATGAAAATGCGACTTGAAAATCAGGCCCTCCAGTCAGATAACAAATTACCAATGTCAAACGCCTTGAATTCAAAGAAATTGATCGATATTGAGTACTCATTTTTAAAGAAAGTAATATCCTTGCTCCCGGTTTATCAAAATAAAATAAAAGCTGATTTCAGGCTAATGACCTAGTGTCAAGTCACATTGATCCCGTATTCCCGCCAAATGTCTGCCACTTTTTTGCCCTGGTCCTACCAACGTTAAATGGCCAGTATCTGCTTACCTACAAACAAAAGTAAGCATCCGGTTTAAATGTCCTGTGTTCATTAATATGCACATAGCCGAGTTGATTGGTCAACAAAATGGTGTTCCCAATGATTAAAGGTTTCTGATTAAAATGGCTATGGCCGTATATCCAGAAGTTTACCTCGGACTTTTCGATAAAATCAGTTAATTCAACACAAAAGGCCTCGTTAATCGGGCTATTATTATGATCCGCCGAATTGCATAAATACGATGGCAAGTGATGGGTTACTACAACCGTCCTGCTGTATTTGCTGACCAGGGAATGTTGGAGAAACCCAAAGCTAGCAGCATGGAGTGAATTAAAGTCCTTTACTTTTAAGTTCCTGTTATTTTGTGCTATGCAGGTAAAATCTGATACGCTTTGCTCAATGATCTTTTCATTTTCTCTACCAATTTTTGACCATAAAGTGCTGAAAACAAACCGGATATTTTCATAATGCAATTCGACATTATTTACTATACTAATATTCTCGTTTAATTCAATGATAAAGGAATTGCTGAATTCATTCATATTCCGGTGATAAAATTCGTGATTCCCCGGAACCCAAAAAACTTTTTTATAATTTTCAGAAACAAAACGGAAAAAAGAATCGGTCAATAATTCATCATGCAAGGGAACAATATCTCCTGCCAGGATTAAGATTTCGCCGGAAACGGATAACTGAGTATTTAGTATATAGTTGTTATTCTGATCAAATTCGAGATGCAGATCAGAACAGTACTGAATTCTCATAGCCTCAATATTGCAATTCTTACAATTTCATTTTACAATCACCTAGATTGAATATTCCGCCGCCAGGTGCACCACTCCAATCATGATGGATTGATCGGTTAAATTTATTCATTTTATCCCATTATTCCTCAAAGTGTCGTCCTCAAGGGTAATCCCCCGGTTGTACAGGAGCTGGTTAACGGAGAATTCTTTATCTTTAAGTGAAAGAGATTTTGCCATGATCACAAGAAGGTTTTTTCTGCAATCCGCAGCCATCGGGGCCGCCGGACTGGCTATCCAGCTTCCGGTATTGGGTTTTGAAGGAAGTGAGGATGTGTTTACCTACATCAGCCGCGTCAAAGGCCGCTTCGATCCGGTTTTTTACCGGCAGATCCTGGGAGCCGCCAACGATTTCAAGGAGGGCGACCAGATCATCGGCGTAGCCGCAAAAGACGAGGCCACCCGGTCGATGGCACGCAGTTTACTCATTAATACCCGTGTGGATGACATCGTGGCACATCCGTTGCTGAAGGATGAATTGTACGGTCTATTGATGAAGAACCTCGACCCCAATATCCTCAAAAGCGTATCCGGAAAAACACTGGGTGAGCTCAAGAAGTTTGTCCTCACCGCCGACCCCGATAAAGTAAAAGCAGTATCTGCGGGCCTTTCGAGCGAAGTGATCGCATGCCTGGTGAAGCTGATGAGCAATGATGAGCTCATACAGGCCGGGTCAAGAATCTTCAGCCCCCTGCCGGGAAGTAAAATCGGCGCCAAAGGGTACCTGGGAGCCAGGATCCAGCCCAACTCCCCGACCGACAACACCGACGATATCCTTTTCCAGGTGCTCGATGCCTGGTCCTACGGCGTGGGTGATGTGGTAGTAGGCACCAATCCGGTTTCCAGCAATACCGATTCAATCCTGGCCATCGAACTGATCCTTCAGGATATTATCCGGACTTTCGGTCTGGAGGAAGTTCTGCCCCACTGCGTTCTATCGCATATCGACCTGCAGGCGGCGGTTGAATCCACCAATCCGGGCAGCACGGCTATCTGGTTTCAGAGTATAGCAGGCAGCGACTCCGCGAATGCCACTTTTGATATCAGCAACGACAAGATGCTGATGCACACCAAATACCGGACCGGTAAATACGGGCTCTATTTTGAGACCGGTCAGGGTGCCGACTTTACCAACGGCCATTCACACGGGTTCGACATGGTGATCCATGAATCGCGTAAATACGGATTTGCCCGGCTGCTGACCAAAAAGGTGGGCGAGGCGCAGGAGGAAGCCGGGCGTGAGGTGGCCCCATGGGTACATCTGAACGATGTTGCCGGATTTATCGGCCCCGAAGTTTTCAGGCGTCGCGACCAGCTGGTCCGCTGCTGCCTGGAAGATATCGTGATGGGCAAACTCCACGGCCTCACCCTCGGACTGGATATTTGCGCAACCCTGCATATGGATATCACCCTTGACGATCTCGACTGGTGTATCGACCAGATCATGCCGGCCAACCCCGCATATCTTATGGCGCTGCCTACCAAGATCGACCCGATGCTGGGTTATCTGACTACCGGTTATCAGGATCACGTGAGGATCCGGGAGAAATTCGGGTACCGGGTGAACGACCGAATGTGGGAATTCTTTAAAGAGATCGGAATTATCGATCCTGATAATAAGCCGACAAAACATTTCGGCGATCCGCTCTGGGTTTACCTCCAATATCGCCGGAAGAAAAATGACAGCCGCACCGATCAGGATATCCTGGCGGAAGGCGAATCCCGGCTGGGTGCGATTAAGAAGCATGGCGTTTTCATGGCCCGCGGTTATGGGAAAAACCCCTGGGAACTGGAGCCTGCTCTAAATGAGACCATCCGTAAAATCGATGCCGATGCCCGCAAATGCATCTGGGCCGAGCTGAGTCCGGCATTTATCGGAGCCATTCCGGATGCCATGAAGCTTGCCACCCGGTCGGCCGACCGGAGCGATTATGTCCTGCACCCCGAATCCGGGGAGAAACCGTCGGACGAAGCACTGCAGCAGCTGAAAACATTGCGCAGCCAATATCAGGGTAAATACGATGTGCAGATTGTTATTTCGGACGGACTTGATGCACTGTCGATTATGGACAACGGACACCTCGAACCCTATCTGAAAAAAGTGCGTCAGGAATTGGAATCAGGCGGATTTCGGATTGCACCAACGAATATTGTGGTCACGTCCGGACGGGTGCGTGCCGGATACCGGATCGGGGAAAACCTGTTTGCCAACCTTCCGGGAAACCGCGCCATCCTTCATATTATCGGTGAAAGGCCCGGGACCGGCCATCATACTTTCTCCATATATATTACTTCACCCAACGGAAAAGTATGGGGCAAAACCGGAACCACCGACCACAATATCACACAGGTTGTTTCGGGAGTGGCGGTTACAGCGCTCCAGCCGGTCGATGCTGCCGGCCAGACTGCAGAAATCCTTAAAAAGATGTGTGGGAAAAACGTTGCCTGATCAGAAGACCACCATGTGCCTTCTGCGGTAAACCCAATAGCCGAGAAGGAAATAAATCAGGGTTAACCCGGTGAGTGATACCAGTTGTGGCCAGATTCCCGTGAAATCCGACTGGTAAATGAGAATTTGCTTAAGCGCTTCGGTCCCGTGGTACGTCGACATCAATCCAGGGATGGTGAATGCATATCCACCGAGGGTGAACAGCGTGGCACCATGTATCGGAAACAGGCTGCCGGAGAAGAACATGAACAGGAAAAGGGGAAAATTGCCTACCACAAGCACCTCGTTAACCGTTTTTGTACATCCGGCAAGCAGCAAACTGAACCCGATTACCGAGAGGCAGGTGAGAACGCATACCAGCAGGAAAAGCCAGAAGGAACCCGCAAAATCAAATTCGAACAGATAGGCGGTACCCAGTGTGAGCAGGATACTGACCAGGCCAACCAATAACTGGATTATCGAAACCCCGGTGAGAAAAGTGAGGGGAGTAAGCCGGGAAAGCTTCAGGCGCAGCATGGTTTTTTTCTCCGGCTCGACCACAAAGGCAATCGCCCCGGAGAACATCAGCATGATAGCTGCAAGGACCAGCAATCCGGGTATGGCGGCAGTGAAATCATTTAGCATAGACGACAGTCCAGATGGCGTTTCAATGAAATGATAAGGCTCGGCCGTTCCGGTTGCGGAATTGATAAACCCGGAAACATAGGTCACTCCGAGGATCGCCGACAGCAGGTAGTTGGTTTCGGTGAGATTGCCTGATAGCTCGAATGGAACCCTTATCCTGGCCCCCTCCTGTTTCAGCCTGATACTGTCGGAAAATCCCGCAGGAATTATGATCATGGCGTGCGAATTCTTGTTGCGCACCTCCTCTGCGGCAATAGTCCGGTCGGCCACTTCCCGGAAGGTAACCGGCATGGTATCGTTTTTTATCGAAACCAGATATTTAACCAGTTCACCTGCATAATCGGCTGACTTGCCATCAGCGCGTGGCCGGTCGAGGTTCACCACACAAACCTTGAGGTTCAGTGAGGTACTCTTGTAAATCAGGTAAAATATGCCGACAAAGAAGGGTGCCATGGTGATCGTAAGCACCAGAATCCAGAATTGCCGGATCTGCTCGATAAAGCTTTTTCGCAGGACAGCAATGAGTTTCATGAGCGTAAGTTTTTTCCGGTCAGCGATATGAACACATCTTCCAGCGTACTGCCATTACCTAAGGCTTGCTTGAGATTTTCCGGATTGTCCACTTTCAGTATTTTTCCCTGATCGATTATGGCCACCCGGCCCGACAAACGATCGGCCTCATCCATGTTGTGCGTGGTCAGGATTATGGTTCGAGTTCCGGCGAGGCTCAGAATAAATTCCCGCATCTGTATCCTGCTTTGCGGGTCGAGACCGGCCTCGGGCTCGTCCAGTATCAGCACGGCCGGATCATGCACCAGGGCCAGGGCGATGTTCAGTCGCCGTTTCATGCCGCCCGACAGCCTGCGGGCCTGCTTGCCTGCTGCCTCCGTCAAACCCAGCTGCTCCAGCAGGGTGAGGCTCCTGGATTTGGCCAAACGCCGGGGCATGTCGTACATCTCTCCCGAAAAAACCAGCTGTTCCAGGCAGGTCAGCCGCTCCCACTGAACATTGTCCTGAGGGCACACGCCGAGCAGCGTTTTACCGCCGGGAAAGTCGTGCAAAGTTTGTCCGTTGTACAGGACCTCTCCCTCATCGGGCCTCAGCAGCCCGCAGAACATGCGGATGGCAGTTGTTTTGCCGGCGCCGTTGGGCCCCAGAAACCCTAATATTTCACCCGGTTGTACCTCCAGATTAATATGATCAACAGCTACCTGGTCGCCAAATTTCTTGGTCAGGTTCCTGATCTCAATTTTTATCGGAATAATCATTTCAGGACATGAGGTTTCTTGCTGTATAAAATTATAATAAATCAGTAAATTAAAAGATCTAATCAATTTGATAATGAAAAGGTTAATTAATTGTATATTAATTACTTGCGCAATTTTTGCAGTAGGGTCATGTAATAAAGAAGACCTTACCGGAAAGAAACTCCGTATTATCTGCGAGGAGATCAGGCCTTACACTTATGTTGAGAATAGCCAGCTCAAAGGTATTTCTGCCGAAATCGTGGCAGGAATCATGAATCTGATGAAAATAGATGATCCTGTGGTTGAGGTTACTGCGGATTGGGATGGCGCTTATCAATTGCTTACCGGCTCCGATAATGTAGCCCTGTTTACAACGGGACTGACGGCTGCGCGGAAGGCAGATCTTTTGTGGGTGGGACCGCTGGCGATGCTCAATACGGGGCTAACCGGACTGAAATCGGGTGGAACGCGTGTTGCCAATCTGAATGAGGCCAAGTCGCTTCCCTCAGTTGGCGTGGTGACCGGTTACCCGACTGCCGCCATTTTGGAAACGAACAATTTCTCCAACATCCATTATTTCAATAATCTCAGCGATGCCATTAACGCACTCTATGAGGGCAATGTAAGCGCGCTTTTCGACCTCACCAATTCCATCCGGATGATCACTACTGATATCGGACGGGACACTGCACAATTGGATGAATGGTTCAACTATTCCACGGTTCAGGGATATATTGCCTTCTCGAAGGGAGTATCACCCAAACTGGTGGCCAGCTGGCAGGACAAGCTGGACCAGCTCAAGCAGGACGGCACGGTTCAGAGAATTTATGATCAATACCTTCCAGGTGTCAGGGCACCCGGACTGATATCAATATTTACCGAAGAAAATCCGCCCCAGAACTACCGGAGTACCGGCGGATCCCTTACCGGCAGCTCGGTTGAGATGGTTGAATTGTTGATGAAACTGACCGGTAACGAGGAGGACATTTTACTCACAAACTGGACCAACGCTTACGACCAGATTCTTGTTGCCCCGAATTCAATGGTGTTCAGCACGCTAAAAACTCCAGCCAGGGACACGCTTTTTCATTGGGTCGGACCCGTGTGCCGCAAGAGCTATGTTTTTTACGTTAGAACAAATGGGACCGTCAACTTCAATACGCTGGAAGGTGCCAAAGCGGTTGGCTCCATCGGGGTACCGGAAGGCTGGGCTTCCCAGCAGGAGTTGGTCAATCAAGGATTTACGAATATAAAAACCTTCAGTACAACACTTTCGGTGTTCCAAAAGCTCATGGATGGGACCATCGATGCTGCGGTACTGAACGATATCTCGATCCAAATGCTTGCCGGGCAGGCGGGATATGCGGCAGCGGATGTCAGAAGTGCGCTCCTCCTCTCCTCCAATGAAACTTATCTGGCGTTCTCAAAGGACACAAAACCCGAGTATGTGGAGCAATGGCAGCAAGCGTATTCAACCATCCGGTCGAACGGCAAATTTCTCCAGATCTGGAAGAAGTGGTACCCCGCAATCGATTGGTAATTCGATAAAGAGAATTTGATAAAATCTTTGACATGAAAGCACACATTTGTTGGCTGGCGGCTATTATCGGTTGCACCCTGGCGTTCGCAGGTTGCAAGAAAGACGACCCGGCAGATAAATACAAAAGTCAGGTAGCAGTTGTAATCAACGAGATACCCTATAAAACAGATACTTATCTGAGAATACCCTATACCCTGGAATTTTGGGAATTTGAAAAAGACGGCCTGGTGCTTGAGAAAATATCGGCATTGGATGAGGCCACCCTGACCAGCCTTATGAGCATTGAAAAGGCTGACCTCCCCCGGACATATAAAAACCCGTTGCCGGAAAATCCCTATTTTAATTTCGATGTGATCAGCAGTGAATATTTATCCTTTCAAATCCCGATAGCACTCGAACAACCGGCCCCGTCGAAAATAATTCATCGCTTTGAGTTCAGGGATACCGTAAAAAATGAGGCCGTGATCTTCGATGGAGCCTCATTTTCTCCACGCCTGTCGGAGGTTCCTTTGGTCATTTCATCCCCGGTAAAAGGTAAGAACTGGATGTTCCTGAACCAGTCGTCCAACGGCTATCATTTTGATGTTCTCTTTTTTCTCAAGGGAAATATCTTCCGTCCCGAGAGGTTTGCCTTTGATAATCTGCGTTTTACCGACGACCTGAGCAATTATTTTGTCGGGGATCCCAAAAAGAATGAATCATACCTTAACTATCGCGATACCCTTTTTGCCATTGCAGGCGGCAAGGTTAATTTCATACAGGACGGATTGCCTGAAAATCACGGCGATGCCATGGATGTAAAGTTTAATCAGGCACTCGAGCTGGCTGGTAATTTTCTGGTTCTGGACATCGGTGGAGGCCGCTATGCCTATTATTGCCATTGCGTGCCAGGCTCGTTTATGGTGAAAATCAACGAAACGGTTAAGGAAGGTGATCCGATTGCATTGCTGGGGAATTCAGGCAACTCCACAGCTCCCCACCTGCACTTCCAGATTTGCGACGGACCGGAACTTTTTAATTCCAACGGTATTCCCTTTGTCCTGAAAAGTTACACCCTGACCGGGGATTATACCACCGACCCGGTTATCTATTCCCCGAAGCGTTATACAAACTGTTTTATGGAAGAATTCCGCATCATTAAATTCGATTAGCCCTCAACCAGCTACTCAATGACAACCTTTTTAATGACCAGCTCGCGGCCGTTGTTCACTCTCAGGTAATACACTCCGCCCGGTAACTTCCGGACATCAATATCTTCCTGAAATCCATAGGCATCCTTAATCTCCCGATGATATACAACCTGCCCCGAAACATTAGCCAGATCGAGGGTCAGATCGGCAGGAGCCATGCAATTCAGGGATACGGTGAACTTGTCGCGGGCCGGATTCGGGAACACATTCAGGGAACTCCGCAGGTCATCGTCAGTAACCCCCGAAACACCCTCCCAGCTCATGTTCAACAGATAATCGAGTGTTTGGGGCGGCGCCCAGTTTGAGATAATTACGTAATAGGTTCCCGCCGCTATTTTTTTGCGGAACTGACCGCCGTTCGGCCCACCGACGAATGCCTTGCAGTGATCCTTTGTAATCTCAGAAACCGGGCACACGTCGAGCACATGGATCGATGCATAGGCTCCCAGAATATTACCGGTTAGGTAGCCCTCCTCCGGTAAGGTAACGGTATAAACTTTATCGTTCCCATCCATATAATTCGGGTACACAGAGCACGGCGAATAATTATAATCATCCTGCAACCCACGGGTATTCCCGAAATGATTGACAACCGGAAGGGTCAGCGGGATAGCATTTTCGCACACATCCCCGTCGACCGGGTAGGTTACGTTGATATTGAAATAAAAGCCGTTTTTCGCGTAGGGCGAATCGGAATTCACCATCGGGAAGTAAATTTTTATGGTCTGACCTGCCTTCATAATCACCCATACCGGTACAACCTGACGATCGTAAGTACACAAACCCCTCCATTCTTCGACCTCCGGGATAAGAGGTCCGTCGCAGCCGAGATAAACATAGAAGTAGATCAACCGGTACGGATTCGAGGGATTGTTGACCTGGTTCGGGTGACAGGCATTGATATCCACGATCGAATATTTGTCGGCTGTGTACTGGTACCATACATTCTGTTTGGATGCATGGTTTTCCCCTTTCACAGCTACGATGGCCGCACCGCAACTCACACCTTCTCCTGAAAGCGGGATTTCATAGCTTTCATCGCTCCAGAGTCCATATGTGATCTTAATCATTCCGGTAAAAACACCGATGTCGGCTGGCTTGAATTTAACCGAGAACCTTATCGATTTGCCACTGTTGCCGACAGAATAGGCGAAACCGCTGTCGGCGATTACCTCGTAAGGATAGTGGGTGGTATCGATGAGGGTGAAGCAGGCGCCGGAAACCTCCACATTCTTGATTTTAAGTACCGACACCCCGGCATTGGTGATGGTAAAACTTCGGGTCAGGTCCTCGCTGAGCTGTACCCCGGAAAACTCCCCATTATTGGGCAGAACTTTGAGGATCGGGGTCTTGGCATTTTGTTCGGAAGCCTGAACTGCCGGCACTTTCACCGGCACCAACCCTGCCAGGATCAGGAAGACTGGCAAGGCAAAAAATTGTTTCATGACGGGTTGCATATTACGATGACTCTAAGTTACTCAATTGCAAGGCCCGCATCAAGGGTTATTGGTCAAATAGTTTTGCAATCCTGATTCTAAAAAATTCATTGTCGTAACTTTAAAAGGACTTCTATTAAACAAACATTTACCATCATGAAAAAGATTTTTATTGCAGGTTTGTTCATCATTACGAGCCTCACGCTTCAGGCACAGATTTCAAATTTTCTTGCTCCAGGCAAGAGTGGTTTCGGGATTCAGGTTTTAGGTGAGCAAGGTGGGGAATTTCAGGGCTTCGGTGCAAGTCTGAGTGGAACCTACAAGGGGAAAATTGATTTTACCCTTTTCGGAACCAGCGATGTGTACGGCAAAGCAGCGAACGACCTGGTCACCGACAAGGGAAACGGCACCTATTATGAGGCAAAAGCCACCTGGTGGTTGTTCAGGAACGAGATCACTCCGGGAATAGATGCAAGTTTTGGCCTGATGGCCGGCATAGATGGATCAACATTCAAAAATATGGTATCTGTCAATCCGGGTACCGGAAACACCAGCGAGTACAACAGCTTTTTTGGCGGGATGGCTGGGTTACATGCTGCCGTGAATTTTCAGCTTAGCGAAACCTGGATTCTTCAGCCATCCTTCGTTGCTTATTACGATTTTGGGAAAGATTATCAAACCGAAGATGGGATCCAAACCGGCTCTGCCTATAAGGGTGTTATAAGCAACATTGGTGTTTCTCTGATCAGGAGAGTTGGAGAAGGCAACGCATTCGTTTTAACCGCGAATAATTTCTTCCAATCATACAATTCCAGTCCATTTTACAACCTGACCGCAGGTTACATTTTCGGATTTTAAAATAATCGGCATCGTTTTTCGGTTTGAATGAACATTTTATTTAAAGGATTGTTATTTAATCGATAACGAAGACTTTTTAATAACCTGTTCATCCAAAAGAAAATGAATAATCGTCTTTCCCGCCTGGGTGTTATTCTCTTGATAGTCTGCTTGATAATCAATCCATTACAGGCTAAATCAAAAAAGGATAAATCCTCCGGAAACCTCCTGACCAGTCAATGGGGAATCGGACTTAATGCGTCGACATTCGGACTCGGCGGAGAAATTATTAAAGGGCTGGGCCCAAAATTTGACCTCCGGGCGGGGTACAGCACCATGAATCTGAAGGTCAAATACAACCTCGACCTTCAGGGAACCGCAGTTCAGGTAGCCGGGAATATCAATCCTGGCGGTCCCCACCTGCTGCTAAATTTCAACCCTTCACCGGGATTCCACCTGACACTCGGGGCAGCCCTTAACCAGACCGTGGTACTGGTTTCCGCCCAATCCCTATCCAATGTGCCCGTGGAAGACGTGATGGTCCTGCCCGGGGATTTTGGGTTTATAGAAGTTATGCTGTTTCCCCGGGTCAAGGTTTCGCCTTATGCCGGCATCGGGTTCGGACGGACACTGAGCCGCGACAAGAGACTGGGCTTCTCCTTCGACCTGGGCACCTATTACCAGGCCTCGCCATCGGCTTCGCTGCTGGGAGCCGGAATGCTCTCGCCTTCGGTGAGCGATCAAAATGTGTATGTCCTGAACTCCCTGCTTAAACCTTACCGCTGGTGGCCCGTTCTCAGCCTCCAGTTATCCTACCGAATCCTGTAAATCAAGCTGCCATGAAAAGAAATATTTACCTGGTGACCATAGCCCTGCTGACTCTGTCCGTCGTAGGCTGCAAAAGCGATTCCACCCTGGATGACCTCCAGTTTAAAGTTGCAAATAACTTTTTCAACACTTACGTGACCCTGGTTTTTGAAGATGCCGCAACCGGCGAAATCATCGAAACCGGTGCCGCACCCCCCCTGCAGGTGTCGATCACGGGTGCCGATCAGTCCCTGGTGGTGACCGATGCCGGAAAACGGAAGAACCAGTTCACCGTCGATGGCGGACTGCTTCCTTTCAACCTCGATCCTTACGCCAAGGTCCCTTCAGTCAGCCAGCCGGTCCGGCTGGTTGTCACTGTCAGCGTTACAGGATATAAGACAGTATCAAAACAGATTATTTTAACCGCTGATGGCATCCTGAGAATCCCGGTTGCGATGATTGCATCCGACAACCTGCCTCAAGGTGTCACGGAGCAGAAAACTGAAAACTTCGCAGCGCTTACCTCCGGCAAGGTCAATTCCACGGTCACCGGTGAAATTCCGGGCACCGGAGTCTCACTGGAACTGCGCGAAGGCACCGTTCTGAAAACTTCAACGGGAACACCACTGGAAGGTCCCGTGTCACTTGATCTTACCCATTACGACACCCGCGCTGCCGATCCATCCGAACTGTTTCCCGGCGGAATTACCGGGGAATTCAGGGCAGCCGATCAATCAGTTCAGATGGGCTATCTGGCTCCGGGAGGGTGGATCGATATCGAGATAAAGGATTCGAAGGGGAATATTGCCAGCCAGGTGGAATCCCAAACCATCGGCCTCACGCTTCCGGTGAACCCGGCCCTGTATGTGCCTGATGCTCACCGGACCGTTCAGACGGGTGACAAGCTGAAGATTATGAGTTTCGATGAACAAGCCGCGCGCTGGAATTATGAAGGGGAAGCCACTTACGGTAACGGGTCGGCAAAAATTGAGCTGGTCCACCTTTCCACCTGGAGCGCCACGGCCGCAACCCAGGCGTCCAATGTGACGATGCGGTTTTCCTGTGACGATTACTCCAACATGCAGACTTATTTTGATTTTAATTTTTCGGAAGCCACTTTCAATATCGCCATTAAACCCGCCAATGGTAACGTAAATCTCATCAACCTGTTCCAGATGGAGGGATCCGGTAGCGCGTCAACCGCAATCCCCGCAGGCGATTATACAGCCACGTTTACTTTCCGGGGAACCAATGCCCAATCGATCTTCAATCTGCCTGATCCCGTGAATTTTACCGTTTCCGGAACACAGGCCCAGGAGGTTGAAGTGGTCCTTTCAATGATCGATCAATTCACCGTTCTCCACGGATCCCTCTCTTACCAGAAAGACGGCGCCGATCAGGACGCCGTGGGCGGCAACGTGAATTTCCGCTTCCGGAAACCGGGCAACACCGACTGGCGCATGGTGACAACCGGACAGCAGGGTGAAATGTCGATCCAGATGGAACAGGGCGACTATGAGGTTCAGGTGAACGATGGAGGCAAGTGGAAACCGGAGGATGGGCCTTACACGGTGACCATTCCCGCCGACCGGCTCATGACTTTCGGCCGGACGTCATACACACTTCATCCGCTTGATCCTGACTTCCTGAAAAGCACTACCAATTCAGGTCCCGGATACGTAAACCTTACCGTGGAGCTAATGGTTACTAACGCCAAGGCTATGGCTTTGGAAGCAGAGCAGGCGTATGGAGCAGTGGGTAGGTTGGTGGTTGCAGCCAGGGCTAAACAGGAGATCATCAAGGTCCTCTGTCTGGGTGACAAGTATAACCAAATACAACTAACCGCAGGTTCAATGCGTGAACGGCTGAGCAATCTCAAGTCCGCTGCAAGTCAGAACGATATAAATATTGTAGAATATGAGTATACGAGAATAAACGTGTTAAATGACCGGTTAAGAACCTTGGTAGCTGAGTCCAACCAATGCTTCAGTGAGGGATCCGGCTTCGGAGGGGGCCCAGAAGTTAATTTTAATGGGGATCCTGACGATCCACTCGTTGACCTAATTGATCCGGATGCGGATCGGAATCCGGTTCAGAATGGCTTAAACTTCCAGCCAACCCCGCCCATTGCACCATTGATTATCAACACTTCTGAAGGTACAGCTACGATTTCTTTTGTACGGTCTTCGCCAGTGGCACCAACCGGATGGATTAAAATCGGGTAGTATAGTCAGGGTTGCACAGCCAGTCAGAAAAAACAGGTCAGTCTGAAGGTTCAGGCCGCAAAATATTCGTATCTTTAGTCTTCTGATTCAAGTACAGAAGACCCTGACCATGAAAAAGCTGGCTTTGCTTTTGGCTTTTTTGCCGGCTATGCTGGTACCCCGGATCCAGGCCCAGGGATTGCAGGTATTATTCGACAATTCCACCTTTTACAGTCAGGCCGAAGGGCCCTACCTGGAGACTTATCTTAAAGTTTTTGGCCCGTCGGCTACCTGCGTGAAAACATCCGGCGGCTCGTTCCAATCCTCCCTGAAAGTCACGCTGCTGTTTAAAAACGGGGACAAAATAACCGACTTCAGAAAATACAACCTTTTTAGTGCTGAACTGACAGATACCCTGAATGGAATTCCTGATATCATCGATCAGCAGAGAATCCCCCTTCCCAACGGAGCTTATCAGATTCTTCTGTCCATAGAGGATAACAACACCAAGGGCAGCCCGACCGAAATTACCCTGACTGCCGCATTGGATTTCGATAAATCAAACCTCAAATTCAGTGATCTTCAGTTTGTCGAATCATTTCAGGCCACCGGCCAGGAAAACATATTAACGAAAAGCGGGTTCGACCTCGTTCCTTATGTCGGGGATTTCTTTCCACCCTCGATAAACCAAATGAGCTTTTACACGGAATTGTACAATCTGGATAAAAAAATTGGGGAAAATCAGGATTTTATATTCAGATATTACCTGGAATCATCTAAAGATCTTGTCATTATGGATGATTTCAACAAATTTCTACGACAAAAATCTGCATCAGTCAATCCGTTGCTGGTGACGTTCCCGATCACCGACCTGCCGAATGGCAACTTTAACCTCGTGGTGGAAGCCGTCGACCGGAATAACATGGTCATGACCAGGCACAAAAAGGGCTTTCAACGCAGCAACCCCGGCCTTCTGCTTGATGCATCAGATATTGGAGCGGTCGACATAACCTCCACCTTTGCTGAAAAAATTTCCTCCCTGGATTCGTTGCGGTTCTACCTGGAAAGTCTGAACCCGATTGCAACCATAAGGCAAAACCAATACGTCGACAATCTGGTGAAAACGACCGACATGAGGCAGATGCAGAAATTTCTCTTCGGATTTTGGAAAACGAGAAATGATGAATATCCGGAGGCGGAATGGACCCATTACAAAACACAGGTCCTGGCGATCGAAGAAAGCTATAAAACGAAGGTCAAGCACGGCTATGAGACCGACATGGGTTACACCTGGCTGAAATACGGCACCCCCGACCAGGTTGAGGACAGTAAGCATGAGCCCAACGCGGTCCCTTACATTATCTGGCAGTACTTCCATATCGAAAACCAGAGCAATGTGCGCTTCGTCTTTACGAATCCGCACCTCGTGGGCACCGAATATTTTCTGTTCTATTCCGATGCCCGCGACAACCGGTACAATAACAGTCTGAGCCGCGACCTGTATGAGCGGACCTCCAGTTTTGGAACCAAGGGCGGTTATGGATCCAGATTTTCATCGAACTTCAGAAGATAGTTTACACCAGCCAGGTCGTATATGCAATTTTTCCTTAACTTTCTGGTCAATTGTCCCCCACAGTTGAAATATTCTGGTCATGAGAAAAATCATCGGCATTGTTTTACTTGGGGGATTCCTCCTTACATCCTGCGCAGAAGACCCTGTAATCCAGACTGATGGATTCGCTACTCAGCCGGTCATTTCCTGCATTATAGATTCGAACGATACCGTGCATTTCATAAGGGTAGGCCGGGCTTTTTCCGGGATCAGGCCTCCCCGCGAAACAGCCGCAGATTCTGATTCCATCTATTTCGATTCTGTGGACCTGAAAGTGTCGATCAAAGAAATTGCCACCGGCAAGATGATTAACCTGCCCATTCAGCCCTGGGCAGTTGAAAATAAAGATCCGGGGTTTTTCAATTCTGATGTCTATTTGGTATACCGTTTTGAAAAAGACCTGCTCAGGGATATTTTCGTTACGGGTTGCCCCTGGATATTACTGGCCCAGTACCTGCTTTACAGTGATATGGTAGTTACGTTGAAAGTGCCCGGCCTTCCCGTTGCCCGATGTGAGACTACCCTGGTGTCCCCTCCTATTATCTGGTCACCCGACCGGGCACAGCAGTATATTTTTGTGTATCCTGATAATCCGCTTCGGGTGCAATGGTCGGGAGATGTGTGGAATGAAATTGATTTGAGCTTTCAAATAAATGAGGAGTTTGCGGACAAAACCGTAACTCAGACTTTCTCTGTTCAGAAAACCAGTGAGATCCATTACAATGGGAAATACTACGAGATCAGAATCCCGTATGAGCTTATCGTTCAAATTCTTGACCAGAACCTGAAGGTCCGGTCCGATATTATCCGGCGTTATTTCGGTCCGTTCCGTATCGATCTACTTACCGGAAACCAGGCTTTTTATACCTACATGGAATTTAAGAATGGAATGAATGATTTCAACTTCAATCCCTATGATAATGTGGAAAACGGGATCGGCCTGATAGCCGGAAAATCCAGCTTCATTAAAACAACCGTTCACCTCGATCAGGCCTCCAGGTTAAAGTTTACACAGGAACCCAGTTTGAGGAAGTACAGGATCATCGAATACTAATCCGCTACCCTATGACATCTAATAACTTACTGCCAATGAAATCGTTGAAAATCCGGATTCTGGTGATGGTATTCCTCGCGCCCGCCATGCTATACGCTCAGTGGTCGGCCGATCCCTCCCGGAATCTCACCCTATTTCCCGGCGTGGATGTCTCGGTATGGTATCGAGGCGTCGGAACCATTCAGGGGTGCAAGGACGGATCGGTTTACACAACATTTTTCGACCGGGATACCTTGCTCCATGTTCGCCGGCTGGATAAGGATGGGTTTGATATCTGGCCTCCAAACCTGGTGACTTTCCGTGTTGCCGGGTTTCCTTACGGGGGATCATTTATTGATGCCCACGATAACCTGTATATCAATTTTGACCGCCAGCAGCCTGCTATAAACGGATACGAATTCATTCTGCTGAAAGTGGATAAAGACGGAAGGAAGCTATTCGGGGAAAACGGCATTCTCTTCCAAAATCCGAACCGCAACGACAATATGTATAACGCCCGATATTCCGTTAATGATCAGGAAGATGTATTCTTTTCTTACTTCCGGACCCTCGGCGATACCTCCTGCCGGATTATTCACCGGATAACCAGGAACGGTAATTTGCCCTGGGGTGAGGAAGGATTGGTATTACCAGAGCACATAACTCCTGAAATGATTGTCTGTGAGGATAACGGCTTTTTCCTGCTGGTCAACAAATATATCGGGGTCCACCATGATGACTTTCGTTATGAGGTTTACGTGCGAAAATACGACCTGCTGGGCAATCGGGTTTGGGGACGTGACATCATGGTATACAAAGGATATAGGCCAGAATGGACGATTGATTTTTTTAAAGGTAGCGCAGGCGATTTCTATATGGGCTGGGAACCTTCGTGGATCCAGCATATACAAGCCGATGGCTCCTACGAGTGGTGTGGTAGCGGGATAGATTTGATTTCCGACTCAACAGCCTGGAGTGCCGCTCCTCAATTTGCCGGATTAAACAGTAAGGGAGAATTGATGATCTACTTTTGTCGATTTGACAATCACTACAAGAACCCCCGGCTTTTTGGTCAATTAATTGAT
>CAYHCO010000003.1:0-156483 GCA_964355105.1 uncultured Porphyromonadaceae bacterium
ATCCGGATACCCATACGGTCAGGTTTACTGAATTGCCTGGCGCTGATCGCTACACCTTGCATAACTCATCAGGTCAAAGCCTTTGTGCGGGTCAGGCAGCACAGGAAATTCGTTTGCCGGATTTACCCGGCGGAATCTATGTCCTCTGTCTTTTGAAAGACTCAAGGGTGATAGATTCCTTCAAAATTTTTATTCGATAAATCAGATAGAGATCTGATTTCTAAAATGTTCGGAATGAAACTATTGACCAAGATAGCGACAGTACTGGCTTCGGGACTAATAATATGTTCGGGATCTTGCAGAAACGACTTTGAGATATTCCATCAAGCCAACCCTACTGCTTTTGTGTATTGCATTCTGAACGTATCGGATACGTTACACTATATCCGGATCAATAAATCCGTTATCACGTTCGACAATGTTTATGATTATGTCAAGCGTTCAGATTCAACGTATTACTCTGAGCTTGAACTTAATGTTGAGTTAACCGATAATTTGGCAAGTGTTGTTACAGTTAAGCCGGAAAAGGTCATATACACTTCCAAGGATTCAGGATTATTCGCCAGGGATCCAAATATTCTCTATGCTTTTCATTCGGACCTGAAAAATTACATAAGGGCAAGACTTCAACTGATAACTCCTAACAATATCGATACAATAACTGCCGAAACTGCGATCATTGCTGATACGGGCAAGTTTTTACTTCCGGGCAAATGGTCGGCCAATAAAAGTATCAGTTTCTTTGGCGACTGTTATAATTTAAAATGGGAAACCGGCAGCGGGGCCTTTCATTCAATCAGCTATACTTTTCATTATCGGGATTTCCTGGAAAATGATACCATCCCGGGATCTTTTGAATATATGTTTCAATCCGATTTGGGACCTGATGCCGAGCGTGAGTTCTGTTTACGTCTGGAAGACTTTCTCTACACGGTAAACTCAAGGATACCGGACAGGCCAGAGGTTGAGGTGAGAATGTTTGACTCGATTGATTTTCACATTGATTCAGCCGAAAAGTTCCTCTATGATTTTGCAAATCTTTTCAGGATCAACCCATCAGAATATGCCCTGATCAATTTTACCAACATTAAAAACGGAAGTGGCATATTTTCATCCAGATCATCCATTCATCATACGGGCATGGGGCTCGATGTTCAGGCGCTGGATTCCCTGATAAACAGCAAAACAACTAAACATCTGAAATTCATTCGATATAAATGAATCGCCGGGTCAGTCAGGGGATTTTGAGGAGGCTTTCGCCAGGCTGTACGGTAATGGCTAATTCTTTCAATCTCTTGAAGAATTTAATAGTAATTTGTTCATTCTAAGTAATAATTTTGTACTTTTGAGGTGGTAAAATAAATTAAAATGTTAAAGCGATTTATTGAAAGCCGAATCCATGACAAATTGGTTGCTAACAAGGCTGTCATGATTTTCGGTGCTCGCAGGGTTGGCAAAACGGTCCTGATGCAGCAAATCATCCAACAGTTTCCGGGTGATAAGCTGGTCCTTAATGGAGAGGACTTTGATACACTGGCAATACTGGAGCCTCAATCCATTTCCAATTACAGGCGGCTGCTGGATGGAATTGAATTGCTTGCGATTGATGAAGCACAAAACATCCCTGAAATTGGTTTTAAATTGAAATTGATAATTGACGAAATTCCGGGGATCAGAGTTTTGGCAAGCGGTTCTTCCTCTTTCGATCTGCTTAACCGGACCGGCGAACCTCTGGTTGGCCGAAGCGTACAGTATCATTTGTTCCCGTTTAGCCAGGCAGAATTGTCCCAGGACGAAACCCGACTTCAAACAAAACAAAATCTCGAGGACCGGCTGGTGTACGGCTCATACCCTGAGGTTGTTAATTTACCTGGTTACCAGGACAAGAAGGATTATTTACGTGATATTATCAATGCCTATTTATTAAAGGATATTCTGTCCATCGACGGGCTGAAAAACCCGGCAAAAATGACCGGATTGTTGCGCCTCTTAGCCTTTCAAACGGGAAGTGAAGTTTCTTATGATGAATTGGGAAAGCAACTGGGACTGAGTCGCAATACAGTTGAGAAATATTTGGATTTGCTGTCAAAAGTTTTCGTTGTTTATCGCCTTGGCGGGTTTTCCCGGAACCTGCGGAAGGAAATTTCAAAATCCTCAAAATGGTATTTTTACGACAACGGCATCCGGAATGCATTAATCGGAGGTTTTAGCCAGCTTTCTCAGCGTAATGACATTGGGCAACTTTGGGAAAACTACCTGATCAGCGAGCGTATCAAGCAATCTTCCAATACCGGACAGACCAAATCGTTCTATTTCTGGCGCACCTATGACGGACAGGAAATTGACCTGATTGAAGAATCCGAAGGAAAACTTTCAGCTTTTGAATTCAAGTGGGGCGGCAAAGTTCAGAATTCCCCAAGAGCATTTTCGAGCAGTTATCCCGATGCAGCATATTCGGTCATCAACAGGGAAAATTACCTCGGGTATGTATTCAATGATGTCGGACACGAAATGGGAGCCGGGTCAATCCGGGGATTGTGAGGCGGCTGGTGGTAAATCAGGGTCGAAAACAGGGCGAATAATTATTATTGACTTGGGTAATAAGGCTATTGAATGTTTCGTTATTGACTTAACAGGACCAAAAAAACCAATAATAAATGCCATGAAAATGAGATTATTCCTGATCATTTTTGCTTTAATCAGCTTGACAGCAAAAGGGCAGTTTCAGGTACAAACCGCCTATCAGGTGAGTCATGTTTGGCGTAGTGGTATCGTAGAATTTGGGTATGGAATAAAGAACCACATTATTTCTATTGGTTATCAACTTAATAAGGACTGCCGACCGACGGATGAAGATGGCAGCGTATTTAAAAGAAGGTTTTTTGGCAGGACTTTGATGGAAAGTTCCAGCCTTTCTCTGGGGTATGAATACAAATTTAATTTACCCAATCGTTCCTGGCGGCCGTCTCTTTTTGCCACCACAATTGTTTCGCATGCGCCAACCCTTACCTATTTCAAAAGAATGGTCTCGACCGAAACAGGTGGAGACGAGTTGGTCGAATTCATTACTGTAGGACCTCCATTGACAGCTATTGAAACCTATATCGGTTGCGGATTTGATCTCGATCTGACGGATAATTTTTACCTGTATCAAAAGTGGGGCGTTGGTTACTCACAGTTCATTGGTATTCCGATGGGAAATACCGGAGAATTCGGAACCAAATTTCAGATAGGGTTGGGTTATGTGTTTAATAAAAGAGCATAACTTGAATCCGAGGTTCTGGCGCCAACCTGGCATAAACGAAAAAACCTGCCAGGTTTTGAAAAACTGTCAGGTTTAAATCTCTGTGCTCCATCAAGGACTCGAACCCTAACGTATTTTGATCCTTGATAGTTCCAGACATCCTAATTCCCCATTTTCAATGAAATCCACCACATCATTTTGCCGGTTCCTCAGAATAATGGCAAGGTCATTTGTTCGAAGATTGCTGGTCTGGAACCACAATATTTTGGGCGGAAATCCCTTCAGAAGATACAAGTCGTTAAAGTCGGAATCCTGCGTTACGATTATAAATTGATGGAGTTTGGCGTATTCCCAAATTTCAAGATCGGAAGCGTTCATCAATCCTTCAGATCTTACGTGGCTTGAGCCAGAATAAATGTCCGGAATCTTTTTCAGAATCCGGAAGGAGATATTTTGGTCGAACAGTAATTTCATACTGCCACCTGATAGATGCTGCGTTCCCGGTCGGCGGCGAAACTTAGCGCCGCAAATATATCCTCAGCCTGAAGCTCCGGGTATTCTTCAATAATTTTTTCATTAGACATGCCCGAAGCCAGCCAGTTGAGGATATCATAAACGGTGATCCGCATCCCCCGGATACAAGGTTTACCCCCTCTTTTCCCGGCCTCAATCGTGATAATTTTCCTGTAATCAACCATCCTGATATCTTTTATGTCGTTATGAATGAGTAAAATTAGTCAATCAAGATTCATTATACAAACGCTTGACCAGGGGTAACTGTTTTGGTTCTCCATAGAACACTTCCAAATGAAAAACGGATACCTGAACTATTCGGAGATATCCAAACAACTCAATTTCAACGGATATCGGACGAGGAATGGTTGCCAGTTCAGTCCGGGGATTGTGAGGTGGCTGGTGGCAGGCTCCCTTTCGATTGAAAAAGCCATCCTTTGAGGGCGCGGTAGATAAACAGGCCAAACCCTTTGCTTTTTATTTGGGTCAAGCGTCATTGTTCTATAAATCAACACAATAAAGGCGGACACCAGCACAATGACGAAAACAATTTCCCCGACAGACTTAAATCTGATATATACCAGGGTAAATTACTGAAAAAACGTATCAGTCTGGCGCCTTCCTGGCGTTTTATGGTCTTTCCACTTTGAGTTTCGAAAGCTGATTAAAAAATGTTTAAGGAGATTTGGCAAAGGTTGTCTAAACAGGTAACTTTGTGCTGTAATTGATAATTTATGCGGACCGCCTACGTCTATGGGAACGAAAAATCAAGTAAATAGTCTGGTGTCTTGGGACGACCATCTTGACAAAAAATATGGCAGGGTGGGTACTCCAGCAAGAGATAAATACGAAGAGGAATTTGAAAACTTCAAAATAGGTGTTCTCATTCAGGAAGCCAGAAAACAACTCAATCTGACGCAGGAAGAACTCGCTCTTAAATGTGGGACTACCAAGAACTACATTTCGAGGATTGAGAACAATGCCAGCGACATCAGACTTTCGACACTCATGAGGATCATTCGAGAAGGGTTAGGTGGCCACCTGAAATTGAGTCTTGAGCTTTAGGGCTTACCGTAAACTTATTATTATGAATGCAACCAAACCATTTAGGGTCGCTGATCTGATCAGGATATTGGAAGCGCTACCCCAGGACATGCCGATCTTTGTCAGCGGTTATGAAAGTGGCTATGAGAATTTTCACCAGCCGAATGTGGTCCACTTGGTTCATCGGCCAAATAATCCCTACTATGATGGCGAATATCAAATAGCCGGAAAGGATGACCAGAAATGGATTGAAGGTGTTGTTTTAACAAGGGTAAATGGTTAGAATTTTTTAGCTGCTAAACGTTAACAAGATGGACTTTGAACTTCCAGATGAAAAACTTGAACCTCCAAAGGAGAAGCAGGTTTGTAAACATTGCGGCAATGATACCTTTCGGCTGTATATCACGATAATCATTGACGATGCCCGGATGTATTGTGCCGTATGTGGGGAATTTCATTACTAGAATCTTCAGATCGGCTGGCCTTAGTGCCGGCCCATCCAAATGAAAAACGGATACCTGAACTATTCAGAGATATCCAAACTACTGAATTTCAATGGCTATCGGACAAGGAATGGGTGCCAGTTCAGTCCGGGGATTGTGAGGAGGTTGGAGGTAACCGTTAAATAGATTACCACTTCGAGAATCCCAGATGCTTGGTGTACTGGCCATTCGCAAGTGAATCCCTGGTTTTGTCATCCATCTTCAGGTTTTTCAGCACCGCTTTACTGACCTGCGCAAAGAGGCCTATCCCCCCGTGAAAGCAATTCCAAAGCGTATATCCCAGATCATTGTCGATATGGTAGGTTTCGATATAGGTCTTGAAACTTTGCGATCCGACCAACAGTTCAAGGTCAACCGAGGTACAGACCCTGGAAATTACCCCAGCCGATTCAGGAGGGAAATTTACCGCCAGGGTGCGGAAAAACTGGTCCTGTGTGATTTTCTGGTGATGTAGTCCATCACCAACATTAAGGTTGGCTTTGATCGTGAATTCCAGCTCCTTCTTTCGGGTGACATCGGAATATTCAGTATACCGGAATCTGCAACGGATATCATAGTACGCCTTTTTACTGGTATAAAACTCCAGATAATAGGCTGTGCTGTCGCATAGGTTCAAGGTTTTGTAATTGTATACCGGATATTCGATTCGTGGGTTTCCAAATACGGGTTTTATCCGTGCATACGCAGGCTCCTCATTTTCGGGTGTATTTATCACCAGTCTGAGATAATCGACGATTCCCTGGTCATTGAAGTTTTCCGCCCAGTCATTCCTGAAATAGGTCGACATGACCTCTTTGGTTTCATACGCATAACCTGACATTGACGAAAATACTCCGGTATCACGGGTGGTACCAACAGGTTTTAGCTCCGTCTGCCAGATTAGGATACCCTTTTCCCAGGCCTCAAGGGTCACTTTCGCATTTTGATAATAGATATAGTGAGTATCCTGTGCCATTTGATAAGCATTCAGTTTACCGTTGAAGGTTTTGGACAGCAATACTCTATACACGGAATCCGCCGAATGGAATATGCAATAGACTACCGGAACCGGTTTGTTGTCGGTTGCCAGTTCGACCTCTTCCGAGCAGGAAAGAATTCCGGTTAAAATACCCATGAGGATAAAATGATGGCATATCCCAAGTGTTTTTTCACATTAGTCCTTTTTACATCTCACCGGTAAATACATCACTAACCTTTGATTGTTTTCAGGTCCCGAGTCTGGCTGATAACCTACGCTCCAAGTTTTCCAATCCCAATGAAAATAAAGATCGCCCGGGATAATCTGTCCTTCCGTTAATTTAAATCCGGATGACCAGAAACCAAAAGACCAGGAATAAAATCCCCATTGGCCGTCCATATAAAACTTCCAGATATTGTTCGAAATATCCAGACGGAGGCCTGATAAACCTTCGGGGCCATAAAACTTAATGGCGGAATACTGGCTCAGACCACTGAATAATTCATTGTATTCATCGACTGTCGGGAGATGCCATCCGTCAGGGCAGATACCCTGCTTGGAGTTCAGGTTATAGTTCATCGCCTCCTGCCACCGATAGGTCCCGCCGATGGTATCCCCATTGCCCGGTCCGCCCCAGCGGTACATCTCGATAACTCCATTGTCCGATTGCTCGGTCAATTGGTCAATGGTCACTCCATATCGCAGGTTCTCAGCCATCCACCATGAATCCCGGAGTTTGACGGTCCGGTAAAACTGTCCATCACGTGGATCGAGGAGTCTTTCGACATTTTTATTCATTCCGAAAACGGTGACAACAGTTGAGGCTGTATCCATCATCCCAAAGAAATCAGTCACTTCAACAACAATCCGATATAATCCGGGATTAATGAAATAGTGGCCGATTGAGCTCTCGGAACTATAATCCGTGTCCCATGATGAATCCCCCTCAAAATCCCAACGGTAGGATAAGGCATTTGTCAATCCTTTATAATTTAATGATTTACTGGCATTCAATTCGAATAATATGGTTGTATCACCAACCGCAGGAAAGGATGTCAGGCTGGCTGTTGGTGGAGGATTTTCCTTCGCGCACCCGAACAAAACCAAACTGAATAATACAACCAAAGACAATGACTTCACTGCTTCGACAATCTTTATTAAAACTTGGGGGACGATCAAAGGTACGAATTAAAGGGCAGTCTGGCGCCTTCCTGGCATAAACGAAAAAACACTTACCCGTTTGATGAGGTAAATGCCAGCACCTTTCTTTTTCATAACTTTACCGAAAATATTACCATTATGACAACCATTGTAATCAACGAAAAAACAAAGAAAGGACGTATCATCCTTGATTTGATCCGTGAAATGGGTGTTGGCGAAATCATCGAAAGTAAAAAGGCATCATCGCATATTCCGAACGATACAACCTTGAAAGCTATTGCGGATGCAGAGGAGGGAAAGACCATAAAATGCACCGACTTTGATGATTACCTCAGCAAAGTGAAATAGTATGTACTCACTGGAATTCACAAAACAAAATCTCCGTGACCTAAAACTTTCGAGGAAGCGAAACCTTGATGAGGAAAAGTTAAACCAGGTCATCAAAATTCTGATATCGGGTGAGAAGCTGCCGGAACAATATAAGGATCATTCATTGACCGGGACTTTCAAGGGATTAAATGAGTGCCATGTTTCTCCGGATTGGTTACTGATTTACTCAAAAAAAAAAACCATAAAGCTGATCACGCTCATCCGCACGGGAACTCATTCTGACCTGTTCAGGTAATCGTTTCGACTACCCGCTTTTCCTACAAACATTCAAACCATCTGGCGCCTTCCAGGCATAAACGAAAAAACCTGACAGGTTTTGAAAACCTGTCAGGTTTAATTCTCTGCGCTCCATCCTGGACTCGAACCAGGGACCCTCTGATTAACAGTCAGATGCTCTAACCGACTGAGCTAATGAAGCGTTTAAGAGGACGCAAATTTAAAGCAATTTTTTGAAAAACCAAAAACTGTTCTGAAACCCGCGAATCTTTTATGTTTCCGCGTTCAGAAAGCTCATCACTCGGCTGATAGAAATCGGTCCGCCGGGCGTTCCTGCAAGGACGCAACAGGCTTCACAGGTGGTCAGGTAAGCAGGGTATTCCGCAGGATTGGCGGCCTCGGCAGGGATGAGATTGCGTGCACCGGTAAAATTGCCGACGGTCACGCGCCGCATAATGCCCCTGACATCAAACTGCTCATGATCGGCACAGGTCGGTTTCTCGCAATAGAGGCACCGGGAGGCTTCCTGCATAATTTCGCGCCTTGCCGGGGTCTCATCAGCATACCGGTGCTCAGGGAGGAAGGGCCGCTGAACCATCCTCACATATTCCTTCATCCCATATTGATGGCGGAAGAGCTCCAATCCCCGCTTTTTCAGGACGGCATTGGCTGCGGCGATGCCAGCCACGGTTACGGCCGGCGTGCCGGTACCCATCGTGGCCGATTCCCCGCAATAGAAAAGGTTTTTCCATTCACTGCGCGTATGCAGCCTTTTAAACATATGCTGACCGATCTGCTGCTTCGGACCAGCAACCGCTCCCCCGTTCTTGAGCAGGTAACGCTCTATCGTTAACGGGGTGGCCAGGTCGGTAAGTATTACCGCCTCCCTGATCCCGGGAAACCGGCGTTCCAGAACAGCCATGAGCCGATCCTCTTCCTTCTTCTTCCCCAAAGCGTATCCCGACTGGTCACTGCGGTCCCAATCGCCAAAACTGGGTCCGATGGCCATAACCACGTGCGTGCCGGGCGGACAGATCGTACGGTCGTCAATACTGGGAATGTAAATGGTGATTTCGCTCTCGTCGATCTCATCGGGATTGCCCACCAGAAGCTCAACCGGCTGCGTACCTTCCGGTATGACACCGGCGTTAACGCAGGTATAGATCATCACCGACGGATAAGTTGGAATAGGATCCTTTACCCACGACACCTTGTGGTTACGAGCCTCTCTGGGAAGCAGCTTCCGGTAAAGATTCCACACCGTACCCGAATAAACAATTTCATCGGCCTCCAGGGTATCGCCGTTGTCGAGCCTGACCCCCGCCGGCTTGCCTGCATCGAAATTAATGCCCACTACCTCCCTGTTCATGATCATCTTGCCGCCACATTCCTCTATCACTTTCTCTAACTTACCGGGTACAAAAACCGTTGATCCCGCTGGATAGTAGCTGCCGCCGTAATGATTGTCCACAAACATGATGGCAGCCAGGATGGCCGGAGTCTCGCTCACCGTAGTGTAACAATAGGTGGAGGTGAGCTTATTGAAGAACTTGAAGATTTCGGGATCGCTGAAGTACTTTTTCAGCAGGGATTCAGCGCTGCGGTTGAGGTAGGAAAGAAACCGGATATAGGAAAGCGGATGCTTCCGGATATTATGGAGCGCATGCCGGGGATCGGTCTCGTCGGGGGTTGTGAATGTCGGGCTGTCCACCATCACATCATGGTAAATCCTGGCCATATCAAAGTAAAACCTCCTGATATTGGATGCGTCCGACGGAAAAATATCGCTCAGCTCATTGATGAACTGATCAAGATCGGCAAAAAACCGGATGGTCCTGCCCCGGTAAACCACCGTATACAGCATCTCATGTTTGATCATGTCGATCGGCTCTTCCAGACAGTTAAACACAAATCGATGGGGACTGAATCCCTTTTCGCCAAATCCATAGAGCATCGAAGAGCCCTGGTCGAAGATCACCCCATCGCGCTTAAAAGTTCCGCAGGAGCCTCCCGGATTGTAATTATTGTCGATAACGGCAACGCGAACACCCCGCTTCGCCAGCAATGCGGCAGCCGTAAGTCCCGATAGCCCGGCACCAATGATCAAAGTGTCAAATTTCATAAGTCAGACTTCCTTGTTAATGATCCTGTTCTGTATAAAAGTAATAACAAAAAGAAAAGGTTAAGCCGGAAAAATCAAATTCGTAATTCCAACTATTTGACGAACAGCGGCTAATGGTATGGGAATCCCCCTTTGAAATGGTTTAACTTTATGATTCGTTACGCAGAAATATGTCTTTCCGGATAAATAACACGCTGTATATTAAATATTTATACTTTCTGGCCTTGAGCCTGAACCTGTGTGTTTTTCCCCTGCCTGCCACTTCTCAGAACTCAGACAGTCTGATGAAAAGCATCAGTTCAATTAAAGATCAGCGACTTCAATTGTCTGAATATAAGAAACTTGCCAACCTGAACCTCACACATCCGGATCCAAATTCAGTGGTGCTTGCCAGAAAATATACTGATTTAGCCCAAAAATACGGAAGCGATCTGGATCTGGCAGATGCCTACCATTTTGAAGGCCTGACAAATAAGGCAAATGAGAATCTGATCCGGGCCATTGAGAGCTTTCTTTCTGAACAAACCTTGCGGGAAAAACTCGCTGACAGCACCGGACTTGCCGAAAACTTATATTATCTGGGCGATTGTTACCGGGCAGTATTCGATCCTGTTCCGGCTGATGGCTATCTGGATAAAGCGTATTCTTTATATGAAAAGCTGAAAGATACAGCAGGTTTGGCAAAAACCCTGAACCGAAAGGCAGCTGTAAATATTGATTCTCAGGATCCCCAAAAGCTGGAAGTGGGATTTCTGCAGGCCCGCACTTCAAATGCCTTTGCAAGAAAAATTGGGAATTATGATCTGCAGGTTAGTAACAACGTTTTAATTGGCTCTTTCTATGGCCAGACAAATAAGCAGGAAAAGGCGCTTGAAATCCTGAGCGAAGCGAAAGAATTGTTGCCAAAAGCTCAAGAAAAATCTCATATGGCTCTTGTTCTCAGCAATATCGCAACAATCTATAATAAAATGGGCAAGTATGACGAAGCCGTTATTTATGGGAAATTGGCTTGCCAGGATGCCTTAATGAGCGGACTTCGGGTATACCAGTGGGCCGCCAACTGGTCAGTTTATGAGGCTTATAAAGGCCTTAACGAGGAAGACAGCCTCTACAAGTATTTGTCGAAATCACTAATGGCCAGAGTTAGCATTATTGATGAAGTAAGAGATAAACAGAAGACGGTCCTGATGCATAAATTTTTAAATGAGAAATTTAATTATGAGTTGCAAAGCCATAAAAAACAAAGCCGGCTGGTCCTGATTATCTTACTGATATCAATCTGCTCAGCAATTACGTTCATTGCCCTGATCCTGATCCGAAACAAGCGCCTGCGCCGGATAAATATCTTGCTGGCTGAACAAAACCAGGTGATAGAAAACCAAAAACTGGAGCTTACCCAGCTTACCCGACAGAAAGATAAATTCTATTCTATCATCGCCCACGACTTAAGGAGCCCGTTCAACAGTATCCTTGGATTTTCAGAGATCCTCACGGAGGAACTGGGCGAAATCCATAATCCACGGCTTTATAAGATGGCGGAGAATCTTAACCAGTCCGCCATAAAGGTTTTTCAACTGCTCGAAAATCTTTTGCAATGGTGCCAACTCCAGGAAAATATATTGAATACCGAACCCGCGAATATTTCCCTGTCCACCCTGATTAAGAATATCCTGCCTGCGATGCAGGATATCGCAGCGAGGAAAGAAATCAAGATAAATTCTGATCTCGGGGATAGCCTCTATGTTTATGCCGACAAGCGAATGCTGTCTTCGGTATTAACCAACCTGTTATGGAATGCTTTAAAATTCACCCCTAAAAAGGGCAGTATCCAGATCAGCGCCACCCGGATTTCGGATAATATGACAGCCATCCAGGTGAAGGACAGCGGCATAGGAATGTGTGCCAAGATGGTTGGCAATCTTTTTGAATTTCATGCCAGTAATAACCGGCCCGGTATTGAAGGTGAACCCTCATCGGGACTGGGTTTGATGATCTGCAAAGAATTCACCGAACAGAACGGCGGCAGGATCAGCGTTGAAAGCGAGGAAGGTAAAGGAAGTATTTTCACAGTTACCGTGCCCTCAAATTAAAGGTAACCACTATATTTGGCCCGATGTTCAGACGGCTGTTCATAATATTCTGGTTAATACCATTAGCCCTTAATGCTCAGATTGATCCGGTGGCCAAGGCGACCCAGGTGGCCCGTGAAGTATTGAGTGGTGGTAACCATTCGCTGAAAACCACCTTCATCCCCGATTCGGTCATTATTGCCGGCAAGCCCGAGAATCCATACGCTTATATCGTAACATTTAAGCCCGGGGGATTCGTGCTGGTCTCCAGCCAGGAATGCGGATCACAGGTTTTGGGCTACTCAAGCGACCAGGCTTTTCCATCCGATCCCGATCATCCCCTTCGCTCCTGGCTCATCCCTCAATATCAACACCGGGTAACTCATAACACCGGCTTTAAAAGCAGCCAGGGTGCAACTTTCTCAACCGATCACCGCGTTTTGCCGTTGGTTTCCGCACAATGGGGCCAGGGAGATCCATGGAACAGGTATTGTCCCGTCGACAATTCAGGTAAAAATGCCCTCGTGGGTTGCGTAGCCGTAGCTATGTCGCAGATTATGGAAAAGTGGCAATGGCCACCCAAGGGAACCGGACAGGCTACCTACACCCCGCTGCAACATGCTGAGTATGGAGAGATTACCGCAAACTTCGACACCACTCGGTACAATTGGTCTCTGACCCACGACATTTATCCAACGGAAACCGCCGCCCTGGTACTTTACCATACCGGCGTATCCACATTTATGAATTACGACCCTGTGCTTTCGAGTACCAGCGTCGATCGTTATGCCGTACCTGCCCTGATAGAGAATTTCTCCTACAACCCGGGCATGATATTCCGCGAAATGGAAGGCAACGACACCGATGAATGGATCAGAATGCTGCATCAGGAGCTCGACAATTCAAGACCGGTCCTGTACGCCGGAACCAGTCCGGATGGCAAGTCGAGCCATGCATTCAACATCGACGGGTACCGCAACAACACCTTTTTCCACTTCAACTGGGGCTGGAACGGTGCCGGAAACGGCTGGTTCACTCTCGACGGGATGGCCGGCGGGGGGTCTGATTTTTCGACCTGGCAGGGTGCGATCTTTGGCATCCAGCCGAACTACATGCCACTTCACGATCGTCCCTCTTCCCTGGATGTGCTGGCCGGAGACGGTTTTATTCAGCTATTCTGGGAAAAGCCGGTCATTACCGATTTATCCCATTTTAATATTTACCGCGATGGCGTTAGAATCGGCCAGACCGGCGACTCAAAATTCCGCGATTATGACGTCGTAAACGGCCAGTCGTATCAATATACGGTAACCGCTCAGTATCAGGGTGAATCTCCGGGGGAATCAGCCTCCGCACCTGAAGTGACCGGATCGCCGTGGCAGCGTTTATTGCCGGGATATGTGCAGACGTTCGAGTTCGGCCCCGAAGGTTGGCTTATGCAGGATTCTACATCCGGATTTCGCGTGGGATCTGCCTCCGGTTTCCAGATCGGGGGTAACAATGGCAGCGTGGCAGCCATCCGCTCCGAAGGTCACGATTCGGGTGAGCAGGTGGTCGATTACCTGACGAGTCCGGTTATTTATCCGGGCACCACCACCCACCTGGCTGTATCTTTCGATTACATGTTCAGGCAAAAATCAGGTGTGGATAAGCTGGCCCTCATGTGGCGTGATTTCACTACCGGCGAATGGCAGCTGCTGGCCAGTCTGGATTCCACAGGCTCCTACGCGGATTGGAAAACATTACATTTTTACCTGCCGCAAACCCCGGACAGTAACCCGATCCAGATCGCCTTTTACTATAACGACTTCTTTGGCCAGGGCTATGGCGCCGCCATTGACAACCTCACCGTTTATGAAGTGCCGGAACTTACCATACCCTCATTTTCCTTTGATCAGACCGATCTTTGCCAGGCCCAGATGGTCACATTTACCGATCACTCCACCGGTCCGGTAAAAATCTGGGAATGGGATTTCGGCGAAGGGGCAGAACCCCGCTTTGCGTCCACCAAAGGTCCGCACCTGATCACTTATTCCATATCAGGCAAGAAATCTGTCAGGCTCTCCCTGAACCATCTGGACCATCTCACCCAGGCAGATGCACTGGCCATCCGTGACAAACCGGTAGCCTCATTCGATTATTCAAGAAAATTTCAGGATATCTATTTTACCGATAAATCGTCTTATTCTGAGCAGATATTCTGGATTTTCGGCGACGGCACCACTTCCACGCAGCGCGATCCCGTTCATACGTATTACTCAAAAAACCTCTTTGAGGTGAAACAGATCGCCTCCAACGGAACCTGCGATCCCGATACCCTGACAGTGATGATCGACATGCGGAACGGCACCGGTATCGATGAGAAAGAGTTGATTCCCGCGCTGACCCTTTTTCCCAATCCCACCCGCAACAAAGTGACCCTGCTGTGGAACACTGTACCACAGAACCCGATGAATATCAGAATAATATCCATAACCGGACAACTGTTTTACAGCCGTGAGTTTTCTCCCTCCCAGGAGTTAACTTTGGACCTCTCGGAGTTTCCGGTTGGATTATATATCTTGCAGATCGCTTCCGGAATCCTGATACGGAACGAGCAGATAATGAAGATTAACAACTAATTGCCTTTCACAAATGAAAAGATTTTTCCTGCTGGCTTTAGGCCTGATGATTAGTCGCCTGATTTTTGCGGCTTACGAGGTAAACATTCCTCAAACAATTACACAGCCAAATGGGAAGGTAATCCAGTGCCTCGCTTCGGGGGATGAATTCTATCACTGGCTCCATGATGCGAAGGGATATACGATTGTCATGGATCCTGCTGACGGTTATTTTTATTATGGCGTAAGATCAGGAGAATACGTTATCCCATCGAAATATGTGGTGGGATCTGTTAATCCGGACCTGACCGGACTGGAAAAAGGAGCAAAAATTTCCGAGAGGCTGTACGCCGAGCGTCGGGAAAAATTCGAAACTCCGTTGAAATCAACCACCGGGACACCCACCAAGGGTTTGGTTAACAGCCTTTGCATCTATATCTCATTCGCGGATGACAGTGTTTTTACCCATGACCGTGCTTATTTCAAGGATCTATGGGAAGCCACTGACCATTCGTCCGTTCAGGACTATTTCAAGGAAATCTCCTATAATACACTCGACCTGCGGATCTCGCATTTTCCCGTTAGCCCCGATACCATCACCGTGAGTTACAAGGATATTCATCCCAGAAATTATTACTTACCGAAAAGTGCGGTCAATCCTGAAGGCTACGATGGCGATAATGGCGAACGCGAGCACAGCATGCTGAAGAGAGCAGTGGAATTCATTCAGGGTCAGATTCCTGCTGATGTTGATGTGGATGTGAACGACGACGGGATTGTGGATAACGTTTGCTTCGTGATCAGGGGACAGGCATCGGCATGGGCTACTTTGTTATGGCCTCACGCCTGGGGCTTATATTCTTACGATGTCAGAATCAAGAATGCAAAGATTAACGGTTATTTTCTGACCATGGAAATCGGATTCGGTTCCGGGACCATGTGTCATGAGTTAGGACACGTTTTTGGCGCTCCCGACCTGTATCACTATTCCAGCAGCGGGAAAACCGGACCGGACGCGGTTGGTGGGTGGTGCCTGATGTGCGCTTCGGCGGACCCGCCGCAGAGCATCTGCGGATTTCTGAAGTACAAATACAACCACTGGATTGATAACCTTCCCGAGATCTCAACATCAGGGGTTTATTCATTGAAACCGCTTAGCCAGCCGACCAACAACCTGTATAAGATCAAGTCGCCCTTCAGCAAATCAGAATATTTTGTTCTCGAATACAGAAAAAAGACCGGGCGTTACGAATCGTCGGCACCAGGCACCGGGCTTGTTGTTTACCGGATCAATCCCAATGCCGGGAACGGCAACGCCGGCGGTCCTCCGGATGAGGTTTACGTTTACCGTCCGGGCGGATCTCTCACAGCCGTCGGGAGTTTGGGAAGTGCAGCCATGTTCTCTCCGCAACGGAAAGCCATTAGCGACAAAACGGATCCCAACTCTTTCCTGTACAACAGCGGACAGGGCGGACCCGGTGGTTTGGACATATCAAATGTTTCAACCGCAGGTGATTCCATCACATTCCAGGTAAGCATCACCAACCTGTTCCCGCCTACCAATCTGAGTTATACCGAAGCAACGGGTGTTGTGGACCTTACCTGGACTGCCAGTGCTGCCCAGGACCTTAAGGGATATAATGTGTACCGCGATGGTGCCAGGTATGGGAGCACAACTACCAATACCTTCCGTGATCAGGAAGTTACCATGGACTCAACATACAGCTATTCCGTGTCTGCGATTTATGAAGGACAATTTACCGGAGAATCCGTCCCGAGCAATACCATTACCTATACGCCAAAAGGTATTATGACCCTTCCGTACAAAGAGGATTTTGAAAAACCCGGACACGGATGGAAATTGAAATACAATGTTGAGGGTTTCATGTGGGGTGATGGTCCGAGCCTGTTGATGGAAGGTGACAACAAGACGAAATTCATCGGGGCTAGTTCCGTTGCTGCCGGAGCGGGTACCAAGTGTACGGATTATGCGATTACCCCCCGGATCAATATGTTCGGGAAAAGCGTGGTTTACGCACATTTTGATTATTGCCTGAAAAGATGGCAGCAACTGGACCACCTGAAAATCTTCTTCCGCAGAAACCGGAATGAAGCCTGGATTCCGATTCTGGAAATGCCAACCAGCGGGTTTGGGGCTGGATATAAATGGAAAAAATATAACCTTGAAATCCCTGCCGACAGTTATACCGCCGAAGCACAGCTGGGCTTCCAATATGATGATGGTACCGATATCGGATATGGATCCGCCCTTGATAATTTTATTTTTGATGAGTCGGCTACCTCGGGGGTAGAGACATCTTCAGAAGTTTTGAAGGTTAACATGTTCCCGAATCCGGCAGGCGATGAGACCACGCTGGATATTTCCGGTAACCAGGGAGGCGATGTATCGCTGAAGCTGGTCACGATTGACGGCAAAGTGGTTTGGTCCGACATCCGTCACAATTACACGTCGGGACAGCAGCAGATCAATCTGAAAGGCCTGGCTTCAGGCATGTATTATATGGTTGTAGAAACCGAAAATGAGGTAACGATCAAGTCATTGGTCAAGCAGAATTGATCGAAAAACAATTTCAGCGGCTAACTGATGAAGTCCGTGACTGCGCGCGGTGCGGACTTCATCAGAACCGGTCCCGAGCGGTATTTGGGACCGGGAATCCGTATGCCGAACTGATGGTGATCGGTGAAGGTCCGGGAGAGGAAGAGGATAAGCAGGGTTTGCCTTTTGTGGGCAAATCGGGGCAGCTGCTGGACAAGATACTCGGTGCCGCAGGTTTTTCGAGGAATGAAAATGTGTTTATTGCCAATATTGTTAAATGCAGGCCTCCCGAAAACCGCGAGCCCACCCCGGATGAGCGGTCTGCCTGTCTGCCCTTCCTGTTGCTTCAGATTGAGCTGATCCAGCCGTCGATCATTATTCTGTTGGGATCAACCGCACTGAAAGGGCTGATCGATCCCGAAGGAAAGATCACACAGGTCAGGGGCAAATGGATGAAATGGGACCAGTTTCACGTGATGCCCACCTATCACCCGTCGGCACTGCTGCGCAATCCCGATCTGAAGAAAGACGTGTGGGAAGACATGAAACTCGTAGTGCAGAAGTATCGCGAGCTGGTTGACCCGCAGCACCAAAGTCCTCACCTTTAATAGGCCTCGCTAAAGCTCGGCTAATTATTAATTAGCGCGAAGCGCATAGTTAGCGAGCGTAAGCGAGCCTATTAGCGCGAAGCGCCTTTTAGCGAACGGAGTGAGCCTATTAGCGCATGCTTATTATTTAGCCCAGCTAAATAATAAGCATCGCGTCGCCGTAGGTACCGAAACGGTACTTCTCTTTGATGGCGATCTGGTAAGCGTTCATCAGAGGATCGAATCCGGCAAAAGCCGCAACCATCATGAGCAGGGTCGTCAGAGGCAGGTGGAAATTCGATATCATACTGTCGGCAACCGAAAACTCGTAAGGAGGGAACAGGAATTTATTGGTCCAGCCGTTATAGGGCTTCAGGAATCCGTCGGTTGAAACCGAGCTTTCCAGGGTACGCATCGTGGTGGTGCCAACGGCACAGACATGATGGCGATTTTCTTTGGCGCCATTTACGATTTTGGATGCCTCCTCAGTAATGATGATCTGTTCGGAGTCCATTTTGTGCTTGGTCAGGTCTTCTACGTCGACCGACCTGAAGTTGCCTAATCCCACATGAAGCGTGACGAAGGCAAAATCTATACCCTTAATTTCCAGACGCTTCATTAATTCGCGACTGAAATGCATGCCGGCAGTTGGTGCGGCAACGGCTCCTTCATGTTTGGCGAAGATGGTCTGATAGCGTTCGCGGTCCTCGGGAACCACATCGCGCTTAATGAACTTAGGCAGTGGCGTTTCGCCCAGTTCAAACAGAGTTTTCTTGAATTCTTCATAAGGCCCGTCGAACAGAAAACGAAGTGTGCGTCCGCGGGATGTTGTATTGTCGATGACTTCGGCCACGAGCATGTCCTCCTCGCCGAAGTAAAGCTTGTTACCGATACGGATCTTGCGGGCCGGATCAACCAGAACATCCCACAGCCTCTGTTCCCGGTTGAGTTCCCGAAGAAGGAATACCTCGATCTCAGCTCCGGTTTTTTCTTTATTTCCACGCAGCCTGGCAGGAAAAACGCGCGTATCGTTGAAAACCATTACATCCTTATTGTCGAAGTAGCCCAAAACATCCTTGAACACTTTGTGCTCTACTTCGCCGGTTTTGCGGTTCAGAACCAGCAACCGCGATTCATCGCGATTTTCAGATGGGTGTAAGGCAATAAGTTTGTCGGGCAGGGTATACCGGAACTTGGATAATTTCATTCGTTAATAATTTATTGTTTCAAATAAAGTTGGCTTGTACTCATGGAGCCCTCAACTGAATTTCATTGCAATTCGCCAGCTTAGCTTATGAGGGGTTCATAAAAATATATTAATCTGGTAAGTTGCCTTTATACGGGGCAAAATCGAGTTTGTTGCGTTTATAGCAACATTTTTTGGAAGTCGTCGAATATCAATGCATTATCTATTGTAAAATCCCCGCTACGCGTGCGCCTGAGCTCCGTTAAATGGGCTCCTGAACCTAAAAAAACGCCGAGATCGCGGGCAATCGACCGGATATACGTTCCGCGCGAGCAGGCAATTCTGACCTTCACATCCGGAAGGGAAAAATCGATCAGTTCAATCTCGCGGATATGCACCCGCTTGGCATCAAGTTCCTGGCTCTCACCCCGCCGGGCCTTGTCGTAGGCACGCTCACCCTCAACTTTCTTGGCACTGTAAACGGGCGGAACCTGGTCAACATGCCCGGTCATGGTTTGAAGCGCATCCAAAACCATCTCACGGGTAATATGCTCAAAGGGGAAAATCCCGTCGATCTCCTTCTCCAGATCGAATCCGGGAGTGGTGGCGCCCAGCCGGATGGTGGCGTAATATTCCTTTTCACCAGCCTGAAGGGCATCAATCTGCTTGGTAGCCTTGCCCACCGCAACGATCATCAGGCCAGTCGCAAGGGGATCCAGCGTGCCGGCATGCCCAACCTTCAGCTTTTTCAAGCCGTAACGCCGCGATAAAATCCCCCTCACCTTTTTTACCAGGTAAAAGGAAGTCCACTGATAGGGCTTGTCAAATACAAGTATCTGGCCATCGAGGTATTCCTGGCCGGAGGTGGGAAGGGTTATTTCTTTCAGGGGTTTGGAGTTTCAGGGTTTCTTACTGCCTACTGCAAACTGCCGACTGCCTACTGCTTATTTCAAATTGCTGATTACAATTGACGCAAATCCAACTATCGTGCAATAAACGGCAAACCAGATGAGCTTGCCCTTCTTAACCATGTTGATCATCCACTTGCAGGCAAACAATCCGGTGATAAAAGCGGCGATGAAGCCTACAATCAGATCCAGCGCACCAACTCCGCCACTCAGGCTGGCGGCACCCTCCTGGGCTGCGGAATGCATATCGAGCATCTCCTTGGCATTGGCACCGATAATCGGCACAATAACCATGAGAAAAGAGAATTCGGCCAGTTTCTTCTTATCGATCCCCAGCATCATTCCAGTGGCAATAGTAGTTCCCGAGCGGCTTAACCCCGGCATCACAGCAATGGCCTGGGCAACGCCGATAATGAAGGCGCTCACGTATCCCACTGGAATCGTATGCTCACGCTTGCCCATAAAATGTCCGATATACAGGAAGGCGGCGGTCAGCAAGAGCATGTACCCGACAAAAGCCATATCGCCGTTAAAAAATCCCTCCACCCAATCCTTCATGAGGAACCCGACAATGCCCACGGGAATCATCGATACGATAAGTTTTACGACATATTGCGTTTCCTCATTCCATTTGAATTGGAAAGAGCCCTTCAGCAATCTCATGATCTCGCTCCAGAAAATGATGATAGTAGCCAGGACAGTTGCCCCGTGTACGACAACGGTAAACAACAGATTATCTGCTCCTTCAACTTTCAGCAAAGCTTTGCCCAATTCCAGGTGCCCGTCGCTGCTGATTGGAAGGAACTCGGCAATTCCCTGAAGGATGCCGAGAAGAAGTGCCTGCAGCCAATCCATGGGCTACTCTTCTTTCTTGGATTTTGGACGGTACATAATGGCAACGCCCTCAATGACAAAGCCTATCAGCACGATGATCGGTCCAAACGTCACCCTCCTGAAACTGAAAATACCGGGATCAAATTTTGCCGGATCATCCGAGCCGCCGCCTGCCATCAGAATAAAACCGATAACCAGTAAAACCAGTCCGGCTATCAGCAGCTGGTAATTCATCTTGCTGAATACAAATTTCGCCTGCTTCTTATGAGCTGGCTCCTCTTTTAGCTTGACAACCACTTTTTTATCTGCCATTGTTGTAGATTAATTCTCGTTAAAAATAAAGCTTGTCGCGGTCGATACCCAGATATTTATTCACCGCGAGAATGGTGGTGATGCCCGAAAGGATCATCCCCACTGCAAAAATCAGCAGTACCAGCATCGCTACGGTCATTGAATCGGTAAACTGTAAAACTTCCGGCATCTGCTGACGCGCGATGTAAATAACACCGAGGAGCAGCAGCGAGGCCAAGGCCGATCCGAACAGCCCGTTCATCAGGCCACGAAGGATGAAAGGCTTGAGAATATACTTTCGGGTAGCCCCAACCAATTGCATCGTTTTAATAATGAATCGCTTGCTGTAGACCAGCAATCTGATGGTATTATTGAAAAGGGCAATGGAAATCAACAGAAGGAGGACACTGAAAGCAAGAATCACTATGCTGATCTTTCGTAAATTCTCGTTCACCAGATTCACCATCGACTCCTGATAATATACCTCGTAAACCTGCGGATTGGCGGCGAAAATCTTTTCGTATTTCGCTATGCTGTCTGGGTTGGCATAAGCCGCATGAAACTTGATATCGATAGACGCTTTGAGAGGATTGGTGCCCAGAAAATCCAGAAAATTTTCGCCCAGCTCTTTTTGCAGAGCCTGGGCAGCCACCTCGGCCGATACGTATTTCGTGGCCTTAACAGCCGGACTGGCATTGAAACTGTTCTGCAGCTGGATAATGTCGGGCTCGCGGATCTCATCCTTAATGATCACCGAAAATCCGATATTCTCCTTCACATAATCTCCGATCAGCCGAGCATTAAGAATAAGCAGTCCGAGCAGGCTCAGCAGGAGCAGAACCATGGCAATGCTGACCACCGTAGTAACGTAGGAATTTCTTAACCTGACTGTTGGACCCGTCTGCTGTTTATTCTTCATACCTGTTTCAAATCCAGCGCCTAAATTACAAAGATTTGGGTAACCAATGGAAGGTGGCAGCAAATTGCTATTTTTGATCAAAATCCTCCTTTCGTGGGCATCATTGAAAAACAGAGCATTAAGGGATCCATCTATTCTTATATCGGCGTTGCCATAGGATTCATTACTGCCGGCTACCTGATGCCGAATTATTTCAGCAAAGAGCAAAACGGGGTCATTGAACTTCTCACCTCCTATTCATTGGTTTTTGCCACCCTCGCAACCCTTGGCCTTAACAATGTAACCGTCAGGCTCTTCCCGTGGTTTCGCAACAAAGACAATCATCACAACGGATTTTTCGGCATACTTTTCTGGGTCAACATGGCCGGATTCCTGCTGGCACTTATCCTTTACCTGATCCTCAGGCCCTGGATCCTGGGCGATACACCCGCCGGTACCGGTCTGTTCGCCAAATATGTAGATTACATTATTCCTCTCACTGCCTTTACCACCATCTACCTGGTCATTGATATCTATTATTCGGTTTTGATGAATGCCGTTCGCGGGATTTTTCTCAAGGAATTTGTTCAGCGCGTGATCCTGCTGGTGGTTATCCTGGGCTTCATTGCCGGCATTTTCCAGTTTAACGGAGTCATCCTGCTGTTTACCGTTGCCCTCTCAACTCCGGGAATCATCATTGCAATTCTTCTGATGAAAGACGGTGAATTCAGGATTAAACCCCAGCCGGAATTTCTCACTCCGGAACTTAAAAAATCGGTGACCAGTGTCGCTTTTTACGGGATCACCATCGCTTTCAGCAATATCCTCATCCTCTATCTTGATCGCATCCTGATCAATGACATGCTCGGTCTGGGCGAGACCGGCACCTATGGCCGTCTAGCCTTTTATGGCACCTTGGTTTCCATTCCGATACGATCCGTTTCGAAAATTTCCGCGGTGATGGTCGGACAAAACTGGAAAGACGGTGACCATGACGCCATTAACAAGCTTTATCGCGATACCAGCCTGCATCAGCTGATTTTCGGCCTCCTGATCTTCATCGGAATATGGGGAAATGTGAAAAATATTTTCCACATGATCCCCGATAGCTACTCCAACGGCCGTTACGTGATTTTTTGGATGGGAATATCTAACCTGTTCATCATGGCCTCGGGTATCAGCGGTTCCATCATGACCACCAGCAGTCACTATCGACGCCTGGCGATGTTTGTCGTGTTTTTCGGGATACTTGTATTGGCAACAAACCTGCTCTTCATTCCGATGTTCGGCATTGCCGGCGCAGCGCTCGCTTCGGCTGTTTCGGCGCTGTTTTATGCAGGAATGAGATTTGTCTTCCTCTGGAGGCGTTATGGCATGCAGCCCTACACCTGGCAGCATGCGGGTGCGGTGGTGGTTGCCGCGCTCTCCTACCTGCCGGCCATCCTGATTCCCGACCTGTATCAGGCGGATCACCATTATCTGAGTTTAATCCTGGATGTTGCGGTCAGAAGTGCCGCCATTTCCATTGTTTTTATAGGAGCCACCCTGATATTTAACCTATCTCCCGATCTGAACAGGCGTTGGAATGAGATGCTGGGATGGCTGAGGCTGAAATAATTTATCTTTGTAAAAACCGGATCATCGTGGCAGAAAAACTTTTACTTATCGGAGGCGGCGGACACTGCAAATCGTGTATCGACGTGATACAGGCAGAAGGAAGGTTCGAGATTGCCGGGATCGTGGAGAATGCGGGGTATCAGGTTCCCGCCTTCGCGGGAATGACAGAGAAGGGTGAAGGTTCCCGCCTTCGCGGGAATGACAGAGAAGGGATTGGTGAGCTGGGAAGTGTAATGGGATACCCGGTCATCGGAACCGATAGTGAATTGCCTGAGCTCATCAGGGTGTATAAAAATGCGCTGATCACCGTTGGCCAGATTCAGCATCCCGATATCCGGATAAAACTGTTTAACCTGATCAGGAGCATGGGCGGCCAGTTTCCGGTCATTATCTCTCCAAACGCCTATGTATCAAGGAACGCACTCGTCGGTGAAGGCACGATCGTGATGCACCATGCGGTGGTAAATACCGAGGCCGTTATCGGGGTAAACTGCATACTCAATACGGGTGCACTTGTTGAGCACGAGGCACACGTTGGTGACCACAGCCATATTTCCACCTATGCCATACTGAACGGGCAATGCAAGGTGGGAAGCCGCACCTTTATCGGCAGCCGCACGGTGTTGTCGAACAATACCGATGTGGCAGACGATACCCTGATATCAGCCGGCTCTGTCGTTCTGAGGTCGCTTGAACAACCCGGGACCTATATTGGCAATCCGTTAAGGAAAATCCGATGAACAACCATGTAACCATCATTGCGGAAGCCGGCGTCAACCATAACGGAGATATCAGCACCGCTCTTAAAATGATCGAGGTAGCGGCGGTATCAGGTGCCGACTTCATCAAATTCCAGACCTTCAAAACAGAAAAGCTCGTTACGGCATCTGCACCCAAAGCCGCCTATCAGGAGATACAAACAGGGGCTGAGGGCAGTCAGTTCGGGATGCTGAAAAAACTCGAGCTCGACGAAAAAGCGCATATTGTCCTGATGGCCCATGCGCGTCAGAAGGGCATCAGGATGATCTCCACCCCTTTTGATGATGAAAGTGCCGATATGCTTAACCGGCTGAACGTGGAATTGTTCAAGGTGGGATCAGGCGACCTTACCAACATCTTGTTATTGAGGCAACTGGCCAAATTCGGTCGGCCGGTGATCTTGTCAACCGGTATGGCCGAGATGTCGGAGATCGGTCAGGCAATAGGTATCCTGGAAAAGGGCGGCCTGCCACGGTCGAAGATCACCCTCTTGCACGCCAATACTGATTATCCCACGCCCTATACCGATGTTAATCTGCGGGCCATGCTCACCATGGCGCTCGAATTCGGCATTAAAGTGGGTTATTCCGACCATACCGATGGGATTGAAGTCCCGGTGGCAGCCGTGGCACTCGGTGCTGCGGTGATTGAAAAGCATTTTACCCTCGACCGGAGCATGCCCGGCCCTGACCACAAAGCCAGTCTGGAACCGCAGGAGCTGCGTGCCATGGTGCAATCCATCAGGAATATCGAGCTTGCACTCGGCTCCTCCCGGAAAGAACCCAGTGAGGGAGAACGGAAAAACATGCCGGCTGCACGTAAGAGCATTGTAGCTGCCTGCCCGATACAAAAAGGTGAAGCTTTTACCGAGAAAAACCTGACCGTCAAGAGGCCGGGCATCGGGATCAACCCTTTGCGGTGGGACGATATTATCGGTACATTTGCCACCCGGGATTACCGGACTGACGAACTCATCTGATGCGAAAAATCTGCGTTATAACTACAAACCGGGCTGAATACGGCCTTCTGTACTGGCTGATGAAAGGCATACAGTCGGAGCCGGAATTCCAGCTCCAGGTGGTGGTCACCGGCGCCCATTTATCGCCCGAATTCGGCTCAACGATCGACAGGATACGCGAAGAGGGATTTAAGGTGGACCGGAGTTTCGACCTGGAACTTTTTGGCGACAAGGTCCTCGACATCACGCATTCGCTGGCTCTGGCCATTGAAGGTTTCGGTGCCTCTTTTCAGACCCTGAAACCCGACCTGGTGGTCATCCTCGGCGACCGATTTGAGATCCTGGGAGCAGCCACCGCCGCGCTAATCGCCAATATTCCGGTTGCCCACCTTCATGGCGGGGAATTGAGCGAGGGAGCGATCGATGATGCCATCAGGCATGCCGTAACCAAACTTTCGCATCTGCATTTTGCAGCAGCCGAATCTTACCGCAACCGCATCATCCAGCTGGGTGAGCAGCCCGACCGGGTATTCATGGTCGGCGGACTGGGCATCGACAATATCAACAAGGTTAAACTACTGGAGCCGGCCGAACTGGAAAAAGCCATCGGATTTAAGCTGAACAAGCGTAACCTGCTGATCACTTACCATCCGGAAACGCTCGATCCCGGACAGGCAGGCCATCATATCGGCGAATTGCTTTCGGCACTCGACAAGCTGCCCGATACCAGCCTGATCTTTACCATGCCCAATGCCGATACCGGTCACCGGATTATCATACAGAAATTACAATCTTTCGTGATGACCCGCGAAGACCGGGCTATTCTGATTCCTTCGATGGGACAGCTCAACTACTTGTCGGCCATGAAGTTGGTTGATGCAGTAGTCGGCAATTCATCCAGTGGAATCATTGAAGCGCCCAGCTTCCGCATCGGAACCATCAATATCGGCAATCGCCAGGACGGTCGGATACGCGCCGCATCCGTGATTGATTGCGACACCTCCGAAGAGGCTATCACCCAGGCTTTCAACGAGCTGTATTCACCCGAATTCCGGGAAAAACTAAAGTCGGTGGAAAACCCGTACGGCAATGGCGGCGCTGCCGACAAGATTATTGAAGTCCTGAAAAAAGAGGACTTCAGCAAACTCATTATCAAGCGATTCTACGATAAGTAGTGTATCAGATATCTGACATAAAGATCACTGAGTCGGTTTCCATCCGGGAAGCCATGCGGATCATCGATACCGGTGCGATGAAAATTGCCATCGTGGTTGATGAGGAAGGAAAGCTGATCGGAACGCTGACCGACGGGGATATCAGGCGCGGTTTGCTGAGGGGAATGGAAATGAGTGATCCCATCCGGGATATCTTTAACAGTCACCCGCTTTCCGTTAAAATATCGGACCCGAAAGAAAAAATCATCGAACTGGCAGTCAGCCGCAAAGTCTTTCAGGTTCCGGTGGTCGACGAAGATGGCAGGGTGATCCGGATGGCGGAGATCGACCAGCTCATCAAACAGGAGAAACATCCCAACACCGTGGTGCTCATGGCGGGCGGACTGGGATCGAGATTAAAACCGCTGACCGATAAAACGCCGAAACCGATGTTGCCGGTGGGCGGCAAGCCTATCCTGGAAACCGTTATCAGCCGTTTCAAGAAACACGGGTACACCAAGTTTGTGATCGCCCTCAATTATAAAGGCAATATTATCCGCAGCTATTTTGGCAACGGGCTCACCCTCGGGGTCGATATCACTTATCTGGAGGAAAACCAGCGCATGGGTACGGCTGGGGCTTTGGGATTGCTCGACAGGTCGCCGGATGAATCGTTTTTTGTGATGAATGCAGATATTCTTACGTTGGTCGATTTTGAGAGCCTGATGGATTTTCATAACCGTAATGCCGCCGATGCCACCATGTGCATCCGTGAATACGGGATGGAAGTGCCTTATGGAGTGGTGAGGCTGAATAAGGAAAATATCGTCTCCATCGAGGAAAAACCCGTCCAGCAATTCTATGTCAATGCCGGTATCTACGTCCTCACACCCCAAACCCTAAACCTAATACCTGCCGGCCAACCGATGGATATGACCGGTCTGTTTGAGAAAGCCGTTGAACGCGGCATGACTACCCTCTCCTTTCCGATCAGGGAATTCTGGATGGATATCGGAAAGCCCGAAGATTACGAACGCGCCAATTTTGATTATAACAGGCTGTTTCATGAATGACAAGAGTCCGTATATCGCGATAATACCCGCCCGGGGCGGCAGCAAGCGTCTACCGGGGAAGAATACCATGATGATTGCCGGCAAGCCACTGATCGGCTGGACCATTGAAGCCGCCATTGAATCCGGCGTGTTCGGCAGGGTGGTTGTCAGCACCGACAGTTGGGAGATCGCCGTTTTGGCCGCACAGTTTGGCGCCGAGGTGCCGTTCATGCGGCCCGACGAGCTCACTCAGGATCATACCCCGACGGTGGACGTGATGATTCATGCGGTGAATGAACTCTCGAAGGATGCGAATACTCATTGGACGCATGTGGCCTGTCTGCAGCCGACCTCACCCCTGCGTACCGCCCAAAATATCAGGGAAGCCGTTCAACAGCTCGAGGAAAAACGGGCAGATGCCGTCATATCAGTTTGCAGATCAGAACATTCTCCACTGTGGAGCAATACGCTTCCGAAGAGCCTCTCGCTCGAAGGATTCATTCCCCAGAACATTCAGAAGACCCCATCCCAGCAACTGCCAGCCTACTACCGGCTGAATGGTGCCCTCTATTTCTGCAGTATTGCCAGGATGATTGAGGAGCGGACGCTTTTTCTGAACTCAGGTGCGTACGCGTACGTCATGAGCCGGAAAGATTCTATCGATATTGATGATCAGGTGGATTTCGACCTGGCAGCCATTTATCTGGGTCAGCGCGTTTCCCAGGGATAAGATTCCAGTTTTTTACGGTCGAAAGCATCAATGAAAGTGACAGAACTGGCATTGATGATTTTTACGTTTTGCGACAGCGCAAATTCCTGGATGAGGTGATAGCTGCGGAAAGTACGGTACAGGTTGTAAAAATAGTCGTGCAGGTTGGCCCGCTGAAGCGTTTCGGGATGGTGAACCGCCACTTTCCAGGGCTTTTTGTCGTAAAAATGGTTCTCTGCCGAGACCAGTTTCCCATCTTCCCCGATCTCGAGTCCCTGGTGCCAGGAATGATCGGCCCCGACAATGATTATGCTGCCGAATCCGCATGCCAGTCCGGCCATCAGGGCCCCGATCAGCACGTTCTGCGGTGGGGGCATCCCCATCTGCCGGCGGTACAGCCAATGCCTGACGGGTTTTAGTCCATCAACAACCGTGCGGTTCATGAAAGCAAACCGGATGGGAATACCTGAAGCGACCAGATCGCGGTGAAAACGGCTGTTCCGGCCTTCAGCAGGGCAAAAAAGAGTTAGCGGCCAGGTGGTCTTTTCGATGAGCGCCTTCTTGATCAGCTCACGCACTTCGGCAACACGCGGAATCGTGGTATCTGCGAAGTACCCGATATCTAAAAGAATGTAATACTGCGGCTTAAGTCGCTCGTATTCATCGCTTAACACAAACTGGTTGACGCACAGGAGCTGCTTGTTTTCAAAAAAGCCGGGATGATTCTGAAGATCAGACCGCAGGGACGGTCCGTTGGCTAAAATTACCAGCTCCTTGCCGGAGGCTTTGATCCTGGTGAGATCTGAACTGAAGCGGAAACGGAAAAGCACTCTTATCAGACTGATCAGGGCTTGATAAACCGATTCGAAGAAGCGTTGTATTTTGAGTAAAGCGTAAAACATGACAGGCTTTTGTGCGAAATTAACTAATTTCCCATCCAAACCGAACAGGATGGACGAGACGATGAAAGGCGGCACCCGGCTCCAGGGCCAACCGGCGGCACGAGTGGCCGGACTACCCGTGATTTCGGTAATCACCGTGGTGTACAACGGTCTGAGCCTGATCGAAAAAACTATCAGGAGTATTGTTTCCCAGACTTATCCCAATATCGAATATATAGTGATTGACGGGGGTTCCACCGATGGGACCGTTGAAATCCTGAAGTTATACGAAGATCGGATCAGCTATTGGATAAGCGAACCGGATCGCGGCATTTACGATGCCATGAACAAGGGATTGGCGGCTGCCACCAGCGATTATGTGTGGTTCATGAATGCCGGCGATCTGATCTATTCCGACGATACAACCGAAAAGATCTTCGGTTCGGTCCGGGGGGATGGGTCGGTCGGAGTTGATGGGTTGGTCGGGGTGGATGGTTCCGGGATTAGTTTAACGCAAGCCTCCCGTGCGGCCATTTATTATGGCGACACGATGATTGTGGATCCGGAATACCGCGAGGTGGGTCTGCGCCGGCTCCGCCCCCCGGAAAATCTCACGTGGAAAAGCTTCAGCCGGGGCATGCTGGTCTGCCACCAGGCGATCATTGTGAGCAGGACGATCGCCGGGGAGTTTGATCCGCGGTACCGGCACTCAGCGGATTTCGATTGGGTCGTACGCGCGCTTATGAAGGCAGAAGTTATGGTTCCCCCCAGACTTCAGTCTGGGGGGAAGGCCGAAGTTATCGTTAACACCCACCTCATTCTCTGCGCGTTCCTGGATGGCGGCCATTCCAAGCAGAACATCGGCATCAGCCTGCGGGAGCGGTTCGATTCCATGGTACGGCATTACGGCTGGGTTCCCACCATGATCCGGCATGTGCCAATTGCCATCAAATTCGTCTGGTATTATCTGAGAAACAAACGCTTCTAACTGTTGATTATAAGATCATTATTAGCTAGATTCCAATCTGAAACTAAGCTGACAGGTCTATAAACCTGTCAGTTGTAAAATAAAGCCATGAAACCCAGCCAACCCCCCCGGACTTTGCAATGCAACTTTTCTCCTTTCAAACTTTTCATACTTTACTTCCTGCCCTTCTGCCTTTTTGCCTTCCTGCCCTTATCTTCATCAGCCCAGGTTAAACCTCTCAGCACCGTTACCTGGCCCGAATCCGACAAGGATACCACGCATTACACCGTGAAGGGTTACCGCCACGGAACCAGCGCATTTCCGCAGGTCAAACACAAGGAGGTGGAGTATACAGCCGGAGAAACACTCACCTGGGATCGGTATCACACTGTGGATGTGGTATATACCTGGCTGAAAAGGTGGGCTGAGAAATATCCCGAGCTGGTCGATCTGTATGAGGTGGGATTCAGTTATGAGGGTAGACCGATCCTGCAGGTTACCCTCACCAATAAAAAGACCGGCAAGGATACCGACAAGCCGGCTGCCTTCTTCGAGGGTGGCAGGCATTCAGGTGAAGTCACCGCCACCGAGTCCGCCCTTTGGCTTCTAAATTATTTGCTGACGAATTACGGAAAAGATGCAGCAATAACTAAATTACTGGATACCAAATCGATATATATCAGACCCGAAAATAATCCGGACGGATCAAATATGTATCTGAATACCGCCCAAAGTAACCGGAGTACGGTGCGTCCAACGGATAATGATGGCGACGGTCTGCTGGATGAGGATCTGGGTGAAGACCTAGATGGCGATGGGGTGATCTATTCCATGCGCTGGCCCGATCTCGAAAAGGGAACCCTCATTCCCGATCCGCGCGACCCGTCGGGGCGGCTGATGAAGCGGGTAGCCAAAGGCAAAGGTCTATGGTCGGGCGGTTCCGAAGGCTGGGATAATGACGGTGACGGGAAAATAAATGAGGACGGGGTCGGCGGTCTCGACCTGCATCGCAATTATCCGGAAAACTGGCGGCCCGATGAAAGAATGGATGCTACCGGCCGCGGATGGACGCAGGGCGGGGCGGGAGAATTTCCACTGAGCGAATCCGAGACCCGTGCCGTTTTCAGTTTTATGATCACCCATCCGAACATTTCGGTGGTCAATTCCATGGATACCCGGGTTCCCATGCATCTCCGCGGCCCCTCGACAGAGTTTTCGGCAAAGGGAATGTACGAAGCCGACCGGCATCTGCTTGAATATTACGATACATTGGGAATGAAGATCACCGGATATCCCTGGGCTGGAGATGTATATGACGAATACAACACCAAAGATCCGGTGAATGATTATACGGGAGACAGCGCCAAACCCGAACCGCTTTTCGGTCACGGTCCCGATTTTGGATACAGCTATTTCGGAGCCGTCTGGTATGGCGATGAGCTATGGAACGGCGGACTGTACGCTGACCTGAACAAGGACGGAAAAAAAGATGAGCTGGATATCCTTCTCTGGGATGACCGGGAGAATGGAGGTCGGGGTTTCCGGGAATGGACCACCGTGATGCATCCTTTTCTCGGCCCGGTAGAGATCGGCGGATATCACCCCAAGTTTTTCGCCCAGAACCCACCACCACAGCACCTTGAGCCGTGGATCAGGAAACAGGCGATGTTTAACCTGGCCATGGCCGAGGATCTGCCGAATCTGGAATGGAAGTCCATTCAGGTCAGGAGGGCAAAAAGGCAAGAAGGCAAAAAGGAAAGTGATAAAATCATAAGCCAGAAGGACTCGGTGGATTATGTGGTTACGGTGAGCTGGGCAAATACCGCGCGTATTCCAACGGCACTCGATGTTGCCCAACGGGTGAAAATCGTGACTGAAGACCGCGCTGTGCTGGATTTCGACAAGAAATTGCTGGAGGGTGATGAGCCGAAAATCAAAATTGTGGATCCCAAATCTTTCGATAAATCCCGATACGCCCCGCACCTGTGGCAAAATCAGTCGGCCAGCGCCACTTTCACCGTCCGCGCCTATACCAAAGATCAAATCAAGGGCAAAGTGAAAGTTTTGTCGACACGCGGCGGCGTCTTGGAGAAGGAGATTATTTTAGAATGAATAGCAGGTTTAAAGGTCGAGATTCGAGCTTCGTCATTTTTACTTTGTTTTAACTAACTTTGAAAGTGTCCCCCGTTTGAATTTTCTCATCGATCAACCATGAGGCTTCTTCACTATATCAGAACATTTCTGATGATCGGTCTGGCGGGACTCACCACCCTATCCTGCGATAACGAGCTGGTTGTTCAGTTGCCCGGCACCGAAAGCCTCCCCGTGGTTTACAGCGTACTCGAATTGCATCGGGATACCCTGTGTGTGAGGGTAACCAAGACTTTTTCCGTCGACGGCTCTGCCCTGAATTACGCCACGAACGAGGATTCCCTGTACTATCCGGAAGCCCGGGTATGGCTGGAGAAATGGAACGGCAACCTTCGCGTTAACAAGGCCGAACTCACCCGCGTAAACAGCGCTCCCCGGGAAAACGGGATCTTCACCAAGTCACCAAACTGGAACTACATCCTGGTGCGGTCGACCGAGACGGAAACCATTTTTACCGGTACTGTTTCCACCCAGGAATACCATCTCACCGTTGAGATTCCCGGTAAACCGCTGATCTTTGCCAAAACCATGGCCTATCCCTCGGCACGCCTCACCGCACCCCGACTGACCGCTACCCAGAATTTATTCCTCAATCCGCTGGAGTTTGCCTGGAAATCGGATGCACCCTATACCGAGCTGTACTTCAGACTATCCTATACTGATGTTTATGCCGATACCAGCATGCCCAGGGTTGCCATCTGGCGAGAATATCATACCGCCAAACCCAATGACCCCTATCAGGATTTTATCTTCGGGCAGGATATGATGAAACGTATTGCTGGTCAGATTAAAGCGGATTCCAGAGTCGACTATCGCCACATAACCGGATTACAAGCCGTGGTGGTGGGCATTCCAACCGACCTGTTCGACTATCGCCTGATGGTTCAGGCTCAGCCACCCGACCAGGCGGGGTATATCATAAGCAACATCGTTAACGGTCTGGGCATGTTTACCTCTCAGACCATCAACGCTTTCGATCTGAATCCCGATCCTAAAACCCGGGATTCCATCATGGGCGGACAGTACACCAAACACCTGAATTTTAAATGGTATTGACATGAAATTCAGGCTTTTGATATCAATATTGATCATCCGCACCCTCACTTCCTGCGAAACGGTAAATACGCCACCGATCCCTAATGCGTTTTCGATTCCCAAGATCGGAGATACCACCACCGTTTTCATGCTTGACGGCAAAAACTCCAGTGATAAGGAATGTTCCTATTTTGCCCTGAAATTTCGCTGGGATACCAATGCCGACGGGATTTGGGACTCGGAATATTCCACAAAATCCAGCTATACCAGCCGGTTCATCCATACCGGCTACCAGAAATACATACTGGAAGTCGCTGATGATGAAGGCAGTACCGCCACTTACACCGATTCGGTTTTTATCCTGATAAAAAACAGCGTTTCCGATACCCTGACCGACCCCCGCGACGGTCACCGGTACCGGATCGTGAAAATCGGTAACCGCTGGTGGATGGCTGACAACCTCAAATACGGAGAGCCCGTTGATGTGCAGATCCCTCTAACCGACAACGGCCAGCCGGAATACCTGTATTTCAATAACCGGGCAGATTACAGCCATTACGGCGGTCTGTACACCTGGGTGGAGGCCAATCTCTATCCTTCCAATTACGTATACCGGGATATTTGTCCGCCGGGTTGGAGGATTCCTACGGTGGCCCAGTGGTCGGAAGTTCTCAAAAAATACTCCTCGCCCTACGATGTTTTGTATTATTTCGGGCCCAATTCCGTTGAAAATCTCGGCATCGGAATGAACGGGTATTACCGGTACGGAGATCCCGATACACCCATGAAAGGTGAATTCAAAGGTGATAGTATCAATGTAAGATATTGGACATCAGCTTATACCGATATTGATTCCACGCGTTATTTTACCGGCATACACTTCACCCGCGATTCGAGCTACTTCGTTCAAAGCATTGTTCGCCCCGAGTGGATCTACCATCCCCGCTTTCCGGGATTCATTATCGGGTATAAAACCCCCGAAGCCTGTTACGTCAGATGCGTGAAAGAATAGCCGACTGCCAACTGCCGGCTGCCAACTGCCTACTGCCAACTGCCGACTGTCGACTGTCGACTGCCGACTGTCTCGTCTTCCGGGTTACGCGTTACGCGTCTCGCGTCTCGATCTCACTTCCTGGTACACCGTAAAACCAATGAGCAGCAATACCAGAAAACTGCCGATCAGACTGATCGTCTTGCCGGTTTTTAGCGTTTTCGGCTCGAAACGGAATTCTATCGAGTGCTGGCCGGCCGGAACTACCATTGCGCGTAGTGCGTAATCGGCACGGATATGATCAACCTTTTTGCCGTCGATATAGGCTTGCCAGCCATACGGATAGTAAATCTGGGAGAACACAGCCAGACGGTTATCGGTGGATTTTGATTCGTATTTCAGGTAATTCGGCTTGCACTCTTTCAGCGCGATCATGTCGGGCTCAGGGTTTGGCGACAACTGTGCCGGCAGGGAAGATAGCTTGTCGGTAAAGCGCTTATCAACAACTGCTTCCGATGAAAGCGGCGTAGTTTCAAGTGCATCCAATTCCTGGTTGGCATTCTCAACCCACTTGATACGGTCGGCAAACCAGGCATCGCCAAAAGCATGCGCATTCTTTATCGGAGCCTGCGGCATGAGAATAACATACCTGGCGTTTAACATGTTCAGAACATTCATCGATCCTAAAGCGGCATCAAACTTTTCAAAAGTAGGGTTGTCCTGTTTTAGTGCCTCGAGAGCGCTGGCGTTGGGCACCAGGTACTTGCTGATCAGATCCTGGTAACGGCCGAGTTTTGCACCATGATAACCACCGATCGAATTATGGAACCTCGAGGCCCGTGCACTCTGGAAAGTACTGGTGGTCATGTCGAGCACCCGGAACCCTTCCGTTTTGTCCTTTAAGATAAACTCATCAGCCGGAGATGCCTTGAAAGCCTGTTCAATCTGACGTTTGCTGATGAAATTGTCGCTGCCGAGGTAGCGTTTTCCCACCGACCACATATCTACCAGGATCAGGAGGGCGAGACCGATAAACAGGTATTCGCGCTTCATTTTTGATTTCAGGGAATACCACAGGATGCCGGCAGCTCCCAAAACAAATATCAGGGTTCTGAAAGCATCGCGACGGGCAAGCGAGATTCGGTCGTCACGCAATGCAGTCTTGATCCAGTCGGGGAAGTTGGCGTCCGATGCGCCGGTAAATGAACCGAACATCGAAGGGATAACAGCAACCAGCAAGGCAACGCCACCCGCGATTCCGGCAGCATAATAAAGCTGTTTCAGTTTGACCGTAGCCTCTGTTCCCTGATCGGTAAACCATTCCCTGATCGCCAGGAAGGCCAGCAGGGGTATTGCAAACTGGGCAATGATGAGCGTATTGGTCACATCGCGAAACTTGGAGTAGAGCGGGAAATTATTTACAAAAAACTCGGTGAGGCCCATGAAATTGCGGCCCCAGGAAAGTAATATGGCAATGACGATGATGGACGCCAGCCACCATTTCTTCTTGCCCTTGACGATAAACAGGCCCAGAACGGCAAGGAAAACCGATATGGCCCCGATATAATGCGGTCCGGAAGTACCCAGATATTGGCTGCCCCAGTAGGACAGGCCGCGCGTATATTGTTTAGCCTGTTCTGCGGGTATCTGGTTGTTGATCATGGCTTTGTAAGTCTCGGATTCGGTTCCGACATCGGTGCTGGATCCACCACCACTGAAGTTCGGGATAAACAGGTTGATGGTTTCACCAACGCCGTAGCTCCAGTCGGTAATGTATTTCACGTCGAGTCCCTTGGTTTTGGTCTCGCCCGGGGTAACCAGTTCCGACTGCCCCCTGGTCGACTCTTTGCTGTACTCCTGCGTAGTGAGGAGTGCTGTCATGTTCGGCAGAATAGCCAGGACAAGCGCGATCAGCAGGGTGACCCCGGATTTCATGAAGTGATCGAAATATTTTTCCCTGATGGCAAAGATCAGTTCAACAAGCATGTACACCAGGATGATCAATCCCAGATAATAAGATACCTGCGGGTGGTTGGTGACCAGCTGGATCCCGAATCCCATGGCCGTGAGCAAACCTCCGGCCAGGTATTTTCTTTTGAAAACAAGGAAAACGCCCGCAATCACCGGAGCCATATAGGCGATTGCATAGATCTTGCTCACATGACCCGCCGCGATCAGCTGCAGGTGATGGGAACCAAACCCGAATGCCACCGCGCCGGCCAGTGCAAGCCACTGACTGAGCTTCAGTGTTCGGAGCAGGAAATAGAATCCCAGCATGCAAACAAACAGGATAGCTACGGTATATCCGGGCAGGTAAAGCTTCAGCGCACGGAAAACCCAAAGGAAAATATTCCCCGACGGGGCCGATTTGATCTGGTAAGCAGGCATCCCGGAGAAGGCCGAGTTGGTCCATCCGGAATATTCGCCGGTCTGTTTCTGGAACTGCTCAACCTCGTTGGCCATATTCTTAGCCTGAACGATATCGTTCTGATACAGGATCTTACCCTCAAAAACCGGACTCATGAAACCAAGAGCCAGCACAGCCATGATGGCAACCATCAGCAATTCAGGCCAAACAGCGCGCAAAATATTTTTCATGATTATTTCAGTAATAATTTCATATTTACCTTGGTACCAACCATTTCCCTCAGGGCGCTAATGGCAACCCTTTCCTGTTCCATCGTATCGCGGTTCCTGATGGTTACCGTATTGTCCTCACAGGTCTGGTGGTCGACCGTCACGCAGAACGGTGTTCCAATGGCGTCATGACGGCGATAACGTTTGCCGATTGAGTCTTTCTCGTCGTACTGGCAATAGAAATCGAATTTCAGGTCATCGATGATCTGACGGGCAATCTCGGGCAGTCCGTCTTTTTTAACCAGCGGGAATACGGCAAGTTTTACCGGTGCCAGTGCCGGCGGGAGTTTCAGCACGGTGCGGATATCCGTTCCACCTTCGGCGGTTGGCGCCTCCTCTTCGGCGTAGGCGGCAGCGATTACCTGCAGGAACATGCGATCCACGCCGATTGATGTTTCAACGACGAAGGGCACAAAGGATTCGTTGGTTTCCGGATCGAAATAGCGGATTTTCCGTCCCGAAAATTCTTCATGACGGCTCAGGTCGAAATCGGTGCGGGAATGGATCCCCTCCACCTCCTTGAAACCGAACGGAAATTTATATTCGATATCTGTGGCGGCATTGGCATAATGCGCCAGCTTATCATGATCATGAAAACGGTAATGTTCCGGGTTGAATCCCAAACCGCGATGCCACTTGATACGCAGATCTTTCCAATATTCAAACCAGGTAAGCTCCTCGCCCGGCTTCACGAAAAACTGCATCTCCATCTGTTCAAATTCACGCATGCGAAAGATGAACTGTCTGGCAACAATCTCGTTACGGAAAGCTTTTCCGATCTGTGCGATACCGAAAGGAAGCTTCATGCGACCGGTTTTCTGGACATTCAGATAGTTCACGAAAATTCCCTGCGCCGTTTCCGGTCTCAGGTAAATCTTCAGTGCACCGTCGGCCGTGGAGCCCATCTCGGTGGAAAACATCAGGTTAAACTGCCTGACTTCGGTCCAGTTGCGGGTACCCGATACCGGGCAAACGATTTCGCTGTCGATGATGATCTGCCTAAGTTCGGTCAGGTCGCCATCATTCAAAGCTTTGGCAAAGCGTGCATGCAATGCGTCGATCTTGGTCTGGATTTCGGTAACCCTGGGATTGGTCTGACGAAACATGGTCTCATCAAAAGAATCGCCAAAACGCTTTTTGGCTTTTTCCACTTCCTTATCGATCTTGCCTTCCATCTTCGCCATCTCATCCTCGATGAGCACATCGGCACGATAGCGCTTTTTGGAATCTTTATTGTCGATCAGGGGATCATTGAACGCATCCACATGTCCGGAAGCCTTCCAGATAGTGGGATGCATGAATATTGCAGAATCAATTCCAACTACATTCTCATGCAGCAAAACCATGGAATCCCACCAATATTTTTTGATATTGTTTTTCAGCTCAACGCCGTACTGGCCATAATCGTAAACAGCACTCAGACCGTCGTAAATTTCCGACGACTGGAAAACGAAACCGTATTCCTTACAATGGGATACCAGTTTTTTAAAAACTTCTTCTTGATTCATAATGATCTATCGGTATATCAGGCTCCAAAAATAGGGTAATTCCTTAATTTATCCGATTTTTGCACCAATGGAACATAAAACTGATTTTTTGGTAGTGGGCAGTGGCCTTGCAGGCATGTCGTACGCTCTTCAGGTTGCCCAATACGGGAGTGTGATACTGCTGAGCAAGACCAAGCTCGAGGAAACCAATACCTGGTATGCCCAGGGTGGTATCGCTTCGGTCATGTACGCTCCTGATAATCTGGAGAAACACGTGCAGGACACCCTCATTGCCGGCGACGGGCTCTGTAATGAAAAGATCGTGCGGATGGTTGTCAACGAAGCTCCGGAACAAATCAAGAACCTGATCGGCTGGGGCGCCAATTTCGACCGGAACACGGATGGAAAGTTCAATCTCAACCGCGAGGGAGGCCATTCCGAACATCGTATCCTTCATCACAAGGACAATACGGGCGCCGAGATCATGCGGGCCTTGTCGGCACGGGTGCGTACCCATCAGAATATCACCATCATAGAAAATTCCTTTGCCCTCGACCTGATCACGCAGCATCACATGGGTACTCCCGTTTTCCGCGGAAATCCCGAGATCGAGTGCTACGGGGCTTACACTTTTGATATTAAAAACAGGCGGATCGATACCATTCTTTCCAAAGTCACCCTCCTGGCTACCGGAGGCAGCGGGTACATCTACCAGACCACCACCAATCCGCCCATTGCCACGGGCGACGGCATCGCCATGGCATACCGCGCCAAGGCATACGTTGACCATGTCGAGTTTTTCCAGTTCCATCCCACCAGTCTGTACAATCCCGGCGAACGCCCGTCATTCCTCATCTCAGAAGCGGTGAGGGGAGCCGGCGGCATCCTCAAAACCCAGGATGGCGAGGAATTCATGAACAAGTATGATCCGCGGGGATCACTGGCCTCCAGGGATATCGTGGCCCGGGCCATCGATACCGAACTGAAAAACCGGGGCGAGGATTTTGTCAATCTCGATTGCACCGGAATCAGCAAGGAAAAATTGCTCACCCATTTTCCGAATATCTACAATAAATGCCTGTCACTGGGTATCGACATGACCAGGGATCCCGTTCCGGTGGTGCCGGCGGCACACTATTTTTGCGGCGGCATCCGTACTGATGAGAACGGGCAGACCACCATCCGTAACCTATACGCTGCAGGCGAAGTGGCCTGTACCGGTCTGCATGGCGCCAATCGTTTGGCATCCAACTCTTTACTCGAAGCTGTCGTTTTCGCACACCGCGCGGCGGTCGATTCCGGCAGCAAGTTGCCGTACCTCAAACATCAGGAAAGCATTCCGCCATGGAACGATGAAGGAACCCGGAACCCTGACGAAATGGTTCTTATTACCCAGTCGACCCGGGAATTGCAGCAGATCATGTCGAATTATGTGGGGATCGTCCGGACCAACGCCCGTATGAAAAGGGCCCTCGACCGTATTTACATCCTTTACCGCGAAACCGAGGAACTGTACGGCCGTTCAACGGTCTCGGTGAAGCTTTGCGAACTGAGAAACGCCATCAAGGTAGCCTACCTCATTGTCAAGCATGCCCGTCAGCGCAAGGAAAGCCGGGGGCTGCACTATAATCTGGATTATCCGAAAAAATAAGGCAGAGGGCAGAGGGCAAAGGGCATAAATTGGGAATAAGGAATAGGGAAGAGGGAATAGGGGAGGTTGGACAATGGTCCTGTATTTATTATTTGATTCCCCCACAGAAGGTTGGCGCATTGGATATTACGGGGATTCTTACTTACTTGGCGACACTGCCGGCATCTTACGGGCCCGTCAATAAACCTTAACCAGACTTAGTCCTAAAACCTTTTCCCTATTACTAATTTTTGCCCTTTGCCTTCTGCCTTCTGCCCTAGAAAGTCCTGAACCCAATAATCTCCCTGACATCCTTCAAGGTTGCGGATGCGCTGATGCGGGCTTTCTCGGCGCCCATCTTAACCACTTTTGCCAGGTAGGCATCGTCGGACTGGATTTCGAGGATGCGTTCGCGGATCGGTTCGGTGAGCTTAATGATATCGGCGGAGAGCTGTTTTTTCAGGTCGCCGTAGCGAATGGCGCATTTGGCGTATTGCTCGCGGAAAAACACCACGGTGTCGGGCTCACTGGCCACTTCCATCAGCTGAAAAAGGTTTTCGATTGCCTCCGGCGGCGTCTGGTTCATTTGTGTGGGACCGGCATCGGTAACGGCACCCATCACTTTCTTATGAATGGTTTTGGGATCGTCGGCCAGGTTGATGGCGTTGCCTTCGGATTTACCCATCTTGCCTGATCCGTCGAGACCCGGAATCTTGATCAGGTTTTTTGAGAAACTGAACCCTTCCGGCTCGGGAAAATATTCAGTCTCGTAAATAGTATTGAAACGGCGGGCAAAACGGCGGGCCATCTCGATATTCTGCTCCTGATCCTTGCCCACCGGCACCTTATTGGCCTTGTGGATAATGATATCCGTAGCCATCAGCACGGGATAAGTGAGTAATCCGGCATTGACGTTATCGGGCTGTTTCCTGATCTTTTCCTTAAAAGTGGTCGTACGCTCGAGCTCGCCGATATAGGCGTTCATGTTCATCAGGAGGTACAATTCGGCAATTTCAGGAACATCGCTCTGTACATAAAGGGTGGCAATCTCGGGATCGATGCCGCAGCCGAGGTATTCCGACAGAACGGTCCGAACATTGGCATGAAGATCACCCGGATGCGGGTGCGTGGTGAGCGAATGCCAGTCGGCAACAAAAAAATAGCAGTTATACTCGTGTTGCATCCTCACAAAATTCTTTATTGCCCCGAAATAGTTGCCCAGATGGAGGTTGCCGGTCGACCGGATTCCGCTTAATACCGTCTCTTTCATGCTAATTCTGTTCTGTTTAAACGGTCGCAAAGATAGAAATTCCTCCTTTAGTGTGGTTTGATTACCTTTGATATCGATTTAACCAGCGAGGAGGACCAAGAGATGGAAACAACAAGACAATTGAAAATAGCCCGCCTGATTCAGAAAGAACTGGCCGAATTCTTTCGCGGGAACGACCATATAGCCGTTCACGGCACCATGATTTCGGTAACCCAGGTGAGGATCAGTCCCGACCTGAGCCAGGCACGGAACTACATCAGCGTTTTTCCATCTTCGAAAGCCGCCGAAATAGTGAAACTTCTTGAGGATCAGAATAAAATGATCCGTTACGAGCTGGGAAAAAAGATTGGAAAACAGGTACGGCATATACCCGAATTGCGTTTTTATGTCGACGATTCCATGGATTATGTGGATAGGATCAGCGAATTATTAAAATAATGAACCTGCCGCTTTTTATTGCTTTCAGATATTTCAAGGCGCGCCGTTCCAGGCATATCATAAATTGGATTTCACGCATCTCCGTAGCCGGGATTTCCCTGGCCACAATGGCGTTAATCGTCGTTCTCAGCGTGTTCAACGGTCTCGATCACCTGATCAGGTCGCTTTTCAGTTCGTTCGACCCCGATATTAAAATCACCGCGGTGGAAGGCAAGACTTTCCAAGCGGATTCGCTTTTTCTCAGCCGGCTCAAATCCGTTCAGGGAGTAGCGGATTATTGCCAAGTGGTGGAGGAGAATGCACTGCTGAAATACCGCGACCGGCAGGCGATCGCCACCATCAAGGGGGTTGGACCTGAATTCACCAATATTTCCGGGCTCGATTCGATGATCGTCGACGGGGAGATCCTGCTCAACGATGAGGATAAGCCCATGGCAGTGATTGGCCGGGAGCTCGGCGGCGAACTGGGAGTCGGACTCAACTTCATCAATCCGGTTCATATCTACGCGCCCAAACGTTCCGGGAAGATCATGCTAAATCCGGTTTCATCGATCACGCACAATTACATTTTTCCATCAGGCGTTTTTGGCATCCAACAGGATTACGACTCAAAATACCTGATTGTTCCGCTCGATTATGCCCGTAATTTCTTTGATTATTCCGATCATGAAGTCAGCGCGCTGGAGGTGAAAGTCACTGACGAAAAGCAGGCCGGCGAGGTCATGAAAAAATTATCGGCACTTCTCGGCAAGGATTTCACGGTTGCCGGCCGCCTCGAGCAGCATCAGGGTTTTTACCGCGTGATGGCATCCGAGAAATGGGCCATCTTCCTGATCCTGAGTTTTATATTAATGGTTGCCTCCTTCAATACCATCTCCTCCCTCACCCTGCTGATGCTCGAAAAAAAGTCGGACATGCAGGTCATGCGCAGCATGGGCTCGAGCCAGTCGAAGATCAGGCGGATATTCCTCTGGGAAGGTCTGCTGGTCACCGGAATCGGTATGGTCATCGGCCTGGTTCTTGGCGTCATCGTATGCGTTGTGCAGCAGCAGTTTGGCCTCCTGAGGTTTCCCGACAGCGGATCCTTCGTGGTCAATGTTTATCCGGTACGAATGCTGTTCACTGATTTTGTGCTGGTGACAGGCCTGATCGGGGTGATAGGGTATTTTGCAGCCTGGATTCCGCTCCGCGTGATGAAGAAGCGCTATTTCGCTTCCGAATCGCTCGACGAGTAGGCGGGCAGGTGCCCCCACCTTTCCATGATATGGTCGAGCAACCGGTCGACCTCCTCAAACGTTTCCGCCTGCAGCAGTTTAACGCGGGTATCCCTGAAATCGGGCAATCCTTTGTAATACACCGAGAAGAACCGGCGCATGCTCCGGACGGCCCTGACCTCCGTGCGGCCGGCCGTTGCCATAAACAGGTGTTCACGCACCAGGTCGGTCTGCTCCGAAACCAGCACCGGGGGCAACAGTTCCCCGGTATTCAGGTAATGCTTCACTTCGCGGAACAGCCAGGGCCTGCCAATGGCAGCCCGGCCGATCATTACGGCGTCGACTCCGTAAGTATCGAAGGCTTGCTTTGTTTTTACCGGTGAATCGATATCCCCGTTACCAATGATCGGAATATGGATCCTGGGATTATTTTTCACTTCCCCGATGAGTGTCCAGTCGGCATGCCCCAGGTACATCTGCGCCCGCGTCCGGCCATGGATCGTTAAGGCTGCGATGCCGCAATCCTGCAGCTGTTCGGCCAGCCCTACTATGATTTTGCTGTCATCGTCCCAGCCAAGCCGGGTTTTTACCGTGACCGGAAGTTTGGTGGCCTTAACCACCTCTGCGGTCATTTTCAGCAGATTGGGAATATCGCGGAGCATACCCGCGCCGGCTCCCTTCATGGCGATCTTTTTCACCGGGCAGCCGAAATTCAGGTCGATCAGGTCGGGCTCATACTCTTCAGCGATCTTCGCCGATTCCACCATGGAGGAAATCTCCTTGCCGTACAGCTGAATGCCGTAGGGATGCTCCAGCGGATGGATCTCCATTTTCTGCAGTGTTTTGTCGATCTTCCGGATCACCGCCTCCGAAGCCACGAACTCCGAAAACATCAGGTCGACCCCGTAACGCTTGCACAGCAAACGGAATGGCGCATCGGTCACATCCTCCATCGGCGCGAGGATAACCGGCCTTTCTCCCAATTCGACTGATCCTATTCTCATGCTGCAAAAGTAGGGATTAAGCCGGACCTTCTGATTTTTTCCTTATAATTGAGCTTCAGATTACTTTGATGAGAATGGCTTTCCCCCGGATTTTCCTGCTTGTTGTTTTCGTTTCATGCTTCTTCGGCGCCAGTGCCCAGGATGAAAGAACGCAACTGCCGCTGATCATGAAAAAGTCCTTTTTCGAGCTGAACATCGGCAGCATCAATTATCCTTTTTCTGCACAAGAACTGGAGCCGGGCTATCAGCTGCAATCGGTCACGGTACCTCATACAGCAGTTCGGCTGGTACTTTTCGGCTATGAATTCAACAAGTACCTGGCTGCCCAGATCACCTACATGCGACCGGTACTTTGGGTGAAATACCAGTATCTAACCGGTGATGTCAGCAGCACGCGAACGGTTTGGATGAACGTTGCCGGCCTGACCCTCAAGCCACAACTGCCTATCGGAAAGCATTTCTCTATTTACGGCGAAGGCGGGCTTGGCATCATCACCCGTCACGGATTCAACCATGCCGAGAATATGCCGGTGGTAAAAAGTGCCAATTACGCGACTACCCTCTGGGGCGCCGGCGTGCGCTACCACATCAACGATTACTGGTTACTGCAGATCATGGGAGCCTATTCCCCCGCCAACAAAAAAGCCAATCAACCCTATACCACCTTTATCTCACCCGGATTCTCCTACCGGCTTCACCCGGTCTCCGACAGTAAGAGGCAGCTGTCGGTAACCTCCGGCCGCACCTATCCGAAACACATGCTGAAAGTGGGTTTCTCGAGTAATATCCTTGGATATGGAGTCAACAATTTCCTCTCGGAAGGAAAGATCCCTGTTTTCTGGGGGGGTGAAGCGGAAGTAAAAAGCGGTGCATCGCTGATTTATCAGAGAAATGTGTTCCATACTCCCCGGGTTTTTTCCCTCGACTGGGGCTTTAACATGTCGACCTGGCAAACCAACGTAAACCATGACGGATTTTTCACACTGGCGCTCTTTCCGGTGTTCAGGTTCAATTACCTGCATCTCAAGAAGGCTGATTTCTATTTTTACTATTCGGTTGCAGGCCCGTGCTTTATCTCGAAAACCACCCTTGACGGGCACCTGATGGGGGGAAAGTTCACTTTTCAGGACACCATGGGTACCGGGATATTTTTCGGTGCGAAAAGAAATTTTATTGCTGAGATAAAGATCGCTCATTACTCCAACGGCAATCTTTATCCGAGGAACGATGCGGTAAAAATTCCCCTGTCACTCGACCTGGGATATGCCTTTTAGCATCCGGAACCGCCAGGGCATGCCGTAAACGAGGTACATATATATTATACCCCCGGATCCGAACATCACGCGTGTTCTCTCTGTCGGGTATTCAATAGTCAATCTTGATATGGGAATCGAGCCAGTCGTTGAACTCCTTACCCTGATCTTCAACATCGAGCTTCTCGAACGGGGTCAGCCGGCCGGCCGGCTCCCGTGCGATCTCTTCATACAGCTCGACATCGCGGAACCCCGCTTCTGCCGCATCCTGGCGGTCGGAAGCATATACCACGCGGCTGATCCGCGACCAGTAAATGGCGCTCAGGCACATCGGGCAGGGCTCACAGGAAGTGTACAGGGTAGTCCCGGAGAGGTTAAAGGATTTCAGGTTCAATGCCGCCTGACGAATGGCCTGTATTTCGGCATGAGCAGTCGGATCCGGAATGGCAATCACCTGATTGGCGCATTCAGCCACCACTTCACCGTTTTTCACGACGACGGCGCCGAAAGGTCCGCCTCCGGTGGAAACATTGGTTCTGGCCAGCTGCACTGCGCGGGCAAGGAAAAATTTATCTGTCGTTTTCATGCGGGGTTTCGGGTATCGGGTTTCGGGTATCGTGTTTCGGGTTGGTTCCGTCGGCGAAGACGAAAAGGGAGTAAAAAACGGCGAAAAAAGCAACGCCGGCCTGGGTTTCAAGAGTATCTTCATTGATCATCGAAAGAAAGATGACCAGCAGAAACATGAGGATGAAATACTTGCTTTTTCCTCTTTCGATAAACATAGGCAGGAGAATGGCACTCATCAGGATGAGGAATCCTACAATCCCGAAGGTCAGGAGGAAGGTGAGAAACTGGTTATGAGCCCTTAACCTCCAGAGGGGTTCAAGCGGTGAATTCAGCTCGATATATTTCCGGTCGAACGCGGTTTTGGTATCGCCTGTGCCCACTCCAAAAACCGGATGATCCTTAAAGATGGCCCAGCCGGTTTTCAGGTATTCGAGCCGCTGGGTTACCGAGTGGCCGCTGGGGTTTGCCCCTTTACGGTACTGGTCTATCTCCCAGATGGTTTCGTACATGCGAACATCAAAACTCTTCGGTTTTCGGTACATGCAATTGGCAAAACCGTTCTCTATCAGCCGAATATCATCCTTGTCGAGCAGGGACACCCCATATTCATCCTTGCGCAATCCTTTCGAGGTGAGGTAGCGGATGAGCGTATACTTGATTTCCTGGCCCTTGAGGTCGCGACCATCAAAATCGAGGCGGCTCACCCGGTTCCAGGCTTCCCGCATTTCGGTCTCACACTGGTACCATCCCACCCGGTATCCGTTTTCAAGAAACGGATTGGTGGTATCGTGCCAGTAAGGATTTCCTTTCACAGTAGCCCGGTCGGGCTGCTCCTGCATTTCCCGCACCGTATAAAAGTCAGCCACCCGCCCGCTCAGATAAAATCCTGCCAGGACAGGCACAGTAAACAATCCGACCATCAAAAACCACCTGAGCATCGGGTCCGGCCTTTTCAGCCCCCAACGCAAGGTCAGGATCCATCCGCCAATGATCAGGATGACAACGCCGGTAAGCGATTTTAGAAGGAAAAGAAAGACCAACAGGCTGAGGGCACAGGGTATCAGAATCATTCTTAGCCTTGATGAGGAAAGGGGATCAAAAATGTATCGGAGGAGGATGAATATCGCCATCACCACCATCAGGGCAAACCGGATATGTGAGATAAAAAGTACGGATTCACGGTCGCCGGTATACGTGGCCGGTCCGAAACCCATCATGATGCTCAGGCTGATCATGGCGCCGATCAGAACGGCGAAGGTGAAGGAACCGAGAATAAAGCGCATCTCGTTATTGTTCAATGGCCTGATACTGCCCAGAACCAGGGGCATCAGCAACAGGGGCAACTTGACTTTCACGTCATTAAGACCGTACGACAGATCGGAGGTATATAGAAGACCGGCTACCGGAACAAAGAAAAGCAGTGTGAAAATCAGGATCTGGGGCCGCATTTTTATGCGCCTCCATTTCTCGTCGAATTTACCTTCGGCAAGCCAGGTTACCGCAAGGAGTATCTGCGCGGCGCTGGCCAGGTATTTTGAAAGAGGCAGGCTGACCACGGTCACGAAAAGAAAAAACAGGGTAGCGTTCCTGAAAGTTACATGCCGTTTAATCAGATCGGGGTTCATTTTTGCTGAATATGCTGCAAAAGTAGGTTTTACACAGGTGCAATTTAATAAGTTGTCCGGTTTTGAGTCAGGATAAGAATTAAAATCAAGTTTATTTGTATAAAAAACCATGTATTCGGTCGGAATATTATCTGGGCAGGAAAAATGGCCGGAAGTTCTTGCAGAAATGCTGAAAACTTCCGGGTCCAATGTTTCCGGCTGGGTGAACCCCCAGGTATCTCCGCCGTCGGACACGCAGCAGCTGATTGATTTTTCCGACCTGATCTGGATTCCTGAAAAGATCAGCGGAAGCATGGAAGAAGCCATCCAGGTGATCCGCGGATCACGCCATCTGTCGCTGGGCTTCCCGGTTGTGGAGTTCATGGAAGAGGCACCGGGCATGGTCAAGCTGGCGCATGAGGCCCGGGTGCAGGTGCAGATCGGGCATCCCGACTGGTACAACCCGGTGGTCCGGAGCGCGTTGAATCATATTTTTCAGCCCCAGAGCATCCGATTTACCGATCATATCCCCGAATGGCCGGAAAAGGAGAGTTACATTCACGTTTTCAAAACCATCGTGGCCGACCTCGATCTGGCGCTGGGCCTTGCGGGCAGCACGGTTCGAAGGATCAGGCCGCATGTTTCGAGGCTCCTCGACGGGACCGCAATCCAGATCGACATTCGGGTAGAGATGCATAATGGAACCGTTATCAGCCTGGAGATCAGGAAATTCACAAATATCGCCAGCAGGCGGATCGAGATCCTGCAACCTGCCGGCATCCTGAATATCGACCTGTTAAACGGCACCAGCACCTCGGAAGATTTCGGAATTCACGGTGGCAGAAAGCAGGCAAAGGTCTTATGGCCGGTTGCCGGAAAACCCGGAGAAGCCGGATTTCAGGATACACCCTCCGGACCCACCGGTCAGAGCGACGAGGAGGCTGCGCGGCAATGCCTGAGTTTTATCCATGCGCTCGAGAAGGGCAGGCACTCACTTTCAAGCCTGGAGGGCGGTTTCAAGGCTCTCGAGATCACCCGTCAGATCGAAACAGCGGTGGGCAGCTTCTAACATTCCATCATTCAGACCCCTGGCTCTTTAATGAACAGAGTTTTCAACAAATTAAAAGTTGATAAACTTGGTACGTTTAAAAAAAGTTGTATTTTTGCACTCCAATTCGTTCGAGCCTAACTCGACTTATTGATTTTCAGCTATTAATTTTAAAGGACGGATATAGTGAATACGTTAAGCTACAAGACGGTCTCAGCCAACAAGGCAACTGTTAAAAAGGAATGGGTTGTGATCGACGCAACCAACGCTGTGTTGGGCCGTTTTTCATCGGAAGTGGCCAGCATCCTTCGCGGAAAGAACAAGGCCAGCTACACTCCTCACGTTGACTGTGGAGACAATGTTATCGTTATCAACGCCGAAAAAATCCGGATGACCGGAAACAAGATGAATGACCGGGTTATCTGGACATACTCAGGTTTTCCTGGCGGTCAGAAAGAGCGTACACCTGCCCAGATGATGGCAAAAGATCCTACCCGCGTGGTTGAACACGCTATTAAAGGCATGCTGCCAAAGAATCGCCTCGGCCGCGAAGTTTTCAGGAACCTGCATATCTATGCCGGCGCTGAACACCCGCACGTAGCCCAGAACCCGAAATTTATTGAATTACAAAAGTAGAACTAAGATTCATGGAACTGATTAACACTATTGGTAGAAGGAAAGCGGCAGTTGCCCGTATTATCATGAACGAAGGAAAAGGACAGATCACCATCAACAAAAAAGATCTGGCCGAATATTTTCCAATCTTCCAGCTTCAGCATATCGTAACCCAGCCGCTCAATGTTCTTGAAGTAGCCGGTAAATATGATATCCGCGTAAACCTCGATGGCGGCGGTATCAAGGGACAGGCCGAAGCTCTCCGTCTGGCAATCGCCCGCGCTCTGGTTGAAATCGATCCGGAGTGTAAAAAACTTCTCCGCGCCAATGGATTCCTTACCCGTGACCCAAGGGTTGTTGAACGTAAGAAGCCAGGTCAGCCGGGTGCAAGGAAACGCTTCCAATTCTCAAAACGCTAATATCTCTATCACAGAGTATAGTTTAGTATCTAAACCTGAAGGACTTGCGGACTTCCGTAACTACCGGCAGGTTGCTTAAACAGAAGGTAAACTAGAATAATAATTATGCCCAGAACAAATTTTCAGGAATTGCTTGATGCAGGTGTACATTTTGGTCACCTGAAACGTAAGTGGAACCCAAACATGGCTCCGTACATCTTCATGGAGAAGAACGGCATCCATATCATTGACCTCCACAAAACCGCTTTTAAAATTGATGAAGCAGCCGAAGCCATGAAACGGATTGCTAAATCAGGGCGGAAGATTTTGTTTGTTGCCACCAAGAAACAGGCAAAAGAGATCGTAGCTGAAAAAGTTACCCCAACAGGAATGCCTTTCGTTACAGAACGCTGGTCGGGCGGTATGCTCACCAACTTCCCTACCGTAAGGAAAGCTGTGAAGAAAATGATCTCCATCGACAAGATGGCTACCGACGGCACTTTCGACCATATGTCGAAACGTGAACGCCTGCAGATCACCCGTCAGAGGAACAAACTGGAAAAACTGCTCGGCAGCATCAAGGACCTCACCCGTTTACCGGCAGCCCTTTTTGTTGTTGACGTATCCAAAGAACATATCGCCGTTAACGAAGCTCACAAACTGAATATCCCGGTATTCGGAATGGTTGATACCAATTCGGATCCTGAAAAAGTTGACTTCGCCATCCCGGCTAACGATGATGCTTCCAAATCTATCGCACTCATCTGCGGTATTATGTGCAAAGCCATCGAAGAAGGCCTCGAGGAAAGAAAGGCTGAAAAAGATAAAGAAGAAGCTGTGAAGCCGAAAAAATCGGAAACTGCTGAAGAATCAGCCCGCCCAACGGTAGGTAAGAAGCCAATGCGCAAGCGTATCTCCGCTGACGTAGCAGCAGATGGCGCTGATGATGATTCCGAATAAACTGCTAAATTCTTAAAAAATCATGACTGAAATTAAAGCTTCTGAGGTAGCCAAACTACGTCAAATGACCGGTGCCGGTATGATGGACTGTAAGCAGGCCCTCACTGAAACCAATGGTGATTTCGACCAGGCTATCGATATTCTCCGGAAAAAAGGACAGAAAGTAGCAAACAAAAGAGCTGACCGCGAAGCTACCGAAGGTGCCGCCATTGCAAAATGCAACAGCGAGCATACTTTTGGAGTTGTGCTGGTGCTGAACTGCGAAACCGATTTCGTTGCCAAAAACGAAGATTTCGTAAAAAAAGCCCACGCATTTGCTGAAGCTGCCATTGCTAAGAAAGTCACTACACTGGAAGAGCTGAAACAGCTCCACGTTGACGGACATTCCATCGAAAGCGAAGTAACCAACATGACGGGGATCATTGGCGAAAAAGTTGATATCGGATTCTTCAAGTCTCTCGAGTCACCTTTCGTAATGCCTTATATCCACCCGGGTAACCGTCTGGCTACTCTGGTTGCCATGTCGAAAAAGGTTGCCGACGAACAGCCGGCCAAAGACGTTGCCATGCAGGTTGCAGCTATGGCTCCGGTAGCCGTCAATAAAGACAAGATCCCACAGGCGATTATCGACAAGGAACTGGAAATCGGCCGTGCCATCGCACTCGAGGAAGGCAAGCCAGCCAATATCGTTGATAAAATCGCTGAAGGCAAACTGGGTAAATTCTTTAAGGAAAACACCCTGCTAAGCCAGGATTTCATTAAAGACCACAAAACTTCAGTAAGTGATTACCTGACACATATCGACAAAGACCTTACGGTTATCGATTTTGTGCGGTACACCCTGAACGACTGATGAAACACTTCCGCTTGCGGATATGATACCTGAAAATCCCGGTCACCACCGGGATTTTTTTTTATCTTTCGGCGATCATTCCCAATCCTATGGCAACATTTAAAAGAATCCTTCTGAAATTATCCGGGGAATCCCTGATGGGCCAATCGTCCCATGGAATCGATACCGCACAGCTGGAAAGTTTCACGAGCCAGGTAACCGAAATCCGGAACCTTGGCGTTCAGGTGGGCCTCGTGATCGGCGGCGGAAACATTTTTCGGGGTCTCTCGGGTGAAAAAGCCGGGTACGACCGGGTAAAAGGTGATTATATGGGAATGCTGGCCACCGCCATCAACGGTCTCGCACTCCAGTCGGCCTTCCGGCAGTCAGGCACCCCATCGCGACTGTTTACCTCTATTCGGATGGAACCGGTAGCTGAATTCTGGAACCGCGACAAAGTCATCGACGCGCTGGAAGCCGGCGAGGTCTGCATTTTTTCAGCAGGCACCGGCAATCCGTTCTTTACCACTGATACCACGGCAGCCCTTCGCGGTGTGGAGATCGGTGCCGAGGTACTCATCAAGGGTACCCGTGTCGACGGGGTATACAGTGCCGATCCGGAGAAAGATCCCAAAGCGGTCAGGTTCGACTCGATCACTTTTGATGAAGTGATAACCCGCAACCTGAAGATCATGGATCAGACGGCTTTCACATTGTGCAAGGAAAACAACCTGCCGATACTGGTGTTTGACATGAATACCCGCGGCAATCTGAAACGGTTGATTTCCGGGGAAAATATTGGCACCATCATCAAGAAATAAATAATTTTACCTTTTTGAATTCTAACGGAAAAGGCCATGAACGAAGAAGTTGAATTGATCCTCGAGGATACTGAGGAAAAGATGGATCGGACCATCAGGCATCTCGACAATGAACTGTCGAAAATCCGCGCCGGCAGGGCAAATATTCATATGCTGGACGGAATCATGGTAAATTATTACGGCACTCCCACCCCGCTCACCCAAATCGCTAACGTTAATTCACCCGATCCCCGCACACTGGCCATCCAGCCCTGGGAAAAGAACATGATCGATCCGATTGAAAAATCGATATTGGCCGCCAATCTGGGGATGACACCCATGAACAACGGGGAGATCATCAGGATAAATATCCCGATGCTTACCGAGGACCGGCGCCGCGAACTGGTTAAAAAAGTCAAGGTTGAAGGGGAAAATGCCAGGATCGGCATCCGCAACAACCGCCGCGACGGCAATGAGCAGCTCAAGAAACTGATCAAGGACGGTCTGGCTGAAGATGAGGAAAAAGACGCTGAAAAAACGGTCCAGGAAATGACCGACAAGTATATCAGGATAGTCGACGACAGGCTCCTTGCCAAAGAAAAAGACATAATGACGATCTGACCCTGCGAAGGATCCACATGATTCCATCTAAAAAAAGCACTTTCTCACTGCTGAGCAAGATCAACAGTCCGGCTGACCTCAAGAAACTATCTGAAGCCGACCTGCTCGACGTGTGTCGTGAGCTCAGGGATTTCATTATTGAGGAGGTTTCCTGCAACCCGGGGCATCTGGGTGCCAACCTGGGGGTGGTGGAATTAACCGTTGCATTGCATTACGTTTACAATACGCCTTACGATCAGCTGATCTGGGATGTGGGCCATCAGGCTTACGGCCATAAAATATTGACCGGCCGGCGGGATGTTTTCCCAACCAACCGGAAATTCAAGGGGATCAGCGGCTTTCCGAAAATGTCGGAAAGCGAGTATGACTCCTTCGGCACCGGGCACTCCTCCACCTCCATCTCGGCAGCTCTGGGAATAGCCGTTGCAGCCCACCGGAAAGGGGAAACCGACCGTAAAACGATTGCCGTCATCGGCGACGGGGCACTCACCGGCGGAATGGCTTTCGAAGGACTCAACAATGCCGGCATCGAGCGATCGAATATCCTGGTAATCCTGAACGACAACAATATGGCCATCGATCCCAACCATGGCGCCCTGAACGATTACCTCATGGATATCACCACCTCCGGGGCCTGGAACCGGTTTAAGGGTGATACCTGGAAGATTCTGGGCGTATTGGGAAAGATTGGTCCGGATGCACGCCGGATGGCTCAGACCCTCGAGACGGCCATCAAGCACATGATCCTCAAGCAGAGCAACTTGTTCGAATCACTGCATTTCAGGTATTTCGGACCGGTCGACGGCCATGACGTGCTCCACCTTGTGAAGATCCTCGAGGACATGAAAAAGATCGAAGGACCCAAATTGCTGCATATCCTTACCAAAAAGGGCAAAGGCATGCCGCTGGCGGAAATCAACCAGACGGCTTACCACGCTCCGGGCATGTTCGATAAGGTAACCGGGGAACTAATTGAAGAAGAGCCGACTGGCTTTCCGCCAAAATATCAGGACGTATTCGGGCATACGCTGCTGGAGCTGGCCAGGATGAATCCCAGGATCATGGGCATCACGCCGGCCATGCCTTCGGGATCGTCGATGAACATGATGATGGAGGAAATGCCCGACCGCACTTTTGATGTGGGCATAGCCGAGCAGCATGCCGTGACCTTCTCAGCCGGACTGGCCACGCAGGGATTCATCCCGTTCTGCAACATATACTCGTCGTTCATGCAACGGGCTTTCGATCAGGTTATTCACGATGTAGCCATTCAGAAACTTCCTATTATCCTGTGTCTCGACCGCGGGGGCCTGGTAGGCACCGACGGGCCCACTCATCACGGGTCGTTCGATCTGGCATACATGCGCATCATTCCGAACATGATCGTATCGGCGCCGATGAACGAGGAAGAATTGCGCAACCTGATGTATACCGCGCAGGCGGACAATCACGGACCTTTCATGATCCGCTATCCGAGGGGACAGGGCGTGATGAGTGACTGGAAAAAGCCGTTCAGCCTCATCCCGGTTGGTAAGGGACGCATGATCTCCGACGGCAGCGGGGTAGCCATCCTTTCCATTGGCCATCCGGGCAACCTGGTGACCAAAGCCTTGTCATTACTGGAAAAAGAGGGCATCAAGCCCGCACACTTCGATATGCGTTTCGTTAAACCGCTGGATGAGGAACTTCTGCACGAAATTTTCGCGCGGTTCAAAAACATTGTCACCGTTGAGGACGGTACGGTCACCGGTGGTTTCGGAAGTGCCGTAGGCGAATTCATGATTCAAAACCAGTATGCCGCCCGGATAAAAATTCTGGGAATCCCTGATCACTTCATCGAGCACGGCACTCAGCGCCAGCTATATAAGGAATGCGGTTTCGATCCCGAGGGCATAGCCAATGCCGTCCGCGAAATCCTGCCTGCCTGAAATTATCAGGCTCGGGCAAAAATAATCCGGGAAAATCCTTGTACATTTATACTTGAACTTAACCTGTGAAATTATGACCTCTTTGATTCAAGCCGTTATCGTAGATGATGAAGAGAACAGCCTCGAGGCGCTTTCCATCCTTCTTCAAAGATATTGTCCTGATGTGCAGGTGGTTGGATCTGCTCAAACCGTTGAATCGGCCATTGAGCTGATCAACAGGATAGAACCCGAACTGGTTTTTCTCGATATTGCTTTACCGGACGGACAGGGTTTTCAGGTTCTTGAAGATGTTGAGTTTACAGATTTCGAAGTGATATTTACCACCGCCTACGACCAGTATGCGCTCAAGGCATTCGACTTTTCGGCACTGGATTACCTGCTGAAACCCATCAGTACGGAAAAACTCCAGCAGGCTGTCGACCGGTATTCCAAGATCCGCAAGGAGGCAAAATTCGGCGACCGGGTATCTGTTTTGAGAGAAGGGCTCTCCAACCGGAACGAACGTATCATTCTCTCCTCAATGGACGGATTTGATGTGTACAAAATCGCAGATATCATTCGCTGTGAAGCGAATGGCAGTTATACGACCTTTTTCATCAAGGGAGGGCAGCGCATCGTTACCTCCAAAACCCTGAACAATTTCGAAAGGCTGCTGACCGATCTGACCTTTGTAAGAGTCCACAGCAAGCATCTGATTAATGTTGAATACGTAAAGAAATATGTCTCCGGCCGCGGAGGATATATCATTTTCGAGGATGGCAGCCAGGTCGACGTGAGTGAGCGCAAAAAGAAGGAGTTCATCCAGCGCATGCGGGGACATGCCAGGACTACTTAATCTTTATACCTGACAGGCTTTAAAAACCTGTCAGGCATAAAAAACCTGTCAGCTCTAAAATAAAATATTTCGTATCTTAGGTTCATCTAATATCTATCACCAAACATTCACTTATATGAAAAGATCTACACTACTAATTCTGATGTTGTCTTTGATGGTCATGGCCTACGGACAAAAGGTCAATGTCAATCAGGGCAAACCCATTGCCTTCGGCTCCGAATTGATCACCCCGGTTCCTCAACCCGCGGTATCTTTACTAAAAGCCGGTGGAGAAGTGTTTTATAAAGAAACTTTCAACTGGAAAAATGCTGCAGATCCAAAAGGATGGACCGCTCCTGCAGGGTTCCAGATTGTAGAAGAAACCGACTTTGGCTGTCCATGGATTTGGCGGGCTGGTACCGACAGTATCAAGGGTGAGTTGACTTTTGAACCGGGTCATGCTTACTCTCTTACTCCTGAAGACGGCTATTTCGTTTTACCCATGGACGAGTATAACTACGTGGATGGGATCAGTACGGCTAACGGCGTCATCTCCTGGTTCCAATTACCCGAGCTCGATTGCTCAACACATCCCGGAGTCATTTTAACCTTCAGGCAATTTTTCCGTCTTTATCCAAACACAGATGTTAAGGTTGCCGTTTCAAACGACCTTGGGGTTCACTGGGCAAACTATAATGTGTCCTTTGATACAAGAACCAGTATTTTCTGCAAAAATCCTTACCCGGAATTAAATATCTCCGAGGTTGCCGCCGGTATGCCTAAAGTTTGGATCAAGTTTATCTGGAACGGTATGAGCCGGTATTTCTGGTGTATTGATGATATCGAACTGTTCGAAAGTTATGACAACGATATTATGATGGAGGGTACCTGGTCGTATGCGATCGACCTTGATAATGCCGATAACAATGAAGGATTTGTTTACATGACTCCTTTATCGCAGATCGGGGTTGACAACTTTGGAGGCTACACCTTCGCCGGTGCCATGCTCAACGCAGGGCTTGATGACCAGGAGGATGTTAACCTCAATGTGAACATCTTAAAAAATGGAGTATCGGTGTATGATGAGAATTCCGTATCCAGGGATATCTGGTCGATTCAGCGGGATACTTTCCCCGTTACCAAAATTTACAATCCTGACGGGTACGGCGCCTACGAAATGACTTTAACCGCCAAGGCTAAGCAGACGGATCAAAGACCATTAAATAACAAATACTCTGACACTTTTTACATTACCGACAGTATCTATTCCGTTTGCGACTGGGAATTCGAAGAACATGCCAGTACGGCCGCCTGGGGGAACAATGACGGTGACTATATGGGAATAGCCTACGATATTAAAAAACCCGTTGAGGCTAACTCAATTTCCTGTATGATCATGCAGAGGCCAAAGAATAAAAAAGCCAGTACCCAGGTTGGTTATAATTTTCAGTACTGGATTTTCAAATGGGATGCCGGCGAAGGTGCCTGGGTGGAAGCCATCATGTCGGAATATACCGAAGTAACCCAGGAAATGATTGACACCTGGGTGACTCTGCCTCTTCAGAAAGATGGTGAATCCGAATTTTTGGAACCTGGATTTTATGTTGCAGCTATCCAGACATTCCACGGCGGCGGTGCTGGAGCCAGTAACAGGGTCTTCCGGTTTACTATCGGCGCCGATCAGAGTCACAGATTCGCATATGGAAAAACACTATTCAAGCGTTACAACGATGCCGACTGGTCACAGAACGATGAGCTTGGAATGGTTCGCCTCAACATCAACAGCACCGGCGCACCAAAAATAGCAGACGTTCAGTTTAATGTCGATATGACCCTGCCGATATCCAATGGCACATTCAAACCGGCTTCCGATTTTGTTGATGTAGCAGGTACTTTTAACAACTGGGGATCATCGGATCACATGACCGATGGGGATGGTGACGGCATTTATACCCTATCGATCCCGGCTCAGAATGTATTTTCAAAAATTGAGTACAAATACCGCATCAACGGCAACTGGAATACCTCCGAATTCCCGTCTGGCGGACCAAACAGGGTTTACCGTGTTTCCTACTATAACGCAACCCATGATGTATACAACAACGGCAAGAGCCTGACCGTCGACGCCAATTCTCTGACCTCGTCGATCAATGCTTATCCGAACCCGACCACCGGGCAATTCACTCTGGCTGTAACGAATACCCAGGTTGTGGATCTGAATATCCAGGTAACTAATATCCAGGGACAGGTTGTATATCAGAACATTGCCAAGTCGGTCCTGAACCATCAGGAAAATATCGACCTGAGTGCATTTGCTAAAGGGATGTACTTCCTGAAGGTGAACAACCAGGTTATGAAGCTTCTGGTTGAGTAGTAGCGTTTTTTATACCTGACAGGTTTTAAATACCTGTCAGGTATAATGTTAAAAACCCCGGAAAGATATTCCGGGGTTTTTTATAAACCCCTGGCTGATGTTGTATAATTAAAAAAATATATCTTAGTTCCACACTAGCTAAAAACATTTAACCCTACCCGCTTATGAAAAAATTTACACTATTAATTCTGATGTTGTCTTTGATGGTCATGACCTTCGGACAAAGGGTCAATGTCAATCAGGGCAAACCCATTGCCTTCGGCTCCGAATTGATCACCCCGGTTCCTCAACCGGCGGCATCTTTGCTTAAAGCCGGCGGTGACGTGTTTTACAAAGAGACTTTCAACTGGAAAAATGCTGCCGATCCGAAAGGGTGGACCGCCCCGGCAGGATTCCAGATCGTTGAAGAAACCGACTTTGGTTGTCCATGGATTTGGAGGGCAGGTACCGACAGTATCAAGGGCATGCTGACTTTTGAACCCGGCCACGCCTACTCTCTTACACCTGAAGACGGCTATTTCGTTTTACCCATGGACGAGTATAACTACGTCGACGGGGTCAATACTGCTAACGGAGTCATTTCCTGGTTCCAATTACCCGAGCTCGATTGCTCAACACATCCCGGAGTCATTTTAACCTTCAGGCAATTTTTCCGTCTTTATCCAAACACAGATGTTAAGGTTGCCGTTTCAAACGACCTTGGGGTTCACTGGGCAAACTATAATGTGTCCTTTGATACAAGAACCAGTATTTTCTGCAAAAATCCTTACCCGGAATTAAATATCTCCGAGGTTGCCGCCGGTATGCCTAAAGTTTGGATCAAGTTTATCTGGAACGGTATGAGCCGGTATTTCTGGTGTATTGATGATATCGAACTGTTCGAAAGTTATGACAACGATATTATGATGGAGGGTACCTGGTCGTATGCGATCGACCTTGATAATGCCGATAACAATGAAGGATTTGTTTACATGACTCCTTTATCGCAGATCGGGGTTGACAACTTTGGAGGCTACACCTTCGCCGGTGCCATGCTCAACGCAGGGCTTGATGACCAGGAGGATGTTAACCTCAATGTGAACATCTTAAAAAATGGAGTATCGGTGTATGATGAGAATTCCGTATCCAGGGATATCTGGTCGATTCAGCGGGATACTTTCCCCGTTACCAAAATTTACAATCCTGACGGGTACGGCGCCTACGAAATGACTTTAACCGCCAAGGCTAAGCAGACGGATCAAAGACCATTAAATAACAAATACTCTGACACTTTTTACATTACCGACAGTATCTATTCCGTTTGCGACTGGGAATTCGAAGAACATGCCAGTACGGCCGCCTGGGGGAACAATGACGGTGACTATATGGGAATAGCCTACGATATTAAAAAACCCGTTGAGGCTAACTCAATTTCCTGTATGATCATGCAGAGGCCAAAGAATAAAAAAGCCAGTACCCAGGTTGGTTATAATTTTCAGTACTGGATTTTCAAATGGGATGCTACAGAAGGTGCCTGGGTTGAAGCCATCATGTCGGCATATACTGAGGTAACCCAGGAAATGATTGACACCTGGGTAACAGTGCCACTGGAAAAAGATGGTGAATCCGAATTCCTGGAACCGGGGTATTATGTTGCAGCTATCCAAACTTTCCATGGTGGCGGGCTTGGCGCCACTAACAGTGTCTTCCGGTTTACCATCGGGGCCGATCAGAGTCACAGATTCGCATATGGGAAAACACTTTTCAAACGATACAACGATGCTGACTGGTCACAGAACGATGAACTTGGAATGATCCGTCTGAACATTAACAGTACGGGCGCGCCAAAAATAGCAGATGTTCAGTTTAATGTCGATATGACACTGCCGATATCCAATGGCACGTTCAAGCCGGCTTCCGATTTTGTTGATGTAGCCGGTACTTTTAACAACTGGGGATCATCGGATCACATGACCGATGGGGATGGTGACGGCATTTATACCCTATCGATCCCGGCTCAGAATGTATTTTCAAAAATTGAGTACAAATACCGCATCAACGGCAACTGGAATACCTCTGAATTCCCGTCAGGCGGGCCGAACAGGGTTTACCGTGTTTCCTATTATAACGCAACCCACGATGTGTACAACAACGGCAAGAGCCTGGCCATCGATGCCAATTCGCTGACCTCCTCGATCAATGCTTACCCGAACCCGACCGACGGACAATTCACTCTGGCGGTAACGAATACGCAAGTTGTGGATCTGAATATCCAGGTAACCAATATTCAGGGACAGGTTGTATATCAGAACATTGCCAAGTCGGTACTGAACTATCAGGAAAATATCGACCTGAGTGCGTTTGCCAAGGGAATGTATTTCCTGAAGGTGAACAACCAGGTTATAAAGCTATTGGTTGAGTAGGAGCGTTTTTTAGACCTGACAGGTTTTTAAAACCTGTCAGGTCTAATGTTAAAACCCAGGAAAATTTTCCTGGGTTTTTTAATAAACCCCTGCCTGATGTTGTATAATTAAAAAAATATATCTTAGTTCCACGCTAACAAACACCTATTTTAAACACTCGCTTATGAAAAAATCTACACTACTCCTTGCATTTTTCGTGCTGATTGCAGTCGGCACGACGATGGCTCAGACCCCGGGAACAAAGGGGAACGGGCAAGTATTTTACTCTGAAACATTCGGTTGGGAAAACCCTGCGGATGATAAAGGGTGGACAGCACCTGCAGGTTATTATTTCCTCGACCCCACCGATGTCGGGTACAACTGGAAATGGCAGCCTGGAACACAGGGATTCGTCAGTATCTATACTCAGGATCCACCTTTGAATTCTACAACCAAAGACAATGGATTAATCTCAATTTTCCTGGAAGAGCTGAACTATCAGTCGGGAACTATGCTGACCACATCGGTTGACAACTCCATCGGCTTCCCGACCCTGAACTGCAGCACCCACTCTTCGGTTATCGTCAGGTACCAGACCCACTTTATGGCCTATTCGCAGGCCAATATGTGGCTTGAGGTATCCGTTGACAACTGGGTGCACTCGGCAAATTACAACGTTAACTTCGGATGTGCGCACAAGGACCGCCCCTCGGACAAGCCAAAAGGCGAACCGGCATTGCTCGAAATGAACATTTCCGATGTTGCCGCCGGCATGCCGGAAGTCAGGATGCGTTTGCACTGGCTGAATACTCACATGTATTACTGGGCAGTTGATGATTTTACGGTTTCCGAGGCATGGAATAACGACCTGAAAATGAATTATGTTCAGATGGAATGGGATGACAGCAACGACGAAACCAGGATGTCCTGGATTGCCAACATTCCAAAATCACAGCTCGACGGAACCGGCGGATTCCTGAATTTTGAATCCAGTGCCCTGAACTTCGGCGAATACGATCAGGAGAAAGTTTACCTGGATGTCGATGTTACTAAAAATGGCACCAGTGTGTTCCATAAAATGTCGGACCAGGCAGATGTTTTCGTTCTGAACGTTGATACCGCCCAGGTTGCAGACAAATACTCTCCGGCAGAATATGGCCATTACAAGGTCAATTATGAATTCAAGGCGAAGGATGCCGATCAAAACCCGGAAGACAATAAAAGAGAGGTATTCTTTAACGTTACCGACAGCGTTTATTCACGTTCCGGTGCAGTTAACACCTTGAGCTGGTCGATGAACAAGGAGTCCTACAACACTCCGGATGCTGAGGAAGTGAACCATTTCTGCGGATCCATATTCCCCATTTTCAAGGATTGTGAAGTCAGTTCCATCTCGGTTTTTATTACGGGTGGGTTGGCTGACCCGATGTTGAATTACCGTTTTTCACTGTACTTCCAGCAACCGGGTGAGGCTATTGAAGCATCACCGGAAATCCTGGCTACCGAAACCGTTCAGCTCGATTCGGCTGATTTCAATACCTGGGTTACGATGGATCTGGGAAAAGACGGCGAATCGGAATTCCTGAAAAAGGGTGATATTGTTTATGCCGGTATTACTTTCGACAATACCCATCCCAACCACCTCGATCGAAGGAACAAGGGTCTGGAGATCGGAACCGACAACACCGTAAAACTTACTGAGTCTTCAACTGTAGCCATATACCGGGGAGGTTCAAGAACCGGTGTCGGTGACTTTTTCGGTAAGCGGAACCTGATGATTCACATGAACCTGAACGATCACGGCAACCGCATCGACGGCGTCGACCTGACTGCAGCTGCCGCATCGATGGGCCAGAATTATCCGAACCCGTTCAAGAGTACCACTACCATCGACTATGAGCTGACGGACGGATCCGATGTAACCTTTGAGGTTATGGATCTTACCGGACGCAAGGTTATGGAAGTGAGGAACGGCATGATGCCCGCAGGCAAGCATACCTTCAGCCTCGAAACCGGTAACCTCGATGCAGGGGTGTATTTTTATACCCTGAAGGCTGGGAATTTTGTCCAGACCAAGCAGATGGTTATTGTGGAATAGGTGCATTTTAAAAAAATTCAACGCACGAAAAAACCCCGACATTGTTTGTCGGGGTTTTTTTTATCTTTGCCGCTCTATCCTTTTGCCCAGATGGCGGAATCGGTAGACGCGCTGGTCTCAAACACCAGTAACAGCAATGTTGTGCCGGTTCGACCCCGGCTCTGGGTACAAAAAGAAAGGCAGAAGGCAGAAGGCAGAAGGCAGAAGGCAGAAGGCACAAGTAATTGGGCCTTTTTCTTTTTTCAGGTGCCTTGACAGGTACGGTCGAACAAGCAATTTCCTTCTGAATAAGAAATCGGTCCTGAAGAAGGCATTTATTGGAGATTTGACCCGAAACCTGAGAAATTCGAAATTGTTTTATCTTTGATACCAAGATGGATACGGAACAATTATTATCTGAAATCACTGAACTCCTCAAACCTTATGGTATTGAGAAGATAATCCTGTTTGGTTCATATGCTTCCGGTTTGCAAAAAAGCGGCAGTGACATAGATCTTCTGGTGATTAAAAAAATTCCTGCAAGCGAGACACGAAATTTCAGGATACAGCTTAAGAAGGCTCTTTGGAGGGAATTTTCCAATTTCAACTATTCGTTTGATGTTTTGGTGGATGACGAAAAAAGAATCCAGGAACGGATCGCTATCGGGGATTTGTTCTATAAGGATATTTACACCAATGGTAAGGTAATATATGCCTAATCAGGTTTATGCGCTTGAATGGCTGGCCCTTGCCAAACGCAATCTTGAAACTGCGGCCATTCTGTTGCGCGAAAACCACTACACTGACAGTATCGCTATTGAAATTCATATGGCACTTGAGAAATCATTCAAGTCGATATATGCATATTTCGGGATCACCATCCTCAGGACACATTCCTTAACCCTTCTATTTAGTTTTGTTTCAGAAAAAATGTCTTTACAGAACATTGATATCGAAGACATTATAATAATCAGTGATTATTATGAAGCTGATCGTTACCCGGGCCCAAAATACAATCAACCTTCCAGGTCAGAAGTTGAGCATTACTATCTTTTTGCTAAAGAATTAGTTGCGGAGATTGAAGCCTTTCTATCCTGACATCCCGATCTGTTTCATAAATGAGGCCTCAGCCTTATGCCCTGATATTTTCATAATGCTCAGGACCGGAACTTCCTCTAAACAAGCAATGGTTGGCAGCAGGCAGTCTGCAGAAGCTAGACGGCTTGCCCCGGACTTGATCCGGGGGCAAAAGGCACAAGTAGTTGGGCCTTTTTTTATTTGGACCTTTGTTAGATAAAACTTCTTACCTTTGCAGCCTCATTATAAATCACATCATTGATCATGGGAAAAGGAGATAAAAAAACCAAGCGCGGCAAGTTGTTCATGGGATCTTACGGAGTTTCCAGGCCAAAGAAATCGGAAACCAAACCGGTAAAACCCGAAACCAAGTAGAGACGCGTAATTGTTTCTGCTGATTAAACCGCCTCGGTAACGACGCAATCAGATGAATTCGAGCGAAGTCAAACAAGAACAGTTCGACCGCCGTTATCTGCGCATGGCGCGGATATGGGCCGAAAACTCCTATTGTATCCGACGTAAGGTGGGCGCATTGATCGTTAATGAACGGATGGTTATTTCCGACGGTTATAATGGCACTCCCACCGGTTTTGAGAATATCTGTGAAGATGAAGATGGCAGCACAAAGGCCTATGTGCTTCATGCTGAGGCCAATGCAATCACCAAAGTCGCCCAGAGCGGCAACAGTTCCAAAGGGGCAACCCTTTATACCACAGCATCCCCCTGTCTGGAATGTGCCAAACTCATCATCCAGGCGGGTATTGTCAGGGTTGTTTACGGCGAAGAATACCGCATTACTGACGGGCTCGACCTATTAAAACGCGCCGGCATCAGTACCGTATTCCTGTCGGTTGACTAATTCCTTCCACCAACATGCCAGGTAAAAATTCCAGATTAGCTATTTGGCTTCCGGTAGCGCTTGCCTGCTGCCTGGTGACCGGCATGTATATCGGCAACCATTTTCAGCGCCAGTCGGGGCACGGCCAGATGCCGGCGAAAATATTCACCCGGCAGGACAAGCTTTCATCCGTTCTCGACTTTATCCAGAGCAACTATGTGGATTCCGTGAAGATGGATTCGATTGAGGAAGCCATGATCCCGGTAATCCTGGAAAAGCTCGATCCTCACAGCATTTATATCCCACCGCGCGAATTATTGGAGGTCAACGAAACCCTGCGGGGTAATTTCGACGGTATCGGGGTGCAGTTCAACATGCAGAACGATACGATTTTGGTTATCCAGGCCATCAAGGGCGGTCCATCGGAAAAAGCGGGCATTTTGCCGGGCGACCGGATAATCAGTGTCGACGGCATAGCGGTTGCCGGAGTAAAAATGCCAGAAGACAGCATTGTCAGCCGTCTGAGGGGAGAAAAAAATTCCGAGGTGAAGGTCGGGATTTACCGTAAACGCACAAAAGAAAAGATCGTTTATACCCTGAAGCGCGGGATCATCCCGGTATCCAGCATCGATGTTGGATACATGATCACCCCAACTATCGGGTATATCAAGATAAATACCTTCTCGCAAACCACCTACCCGGAATTTCAGGAAGCCCTCTCGAAACTGAAGCGCTCAGGGTGCAAGAAACTGATCATGGACCTGCGGGGCAATTCAGGAGGCATCATGGATCCGGCCATACGCATAGCCGATGATTTTCTCGAAAAAGGTAAGCTGATCGTATACACAGAGGGTTACTCACGCGCCCGCGAAGAATTTCGTGCCACGCAGGAAGACAGCGGCGAAGACCTCGGCCTGGCTATCCTGATCGACGAAGGTTCAGCCTCAGCTTCGGAAATCGTGGCCGGTGCCGTCCAGGATAACGACCGCGGATGGATTATCGGCAGACGGTCATTCGGCAAGGGACTGGTTCAGGAGCAGGCTGTTATGAACGACGGATCGGCACTGCGACTCACAACCGCCAGGTATTACACCCCAACGGGGCGATCGATCCAGAAATCCTACGCCAAGGGATTGAATGAGTATTATCACGATATCGCACAGCGCTACAAAAAAGGCGAATTCCTGGTTGCCGACAGCATTCACTTCATCGACAGCCTGAAATACACCACACCGGGCGGTCGCATTGTTTATGGAGGTGGCGGCATCATGCCCGACTATTTTGTGCCATACGACACTTCCGGAATTACGCCATTCTTCCTGAAAATTAACGGTGCCGGGCTGATTTACCGGTACGCGCTTACCTATTCCGATATACACCGCGATGAACTTTCGGCTTTTAACCGCCTGGATGAGTTCGTGGATTATCTGGACTCGAAGGATGTTCTGGGATCATTTAAATCACACATCGCAACACTTGGCTTTACTCCTTCGGCTGCCGAATGGAAGGAATCAAGGCTCATTATACGCACCCAGCTGAAAGCCTATATCGCCCGGAATTTCCTCGATAATGAGGGATTTTATCCGATTATCCAGACCATCGACAATACCCTGTCGCAGGCCGTTGAGGTGCTGAAGAAAAAAGCCCCTTAAACCATTTATCCTCTGCTCTGTCCAAAGAGCAAATACTTAACAGAGGATATCATGAAAAACATAAGTTTAAAAACCGCCGGTTTGGTGACCGCTTTGTTCTTTTTAACCGGAATGATGACGGTAACCATAGCCCAGCAGGGTCATATGAGGTTTCGGGGCGGAGCAGGCGAAGGGAGCACAGGTCGCGGTGAAATGCTCAAGCTGACCGAAGATCAGAAAAAGCAGATGCCGGAACTCAAAGCCAGGTTCCAGGAAGAATCAACCAGGATCAAAAATCTCATCCGGGAAAAACAGGCTCATGTTAAAACCCTGGTCGATACCGAAAACAGGGATCCAAAAGATCTCAATAAAACTATTGACGACCTTTCAGCGCTTAGGGGCGACCTGATGAAAAAGGCTATTGAACACCGTGATGCCGTTAAAAAAATCCTCACTCCCGAGCAGATGAAGATCTGGCAACGCGCAGCACACCAGCGCATGCAGGGAATGGCTCCGGGAATGGGTAGAGGCATGGGTAAAGGCATGGGCAGAGGCATGGGCAGAGGCATGGGACAAGCGCCCATGACCCGCAGCATGCATGTCACCAGCGAGAACGGAGTAGTTACGGTTGAATCAAGTTCGGATAATTTTCAGGGAAAAGTTATTTCAGTCGAAGGCCATCCGATGAAGGTTGACAAAAAATCGAAAAAGAAGATCGGGGAACGAAAGATCGAGAAAGAAGATCGGTAGACGGTAGACGAGACACGAAACGCGAGACACGAGACACGGAAGACTGAAGACTGCCAACTGAAGACTGCCGACTGCCGACTGCCGACTGCCGGCTGCCAACTGAAGACTAAAAACCGGGCTGAAACCCGGTTTTTCAATTATATTTGGTCAAATTAAATTTCGATGCTGAAATTATCCAACAAACTGATATTGTTGATTTTACTGGCGATTATACTGCCGGCAGAATTCAATTTTTCTGTTGCTCAGAATAAGGTTGCCAGGTTTAAAATCGCAGTCACAACAGATGTTCACGGTGCCTACTTCCCGAACGACTGGTATACGGGCAAACCCCTTCCAGGATCTTTGGCGCAGGTTTCAAGCTGGGCGCGTGAGCAGCGCAGCCTGAAAGGGACGACATTGGTCATGCTGGATAACGGCGACCTGATCCAGGGTGATCCCGCATCGTATTATTCGAATTTCGTGGATAACGGAAAACCCAATATTGCCGCCCGGATACTGAATTTCATGGGTTATGAGGCTGCAACCGTGGGAAACCACGACCTGGAAGCCGGTCACCCCGTGTATGACAAACTGGCGAAGGAATTCAATTTCCCCTGGATGGCAGGCAATTCGGTTAAATCGGGCAGCGAGGATCCCTGGTTCAAGCCTTATACAATATTGAACCATTCAGGGGTGAAAATCGCTGTAATCGGAATCATCACTCCAAAAATCCCCGACTGGCTGCCTCCGGCATTATGGTCGGGAATGGAGTACCGGGATATGATCGTTTCGGCCGGGAAATGGATGGATTATGTTCGTTCCCGTGAAAAGCCCGACCTGGTAATCGGCCTCTTTCACAGCGGCGTGGATCCCACTTACGGTCAGCAGTTGGCCGACAAACCCCTGAATGAGAACGCTTCCCGACTGGTCGCAGAGCAAGTTGCGGGATTCGATATTGTTTTCACCGGACATGACCACCGCACCTGGGACCTCCGGGTTGCCGGCCCGCAAGGGGATTCGGTCCTCATCCTGGGATCAGAAAGCCGTGCCGCTGAAATTGCGGTTGCCGACATCATGATGGAGAAAAAAGGCAACCGATGGGTTGCCACCGCCATATCCGGCACGCACCGGCAGATGAAAGGCTATTCCCCGGATCCTGAATTCATGAACACTTTCCGTGGGTATATCGATTCCGTGCAACAATATGTTGACCAGCCCGTTGGCACGATCTCGGAAACTTTGAAATCCGACGACACCTATTTCGGACCTTCGGAATTCACCGGGCTGATCCACCGGGCACAGCTCGACCTTACCGGAGCGGAAATCTCCTTCACCGCCCCCCTGTCGTTCCGGGCAACGATTCCGCAGGGACCGCTGACCGTGAAAGATCTTTTCCGCCTCTACCGGTTCGAAAACCAGCTGTACACCATCAGGCTCACGGGCGCCGAGATTCTCGGGTACCTGAACTATTCCTATTCCCTCTGGATGAAAACGATGACCGGCCCGGATGACCTGATGATCAACATGGAACAGCAGCCCGACGGGACCTGGCGTTTGAAGAATGCCTATTACAATTTCGATTCTGCCGCAGGCATCGACTATACCGTTGATCTCTCCAAGCCTGTCGGGAAAATGGTGACTATATCACAAATGTCTGACGGCAAGTCGTTCGACCCTGGAAAAACATACCTGGTTGCCGTGAATTCCTATCGCGGAAGCGGCGGTGGAAACCACCTGAGCCGCGGCGCCGGTCTCACGAAAGAAGAAGTGGCAAAAAGACTGGCCGGCTCCTCCGATATGGATTTCCGCTATCTGCTCACCGGTTGGATCCGCAAGCAGGGCACAATTCACCCCTACCGCCCCGCTAACTGGAAGACCGTTCCGGAGGCCTGGACGGGTCCCGCGGCCCGGAGAGATGCTGATCGGCTGTTCGGCAAGTAAGGCGGAAGGCGGTGCGGGGGGAGACCTCCCCAGACTGAAGTCTGGGGCTATCCAGAGAGAACGAGGATAGCCCCGGGTTGAAACCCGGGGCAGTTGAGAATATCGATAATTATAGACTTGGAATTATGATCCGAAAACCATAATTTCAGCGATTCTCTGACTCAGACTAAAACCTATATTTTATGACAAGTTTCCTGAACTCATCCATCGGGAAAAAGTTCCTGATGAGTTTATCAGGGTTATTCCTGATATCCTTCCTGTTAGTTCACCTGATTGTCAACAGCATGATCCTGTTTGACTCCACGGGTGTTCTTTTTAACAATGCGGCTCACTTCATGGCCACTAACCCGATAATCAGGGTGGTGGAGCCGGTACTGGCTATCGGGTTTATCCTGCACATCATTTATGCCGGTATCCTGACCCTTAAAAACCAGTGGGCCCGACCGGTCGGCTATGCGAAAGAGCAAGCCGCAAACAGCAGTACCTGGGCATCGCGCAACATGTTCGTTTTGGGATCGCTGGTATTGATTTTCCTGGTCATTCATGTGGCAGATTTTTTCTGGAAGATAAGGTTTACCGGCAGCGACCTGTTGGAAGGCAGTGGCGTTGAGGGGGTAGAAAACACTTACAAGCTGGTGACCACCCTATTTATTGAGTGGTGGTGGATCGATGTGTTTTACGTTTTCGGGGCCATTATTCTGGGTCTTCACCTGACCCATGCATTCTGGGCCGCATTCCAAACGCTCGGTCTGAGTGACATACGCTGGCGCAAGCGCCTGAATGTGATTGGATGGGTTTATACCATCGTTGTTGCGGGAGGTTTCGCGATCATTCCGCTCTGGGTTAAAATTTCATCCATGTTATAAACCGTAAGTGAGAACCTTCGGGTCCTATCAACAAAAAATACCATTATGAACCCCTCAAGTGTAAAGGCTCGCAAAATAACATGAAACTAATTTGAGGGCTCCATGAGTACGAGCCAATTAACTTGAAACAATAAACTTTTGACGAATGAAACTCAACGCAAAAATACCAACGGGACCGCTTGCTGAAAAATGGTCGAAATACAAGTCGACCCAAAACCTGGTGAATCCCGCCAATAAAAGGAAATTCGACATTATCGTTGTGGGTACCGGTCTGGCCGGTGCCTCCGCAGCCGCCTCGCTGGGTGAGCTGGGATTTAAGGTAAAGAACTTCTGCTATCAGGATAGCCCCCGCCGCGCACATTCGATTGCCGCTCAAGGGGGTATAAATGCCGCAAAAAATTATCAGAACGACGGCGACAGTGTGTACCGCCTGTTTTACGATACCATCAAGGGTGGTGATTACCGGGCTCGCGAAGCCAACGTTTACCGCCTGGCGGAGGTGAGCAACCAGATCATCGACCAGTGTGTGGGTCAGGGTGTTCCGTTTGCCCGTGATTACGGCGGGTACCTTGACAACCGTTCATTCGGCGGAGCCTTGGTGTCGCGTACTTTCTATGCCCGCGGTCAGACCGGGCAGCAGCTGCTGCTGGGAGCCTACGGCGCCCTCAACCGTCAGATCGCCGCAGGCAACGTAACCATGTACACCCGCACCGAGATGATGGATGTTGTGCTGGTCGACGGGATTGCCCGGGGGATTGTTTCCCGCAACCTCGAGACCGGAGCCATGGAAGCCCATTTCGGACATGCCGTTGTGCTGGCAACCGGTGGTTACGGCAACGTATTTTTCCTGTCGACGAACGCCATGGGATCGAATACGAGTGCCATCTGGAAAGCTTATAAAAAAGGCGCCTGCATTGCCAACCCCGCCTTTGTACAGATACACCCGACCTGCATTCCCGTTCACGGCGAATCGCAGTCGAAACTGACCCTGATGAGTGAGAGCCTCCGCAACGACGGCCGCATCTGGGTTCCAAAAGAAAAAGAGGATGCCGAAAAGATCAGGGCGGGCAAACTGAAGCCTACCGACCTGCCGGATGAAAAACGCGATTACTACCTCGAGCGCCGGTATCCGGCTTTCGGAAACCTGGTTCCGCGCGACGTAGCCTCGAGGGCAGCCAAGGAACGGTGCGATGCCGGTTACGGTGTGGGATCGGGACAGGCAGTTTATCTGGATTTCAAGGATTCGATCAACCGTCTCGGAAAAGCCAAAATCGAGGAAAGGTACGGCAACCTGTTCCAGATGTACGAGAAGATCGTTGACGAGAACCCATACGAAACACCGATGATGATTTATCCTGCCATCCATTACACGATGGGCGGATTGTGGGTTGATTATGAGCTGCAGACCACGATACCGGGGCTTTTCGCCATTGGTGAAGCCAACTTCTCCGACCACGGCGCCAATCGTCTGGGTGCTTCGGCACTCATGCAGGGTCTGGCCGACGGCTATTTCGTTTTGCCTTTCACCATCCAGAATTACCTCGCTTCACAGCTGTCGGTTCCCCGCATGGACCCGGCCAAACAGCCTGAATTTGGTGAAGCGGTGGAGGCATCGAAAGCCTGGACAGCCAAACTGATGGGAATAAAAGGTTCACGCTCGGTTGATTCGCTTCATAAAGAATTGGGTCTGGCGATGTGGGATCATGTGGGGATGGGCCGCAACAAGGTTGGTCTCGAGGAGGGCATTAAAAAGATCGGACAGGTGAAAGAGATGTTCTGGAACGATGTCAGGATCACCGGCACCGCCGACGAGATGAATATCGAACTGGAAAAAGCCAACCGTGTGGCTGATTTTCTTGAGTTGGGCGAATTGATGGCCAGGGATGCCCTTCACCGCGAAGAATCCTGCGGCGGTCACTTCCGCGAGGAACATGCCATGGAGGACGGTGAAGCCAAGCGCGACGATGAAAATTTCAAATACGTGGGAGCCTGGGAATACACAGGTGCTGGCAAAGAGCCTCAGCTGAACAAGGAACCCCTTGATTATGAGTTTATCCAAGTAAAAACCCGGAATTATAAAGAATAAGACCTATGGACCTGACAATAAAAGTATGGCGGCAGGAAAACCGCAAGGCAAAAGGACGGTTTGAAACCTATTCGCTGAAAAATATATCTCCTGACAGCTCATTCCTGGAAATGCTGGACGTTTTGAACGAGCAGCTGGTATCGCAGAACACCGAGCCGGTGGCTTTCGATCATGACTGCCGCGAGGGCATTTGCGGCATGTGCAGCCTGTTCATCAACGGCAGGGCACACGGTCCGGACGAGTCGGTGACCACCTGCCAGCTTCATATGCGCAAATTTAAGGATGGCGCCACTATCGTTGTGGAACCATGGCGTGCCGGGGGATTTCCCGTTATCAAGGACCTGATCGTCGATCGCAGCGCTTTCGACAAGATCCTGCAGGCCGGAGGTTTTATCTCGGTTAATACCGGATCGGCCCGCGACGGTAACAGTATTCTGATTCCGAAGGAAAAATCCGATGAATCGATGGATGCTGCGGCATGCATCGGCTGCGGTGCCTGTGTGGCTACCTGCAAAAACTCCTCGGCCATGCTATTCCTCGCCAGCAAGGTATCGCACCTCGCATTGCTCCCTCAGGGACGCCCTGAGGCTGTTCGCCGCGCCAAGGCTATGGTTGCCAAGATGGACGAGCTCGGATTCGGTGCCTGCACCAATACCGGAGCCTGCGAAGTGGAGTGTCCCAAAGGAATATCTGTCGCTCATATCGCAAGACTCAACAGGGAGTTCCTGATCGCCAACCTGAAGCCCTGAAAATAAGGCAGAAGGCAGAGGGCAGAAGGGCAGAAAGTAAAGGCAGAAGGCAGAAGGCAGAAGGCAGAAGGCAGAAGGCAGGAGCATCTGGTTATCCCCAGGGTTCAGCCCGGGGTTAACCAGACCACCCTACTTCAGCAGGCCTTCGATCTCGGCCACCGTCTTCGGTACGGGTTTGCCCAGTACGCGACAGCCGGTTTCGGTTACCAGGATATCGTCTTCGATGCGGATACCGCCGAAATCCTTGTATTTCTCAACTTCACCGTAATTGATGTATTCGGTGTGCAGGCCTTCGGCTTTCCACTGGTCGATGAGGGCGGGAATGAAATAGCAGCCCGGCTCCACGGTGATCACGAAGCCCGGACGGAGCCTGCGTCCCATGCGGAGGAAGGCTAGTCCGAACTGGCTGGCCGGACGGATTTCATCGTCGTAACCCACATGTATCTGACCGTAATTTTCCATGTCGTGAACATCCAGGCCCATCATATGGCCCAGTCCGTGAGGGAAAAACAGGGCGTGAGCACCGGCGGCAACGGCATCTTTGGTGTTGCCCTTCATCAGGCCGATCGCCTTGAGGGCATCCACCATAACTTCGGCCGACAGGAGATGAATATCTTTGTATAAAATCCCCGGTTTAATGGCTTCAATAGCTTTCAGGTTTGCCTGAAGCACCGCCTCGTAAACCGCTTTTTGGCGCGGGCTGAATTTTAACCCCACCGGAACGGTGCGGGTCAGGTCGGAAGCGTAATGCAAACCCGTTTCGCAGCCTGCATCCACTACCATCATGCGGCCCTCCTCGAGGATCCCGCTGTGATCGTGATTATGAAGGGTCTGGCCGTTCATGCTCAGGATAACCGGGAACGACACCGGTCCGCCGTGAGCCATCGCAATCCCTTCGATAGTGCCGGCAATGTACTGTTCTGCCGTTCCGGGCATCGCCATCTTCATGGCTGTGGTATGCATCAGGTAGGCGGTATCGATAGCCTTTTCGATCTCGGCAATCTCATGCTGGTCCTTCACCGAGCGCATGTCCACAATCGCCTTGATGAGTTTTAGCGATGCTTTGGCTTTAAGTTCGGCTGCCGGAATTTTCAGCAGTCGCTCGAGCTCCAGCTTGGTTTCTCCGCGGTAGGGCGGCGTGAACATGATCTCGCGTCCCTGACTGAGAGCTTTGGCAATCACGCCATCCAAACCGGCATACGGGGCGGTATGGGTTACCCCGGCCCCGGCGGCCAGGTGGGCAATGGAGGGTAGGACGCCCATCCAGATGATGTCGTCCATATCCACATCATTCCCGAAGATCCAGTCTTCACCGGAATCCAGGTCCATAACACCGGCCAGGCCGGCATGATCAAGGCCGAAATAATACAGGAATGTGCTGTCCTGCCTGAAATGATACTGGTTATCCGGATAGTTGAAAGCCGCATCCACATTGCCCGGCATTAATATCAGCCCGCTGCCGAGAGATTTACGCAGCTGGGCCCTTCTGTTTACATAAACTTGCGATTGGAACATGATGATTATTATTTTTAACAAACGAATATACGGCAATTCATCAACCGCTTAGCTGCCGAAGAACGGTTTTAATCTGATTTTGCTTATATTCAGCCTTAATAGATCGCTATGCCTTACCGAAGATTACCGACCACCGATGTTGCCAGGCTCAAGGCCCTGCATGCCTGCACGCGCATGGCCGAAATATCTGAATTGGGCCAGCTGGCTTTCCCGGCTGAACATATCCACACCCTGCGCAATATCATCAACAAGCTTGAGGGGGCAAAACATCTGCAGAATCAGGCACGGAGGCTTCAGATTACGTTTAACCGCGAATATCAGCCCAGGCTGTTAAAAACCAGGCTTTACCTTTCGCATTTTATCCAGGTATTTAACCTGGCCATAATCAGGGAAGAGATACCCGAATCGGCCAGGTCGTTTTACGGCCTAGAAGATTTCGGTCAGAAGTTGCCCGACCTGAGGAGCGAGAAAGACATTATGGACTGGGGCAAGAAAATTATCGACGGTGAAAATCAGAGGATCAAGCACGGCGGAATGCCGGTGATGACACCCAATATTGCACGGGTCAAGGGGTGGTACGATCAGTTCAGCAGCGCTTATTTCAACCAGATGACCGCTATCAAGTCAACCACCCGCGCCGATGAGAAAATGCTGGAGATCCGCAAAGAGGTTGATACCCTGCTGGCCAGGGTTTGGGATTTCATAGAGAAATTCTACGGATCGCTCCCCGAGGCTGAGCGCCGCGCAGCAGCCGAAGTTTACGGCATCGTATACGTTTTGAGAAAAGGCGAGAAATAGGTCCTTTCGCCTAACCTTATTGCTGAATCTTACTTCAGCATTTCCGCCAGCTGCTTTTTCAAAGCTTCAAATTCATCCTTTTTAAATCCCATAGATTGAAGAACCAGCCTTCCTTCCTTGTCGAAGAGGTAGTTTCTGGGAATAAAACGGTTGGCAAACAGGTTGTACACTTCCTTCTTTTCATCCAGATAAAAGGGCACCGTCCACTTCTTCTTTTCTACGTAAGGTTTCACGACTGATGCTTTTTCCTCGCGGTCGATTATCAGGAGCGCAAAATCCTCATTATCCTTGTACTTAGCCCAGATATCAGTCTCAACCAACGGAAGTTCCTGATTGCAGGGAGGGCACCAGGTGGCAAAGAAATTTATCAATACAACTTTCCCGTACAGGTCATCCGACGAAACGGTTTTCCCGTCGAGCGTCATCAGGGTAAATTCCGGCATGTCATCTCCGAGTTTAAGAAGGTTGGCAGTATCCTTATCCTGGCTGTATGCAGTTTGCATAAACAGGGAAACGGCAAGAAGGAGGAGAAGCTTTTTCATATTTCGATGTTGTTATTCGTTAATTGGCTTTTACTGGTTTTGTAAAAATAAGAAATTACTGCAATGCTGACTAAGAGTGCCGGAAGTGCCCACCACCATGAATCGGGTCCGGTGCCTACCTGGTCGAGTTCGGCGGGATCGAACTTTTCAGGAAGAAAATAGGTGAGGGTGACCGGCATGAAGTTATTGATGAAATGGGCGATTACCGGGTACCAGATATTGCCCGACCACCAGAACAGGTAGCCAAAGATCAGTCCGAGCAGAAATCTGGGAAGAAATCCGTAAAACTGCATGTGGAAAGCCGAGAACAGGATAGCCACGATGACTATGGCGACATGCGGGTTCCGCACCCATCGGTGAAAGATTTTTTGCAGTGCGCCCCGGAAAAAGAACTCTTCGCCAAAGGCGGGAATGAGCACAACCATCAGGACATTAACCAGATAACCCGGAAAAGTGTTCACCGTGAGGAAGGCTGTTGTGAGATCCGCTGCCTGCTCTTCGGTATTCTTCATCCAGTTTTCAATGCCCGACAGGAATCCCGGCAATTTCATGGCCTCGTTCCAGGTAGCCAGCAGGTTAAGGATGGGAAGAATGACCACGGCCAGGATAAGAACGGAGAGTATCAGCCTGCTGTCCGGACTCTTGTCGATCCCCAGGAATGACCAGGGTTTCCGTATCATAAACCAGCCGAAAACGATCGGTGGGATGACGAACAAGGATATCGACTGGGTGATCTGCATGAATTTCAGGACCGGGATATTTGAAGGATTGTTCAGATCCATGAGGTTGACCCAATCGTGGAGGGGGACTTTAAAGATCAATATCCCGGCGACCAGGGATACCAGCATGACAGCCAGCACGCTGATGACCGTTATCAGGATTAGCATCAGCAATTGGATAAGCGGATGCCGGGAGCTGAAATACTCGTTTTCCATACGCTACAAAACTATAAAAAATGTTCAAGCCGGCCGGGATGGCGAACCATTTACCCAGGCCGGCTGAACAATTAAACTACGAGCTTTATGGTTGTCAGACCTCTATTTCCGGAGGTCCTCCTGTTTTATCATACGCGTAAGCCCATCCGGGGTCATGATCCAGGAGTCGCCGACGAGGTCGCCCGACCAGGTATCTTCCGCATTTCTGACTGAATAGAGCAGGTCTTTCATGCTTCTATCCAGATAGACCACGGTGCCGGCGGGAAGGTCGATCGTTACGTTGACCTGCTGGGCATGGTAGCGGCTGCGTTGATACAGGCGGTACAGCGGATCCATGGAGATGACCGAATCCTGCTGGCTGAAAGTATATGTGATGTCGTCGGCATAATTGGTCGCCTCGCGCAGGTTGGCTCCCCTGGCGGTTTTCCGGATCAGGATGCCGGCGATGCTGTCGTCGCTGCATTCGATGGTCACCTGCGGACGGATGAGTAAGCTTACCGAGTCGTTTTGGCGGGAGATCCAGAATTCGCTGTGAAAATTGAATTCGGCCATCCGGTCCTCAACTTCCGAAGGATTGGGATTGGCTTTCACGATCAGCTTCCTGGACGCGGGGACGATCAGTTCCTTGTTTTCGCGCGTTCTGCCTTCAACAGAATATTGTACCCCTTCGTTGATACCCAGAACGATCAGCACGATGAGGATAACCACCCACAGTCCGGATAATCCGGCTGCGCCTACCCGGTCGCGGGCCTTAAAGCGGAAGATGGCTTTTACTACGCCGTAAATCAATCCGATAACGGGAATGGCCACCAGGAGTATCAGTCCGATAACGCCTATGGTTGCGGCGGTGGGTGAAACGAAGAACTGTGCAGCCTCGCCGAGGCCGATACTGCCCAGGTTCCAGTCGGAATGAATGAACCATGCCTTGCCGCTGACGGCCAGTCCGATAATGGATCCCAGGATGGCGATTCCGGCGATGATGAATGAGAAGGCTATGATGAATCCGATGATTTTAAAGAATACCAGGATAACGGTACCCAGAGCCCGCATCATGCGGCCAATGACGGTTTCGCCGGTATATCGGCGAGCCTGCTGCTGATCAGCCGGCATATCGGGATCGTAAGGATATTCCTGACGAACCTGGCGCTCAATATTATACACATTGACCGGTTCACCATACATCTCAAGCTTTTCAGCCGAGGTGCGTGCCAGCGGCACGGCAGCCCAAAGGACAAGGTAAACCAGGATACCTGATCCGTAAGCGAGGAAGAATACCACAAAAAGAATTCTCACCAGCAGGGGATCCACCCTGAAATAGGCAGCCAGACCGGAGCATACGCCGCCGATCTTCTGGTTGGAAGGATCACGGTACATCCGGCGGCCACGGCCACGGTATGGAGGCGGAGGCATAGCCGGTCCGGCCTCTTCAGTCTGGTCCTCACCGATTTCTTCGGGCTTGCCCATGATAGCTATCACTTCTTTTGCATCCTCCAGATTGATCACCTCTTTGCCGGGAACCAGTTTTTCCTGGAACAGCTCGGCCATACGGGTTTCAATATCATTGAGGATTTCCGATTCTCCCGGGACCTGGCTGAAACGCAGCTGGATCTGATCGAGATAATTTCTCAGCAGTTCGTATGCATCATCGTCGACATGCAGGACCATTCCGCCCAGGTTGATTTTTATTGATTTTTTCATGGCTGCGGAATTATACTTGTTTTTGAATGGTATCAACCGCTTTCACCAGGTCATCCCAGGAGGCATCGAGATCCTTAAGGAATTCCCTGCCGGCATCGGTTAACTTGTAATATTTCCTTGGCGGCCCCTGGGGCGATTCTTCCCAGCGGTAACTCAGCAGGCCGGCATTTTTCTGACGGGTGAGCAACGGATAAAGCGTCCCCTCCACAACGATCAGCCTGGCATCTTTCAGTTTGCGCAGGATATCGGTGGCGTAGCAGTCCTGCTGATTCATGATCGTCAGGATGCAATACTCCAATACGCCTTTGCGCATCTGAGCTTTTACGTTTTCAATTTTCTCGTTTTCCATGACTATATATTTATTATTCTCTTTTTAAGGAGCCGAGTCCCGATATGTTTTTCTGGATCTCGGGCTCACCCCGGTAGCGGACACTTCCGACACCGGATATTGATACGTCGAGTGATTTTTTCGCGTAGACCCTTGCGTTGCCTGCACCTGAGAGGTCGATCCTGACATCGTTGGCAATCAGGTCGAGGGCATCGAAATCGCCCGCTCCCGATAACTGGATGACCAGGCCTTCCACTTTGCCCCGCAAGTCGCATTCGGAGGCACCGGACAGGTCGAGCTTCAGTTTTTTTGCTTCGATCTCAAAATCGAGCCGGCCGGCACCGGATACCTGGATATTCAGGTTATTAAGCCGGAGGACTGAATCGGACACCAGTTTTATGGCTCCAGACAGATCCATTTTTTCCAGGTCCCTGATCCCTATGTACAGGTTCTTGTCGCGGGCCTGCAATATGTTGATGCGGGTTTGTATCCGCAGCGTTGATCCTTCCTGGCTGACTTTAACGATGTCGTACAGGTTTTCGTCCATTTCCATCCGCAGGTAGGGCTTTTCGGATGGTTCAAGGTACACGTGGAAATTTCCGGAGATATCAAGCTTATCGAAATTCCCGACTTTCTCATTGCGGGTTTCCACCTTACCGTTACCCACGATCCCTCCCTGGCAGCTGGTCAGCGTAAGCAGGGCTATCCAGAGGATGATCAGCAGGTTTGATATGCTAAAAGTAGTTTTCATGGTTGTATGGTGATCAGAAATAGTTTGATCCGGTTTTCATCTCCCTGATCTGTTCCGGTGAATTGGCTGCCGGCAAGGCGATCCAGAGAATGAGGTAAAGGAGGAACCCGAAGCCCATGAACAGTCCGATGACAAAAAGTATGCGGAGCAGGAGCGGATCGGTATTGAAATAGTAGGCCAGGCCGGAGCATACGCCGCCGATTGATTTGTCCTGACCATCGCGGTACATCCTGCGCGACCTGCGGCTGTCGCGGTAGTGACCGGAATAGTTTTGTGAATAGTGCGAGCCGGTTTCACGGCGACCGCCGATATCTTCGGGTGCACCCAACACTTTAAGCACTTCCCGTACATCGTCGGCAGCGATTACCTGACGCAAAGGTTTCAGGCGCTCGGTAAAAAGTTCCGACATGCGCATCTCGAGATCGTTGATGACTTCGCGGCCTTCAACGCTCGACATGAACTGCCGTTCAACGGCATTAAGATAGTCTCTCAGAATTTCGTAGGCATCATCATCGATATTGAAGATTGTGCCTGCCAGGTTGATTTGAATAGTCCTTTTCATAACACACTAGTTTAATTGTTCAGAATACTTGCTTTAACATTGTTATTTCCTATGCAAAGATATGTTATAATTTCAGTATCTTGTATCACATAGTACTGGATATTTTTATGTTATTCTGTTAAGGTACTGATTATCAGTATTATTATTTTTGCATAAAGCCCCCAGACTGAAGTCTGGGGTTAATCAGAAGGACCCGGAGGAGGGTATCTGACTAACCCCAGGCTTCAGCCTGGGGGCTTTAAAGGGCAGAAGGCAGAAATTAGGCATAGGTATCAAGAAGAAGGGAAAGGGTGATCTACGTAGGGCTGCTTATTGTAACTCTAAGATGTAGAGGTCCTTAATGAAGAAGGCCGCCAGTTTCCCGACGGCCTTCTTTCTTAAAACTTATTTCTTATTCCCAATTTCTGCCTTCTGCCTTCTGCCTTAGTTAAAGCTGACAGGTTTTAAAAACCTGTCAGCTTTAAACGAACTCTATCCAGCCATACGGATCAGGCAGGTCGCCTGTTTGTATGCCGGTAAGCTTTTCATACAGCTTTTTCGATATCGGGCCCGGCTCGTTATCCTTGCAAACCTGGTAGGTTGTACCGGTGGCTTCGTCCACAATGGAGCGAACGGGGCTGATGACGGCAGCGGTACCGCAGGCGCCGATCTCTTCAAAACTACCGAGCTCTTCAACATCAACCGGCCTGATTTCAACTTTCAGGCCCATGTCGGCAGCGATCTGCTGCAGACATTTATTGGTGATGCTGGGCAGAATGGAATGTGATTGCGGAGTGATATAGGTATTATTCTTAATACCGAAGAAATTGGCCGGTCCGGCCTCATCGATATATTTCTTTTCTTTTGCGTCGAGGAAAAGGGCCGAAGCGAATCCTTTTTGGTGGGCAACATCGAGAGCACGCAGACTGGCAGCGTAATTGCCTCCCACCTTGATGTGACCGGTGCCAAGCGGTGCGGCACGGTCGAAAGTGCGGGTGATCATCATGTCGACCGGCTTGAATCCTTCTTTGAAATAGGGTCCTACGGGAGTAATGAAAACCATGAACAGATATTCCGAAGCTGCCTTAACGCCAACCTGGGCACCGGAACCGATGAGCAAAGGCCTGATATACAGTGATGCACCGGAACCGTACGGCGGAACAAAGCGCTTGTTCATCTTGATACAGGTTACAATAGCCTCATGAAAAAGGCTGTCGGGCACTTCGGCCAGCATGATCCCTTCGGCTGATTTCTTCATCCGCAGACTGTTCTCATCCCAGCGGAAAAGCCTGATATTGCCGTCTTTTCCCATAAAAGCCTTCATTCCCTCAAAAGCTTCCTGCCCGTAATGGAGCGCGGTGGCAGCCATATGGAGGTTAATATACTCTGATGAGGAAATTTCGAGCTCGCCCCACTTCCCGTTGCGATAATAACAGCGTACATTGTAATCGGTTTTGATATAACCGAACGGGAGTGATTTCCAATCGAGCGTTTCCATGATAATATTGATCTGTTAATTTTTTGGAATCATCAAAAGTACTAAAATTGTGCCACCTAAAAGCTGATAATACTCATTTGATCCGCCTGTTACATGATGAAGGAACTCGTTTTCGTTACGAACAACAAACATAAGCTGTCGGAGATCAGGCAGATCATCGGTCAGTACTGCACCATACGGAGTCTGGCCGATATCGGTTTCAACGAAGATATTGAGGAAACGGCTCCCGACCTGGAAGGCAACGCCCTCCTGAAGGCCAGGCATATTCACGACCGGTACGGCGTGGATTGCTTTGCCGATGATACCGGTCTGGAGGTTGATGCCCTGGATGGTGCGCCGGGAGTGTATTCGGCGCGTTATGCAGGGGAAGATGCCACGTATGCGGATAATGTCAACAAGCTGCTGGCGGCCATGAACGGCGAGGGCAACCGCACGGCCAGGTTCAGAACGGTTATCGCGCTTATCCTTGATAATAAGGACTATCTATTTGAAGGTCATGTAGATGGGGAGATCCTGACCGAATGGAGGGGCAGTGACGGTTTCGGCTATGATCCCGTTTTCAGGCCGCTGGAATCGGAAAAAACCTTTGCCGAGATGAGCGCTGAAGAAAAAAACGCGATCTCACACCGGGGACGGGCGACTCAGAGGCTGAAAGAGTTTCTCGCGCGGAATACAAAAGAGGGGTAATAAAACCGACGGGCGGGCGTTTTTAATTTGACAATTCGATAATTCGATAATTCGACAATTCGATAATTTGATAATTTGCTAATTGAAAACCGATATTAATAGCCTCCGGTTTTAACCGGAGGATTGGAAATGTGATTATGCAAAGGTTTTTTTGGGGATTGGTATTTATGCTGCTGGGGGCTACAGCCTTGCCGCAGGCAAGGGTAGGCGAATGGCAGGACCAGCTGTCGTTCAGCCAGGCTATCAGTCTGGTTGAGGCGAAGGGCATAATCTATTGTGCCACACGGGCCGGGCTGTTTTCGTACAATCCAGCCACCGCCGAGATCAGCAAATGGTCGAAGATCAATGGTCTGAGCGACCTGGAAATTGCCAGTTTGGCCTACAGTCCCGACCATGATGTGCTGATCATCGCCTATGCAAATTCAAATATCGACCTGCTGAGGAACAATTCCATCATCAATATTCCGGATATCAAGCAAAAATCGATGACCGGGAGCAAGAGTATCAACAGTATTCTGGTGCAGGGCGATGATGCGCTGCTTTCCTGCGGATTTGGCATCATCAGGCTGAACCTCAACCGCGATGAAATCGCCTCCACCTATTATATCGGACCGAACGGATCACATCTGGAAATATTCGAAACGGCCGTTTTCAATTCCGATTCCATCTATGCGGCAACCGAAAAGGGCATTTACAAAGCCAATATCAATGATCCGCAGCTCGAAAATTACCAGTCGTGGAAACGAGTTGCCGGCCTGCCTGGCGCCACCGCAACTTTCAACCATCTCGCCTATCACGATGGCACCCTGTGGGCTTCACGCCTGAGCAGCTCCGGCGGGGCGGATTCCATTTTTTCCTATAACGGTCAGACCTGGAGCCGGTTTCCAAAATATTACAATGATATCCGGCGTATTCGCTACTTCAACGGTCTTATCGCCGTGGTGAGCAATTACCAGATCAACCTGATGGATGAGGCAGGCGTGCTTCAGCATCATTTTGAAAGCTACGGGGAGGATTTCATGAATCCGAGCGATTTTCTGCTCGATGAGCAGGGAAAAGCCTGGGTTGCCGACCGCGATAACGGTCTGCTTTACACAACCGATTACATAAAGTTTGAAAAGGTCCGTCCGCCCGGACCCTGGGACCGCAAGACCTTCGACATGGCCGTTGCCGACGGGGACCTGTGGATTGCGGGGGGCGCTTACGACGGGTCGTGGAACAATATCTGGAACATCAGCGGCGTATCGGCCAGGCTGGGCGGCACCTGGACTGCTTACAACCCAATGACGGTACCCGAATTGAAATTGATCCGCGATGTGGTCAGGCTGGCTGTTGATCCCACCGATCCCAAACATGTTTATGCTGCTTCCTGGGGCTACGGTGTTCTCGAATTCAAGGATGGAAAATACATGGGTATTCACAATGATACCAATACCGACGGGGCGCTCACGAGCATCTTTCCGGGTACTCCGTATATCAGGATTGGCGGTCTGGCATTCGATTCCAAAAACAATCTCTGGGTAACCAATTCGAGTGTGCCCTCTCCTGTATCGGTATTAAAAAAGAAGGACGGCACCTGGAAGAGCTTTTCGTACGGCCAATTTTTAGGAGATGCTTTTACGGGACCTATCGTGGTTACTCCGGGTGATGTCAAATGGATTCTTCTGCCCAGGGGCAACGGGTTGTTCGCCTTTTACAACGGCAAGGATATCGATGACGAGACCGACGACAAGCAGGTGCGGATGCCGCTGAGAGTATCGTTTCCACCGAAGAATACCATCAAGATACTCAACGATATTTATTCCATGGCGGTTGATCTCGACGGGCGTCTCTGGTTGGGCACCAGTTCCGGGGCGGTGGTTTATTACCAGCCGTCGGCAGTTTTTACCTCCTCCGATTTTTACGCATCCCAGCCGAGCGTGAACCAGGGCGATTCGCTTTATCACGGTCTGCTTTCGACTGATATTGTCACTGCCATTGCGGTTGACGGGGCCAACCGGAAATGGTTCGGCACCAGAAATTCAGGGGTATTTCTTACCAATCCGGATGGCACGGAGATGATTCAGAACTTTAACATGACCAATTCACCTCTGCTATCAAATGAGATCTCCTCCATTGTCATCGACCAGGAATCGGGTGAGGTGTATTTCGGTACTGAAGGAGGGGTCATCTCTTATCGCGGAGCGGCCACCCGGGAAGATTTGTATGCCGGTCCGGTTTACGCATTTCCCAACCCGGTTCGGCCCGGTTATACCGGACTGATCACGGTAAAAGGTGTTCCGGCTGAGTCATCGGTGAGGATAACCGATCTCACCGGCAACCTGGTATTTGAGGGCGAGAGCCTGGGCGGGCAGATAACTTGGGATGGGCGGGAGCGATCCGGTCAGCCTGTGGTGTCGGGCGTTTACCTGGTTTTTGCAGCCACGGCCGACAAATCCGCCAAGGCAGTTACCAAGATCCTGATCGTCAGATAGTCATGATAGAAAAGACCCTCGGCATTGTTCTCAAACAGATCAAGTACGGGGAAACAAGCCTGATCGTTCACCTGTATACGCGGCGCTGGGGCCGGATGGGTATCATGGTCCCCGGAGCACGATCATCCTCAAAGAGCAGGAAGGCCCATCTTTTTCAGCCACTAACCATTCTGGAAATCGACCTTTACTTCAAGCCCAACCGGGATCTTCAGAATATCAAGGAAGTGAGGAACCACAGTCCGTTCATGCACCTGACGGGTGATCCGGTAAAAAGTTCGGTAGCCCTGTTCCTTGCCGATGTGCTGAACAAGGCGCTGCGTGAGGAGGAACCCAACGAGGAACTGTTCGATTTCCTCAGCAACCATATTCAGCTTCTTGATGTTTCCGACCAGGGCATTGGAAATTTTCACCTCTATTTTCTTTTGCGGCTCTCCCGCCATCTTGGATTCAATCCGGGCATTCCCCCCTCCGGCGAGGAATTATGGTTCGACCTGACCCTGGGCACTTTCAGCACCTCCCCGCCCCTTCACGGCTCGCATCTCACGCCTGATCTCACCTCCCTGCTGATCCGCTTTCTTTCCTGTCCGGCCTCCGAATTGTCGGGCATCGTTATCGACCGGCACAAGCGCGTTGAGCTCCTCGACGGCATCCTTCGCTATTACTACCATCATCTTGAAGGGCTTGGCGAGATCAAGTCGCACAAGGTTTTACACGCGCTGTTCGACTGATTTTGGGTTCTCTTGAGCTTCGCGGCCAGGATTTATTCAGGAAGATTTTCATTTCAACTTTAAATTTTCATGATTAATTTTACGAAGAACCTTATTCCCCCAAGGATGTCAATCGTTTTAAATTCAACCCTGACACTACTACCGCTATGAAGAAGCATGTAATCGGACTCATATTACTGGGATGCGTTATTTCCGCCTCAGCCCAGAAACTGAAATCTGTTCCGGTAATTGATTATCAGCAGGCGCTGACTGATAAAAGGCCGATGAAGCTGAGCGAAATTGTGGAGGAGGTAGAATATGTGGAGCTGAAATTTCCGGAAAGCCTGGTAGATTCAAATATAGGGGTAGGCCCCCGTAATTTAATCGTTGGCAACCAGGTGATCGTTTTTCGCCTGGCAAACTTGGAAAGGATATTCATTTTTGACCGGAAGGGAAACTTCATTCATGCATTTGATGAGACTTCACCTGTATCTGACCTGGAACCCATCAGACCCTATCCGTTGGTTTCAATGGATTTAAGTCCGGATGAAAAGCATTTGCTCCTCGCCAGGGGTTCTGGGATAAATCTTTACGATATCAATGGTGATTTCCTGCGAAATTTCACAATGCCCTGGAAGAGGTCTCAGTTCTTCTTTCTTGACAACGAGCAGATAGCTGTACTCAGATCGCGGACAGATATGAAAGAGGACGGGAACCTGATCTTTATCTCTACGCCTAATATCGAATTAACAGACAGCATCTTCCGGGTAAAGACTGCCGGCTTAAGTCCATTTCAGACAGGCAGACCTGCCAGATTACCTTCTGACCTATTCTTACAGACTCAAGATAAAATCTATTTACAATTGGCTGATCAGGATACTTTGTACGAGATTTTACCCGATCACCGGCTCAAGCCAATATTCTCATTGAACCTGGGAAAATTAAAACCCTCCTATAAATGGTTCACCAACTACAGTGCAATGATGGACAGTTCCATCCAGGTTAATTCAATGGTTGAAACCAGGGATTTTTATATCCTTGATCTGTCAGGGCCCATGAGAAAAGACGGGGCTGATTATGAATATCAAACTTTGATTCTAAATAAAGGTACCGGCCAGTCTTTTGTAACGGATAGATTAACAAACAATCCGGACTCGTCAGCCTATTATCATGGGTTTATAGATGATCTCGACGGATTAGGAAGTACCTATTACCAATATTCCAATGGGGTTGAAATCACAAGTGTTAATCCGGAGAGATGGAAAAAACAAATCGAATCGGATACCTCAAAAGCATCCCCCCTCAGAAACAGTCGCTATGTTGATAAACTCAAAACCGTTATTGCCACCTCCAGCCCAAAATCACCAATTATCCGGATTGTCCATTTTGACAAACCCGGGGAAAAGACAAAAAAAATCAGATTCCGTCCCAAATATCCGGCATATTCGGATTTAAAACCCATTGCGCCGGTCAGGACAAATCACCAATGGAAAGGAGCAGAAACCCTATCGGATATTACCTATGATCCCTCGGATGATTCCTTTTGGCTCGTGAAGATGAAATTCGGCAAGGCCGATTCCATAGAACACCGGAGCCGGACCGGGGAAATTCTGCCCGGAGGCTTTGTTACGGAAAAAGATGTGGAAGTTGAAGCTATTACCTGTTCGAGCCATGACAATACCCTGTGGATGTCAAACTGCTACAGGAATGGATTTGCTGTTATACACTTCGACAAAAACGGGCATGATTTAGGTGATGGATTTCAAACAAAAGACCTGACCGGAATTTTTGGAATGGCTTATGATCCTACAGACAGAACATTATGGTTGATGGAATCAAACAAGCACATGTTATGGCATTATTCGCTAACCGGTGAAAGACTGGGCTCAGGCTTTGATGTTCATCTGGTCAGATCCGACGAACCCAGGGGCTTACTCTATGACCCAAGAGACAACAGCTTGTGGATTTTAAACGCCAGTCCTCATAAACTCATTCATGTCAGTAAAACCGGCGAAATCCTGCCGGGAACCTTTTATTACGATCCGTTTTTGGGCCTACCCGACGGGGCGGCTCTCGACTTTAAAGGCTTTGAGTTCTGGGTGGGTGACTGGGGCAGGAGGAATATGTAGATCATTGCAGGAAATTGTATCGACTGTATATGATACCCCATCGGGTATAGATACGGTTGTATTCTAGCAATTACACCCGATGGGGTATAATTTAACTATTAAATCAAAAAAACACACCCGTTAGGGTATAAATAGAATTGAAATCATTATTTTTGTACCCTAAAGGGTATAAAAATGAATTTATCTGATTTTATCAGAGAGAAGCGAAAAGCGGTGCAGTTGACACAGCCTGAGCTAGCCGAAAAAGCCGGTGTCGGCTTGCGCTTCATTCGTGAGCTGGAACAGGGGAAACAAACTTTGCGGTTGGATAAAGTAAACCAGGTTCTGCAACTCTTCGGGTATGAAGTGGGTGCCGTCCTGAAGAAACAGACATCGGGTTCGTAATTCAGGAAGCCTATCAAGCCATTGTCAGGGAAAGAACGGAGCGTTTCAAGTGAATCATTTTTTTTTACCTTTGCACCCTGAATATTGGCCTCATAGTTCAAGGGATAGAACGGAAGTTTCCTAAACTTTAAATTCAGGTTCGAGTCCTGGTGGGGCTACGCAGAAGGCTGGTTTTTAAAACATTTGGGCTCCGTAGTTCAAGGGATAGAATAGTAGTTTCCGGAACTATAGATACAGGTTCGAGTCCTGTCGGGGCTACAAGGCCCGGCAAATTGCCGGGCCTTTTTTTATGACTGCCAACTTTACCCGCGAGTAATGGAAAACACTCTTGCGAATGATACGTTTTTGATTTGGATGTGCTAGCTTTGTAAAAAAGAAGAAAGTATGAACTTTCAAACTAGAAAATTAAAAGCGATTGGATACCTGATTGATTTACAGGATGAAAAGCTTTTTAGCCAAATAGAAGCAACGATAATTAAGAGCCAACAGCAAGAATTGAGGATTAAACCGCTGACTCAAAAACAGATAGTGGAGAGGGCTCAACGTTCAAATAAAGATTATCTCGGAGGCAGATTTAAAACGCAAGACCAACTTGAAGTTGAATCTGAAACGTGGTAAACAAGATGAAAATTGTTTGGTCTGACTTTGCTTCGGCCAACCTGAAAGACGTTTTCTCTTATCATAAGGAAGCAGCGGGTGAAAATATTGCACGGAACCTGCGAAACAAGATATTCGAAACCACTAAGCAACTCGAAAATCATCCATTGTCTGGACAAGTTGAAGCCTCCCTGATGCACCTGGGTGAGGGACATAGATATTTAGTCTCAGGCAATTACAAAATCGTCTACAGAATTATTGAGGATGTCGTGTTGATAACCGACTTATTTGATACCAGACAAGACCCGATCAAGATTGACGATATAAAAAGAAGACCAAGCAGGTAAAAGAACTGGTCCCACTGTATGAGGTTGCCAGAGTCGGTAATGAATATTAACCTCCAAACCCCTTTTTAGAACTTTTTTTCATAAACTTGCTTATTATTTGGCAAGTGTTTTATAATTAACAGTAATGAAAAACAAGACTTTGACACTGCTATTGGCAGTAATGCTGATGGCCTTTGGAACCATTGCCAAAGCCCAAAATAATGGTACCGGAGCGGTTAAAGATTATGCATCCTATCCCTATTGGATTGAAATGATGCAGGATCCAAACGGAAATTTCTTTGAGACCCAGAAGGCATTCAATATATATTGGGAAGGACGCGAGGTAACGAAGGGTTCAGGATATAAGCCATTCAGGCGCTGGGAATATTATTGGCAAACCAGGGTTAATACCGACGGTTCTTTTCCGGCACCCGACAAGGTTTATCGGGAATACAATAAATATGTCCAGGACCACCCCGACCAGGCCAGGCTTAAAACCGGGCAGGCAGTATGGAGGGAACTGGGACCTAAATCCCGGACTGATGCAGGAGTTGGACGGATCAACGCCATTGCCTGCCATCCATCAGATACAAGCATCATTTATACAGGCTCTCCGTCTGGTGGACTCTGGAAATCCACCGATAGCGGAAAAAACTGGACGGTTCTTTCCGACCAGCTCCCAACATTGGGGGTATCGGCCATCCTGATACACCCGACCCGGCCAAATGAAATCCTCGTTGGAACGGGTGATCGCGACCATGGGGATGCAGCCGGTATAGGAGTTATACGCAGCATCGACGGTGGAACAACCTGGGAAATTTACAATGGTGGAATGGGGAACCAGACGGTTTGTATGATGGTCAGAAGCGAGGCCGATCCTGATTTCATCCTGGCTGCCACCACGGGTGGTATCTTTAAGACCACCGACGGCGGGGCGCATTGGGCGCAGAAATCCGGTTCCGTTTTTAAGGATATTACCTTTAAGCCGGGTAATTCCAATGTAGCCTATGCAACAACGACCACTTCCAGCACCTTTGGCTTTTACCGAAGCGAAGATGCAGGTGAAACCTGGACTAAGGTTACTTCATCCATTTTGCCTAACTCAGGCAGAATGGTAATCGGGGTTACCAAGGGTGCAAATAACCTGGTATACCTGGTTTGTGACAACGGAAAATACGCGGGTTGCTTCCTATCGCAGGACGACGGAAAAACTTTTGTCCTGCAGTCCAATTCTCCCAATATTTTTGGCTGGGCGAGGGATGGAAGCGACACCGGAAGCCAGGCCTGGTATGACATGTCACTTATTGTTGATCCGATTAATACCCAGCAAGTTTTTGTTGGTGGCATTAACCTCTGGAGATCCGATGATGGAGGTAAAACCTGGTTGTATGTTATGGACCGTTCAGGAACCAATGCAAATGTTCATGTTGACCAGCACACTTTTTTTCATAATCCACTGAACAAGAGACTCTACGCCGGCAACGACGGGGGGCTGTATTACTCTGATAACAAAGGACTGGTTTGGACAGAAATCAGTGCAGGTCTGGGAATCGGACAGATTTACAAATTAGGGGTGAGTAACACCGATCCGGTTAAAACACTGAGCGGATTCCAGGATAACGGTAGCGCAACCTGGACCGGAACCAGCTGGCTCAACACTACCGGTGGAGATGGCATGGAATGCGCTGTGGATCCGCGTGATGCGCGTTACAGTTATTCTACCTCCCAAAATGGTCCTCTTTATCGAAGCCTTGATAATTCCTTTAATCGCGTTCTTGCTTCAAAGGGAAACAATGGCATTACCGAAGAAGGTGCCTGGGTTACCCCTTTCCTGGTCAGCGAAACTGATCCAAATATTATTGTGATCGGGTACAAGAACATCTGGATCACCAGAAATGCAAAATCAACCGGAACCATTACCTGGACTAAAATAACAAATGGGCTGAACGGTCGTAATGACGTAAATTTCAGTGTTCTGGAAAGTTCTCCTGTTGATGGCAACCTTTTGTTTGCGGGTCGTTGGGATGAAGGAAAATTATACCGGACCGAAAATCTGCTCTCATCAACGGTAACCTGGACCGATATCAGCTCTTCGCTTCCGGTAAATGGCGTGCCCACTGATATGGAATGCAATCCGTTCGATGCGAACATTATTTACATAACACTGGCTAACAAGGTATATAAATCAACCAATAAGGGCGGAACATGGGTAAACATCACGGGAAGCCTGCCTAATATCAGTCTGAACACACTCGTGTACGACAGATCGAGCAACGAAGGGCTGTATGTTGGCACCGATGCCGGAGTTTATAACAAAGATTCGGATATGGCGGATTGGGTAAAATACGGTACGGGCCTTCCGGGAACGGTAAGTGTTTCGGAAATCGAGATTTTTCATGATTCCCGGCGACGTTCTGATTCCCGCTTAAGAGTTTCAACATTTGGCAGGGGTGTTTGGGAAATTCCACTTGCCAGCACCAGCGCAATACTGCCACCATTTCAATTAACCGCTGCTGTAGTGGATAATTCGATTGAACTTGTCTGGAATCCACCATTTTATGAAGCTACGGTGCAAGGCTACCGGGTTTACCGGAACGGCACATTTTTGGAAATGGTTAACGGAACATCATTTACCGACCTCAATACCGAACCTGATATAACTTACACCTACAAGGTTACTGCACAATACACCAACGGAACGGAATCGGCTCCGACTAATGAAACTTTCGCAACTATATTATCCGAAATTGTGCTTCCCTACCTCCAGCTTTTTGAGAATGGATCTGCAGGCTGGTCGGCCAAGTTTAGCATGGAAGGTTGGCGCTGGGGAAATTCGGAAACCCTTTCCGTAACCGGCCGCGACGGGCATTTCTTTGCAGCCAACAGTGCTGCTGCCGGCAACGGTGTTAATGTAAAAGATTACCTGGTTACCCCGCCGATCGACCTTAGCAGTTATACGGGCAAAACCATCACGCTGAAATTCGCCTATTCGATGCGAAAATACCGCACCTACGACAAGTTCAGCGCACATTATCGAGCTTCCCCGGACAGTGCCTGGATTAAACTCTCAGATCTGAAACCGCCAAGCACAACAACATGGCTGTGGGATACTACCCAGGTCAACCTGCCGGAAAGAGCACTTACTCAAACAGCACAAATTGGTTTTTATTACGACAACAGCAATCAGTTTGCCTGGGGTGCCGCAGTTGATGATGTGGAACTTTTCCTGAATACCACTTCTGCCAAGGATCTCACAAATCCATTGGAGGTAAGGGTCTTTCCTAATCCCAACTCAGGAGCTTTTAATATCGAACTTTCATCCGGATTGTCAGGAAAAATCAATATCCGAATGGTTAATATCAATGGCCAGGTGGTCATGGAAAAATTAATCGAAAAAAATTCAGGTACTCTCATTGAACGGATTGAGATGAATACGCTTGCCAAAGGAATCTACCAGTTGACCATCAGGGCCAACAATTCAGAATGGAAGCAAAAAATCACCGTACAGTAGCTTTTTATTCAAAATGAAAACAAATCTTTCCCGCGCTCTGATTATCCTGTTCATGTCAATTTTATTTGGCACTGCGGCTCATGCCCAAAACCGGAGTAACACTGCCAACCCTGATTATGCATCATACCCTTACTGGATGGAAATGATGCAGGATCCGAACGGCAATTTCTTTGAGACCCAGAAAGCATTCTATACCTACTGGAAAGACCGGACGACAACCAGGGGTGATGGTTACAAGCCGTTCAAGCGCTGGGAGTATTACTGGCAAACCAGGGTTAATCCGGATGGCACCTTTCCGGAACCCGACAAGACCTTCCGGGAATACAATAAATATGTTCAGGACCACCCTGAACAAGCGAGGCTGAAAACAGGCCAGGCCGTATGGTCGGAGATGGGTCCGAAAACACGCATGGATATAGGTGGTTATAATGGAATTGGACGCGTTAACGCAATTGCCTTCCATCCTACAGATCCTGAAACATTATATGCTGGAGCGCCTAAAGGTGGCCTGTGGGTTACCCATAATGGTGGGGCAACCTGGACTTCAAACACGGATATATTGCCAACGCTTGGGGTTTCAGCCATTTTCATTAACAAAACCGATCCGAACAAAATGCTGATAGGTACCGGTGACCGCGATGGCGGCGATGCACCTGGAATGGGAGTATTCAGCAGCTCCGACGGTGGTCTCACATGGGCACCCTCCAACACGGGAATGGGAAATGTTACGGTTGGTATGTTTGCAGCGATGCAATCCAACCCAAATATTATTTTGGCAGCAACAAGTGGTGGAATTTTCAAAACAACAGATGGTGGAATTAACTGGATTCTGAAGACCTCCAAACCAAATACACATTTTAAAGATGTCAAAATTAAACCCGGTAGTGCCAGTATAGCCTATACAACATTTGTTGCCACAAATTCAAGCGGGACTTATGGCTTTTTGCGCAGCGAAGATGGAGGGGAAACGTGGATTCAGGTTAACGGTACTGATGCAGTCCTGACTAAAAATCGTATGGTGATAGGAGTAACTCCGGCAAACGATAGTCTTGTTTATATTCTTGGAGGTGGGTCACAATATCAGGGGTGCTTTATTTCGCGCAACTTCGGCACAACCTTTACAACCCAGTCGACCTCCCCTAATATACTTGGATATGCCTATGATGGCTCCGACGATAAAAGTCAGGCGGGGTATGACCTGGATATTCACGTCGATCCATTTAATCCGTTAGTGGTATTTATCGGTGGAATCAACCTCTGGAAATCAGTCGACGGTGCCAAAACATGGCAGATCGTTTCGCACTGGTGGGGCGACCGCACTAATGAAGTACATGCTGACCAGCACACTTTGGATTACAATCCGCTGAACAACAGGCTCTATGCCGGTAATGATGGAGGAGTTTATTTCACCGCGAATCAGGGCAGCAATTGGACAGAGATCAGTGAAGGGTTGGGGATAGGCCAGCTCTATAAGATTGGATTAAGCAATACTGATAGCAAGAAAATGGTTGCCGGATTTCAGGATAATGGCACTGCAACCTGGATCGGTACCAATTGGTATAGTTCCGATGGCGGAGATGGAATGGAATGTGCAGTCGATCCGGTAGATCCAAAATACTCCTACACGACAATATATTATGGTCGAATCAATCGCCATATCGGCAAGGATACAACAAGAACAATCGCAGGCAAGGGAACTAACGGGATCACTGAGGATGGTGCGTGGGTTACGCCATTCATCATAGGTGGTGGTGATGGAAATACCATGGTTATTGGTTATAAAAATATCTGGATTAGCAGAAATATTAAATCAAACGGGACTATAACCTGGAAAAAAATATCTGATAATCTAGGTGGTAGAAACGATTTGAATTTTTCGGACCTTAAACAATCTCCGATTGATTTTAACCTTTTGTTTGCAGCACGATGGGATGACCGCAAATTTTTCCGGACGGAAACTTTGTTGGCAAACACTCCGGTATGGATAGATATTAGTGCGAATCTTCCTGTTAATGCGGCTCCGTCAGATATCGAATGCAGTCCATATGATGCAAGTGTTGTTTATATAATTTTGAGCAACAGAGTTTACAAGTCAATTAATAAAGGCAGCAGTTGGGTCAATATTTCGGGCAATCTTCCGAACATCCCGATGAAAACTATCGTTTTTGATAGGTCCAGCATCGAAGGGCTTTATGTGGGAACCGATGCTGGCATTTATTATAAGGATACCGATGGCGGCGATTGGGTTAAATATGGAACCGGTTTCCCGGTTTCAGTTGGAGTTAATGAACTCGAGATATATCAGGATATTCGAAATCGCAATAACTCCGTCATCAGGGCCGCAACATTCGGCCGGGGCGTTTGGGAAACCAAGCTTGCTGAAACAAGCACGATTCTTCCTCCGTCATTATTGACAGCCACCGTTACGGATGCTGAGGTTGAACTAAACTGGAAGTCAGCATTTTACGAGACCAATCTGCAGGGCTACAATGTTTACCGAGACAACCGATTTGTTGAGATGGTCAGCGGGAACACCTGGACCGATACCAAAACCGAACGCGACATAACCTATACCTATAAGGTTACAGCACAATACAATAACGGTACCGAATCGACTCCTACCAATGAAGCTTCTGCCACCATCCTCTCGGAAATTAAACTGCCGTACAGTCAGCCGTTTGAAAACGGAACTGCCGGATGGACCGCCAAGTATACGATGGAAGGATGGCGTTGGGGTACACCGGAAACCCTGTCGATTACCGGCCGGGAAGGGCATTTCTTCGCCGCAAACAGTGCTGCTGCAGGCAATGGGATAAACGTCAAGGATTATCTGGTTACTCCTACTATCGACCTGAGCAGCTACACGGACAAAACCATTACGCTGAAATTTGCCTATACGATGCGCAAGTACCGCACCTACGACAAGTTCAACGTGAATTACCGCGTTGATCCCGACAGTGCCTGGGTTAAGCTCGTCGACCTGAAGCCGCCGAGTACAACAACCTGGTTGTGGGATACCACCCAGATCGACCTGCCTGCCAAAGCCCTTACGGCCAACGCACAGTTTGGTTTTTACTACGACAATTCAAACCAGTTTGCCTGGGGTGCTGCGTTGGACGATGTGGAATTATTCCTGAATACAACCTCAGCCAAATCAATAGTTAATCCGATGTCGGTAAGGGTATTCCCGAACCCAAGCCAGGGCAGGTTCACCATAGATCTTCCTTCGGGAATGTCAGGTGACGTTAGCATTAAGGTGATCAACCTCGATGGCCAGGTGGTCATCGATAAAACCATCGGCAACTATTCAGGCAGCATGGCAGAAAAGCTCGACATGAGCAACCAGGCCAAAGGCATTTACCAGCTTGTCATCCGGTCGAAAGACTCGGAATGGAAGCAAAAAATTACGATTCAGTAAGCAGATACAGATATGAAAAAATGGCTTTCGCGATTCCTGCGTATCCTGATAATTGGGATCGCTCTTGGTTCTGCGGCCTACCCGCAGAGCCAGAAGGACCCGGTTTACACTGATTATTCCGCCCAGCCCCGCTGGGTTGAAATGATGCAGGATCCGAAAGCCAATTTCTTCGAAGTTCAGCGTGCTTTTTATCAATATTGGGAAAACCGGCCCACTCACCGGGGCGATGGATATAAGCCCTTCAAGCGGTGGGAATATTACTGGCAAAACCGCGTGAACCCGGATGGGTCATTTCCGGCCGGGGGTTGGATTTACAATGAATACCAGAAATTCGCCGCCGAACAGCCGGAAGGATCAAGACTCAAGTCGGGGAATTCTGACTGGCTGGAACTGGGACCAAAAACCAGGGTCGATGTGGGTGGCTATGTAGGGCTGGGGCGTTTGAATGCCATTGCCTGCTCCCCTGTGGATACAAGCGTTGTTTATGTGGGCTCTCCTGCGGGCGGGTTATGGAAAACCACCGACGGGGGAAATCATTGGGTGGTGCTCACCGACGGATTACCGTCGCTGGGCGCTTCTTCTATCCTCATACATCCCGCAAAACCAGATGAATTGCTCGTTGGCACCGGCGACCGCGACCATGGCGATGCACGGGGCATCGGGGTTATTCGCAGCACCGACGGGGGCCATACCTGGCAGATGTACAACAACGGGATGGGGGAAGTTACAGTGGGCATGATGGAACGCTGCGACAATGATCCGAATTTCATTCTGGCAGCCGCTAATCCTGCGATTTATAAAACAACTGACGGAGGCGCCACCTGGACACTGAAATTCGCCACGCAGGGAGCCAATTTCAGGGATATCAAATTTAAGCCCGGCAGCTCAACGGTAGCTTATGCAACATCCGTTGGTGCCAATGGATTTTACCGGACCGAAGATGGTGGAGAAACCTGGGTCCAGAATACCGGTACGGAAGGAGCTTTCACCAAAGGACGCATGGTTATCGGTGTTACACCGGCGGCCCCCAACATCGTATATGTCATTTGCAGTGCCGGACCTTTTGCCGGATGCTGGGTTTCACAAGACGATGGCCTTACGTTTGCGCTCCAGTCCTCCTCACCAAATATTCTTGGCTATTCATCCGATGGAAGCGACAACGGAAGCCAGGCCTGGTATGACCTGTGCGTAGCCGTTGACGGCCAGAATTCTCAGATTGTTTATGTTGGCGGAGTGAATCTTTGGAGATCCGATAACAGCGGAAAAAACTGGAAACTTATCGGGCACTGGACCGGGAGCGGCGCTGCAGAGGTTCACGCCGACCAGCATGCCTTGTATATCAATCCGGTGAACAGGAGGCTTTATGCCGGAAACGACGGAGGAATTTATTATACCGACAACAAGGGGACTACCTGGAAAGAGATCACCGTTGGCCTCGGCATCGGTCAGATTTACCGGCTCGGTGTCAGCGTCACCAATCCTTACCTCACCGTTACCGGATTCCAGGATAACGGAAGCGCCACCTGGACAGGCAAGGAGTGGTATACCAGCGGGGGCGGCGACGGCATGGAATCGGCCATTGATCCGACTGATTACCTGTATTCCTATACAACCCTGTACTATGGTGCCATCACCCAGAATATTTTCAATGGGACCGGCCGGCAGGTAGCGGGCAAAGGCTTTGGCGGCATCAATGAGGATGGTCCCTGGGTTACTCCCTTCCTGGTTCATCAGGATGATGGAAATGTCATGATTGCCGGCTATAAAAATATCTGGATAACCGATGACCTTAAGAATACGCCGATTTCCTGGAAAAAGATTTCCAATAACCTGGCAGGATCCAACGACGTTTTCATGGTTGCTCTCGAACAATCACCGGCTATACCGACCATGCTCTATGCTTCGCGCCAGGACAGGCGACTTTTCAGGACGGATGATTTCACCAGGCCGAATCCGGTTTGGTTCGACCTTTCGGCAAACCTGCCGGTTCAGGGCACGCCAACCGACCTGGAATGCCACCCGTACGACCCGATGACAGTTTATATCACCCTGGGCAGAAAAGTGTATAAATCGGCCGATAAAGGGGAAACCTGGACCGACATCAGCGGGTCGCTCCCCAATATTCCGATGAATACCCTCTTTTTTGATGAATCGAGCGAGGAAGGATTATATGTCGGCACCGATGCGGGAGCCTATTTCAGGGATGCCGGTATGAGCGACTGGATATTCTACAACAAAAATCTGCCGGTATCGGTTGAAGTGAGTGAGCTGGAAGCCTATTACAACCATCTCGACCGGTCGAAATCCCGGCTTCGGGCGTCAACCTTCGGGCGTGGACTGTGGGAAACACCGTTGGCTTCATCCAATCCGATACTGCCTGCAACCAGCTTAACCGCTGTTACCCAAACGAATAAAATCAGCCTTTACTGGAACGCACCCTATTATCCCCAGTACGTCACGAATTACAGGATTTTCAGGAATAACGTACAATACGATGTATGTTCCTCCCCCTACTATACCGATGATCAGGTTCAGGCTAATACCGACTATACCTATTATGTAGTTGCCATGTATGCGGGTTCAACCGCATCGGCACCTTCCAATTCTGCCTCTGCAATCCTGGCCGATCCGGTCACGTTCCCCTATCTGGTGGATTTTGAGCCCGGAACAGCCGGCTGGGGATCGTCAAAAACCGTGAACGGGTGGAAATACGGCACCCTGAATGAATTGGGCATCGCAGGCAATTACGGACATTATTACGGAATCCGCGGAACCGACGCCACAGTGGGCAATAAGGTGACCGACGACCTGATTTCACCGGTGGCCGACCTCACCTCCTTTGCAGGATCCCCCGCAGCCCTCTCGTTCAATTACAGTTACCTGCGTTCGCCGGATGCCGGAACGCTGAATGTGGTTTACCGGGTAGCCCGCGACAGTGCCTGGAAAGTTTTGACCAGTCTGGACCCCGTGAGTGAAACGGAATGGGCATGGAAAACCTATAGTCTGGTGCTGCCGGACTCCGCCATGAAAACAACGACGCAAATCGCTTTCAGATATGAGAATCACGGAACCTCTTTCGGAGGAGCCGCCATCGATGATATTCAGATCAAGGCTCAGTCACTGGGCATTGCCAACCAGAACAACCTGGTTGCCTGCCGCATCTTCCCCAACCCGACCCATGGTAAATTTCAACTCGAACTTACGGGCGTTCAACCGGGAAATATCGGCATTCAGGTGATCAGCGTGACCGGTCAGGTTGTTTTTGAAGAAAATATCAAACCATTTAACGATTTAATTGTCAGGTCGTTAAATCTTGAAAACCAGCCTAAAGGCGTGTATCAGGTGCGCATCCAAACCCGCGACGGCGTGCAAACTGAACGGATAACCATTCAATAGGACCACCATGAAATTGATTAAATTAGCAGCACTGTTACTATTCTTATCAGTTTTGCCCGTACCGTCATTTTCACAAAACCATTCCAAAATGCAAAAGCGTTATTGCATGGCGTTCGATCTCAGGAACGATGCCGACCTGATCCGCCAGTACAAGCATGTTCATACCAAGGAAGGCATCTGGCCGGAAATTCCCCGCGGAATCAAAGAAGTAGGTATCCGCGACATGGAAATTTATCTCTGGGGCACCAGGATGTTCATGATCCTCGAGGTGCCGCTCGACTGGGATTACGATACGCAGATGGCTCGCCTGGGCAAACTGGAGCGGCAGCCGGAATGGAGCGATTATGTGTGGCAGTTCCAGCAACTGCTTCCTTACGATAAGAAAGGCGAGAAATGGATGCAGATGGACAATGTATTCCAGCTGAATCCCACCGGCAAGAAAGAGACGCCAAAAACAGGCTATACGGAGCCGGTTTACGACAAGCCCACCCGCAGATTCTGCCAGACTCTCGACCTCAAGGACAATGCCGATCTGATCAGCCAGTACAAGCATTATCACTCGCCGGCCGGTCATTGGCCCGAGATAGCCAAAGGAATCAAAGACGTGGGAATCCTGGATATGCAGATTTACCTCATCGGTACCCGGATGTTTATGATCGTGGAAACTCCGCCTGATTTCGACTGGAAAAAGCAGATGGATAAACTGTCGACCCTGAAGCAGCAGCCTGAGTGGGCTACCCTGATGTTGAAATTCCAGCAGGCCCTTCCGGGTACATCCGAAGTTAAATGGCAGTTAATGGAGAATGTGTTCGACCTGAACCGCGATTTCTAGTTGTCTTTCAGCATACCCTTCACCACATTCAGGTTACCGTCGGTTTTTGCAGGCCTGATATCCAACAGGTGCGCCAGCAACTCGTAAATGTTGACATTTTCGAAGGTCGGCTGTACATACCCTTTCTTGAACGAGGGCCCCATAGCGTAAAAAATCCCATGCATGTCGCGGTTATCCGGGTCGTATCCGTGTGTCCCCGGATTATAGGAATTCTTACGCCTTATCTCCAGCCCGTAAGAGCTGTCGGCTTCCACAACAATTTCCCCGATGCGCGGGTGGGAGCCGTAATGATATTTAGCCGGCAACTCCGCGCGCTTCCAGACTTTCAGATGCGGGGTTGATTTCAGCTTATTGTATACTTCATCGGAGGCGCCGGGTTCCGGATCCAGGTTTATCACCGGATTGCCGCCGTTAATCCTTTTAATCTTTTTCAGATCGATGATATCCTCAAGAATGATCTGGTTCTTTTCAGGTATCAATCCCATTCCATGATCGGAAAGAATGATCAGGTCGATATCCAGACCGTTTTTCTTTTCGATTTTAGCCAGGCCGGCGAAGAGGTACCCAACGACGTCATCGAGGCGTTCAACCACAGCCTGGGTTGCGGGAGAATCCGGACCACTGGCATGACTGGTTTTATCGGGCTCGTCAAAATAGAACATCACAAGGCTGGGTCTCTGGTCGGCAGGCAGGGAAAGCCACTTGAAAACCGTATCGACCTGTTGGTCATATGGAACTCCGGATGAGTATGTTTTTGTTGTTTCGGGACGGTATTGCTCGTTGCTCTCACTGCCCACCCAATAAAAAGACGCGGTCCGGATTCCCTGCTCCTCAGCCGTTTCCCAGATGGCTTCGCCTTCCCAGAAAATAGAATCCTCCACCGCTTTACGGTCCCCCATACGGAATGTCCGGTCGAGCTTCGGATCATAAAAACTATTGTTGACAATACCGTTATGATCGGGGTATAAACCAGTGGCAATGGCGTAATGGTTGGGAAAGGTCTTGCTCGGGTAGCTGGGTTTAAGTGATTCTGCTTTACATCCCGATTTTGCCATCCTGTCGAGGTTTGGAGTATGGTAAATTTTCGGATAATCCCAGCGAAATCCATCCATCGACAGCACTACCACGGCACTTCGCCTGATGACTTTTGACCGCTTCGCCAGGAGCGCTTTCATCGGGATATCCAGGGTGAGCGATTGCCCGAGCGTGAGGTAAATGCCTTCCCTGGTAACCGAAGCATAACCGGCCATCGTTACCGTAACGGTATAGGGGCCTCCCGCATCGAGATCCGGCAATCTGAAGCCGCCATCCTTGTCGGTCAGGGCTGCAAATAATGAACCGGAAGGAACATGTGTGGCCACCACTTTCGCACCGGTCAGCGCCAAACTTTCACCGGTGGTAGCTTTCCCCCTGATCTCAGATTTAAAAGTCTGAGAGTTAACGCCCAATGTAACGAAGAGAGCGAGAGTGGTTACTATCAGCAGTCTGGCAACTTTTTTCATACTCAAAAGTACCGTTTATATTGATAAAAAAGACCGCTCCGGTTGCCCGGAGCGGTCTCCTTGATAATAATGGGCGCAATTAGTTAAACAGGTAGCGAAAACCAAGCTGTAAAAACCAGCACTGGTTATAGTTAGAATAAGTAGAGAAAGTTTGGGTCAGATAATTACCCTTACTGTCTTTTTCCATCGAGAAGGTCGGAACATTGTTGGCATCTTTTCCGGTGTATTTTAAAATCTGACCATAATTTGAGGAATACATGTTTTTGTAGACTCCCCATGTACTGTTGATCAGGTTACCAAAGTTCAGGAAGTCTAAACTGAACTCTGCAGTATGGGTCGATTTTCCTAGTTTAATTCTGAAATCCTGCACAAAACGCAAATCAAAACGATTCACCCAGGGTGCCACTACAGAATTTGCTTCAGCATATTCTCCTTTATGTGCCGACAGATATTTATCCTGTTCCATAAATTTGAAAAATGCATCTTCATCTGCTGTGCTGGCAAACTTAATGTCACCTTTTTCTTTCGGTATGTAAATCAGGTCGGTAGCGTAGCCATCACCGTTCATATCGTTTTTATAGGTGAAGCTGTAGCTGTAAGGTGCATATCCTGAATAGAACAAACCAATCGTAGTTGTCATGTGATTGTTCAGGTAAGGAATTTTGTACGACAAAGAAGCAATTGCTTTGTTCGGTACCACATATTGCGACCTCTGAATCACGGGCATTTGCGGTCCGTTAACTTCATACAATCCGCTGTAAGCAGATGAAGCGTTGCTTCCCGGCATACCTGAAATTTCCTTCGATTCGGTTACGGTATAAGCAGCCATGATGTTCAAATTCTTAATCGGTTCTGCCGTAAGGGTGATGTTACCGATAGCGCCCCATCCCTCACTGTTATTGGCAAGAATAAAAGCATCCTTCGCGGTGTAGGTATTGGTTTTCGGGTAAATGTACCTGTCATCCGAGCCACTGAAACTGGTCCAGGTACTGTCGGGCTGCTTCAGGTTGTAGTTTTGCAGCATGACACCGTTGATGGTTTTCATGTAGATACCTTCAAGGGTTATGGTCATTGGGAATGAAACCGGAACTTTAAAATCTACAGCCAGTGATGATTTCCACACTTTTGGCATTCTGAAGTTCGGATCAATTCCATTGATTGTGCTCGGCAAAAGCCCCTGAGCAGGAGTAATGGTATCAGGAAGGCCCAATAAAGTAATCATCTGGTTCACATCGGTAATCATTTTGCCGGCCAGTAAAGCCAGTTTAGGATCTGCTTTCTTTATGGAACCATCGGGATTATAGGTGGTAACTGCCTTATAACTACCCTGAACCATTCCTGAGTTGGTCGGCATATTGGTGAAGAACACCAGCGGCAACCTTCCGGCAAATAATCCTGAACCTCCGCGAACCTTAAGAGTCTGATCTTTAAATGCATCCCAGGTAAAACCAACACGTGGCGACAGTTGGACTTTTGCAGTCGGCCATGAACCGGTATCGATCTTTTTACCGCCGAAATCTAAAGCAAGAATTGCGTTATTGGTAATAACGTTATCCTCATATTTCAAATAATCGGCACGTATTCCGTAGGTTAATTTGAGATTTGAGGCAACCTTCCACTCATCCTGTGCAAAGATGCCAATCTGGTTAAATGCAACTTCAGCTGCCGGGTTCTTTTCGCCGTCGTAACCGTAAGTCAGGGCAAAATCCCTTGGTGCGCGCTGATTCAGGAAATCGTCAACGCTGGCGTAACGATAATATCCTGTACCGTTCCTCATATAGGAGTTGTTTGCCATTTGATGTTCAAAACTTGCTCCGGCGGTAATTTTGTGGCTGCCAAAGAAGAAATTTGCATTGTCGGTGATGGTGGTGATATTGTTATGCACACCGTTGTTCCAGGTAAACAATTCGTAACCGGCTGACATGTATGGTTCCAGGATCTGCCTCTTGTCGTCAGTTACACCATTCATGATATCAATAAAAGGAAACGGAGCGGAATTGGAGCCGCGAGCATCCTTGATGGAAGTATAAGTGGCAAGCAATTGATTCGAAACCTTATCGGAGATCCGGCTGTTCAAATCCGCAGAAACCGAATTCACAACATTATTCATTGAATACAGTGAATTGGAGAAAGCCATGGAGTTTTGGGAGATACGATCCATGGCGTTGTTGCGGAAACCGGCATCGGTTGAGTTGCCGTTAGTCGGGCTCCATGCCTGGTTCATGGTGTAGTTGTACCTAAAGCTCAGTCTGTTTGCGGTATTGATGTTCCAGTCGAGACGGGCCAGAAGCTTTTTATTATTTTGATCTGCAGGATAATCAGTGTATGATCCCGGATCATATCCATAATTGTTAATCAAATGTTGCCTGACCAATTCCATATCCGAGGCTTTGGTACGGGAAAGCTCCAGGTCCTTGTTGGCGACTCCATCCTCTGAAGGTCTCCAGTTTACCACCTGTCCAGGGCGCAATTCGTATTCTCCGTTAACGAAGAAGAACAGCTTGTTTTTGATGATGGGCCCACCGAGACTCACGCCATAGGTGTTTCTTGACTCTTTTGGGCGTACTCCAAAATCGACAGTGTCGATATGGTTTCCACGAAAATATTGGTTGGTTACGTAAGAATAAGATGATCCTCTGAACGTATTTGTTCCCGATTTGGTAATGGCATTGATACCGCCACCGATAAAGTTGGTCTGGCGCAGATCGAAAGGAGCTACGACAACCTGCAATTCTTCAATAGCATCCAGCGAGATAGGATTTCCACCGCCCGGAAGGCTGGAACTCAAACCGAAGTTGTTATTGAAATTGGAACCGTCAACGGTAAAGTTGGTCGAACGGCCGTCGCCTCCGGCAATACTCATGCCTCTGGTGAAAGGAGAAAGCTGGACAATGTCGGAAATGCTCCTGCTGATGGTAGGCATCATTAACATCTGCTCGTTCGAGATGTTCGTTGACGCACCGGTCTTGTCGGTTTTGAATGCCGATGGTTTTGCACCCACCACGATAATTTCACCGAGCTGCTTGTTGCTTTCGGTAAGCTTGGCATCGAGCGTAAAATAGGTACCCAGTGACAGTGCGATATCGGTGTAGGTCTTCTTTGAATAACCAACACTTGACACTTCAACACTGTACGGACCACCTGATCTCATGCCCTGAAGGTCGAACAATCCCTCGTTGTTGGTGGCAACGGCGTACTTCGTCCCCGAAGGAACATGGACGGCTAAAACCGTCGCACCGGGCAACGGTGTTCCATCGGGATTGGTAACTTTACCGTTCATCCCGGAGGTTGTGATCTGGGAGTAGCCACTGAAGGCAGTGAAAACGCCCAGAACAATTAATACCAAAAACTTCGTAATACTTCTCATAAACTGCTTGTTTAGGTTATAAAATTCTGATAGACTTGATTTTAATATTGCAAATTATCCCTTCTTCCGAATGGATTGTTTTCCCCTAAAAGGATTGTAAATTATACAAATAGATTAATCCGCCAAGTGATTTTTGGAATCGGTTATTAACAAATTCGCGAAGAATGTTTAAAAGAATCGGGTTCTTAAACGTCGGCATTTACCCACTTGAAAAGCTTATCGCCACGCCTGATTTTCCGCCCTGTCCGGAAGGCTATCCGGTCGCCCTTATTGGCGGTTTGCACCGATCCGCCCTGGTTGTGAATCTCTTCGACGGTTATCTGGATAAGACCCGTTGTGGAGCCTGTGATGAGGACTTCTTCACCCACTGAGAGGTATTCCGACTGGATATCGAATTCACCGACACCGAGCTTCGAATAATAATTGGTTGCCGTGCCGATGAGGATTTTTCTTTTTGTGGCCGCCGAGCCGTAAACGCTGCTCCACTCACCCAGTCGCTGACCCAGGTAATAGCCGTCCCAGAATCCGCGGTTAAAAACGGTGGAGAGCCGCTCAGTCCATCCGAGGATTTTTTCCCGGGTGTACGTGCCTTCGAAAAGAGAGTCGACGGCTTCGCGGTAACAGGTGGTGACGGTTTGAACGTATTCCGCCGGCCTGGCGCGTCCCTCGATCTTCAGTACCGATATCCCGGAAGCAATGATCCTGTCGAGGAAGTGTATGGTCATCAGGTCTTTGGGCGACATGATATATTCCTGATCGATTTCGAGCTGGTCGCCCGACTCGATATCCTCCACAAGGTATCCGCGCCTGCATGCCTGCTGACAGCTGCCCCGGTTGGCCGAAACATTGTATTGGTGAAGGCTCAGGTAGCACTTGCCCGATACGGCCATGCAGAGGGCTCCGTGCACAAAAAGCTCCAGCTTGACCGGCTTTCCCGATGGGCCCCTGACGCCCGCAGCGCCGATTTTTCCGGCTATCTCACTGATCTGCTCGAGGGTAAGCTCCCTGGCGAGGACCATCACATCGGCATATTTCGAGTAAAATTTTACGGTCTCAAAATTGGATATGTTCAGTTGTGTGGAGAGATGAAGCGCCACGCCCCGTTCCCGGGCATATTCTATCACCGACTGGTCGGAGGCGATAACTGCCGTAATACCGGCTTCGGCGGCCGCATCGATGAGCCGGTGAGATAATTCTATTTCCTGATCGTAAATGATCGTGTTGAGCGTCAGGTAAGATCTTACCCCGCAAAAACGGGTGTACCTGGCAATCAGGGGCAGATCGGAAGTTTGAAAATTCCTTGCCGATTTCGACCGCATATTCAGATGTTCAACCCCGAAATATACCGCATCGGCACCTCCTGCCACGGCTGCCCGCAGGGCCTCGAAAGATCCTGCCGGTGCCATAACTTCGATGGATTTCCGGTCGAAAGGTAAGGCGGTCATAGCTGGGTATTGAACAGTGATCGGGCCCACAGGGCATATTCCTTCATATCGTAAGGCCCCTTGTCCCCGGAAATGAATCGCCGGTCGGTATCAACGACATAAGCCAGCTGATCCCATAGCGGATCAAAAACCAGCGCACCCTGGGCGCTGTCGAGAAGGGAAGCAACCTGCATCCGGGTAAGATCGCCGCAGGTGGGGAAAACGGCACATCCGGTCGATTGCCCGATACGGTTGGCCAGGTGCCGGTCCACCGTTTCGCCGGTAACGACGATGGGTTTTTCGGTCATCACGGCAAAGTCGATGATCTGGTCATCCGACAGTGGCCGTCCGCCTTTGCGCGACGATTCGAGTGACAGGAAAAAATACCCTTCCAGGTATTCAGAGGGAAGAAGTTCGGGATCGAGTGGCGTAACATTAAATTCAGGCCCCTGCCCGTCATCCTGGACATCAAAAAGCTTGCAGGTATCAAAGGCCCGGGTGAGGAATGATCCGTGGCGTTCCCGCAGGCTGACAGGAAAATCAAGAATCTTCAGGCGGCTCTTCAGACGGCGCATCTTCCGTGTGCCATCGAGATCGATAATATAATCAGGCATCAAATCCCTGACCCTGTCGAGCTGCTCTTCAGGTTTTTCCTGATAAACGAAAATATCATCGATATGGGGATTCAAACTGAGAAGCCACTGATGCCGCTCCTCCACAAGTGCGTACACCGATGCCTCCTCCACCTGATTTTTCAGGCATCTGACCAATGCGGTAGACGAAAGGATTTCCGGGGGGTTATCCGGAAAAATAATGACAAAACAGGCTTCCAAAAGACAGGTTTAACCGAGCGTTACCAGCAAATGAATTTCATTGTCCAGGCATTCAACCACTCCCCTTTTGATCGGGAACTGATGAGTCTGGCCGGCGGTATCAATAACCCTGACCATACCTTCCTCCAGAGTTGAAATCAGCGGGGCGTGGTTGGTCATGATCTCGAAGGAACCTTTGGTTCCGGGCAGGCTCACCAGGGTGATCTCCCCGGAAAATACTTTTGACTCCGGTGTTAATATTTCGAGGTGCACGTTAGGGTATGGATTAGTTATTTCCGGGCGTCGGCCAGCATTTTCTCTCCTTTTTCAATCGCTTCCTCGATCGGTCCGACCAGGTTAAACGCTGCTTCAGGATATTTATCCACCTCGCCGTTCATGATCATTTTAAATCCTTTAATCGTATCCTCGATAGCCACAAATGCTCCCGGACGACCGGTAAACTGTTCAGCCACAAAGAAGGGCTGCGACAGGAACCGCTGAACGCGGCGGGCACGGTGAACGATGAGCTTATCTTCTTCCGACAGTTCATCCATACCCAGAATGGCAATAATATCGAGGAGCTCGTTGTAACGCTGGAGAACTTCCTTAACGCGCTGAGCGGTCTCGTAATGGTCCTTGCCAACGATTTCCGGGGTCAATATCCTGGATGTTGATTCCAGCGGAGCCACGGCCGGGTAAATACCGATCTCGGCAATTTTACGGCTCAAAACCGTGGTGGCATCAAGGTGAGAGAAAGTGGTTGCCGGAGCGGGGTCGGTCAAGTCGTCGGCAGGCACGTAAACAGCCTGAACAGAGGTGATTGATCCTCTCTTGGTCGAGGTGATACGCTCCTGCATGGCACCCATCTCCGTTGCCAGCGTGGGCTGGTAGCCTACTGCTGAGGGCATCCTTCCGAGCAGAGCCGATACTTCGGAACCGGCCTGTGTGAAACGGAAAATATTATCCATGAAGAAAAGAATATCCCTGCCGCCGGTCTGCTCATCGCCGTCGCGGAAATATTCAGCAAGTGCCAAACCGGAAAGGGCAACACGGGCACGTGCACCCGGAGGTTCGTTCATCTGGCCGAACACGAGGGCAAGCTTACTGTCGCGCAGCCGCTTGTGATCGACCTTCGACAGGTCCCAGCCGCCTTTCTTCATATCTTCAACGAATTCCGGACCGTAATCGATAACGCCCGATTCGAGCATCTCCCGCAGAAGGTCGTTCCCTTCACGGGTACGTTCACCCACACCGGCGAATACAGACAAACCGGAATAGGCTTTCGCAATATTGTTGATCAATTCGAGAATGAGCACGGTTTTTCCTACTCCGGCACCCCCGAACAAACCGATCTTACCCCCTTTGGAATAAGGCTCGATCAGGTCGATAACCTTGATCCCGGTGAAAAGCACCTGGTTCTCGGTGCTAAGATCCTGATATTTTGGCGGTTCGCGGTGAATCGGGTATCCGGTTGAAATATCCATTTTCCCAAGTCCGTCGATCGGCAGACCGGTAACGTTCAGCAAACGACCGCGCACCTGTTCGCCGATTGGCATGGTGATCGGCTTTCCGGTTGCCCAGACTTCCATATCGCGTGACAGCCCGTCGGTTGAATCCATGGCGATGGCCCGGATGGTATTCTCACCAATGTGCTGCTCACATTCAATAATCAGCTTGCTGCCGTCTTCGCGCGTAATTTCCAGCGCTTCGTAAATATCCGGTAAGGAGGCTCCGCCGCTGACAAATTCAACGTCGACCACCGGACCGATTACCTGTAAAACTTTTCCTTTATTCTCAACCATTGCTGCAGGATTTTATAGAATTCAAAAATATCTTTATTTATCTAATCCGGTCCATCAGGTTCCGGGTAAACTTATCAAGTTCCTTTTTCCGCTCAGTTGCCACCGGAATTTCTTCCAGGATCTCCAGGGCTTTTTGCGAGTATTCATGCACCTTGTCGATAGTAATCTTGTCGATGTTCAGTTCGTGAAATACTTTCTTTACCGCATCAATCTTGATATCGGCATTGAAATCTTCCGAGCTGTAATAATGCTCCAGGATGGCCAGTTGTTCAGCATTGGCCATTTCGCGGGCTTTTATCAGCAGGAAGGTTTTCTTGTTTGCCAGAATATCGCCCCCGATATTTTTCCCGAAAGTTACAGGATTTCCGAATGTATCCAGAAAGTCATCCTGCAATTGAAAAGCCATACCGATCATATCGCCAAGCTCATACACTTTTTTTGCCCATCCCTGGTCCGCTCCGCCAATGAGCGCACCGATCTGCAGGCTGCCAGCTATCAGAACAGCCGTTTTCAGCCTGATCATATTCAGGTATTCGGCTACGCTGACCTGAGTAATCCGTTCGAAATTCAGGTCATACTGCTGGCCTTCACACACCTGCAATGCGGTGCTGTTGAACACATTTAACACATCAGGAAGAATTTCCTTATCGCAGGAGGCAATGAAAATATTCGACTGGATAGCCAGGGCGTCGCCGGAAAGTATCCCCCGGTTTATATCCCATTTAATATGCACGGTGGGTTGATTCCGGCGCATAAAGGCCTTATCCATGATATCGTCGTGCAGGAGGGTGAAATTATGGAACATCTCTATGCCCAAAGCCGGCAGAGCGGCTTTCCGCACATCGTCGCTAAAAAGCTGGCAGCCCATCAGCACGAAAACCGGACGAAGGCGCTTGCCTCCGTTCGACAGCGTATACCACATAGGCTCGTACAGCTCACGCGGCTCCAGTATGCGGTATTGCGCATGGATCTCTTCGTCGATCAGGACCTGCAGTTCTTCGATTGTTTTCATTGGGCTACCTTAATCTTTTTTGCTTTGCGCCTGAGCTGGTCCTTCTCAATACCCTGCAAAAGGATCGATGGCACCAACAACAGGTTGGAAACCACGGCAATCAGCAGTGTGATGCTGATCAGAAATCCCATGGCTTTTGTGCCCCCGAATTCCGATACCACGAAAATGCCGAATCCGATGAACAGAACGGTCACGGTGTAAATCACACTGACGCTGACCTCCTTGAGCGTATTGATTACCGCTACCGCGGGATCGATTCCACGGCACGACTTGTGCTGCCGGTATTTCGAAAGGAAATGCACGGCCGTGTCAACGGCTATTCCGTAGGTTACGCTGAATACCAGCAGGGTCGACGGCTTGATCGAAATATTGAAATAACCCATCAGACCGGCTGTAAACAACAGCGGCAGAAGGTTGGCAAAAATCGAGACGAAAATCATCCTTGGACTGCGGTACATGTAGGCCATGAAGAACGCGATGAGCAGAATGGCCAGCAACAGGCTCTTTATCAGGTGCCTGACCAGGTATTCCGTTCCAAGCGTATATTTCAGCGCCGAACCGGTCAGAAGGGTGGTGTACTGATCCGGCGGGAAAAGGCTGTCGAGTTTGGCCTGCATGCTGGTCTGGATTGCCACCATCCGGTTGGTTCCCACATCGGCAACCCGGAAATTAACACGCAGGATCTGCTTGGTTGAATCCACGAAGGCATTGATGATCTTATTGTCCGCAACGGCACCTGAGAGGTAAGGCATCAGGAAAGCCCGCTCCTGCGCTCCCGGCAGACGGTAAAATTTTTCGCCCCCGTTATAGTACGACTGGTTGATCACCTTCATCACGTCAACCATGCTGAACGACCGGGCCAGATCGGGGTATTTGGAGCAATATTCCTGAAAGCTCTCAACCTTTTTCAGGAAAGTAAGTCCGAATACGCCGTTCGGTCTTTTGGTGTCAATGGCCACCTCGAGCGGCAGCACACCTTTAATGGTCTTCTCAAAAAATACCTGATCCTTGTAAATCTGGTTCTTCTTGGGGATGTCGTCAAGGATGAAGCCCGTCGACTTCATTTTGGTGATACCGAAAACAGCAACCAGCATGATGGCAAAAACGCCAACATAAATCCGGGTCCTTTTGAAACGGATCAGGTAAACCAGCTTGTCAGTGATAATCCTGACAATCCGGTTATCCAGATGGCGTACGTGCTTTTCCTCCGGCGGCGGCATGAACGACCAGATCACCGGCACCAGAAACAGGCACAGGAGGCACAGCACCATAATGTTTACCCCGGCAATGAATCCGAAAGAGCGGAGCATCTGGTTGTCGATCGTCATGAAGGTGGCAAACCCGACTGCGCAAGTTGTGTTTGCCATAAACACCTCAGCACCAACCTTTTGTATAACGCGCTGAAGGGATTTCACCTTGTTTTGGTGAAGCTGGTACTCCCCGTGGTACTTATTGAGGAGGAAAATATTGTTCGGGATGCCGATAACGATCAGCAGAGCCGGGATCATTCCGGTTAATACGGTAATGCTTGCCCCCATAAGCGACATCATTCCCATGGCCCAAACCGCACCGATAGAAACGATAAGCAGGGAAAAGAATACCGCCCGGGTGGATTTGAAAAACAACAGGAGAATGAGTGCTGTTGAAACGGCAGCAAGGATGAGGAACTTGATGAATTCGCGCTGGACGATGGCGGAAATGATCGATCTCACATACGGCAGGCCGGAATAATGCAATTGAAGATTATTCTCTGTCCCGAACTTCGTGGCGACATCTTTCATATTGGCTACAATCGCCATTCTCGATTTCGTGTTGATGTGCTCATCGCCCAGGGTCATCACCAGGAGGTAAGTATGGGTCGAATCCGAATAGATCAGGTCGCGGTAAATCGGGATAGATCTGAATTCCTTAACCAGGCTGTCGAGCTGTTCCTGCGATTCCACTTTTTCGGGAAAAATGGAGAATATGTCGAAGGTCTTTTTATCCTCATTCTTTCGGAGATTGACAGCTTCATAAACCGACATCACGTTTTTGATACCTTCGATTTTTCGGATTGATGACTTTAACTCGCTGAACTTATTGTATTTATCCAGAGTGAAAAAGTCAGGATCCTGGAAGCCCAGTAAGAACAGGCCCCCTTCCTCACCAAAAATCTTGTTAAACTCGATCAGCTTAATGGATACGCTGTCGCTTTCGGGAAGCATCCCGGAATACCCGTAATCGATCTGAAGTTTGGGAAGCTGAAAGGCCATGAAAACGGTGACAATGCCGATGACGATGGCAATGCCCTTCCTGTTTCTCAATACTTTACTGGCAACTTTGGCCCAAAACATCCCCATACTTATTTTACAGCCCGGACACCCAGTTCAGTCAGCTTTTGCTGAAGAACTTCCGGATTTTTAGGTTTAGCAATTACGGTTCTTTTCTTATCGATCAGTATCATGGTAGGCGTTGCCCGGATGCCGTAATCGTATGCAATCGAGCAATCCCATCCTTTCAGCTCGGAGTAATTGATCCAGGTCAGACCGTTTTTCTTCACGGCATTGTCCCAATCCTGTTTTTTCGAATCCACCGAAATGGCGACCACCTCCAGGTCGTTCCTGGAATATTTTTCATAAACCTTCTGCAATTTCGGAAGCATCTCGTCGCAATGCGGGCACCAGCTGGCCCAGAATACCACCAGGAAATAGCGTGCAGGCAATTCCGACATGATCAGGGCTCCTTTGTTGTCCCTGGGGATAACAATTTCCGGCACCTGTTTGCCCGGAGCAGTTTTCTGGTAAGCGTCAACCAATTCTTTGAACTGTCCCTTTTTCTTTTCGTCGGTGCAGGTAGCCTGTGCCAGGTAAGATTCGGTCAGATAACCGAAAAACTGGTCGAAATCGGCCTGCTCGGCCCATTTGGCGATATCCTCAAGCAGAAACTGGGTGAGCACCTCGTTCCCTGCCGCTGCACCCATCAGCCGGTCCAGTCCCTTCATCATCTCGGGTTCCACGATCGCCGTGGGGTAAGCCCGCTGAAACAGGCTGAAATAGGTTCTCACCTTGTTCGCCAATCCCGGGCTGTACATCTGGTCGGTTTCGGTGAAGCTGATGTTCTCCCAGAAATGGTCGAGCACATATTTAAGTTCATCCTTGGGCTCAATACCCGCGGGAACCTTGGGTGAGAGCTCGTATTTCAGGAATCCCGCGACATAAGTAGCCGGATTTTTTTCAATGATCTCACGGGTGAGTTTTTCAGGATCGCTGGCCCGCACTTTCTGCAGTTCCGACATAATCTGCTTCCTGAACGGATCTGAAGGCGGGTAGAGTCCGGCCAGCCGCTGCAGCAGGTCGCCCTTGCGCTGAAGCTGCAGGAAAAACTGCATGTAAGAGTTCAGAAGCTTATTCTCATTGGATTCCAGAATTTTCAGGCTGTCGGGAATAGAGTAGAAATTGGTCCGCATGCGGATCCGCTCGCGGTTGAAAATGAAATCCCAGAATTGCTCCGGACCCACCACAATCCGATACATGCCCGGATGTGCCGTTGCCGGCAGGGTAAAAGCAAAACTGCCATCAGGCGCAGCCTTGGCAGAATCGATCATGTTACGGGTTAATCCTAGATAATCAAATAGATAGGCCTTCTTCGTAGGCATGGAATCCACTTTCACCTGAACAGAATACTGGGCCGGCAAGCTAATCTGGGTAATCAGAAAAAGAAGAATTATACCGGCTCGTTTCATGGGGATCCCGACTTAAGATTTCAGAGACTCGGCGCCGGCAACAATTTCAATCAGTTCATTGGTAATGGCTGCCTGCCGTGCTTTGTTATAATCGAGGGTCAGATTTTTGATCATATCGGTGGCATTGTCAGTTGCCTGATGCATAGCGGTCATCCTCGCACCGTGCTCTGAAGCCACAGAATCCAGTAATGCTTTATATAATTGTACTTTAAGAGCTTCGGGAATCAATGTCCTGACCAGATATTCGAGGTCTGGCTCAAAGATAAAATAGGGCAGGCGTGTGGAAACGACGCCCTCATCGCCGGAAGAAACGGGCAAAAATTGCTCGATCGAGAGCTTTTGTGTGGCAGCATTTTTGAACTGATTGTAAACCAGGTCGATGCGATCATACTTGTTCTCGACAAACTGCTGCATCAGCACTTCGGCGAAAGCTTCGGTTTTTCCGAATGCGGGCTTATCGATCAGATCATTAAAATTCGGCCAGACTCCCCAGCCCTTGCTTTTAAGGATCTCACCACCCTTCTTTCCGATCATAATCATGTCAACATTTCCCCTTTCCTTCTGCACCGGGAACTGGGAATTAACCCATTCCATGGCTGCCCGGGTAACGTTGGCATTAAACCCGCCGCAGAGGCCGCGGTTGGCGGTAACCACCACGATCAGCACCTTTTGAATCTCCCGGTTGTCGGACAGCGGGCTCACGTTCTTGTCGTTGATGGATGCACTCACCTGACCGATCACCTCATGTAACCTCGAGGCATAAGGCCGGATCTGCGTAATGGCATCCTGGGCCCTTTTCAGCTTGGCTGCAGAAACCATTTTCATGGCACTGGTGATCTGCCTGGTCGATTTGACCGAGGTGATCCTTTGCCGTATTTCCTTTAAATTCGCCATCGGGGTTAATAACCTTTATTTCCTGTATTTAGCAGTCAGATCGGCCACCACGCCAGTAAGCAGTTTTTCCGTTGCCTCGGTAATCTGGCCTTTACTCATTTCCTGCATCATCTCCGGATATTTCATCTTCACGAATTCCAGAAATTCAGCTTCAAATTCATGGATCTTCTTCACCGGCACATCCATCAGCAGTCCTTTGGTTCCGCAGAAGAGGATAGCGATCTGGTCTTCAACCCGATAGGGATCATGCAGGTTCTGCTTGAGGATCTCCACGTTGCGCGCACCTTTGCCGAGGACGTTGAGGGTGGCGGTATCAAGGTCGGAGCCGAATTTCGAGAAGGCTTCGAGTTCGCGGAACTGTGCCTGGTCGAGCTTCAGTGAGCCGGCCACTTTCTTCATAGCCTTGATCTGTGCTGCGCCCCCAACCCTGGAAACCGAGATTCCCACGTTGATAGCAGGACGGATTCCGGAGTTAAACAAACCGGACTCCAGGAATATCTGTCCGTCAGTGATAGAGATTACGTTGGTTGGAATATATGCGGAAACGTCGCCGGCCTGTGTTTCGATGATCGGGAGTGCGGTTAGTGAGCCGCCGCCTTTGAGCATCGGACGCAGAACTTCCGGAAGATCATTCATTTGAGCTGCAACCGCGTCATTGTCGATGATTTTGGCGGCTCTCTCAAGCAGCCTGGAATGCAGATAAAATACATCGCCCGGGTAAGCTTCGCGGCCTGGCGGACGGCGGAGGAGGAGTGATACCTCACGATAGGAGACAGCCTGCTTCGATAAGTCGTCATAAACAATGAGTGCATCCCGACCCGAATCGCGGAAAAATTCCCCGATGGTAGCACCGGCGAACGGAGCGTAGAACTGGAGTGCAGCCGGGTCGCTGGCGGTAGCCATAACGATCACCGTATAAGGCATGGCACCGTGCTCTTCGAGTGTTTTTGCTATCTGTGCAACCGTTGATCCTTTCTGGCCGATGGCAACATATATACAGTAAACGGGCTTACCGTTCTCGTAACCCTCTTTCTGGTTGATGATCGTATCGATGGCGATGGCTGTTTTACCTGTCTGCCTATCGCCGATGATCAGTTCGCGCTGTCCGCGGCCAATCGGGATCATGGCATCGATAGCTTTGATACCGGTTTGAAGCGGCTGATTAACACCCTGACGGAATATTACCCCCGGAGCTTTGCGCTCGAGCGGCAGATCGATCAGTTTTCCAGTGATCGGGCCTTTGCCGTCGAGTGGATCGCCGATGGTATTGATCACGCGCCCCAGCAGGCCTTCGCCGACCGGGATGGAGGCGATCCTGCGGGTACGCTTCACTGAGCTGCCCTCGCCGATACCTACCGAAGGTCCGAGTAAAACGGTACCCACGTTATCTTCTTCCAGGTTCAGAACGATGCCCATCACGCCATTCTCGAATTCAACCAGTTCGTTGCTCTGTACATTCGAAAGTCCGTAAATACGGGCAATTCCGTCTCCAACCTGCAATACGGTTCCCACTTCTTCAAAGCTCGCGTCGAGCTTCAGCCCTTCCAGTTGCTGCCTCAAAATCTGCGAAATTTCCGCCGGTTTAATGCTTGCCATGGTCAATTATTTCTTTGATTCTCTTAATTCCTGTCTAATCCTCTTTAATTTCGACTGCACGCTGGCATCCAGCTGCTGGTCCTCAAGCGTCAGAATGAACCCGCCAATCAGGGATTCATCCGTTTCGGTTGTCATCACTATTTTCTTCTTGCTCGACTTTTCAAGACTTTTCTTCATTTCCTCGAGGAAAGCGTCTCCCATCGGTATGGCCGATTCCACTTTTGCATCGAGTATTCCCTGATCTTTTTTGTACAGCTCCATGAACATCCTGCAGGTAGAAGCGAGGTTCGATTCGCGCCGGTGCTCGATCAGAAGCTGCAAAAATTCAAGCGACAGGGAATCGATATAACCGGTCAGCATTTTCCCAACCAGGCCTACCTTAACGGAACTCATGATCACAGGGCTTTCCAGAAGCCACTGAAATTCGGTGGATTCCTTGAGCAGGGCGGTCAGTTTGGCGAGGTCCTGCTTAACGGCCTCTACCTGGTTCCGTTCCTTTGCCAGGTAAAAAAGTGCTTTAGCATATCGGGATGCCAGACGACTGTTGTCCATAGAACTAATTCAATTTCAAGCCGGTGAGTTGTTCCTTAATCAGACTCTCCTGATTGGCACGGTCGGCTAATTCCCTTTTCAGGATTTTTTCGGCTATGTCAACAGATAAAGAGGCCACCTGCTGCCTGATTTCATTCACGGCGGCAAGCTTATCGCTTTCGATCTGACGTTGTGCATGCTCGAGAAGTCGTGCATTCTCGGTGGCTGCTTCCTCGCGTGCCTTTGCAATCAGCTGTTCCCTGATCTGCCTGGCTTCCGCGATGAGAAGTTCCCTTTCGCCGTGGGCTTCCTGCATCATCCGTTCATGCTCCGACTGGAGTTTCGATAACCCTTCACGGGCTTCGCTGGCTGACTGCAGGGCCTTATCGATCGATTGCTCACGCTCCCTGAGCATTTTCAGGACAGGTCCCCAGGCAAATTTCGTCAGTATCAGAAATACGACGGAAAAAGCCAGAACCATCCAGAAAATCGTTCCGTAATCCGGTGATACTAGTCCCATACTATTAAATTTAAACGGCTGCGATCCCGGGATACCGGGCCACAACCCTATTTAACAAGAAACACAATCAATAAGCACACGATCATGGCGAAGAAACAAGCTCCTTCAACCAAAGCAGCGGCAACAATCATGTTCGTTCTGATGTCCCCTACCGATTCGGGCTGACGTGCAATGGCTTCCATGGCACCTTTACCAACCTGACCAATTCCGATACCTGCGCCGATAGCAGCCAGACCTGATCCAATTGCAGCTCCCATCGGGGCGATCGCTGTACTTACAGCCTGAAGAAACAATACAATAAAACTTAACATACTCTTAGGTATTTGGTGTTAATAATACTCTTAATGATCATGACTTTCCTCGCGTGCCATTCCGAAATAGATGGCCGACAGGAGGGTGAAAACATATGCCTGAATAAAGGCGACCAGCAGTTCGAGCATCGTCATGAAGACATAAAAAAGCACAGCAACCACGGATGAACCGTAACCGGCTATCCAATGGATCTGTCCGAATATGAAGATCATGACAATAAAGCTCAGCGCGATAAAGTGCCCGGCAAGGATATTGGCGAAAAGTCGGATGCACAATACCAGCGGCTTGGTGAAAACGCCCAGCAGTTCGATGAACGGCATCAGGGGTATGGGGAATTTCAGCCACCAGGGCACTCCCGGTGCGTTGAATATGTGCTTCCAGTAATTCTTGTTGGTGCTGAAGGTGGTAATCAAAAAGGTAAAGACCGCCAGCAATGCGGTGATGGCAATGTTACCCGTTACGTTGGCCCCACCCGGAGGAATAGGAACCAGTCCCATCAGGTTATTGGTGAGGATGAAGAAGAATGCCGTCAGCAGGAAAGGCATAAATTTCTCGTAGCGGTGCAGTCCGATGGAGGGAATGGCGATATCGTCCCTGACAAACAGGATGACCGGCTCGATGAGCGCCTGAAATCCGCTTGGTGCCCGGTTTGGATTCCGGGTATATTTTTTTGCCATCGGAAGGAAAAGCACCAGCATCAGCAGGAGGCTGACCAGCATGGCGGCCACGGTTTTGGTAATGGAAAAATCGAGTGGCAGGGGTGCTTCCTCATTTATGGTACCGTCGGCATTCGCCATCACGATCTTTCCTTCATGCGGCCCTTCCTCAGCCAGAAGAAAACCTTTATAAGCTTGTGTTCCGTGATGGAATTTCGAAGAAAGGAAAACGGTCAGGCCTTTTTCCTTGGTGTACAGGATCACCGGCAATGGAATGCTGATATGGGTTTCGCCTACTTTCATGATATGCCACTCATGCGAATCCATGACGTGCTCCATGATAAACTTGCCCGCATCGAATTTCTTTTCGCCCTCGTGGCTCTCAGCAAACAACGGGCTTCCCGATGTTGCCATCAGAATCAGAAACCCGGTAAAATACATCCATCTCTTCATCCCTGTTCGATTTCTGTAAGGTGCCAAATGTAAAAAAAAATTATCGTTTTGCCTGCTTTCGTGAATACCGGTTCAGCGACCTGGACTCGAAGACCATAAAAGCCAGATACATAACCAGTGTCGACAGGATAAAGGGCACGGCATGATCCCTGTCGAGGAGCGACGAAACAATCACGAAAATCATGAGTACAAGCATTTTGAGTGCCTTGTAAATCATGAATGAAGTGTTGAATTTGCTGAACTGCTTGTCCATCAGGCCTGTCAGCCAGGCCTGGCCGGCGACGGTCATGATAACCAGCGTGGTGAGCACCAGGGGCATTGCCAAGGCAAAATTACCGGGGAATAACAGGGTAAAGGCCGCCCATCCCAGCACAACCAGCAGGAGTGTGATTATGGAGAGCTCAACCCAATATCTGGAATCAATATTCTTCATTTCTTCAGGTCCTTAATCAATAAATACAACATCATCACCACACCTCCGCAGGCAAAAAGCAGGGTAAAAAGCGGAAACCCGATCCTGATCCATTTATCTACCTGCCATCCAATAAAAAAAGCGGCCAGAATGACCGCAATCAGTTTAAAAGCAAGGTTGGAATAACGGGCATAATCACTGAGCATCCGTTTTTCCCTGTCCAGCTTATTTGGGAAGTTCGACTTCTTTTCGTTTTGCATCGGAGTCGGTATCCATTCGGCAATGACCGGTAAATACCGCACCCGGCTCGATAGCCAGTTTCCGGGCGATGATTTGTCCGTTCATGCGGGCTGTTGACTTCAGGCTGACCAGATCAGCTGAGTGAACATTTCCGGTGATCTGACCCGATACCTCAAGCATCTGGCAAACGATGTCACCAACAATGACTCCTGATGCGCCGATCACGACCTTCCCTTTTACATCCATCTTGCCCTGGAGCTGTCCATCGATGCGGATACCGGAATTGGATTCAATATCTCCCTTAACCTGGGTTCCAGCGGAGATCAGGTTAATAGCATTGGTTGTTTCGATTTCTTTTGCCATAACGCTAAATTTTTGCAGGTAAATGTAAAAAAAACCGGCCTACCAACAAAGATTTATGCCGGATCGTATGCCCAGGTAAGATACAGGGCTCCCCAGGTGAATCCTCCTCCAAAAGCGGTAAGGATAAGCTGGTCGCCTTTCCTGAGCTGGCTTTCATATTCGGTAAGCACAAGTGGGATGGTAGCGGTTGTAGTGTTGCCGTACTTTTGGATATTGACCATAACCCTGGAGGGGTCGATGCCCATGCGGCGGCCTACAGCCTCAATGATGCGCAGGTTGGCCTGATGCGGAACCAGCCACAATTTATCAGCCGGGAGATTATGTTTTTCCATCATCTCCACAGAAATATCGGCCATCTTGGAAACGGCCATTTTAAATACCGGCTGACCGTCCTGGAACAGGTAATGCTCACGGGCATCAACCGTTTCATGTGAAGCGGGCCTGCAGGAACCGCCGGCTTTGAGGTACAAATATTTTCTTCCGGATCCATCGGTACGCAGAATTTGATCCTGGATACCGTATTCGCTGTTGGGCTCCAGGAGCGCAACTCCGGCAGCGTCGCCGAACAGGGGGCAGGTATTGCGATCGGTATAATCCGTGATGGTCGACATTTTATCGGCACCGATACAAAGAATTTTCTTTGCGCTGCCGGTCTCAATGAATTTTGATGCTACTGCCAGCATATATACGAAACCTGAGCAGGCGGCAGCCATGTCGAAGCTGAAAGCGTTATGGATGCCCACCTTGTCGCTGATGATGTTGGCGGTGGCCGGAAAAGCCATGTCGGGGGTAACCGTAGTGCAGATGACCATATCGATATCATCCGGGTTGGTACCCGTCTTTTGCAGCAATTTTTTTACGGCCGGGACAGCGAGATCGGAAGATCCCAGGTTCGGGTCCTTCAGAATATGCCTTTCCCTGATACCGGTTCTCGAAACAATCCATTCATCGGTGGTATCAACCATCTTCTCCAAATCGGCATTGGTCAGGATATCCGGTGGCGTATAAGCCTCAATACCTGTTATTGCAGCAAATATTTTTTGCATTATTCGAACGCTTCTTTAAGTTTTTTAATTAAGCCAGACTGAACCAGTTCCTGGTTTTTGATCAGCATGTTCTTAATGGCCAGGGGAGTGGATTTTCCGTGCCCGATGAGTATCGGTGATCCGACACCAATGATTGGGATCCCTCCGAAGTTCTCATAATTAAATTGCTGGAAGAAGGGATTTGAGATATGGAGCTTTTGCGACAGGTTATACACGGATTCTGCGAGTTTGAGAACCACATTTCCGACAAATCCTTCGCAAACAACCACATCCGCCTTATCGGCAAATATTTCGTTTCCTTCCACGTTGCCAATAAAATTGAAATCCCTGCTGTCTTTCATCATCTGATAGGCAGCTTTGGTTAGCAGGTTGCCTTTTTCTTCTTCTTCTCCAATATTCAGGAGGCCGACCTTCGGATTGGTTGTTCCGTGAACGTGCTCTGAAAAGAACGACCCCATGATACCGTACTGGTACATGACATCCGGTCTGGCATCCGGGTTAAGACCCACATCCAGCAGGAGGGTATATTCATTCTCCCCTTTCGGGATAGAAACGCCGATAGCGGGGCGAATAATCCCGGGGATCGATTTGATCGTGAACATTGCACCTGCCATCATGGCTCCTGTGCTTCCCGCACTGCAGAAACCATCGAGCTTGCCTTCGGCCAGCATTTGGAATCCGACACCCATGCTGGAGTCCCTTTTCATGGAAAAGGCCTTAACGGGGTGATCCCCCATTCCGATGACTTCAGTGGTATGTACAATATGAAAATTGCCGGGGTCGAAATTCTCCTCCCGGCAAATGGCTTCTATGGCATTCTTGTCGCCAAGCAAAACAATTTCAACATCGGGGGGCATTTCCCGTTGTGCCAGAATGGCCCCTTTTGTAGTTGAAACGGGAGCGTGATCGCCCCCCATGATATCCAGACCGATTTTCATTGGACTAGGATTCTGTGTTTAGCTGGCTAGGCGGTAACTTCCTTTTCGATAGCCAGTTTACCACGGTAATGTCCGCATTCCGGACATACACGGTGATACTGAACGGTAGCGCCGCAATTTGAACAGGTAGCCAATTGAGAAGGGGTAGCTTTGTAATGAGTTCTCCGCTTATTTCTCCTCTGTTTCGATGTTCTGTGCTTAGGATTTGGCATGACAGTAACTATTTATTTTACACTAAGTTTCTTTAATAAATCGAGCATTTCCGGATTACAGCCGGGTTTACCGCCTGCCAGGTCAGGATGAACCTTCCGCATGGGCAGACTGAGTATAACATATTCATAAAGGTACTGCGATAAATCGAGTTGGTAATCATCTTTTTCAAGCCATACCACATCGAGTTCATCGTCGTTGTTACCGTGACCGAATTTTCCGAAGAGTTCAAACTCACCAGAAATGGCCTGTTTGTAGTCTTCCAGACACCGGTCGCACGGCAGCAAAACCCACCCGTCGAGTGCAAAACTGAACTCCAGCTGACGTTCCTGCTTAATCAATTCGACTTTAACCTGAACATCTGCCTGCTGGATCTCACCCTCCGGGAATAGTCCAAAGAACGCGTCAACTAGCTCAAATTCAAATTCATGCAATCCGTTTGAATATGAGCTGAAAGGGATAATATATTCAGAAAACCGTTTCAACCCGCTTTCAAAAAATGTCCGGCAAAAGTATAAAACAATATCGGAATAAAAAAAGCTTATTTCTTCAGGACTATCCTGAAGGTTGTACCCCGGTTGATTTCGGAGCTTCGAACGAAGATTTTTCCGTTATGGTAATTCTCTATGATCCTCTTCACCAGCGACAAGCCCAGACCCCAGCCGCGTGGTTTGGTGGTGTATCCGGGCTGAAAGACCACCTTGTAATTCGATTTCTGGATGCCCTTGCCCGAATCGCTGATATCGAGGTAAACAACCTGGTTCTGGTCCTTCACATATATATTAATGGATCCGTTGCCGTCCATGGCATCGATTGCGTTCTTGCAGATATTTTCCACCACCCATTCGAAAAGCGTCAGGTTCAATGGAACATACAGCTCATCGAGATCGCCGAAGTGGAGTTCAAATTTAACCTTGTCGGAAGTGCGATTCTGAAGATACCTGACTGAATTGTCCAGCACCGCCAGAAGATTTTCGGGCAGGAGCACTGGTGTGGAGCCGATTTTCGAAAAACGGTCGGCGATGGTTTCCAGCCTTCTCACATCTTTTTCCACCTCCCGAATTATTTCCGGCCCCGACTGCTCCTCTTTCAGCAGTTCAACCCAGGCCATCAGGGAAGATATCGGGGTACCCAGCTGATGGGCGGTCTCTTTCGACATGCCCACCCATACCTGGTTCTGCTCAGCCTGACGGGTAGAGCTGAAACCGAAATATGCCAGGAAGACAAAAAGGAATATCACCCCCATCTGAATAAAAGGGTACAATTGGATCCGGGTAAGAATATAGGAGTCCTTATAATATAAATACTGTTTCGAATCGGGCAGCTCAATGAGGATCGGTTCATGCTGGTCCTTCATCTTGGCCATCTGCCGGGTCAGGTATTTTTTACTCTTTTCACTGATCGAATTGAGGTTTCTACCGTCGACCATCGGCTGATTGTTGGGGTCGTACAGCTTGAGGTTCCTCGCTGTAAGCATATTGCCGCTCTCATCGGCAGTAATGACAGGGATCGTGGTATTATTCTGGATAATGTTGAGCAGGAAATTGAAATACTCGGTTTCCTCCCCGAGCTTGGTATTTTTGGTATCGTTGAGCTGTTCGGTAGCCGCGACCCAGGTCTCCATTTTCAGCTTTTCTTCGCTCTCGAGCTTCTTAACCATGGTATTGGTATACCAGGTGGTGGCAATTCCAATAATTACCGCACCGGCAAGAAGGAGAAATTTCCAGCGTTGCTTACGCGTATAGATATGCAAAGCGATCAGTATTTAGAATTACGAACAGTCACAGGTTTCAGTATAAATTAAAACGATATCACTCCTGCAGATATTGTATCATGTTTTGTTTTTTTTCGATCAATTTTCCGGCGAAGGATTCCGGGTCCTCGCCGGTTAGATCGAGGTCCGATGCAAACTGCCTGTTACGTACCTGAAGACTATGTGAATAGGTTTTATCGTAGTAGGGAAGAAGCAGCCTGACCACCCCGTCGAAATCCTTCTTTTCGAGCAGGTCCAGACACTGCTGGGTGATGAGTCCGCCCAGCCGTTTTGAAATCTGGTTGACCGATGCCGCCAGCTTTAGCGGATCGAGACCGGCATATTCGTCGAGGATGATTTTCACCCGCAGGTCGACCGGCACTACGATACGAATGATGGGTGAGGCGGTCATGGCCAGGTGCATCGGCTCGGGCATGAAAATCCTGCCGATCTGCCGGCTCTCGTCCTCGAGCCAGATGACCTCGTCGGGGCCGAAGGACCGGAGGGCCCGGAAGAAGTCGTTTTCAAACTGCTCATTCGTTGGTTGCATGCCGAGCCCGATCCCTCCGAAAACCGACCCCCGGTGGTTAGCCAGCTTTTCCAGGTCGATAACCGCCTCGCCCTTATTGGCCAGATCCTGAAGCCAGCGCGTTTTGCCGCTGCCGGTGAGTCCGCCGAGAATGATGAATTTTTTGCCGGCGACAAGATTTTCGCGGACATAAGTCCGGTACGCCTTATAGCCGCCTGTGAGGAGGCTCACCCTGAAGCCTGCGGTTTCGAGCAGCCAGCTCATGGAAGCACTTCTCATGCCCCCGCGCCAGCAATGTACCAGTAAGTTCTTTTCCGGCGCTAGTTTGCGGGCTGCCTGAACAAACCCCGACATTTTAGGGCCCACAATATCGAGCCCTTCGTCGAAAGCATGTGAACGGCCGGTTTTCTTGTAGGTGGTACCAACCCTGGCCCGCTCATCATCATCAAACAGCGGCATATTGATGGCCCCGGGAATATGCCCCTGGGCAAATTCCGACGGTGAGCGTACGTCGATCACCGGCTGCGAAGCTGACAAATCCAAAAACTCAACTGCCCCTATTTCTTTCATCTTTTCCCATTTGATTTTCCGCTGCCTACTGCCTACTGCCTCCTGCCAACTGTTTTACTATCGTTGTAAAAATCCACCCAGCAGGCCTGAGCTTTCCTTGCCGGCATTGCCGCCCCAGGGAGCCAGTGCCTGAATCAGCTTGCGTATCGGCATCGACTGGAGCCACACCTTGCCGGTGCCCCGGAGGGTGGCAAGGAAGAGACCTTCGCCTCCGAAGACCATGGACTTCAGGCTTCCGGTTGTTTCGATATCGTAATCGATGGTATCCTCGAAAGCCACGATGCACCCGGTATCCACCCGAAGTGTTTCACCGCGCAGCTGTTTTTCAATCACTGTTCCGCCTGCGTGGATGAATGCCAGCCCGTCGCCCTCCAGTTTTTCCAGGATAAACCCTTCGCCGCCGACGAGGCCGCTGCCCAGGCGCCGGTTAAAAATGATTGAAAGGCGTGTACCCATGGCTGCGCATAAAAATCCGTCTTTCTGAACAATCAGGCGGCCGGCAACTGTCGTGAGATCAATTGGAATAACCGTTCCCGGATAGGGTGCCGAAAAAGCAACCCTTGATTTCGAATAACCGCGATTGGTGAAATGGGTCATAAACAAGGATTCACCGGCGATCAGTCGCGATCCGGCCGAAAAAAGTTTGCCCAGCAATCCCTGGTTGGCCTCGCTGCCATCGCCCATGCGGGCTTCAAATTGGATTCCCTCTTCCATGTACACCATGGCACCGGCCTCGGCAATCACTGTTTCCATCGGATCCAGCTCAATCTCCACGAGCTGAATGTCGTCGCCTATGATCTTGTAGTCAATCTGATGTGAGTTCATAATTATATTGATTTAACAATTTTCTTACTGCTAAGATATTCAACGATCATGGATGCTGCCCGGCGCACCTCCTCCTCTGTGGTAAATCGGCCCGTTGAGAGGCGGATAGTTCCCATGGCAACATCTCGGGGCACCTCCATGGCTTTAAGAACTCCTGAAACATCCTCCTGTCCAGAATGGCAGGCGGCACCGGCTGATGCGGCAACTCCGGAGAGGGCACCGAGAAGGGTATTGGCTTCCAGGCCGGGGAATCCGATGCTCAGGGTATTTGGCAGCCGCTGCTCAGGATCACCGTGAACAACCGCATCCGGATAGCCCTCCAGGATGAGCGTCTGGAGCAGGTCGCGCATGCTTTTCAAGTGTTTGGAGTGTCCATAAAGATTTTGCATGGCCAGTTCGCAGGCTTTTCCCAGGCCCACAATTTCAAGCACATTTTCGGTTCCCGGCCTCCGGTTCTGTTCATGATCGGCACCAAAAGCTATCTTTTCGATTTGGGTTCCCTCACGAATATACAAGACGCCGATGCCCTTGGGTGCATATAATTTGTGACCGGCCAGGGAGAGCAGGTCCACATTCATTTCCTTTACGTCGACCCTGATCTTCCCGCAACTCTGGGCTGCATCGCAATGCATGAGGATACCCCTTTCGCGTGCTATTTTGCCGATTTCGGCAACTGGCTGAATGGTGCCCACCTCATTATTGGCATGCATCACCGAAATAATTATCGTATCCGGTTTTATCAGCCTCAGCATTTCCACCGGATCCACCATCCCATATCTGTTAACTGGCGCCTGTGTTACGCGAAAGCCCTCCTTTTCCAGAAAGCTGCAAACTTTCAGAACGGCAGGGTGCTCAATGGCGGTGGTCAGTATATGATTGCCCAGGTGGCGCCGCGCCCGTGCCGCCCCGATGATGGCAATATTGTTGGATTCCGTTCCTCCGCTGGTGAAAACGATCTCATCGGGCGCGGCTCCGATGAGGCCTGCCACCTGCTTCCGGGCAGCCTCCACGGCCTGTCGCGCCTGCAATCCGTAATAATGACTGCTGGTGGGATTGCCGAAAAACCCGCGCAGAAACGGTTCCATTGCATCCGCCACAGCCGGGTCGATCGGCGTGGTTGCATTGTAATCCAGATATATCGGACTGGTCATTTTGGTTTTGCCTACCGGTATTTATTGTTTACGCCCTCCATCATTCCCAGGTAATTCTGGAAACGCATTTCCGATATCAGGCCGTTTTCCACCGCATCCCGAACCGAGCAACCGGGCTCATGAGTGTGGGAACAGTTGTAAAACTGGCAGGAATCGGAGTGCTTGAAAATCTCCGGAAAATAATGGTACAATTCGTTTTTGTCGATTTCCAGCATCCCGAAACCCCTGATTCCGGGCGTATCGATGATGTGCCCTCCGGAAGCTATCTCCACCATTTCCGGGAAGGTGGTGGTATGTTTTCCCGACTTGTTCGACAGGGATATCGAGCTGGTTTTTTGAGTTTTAAGCGGGTCAAGCGAATTGATCAAAGTTGATTTTCCCACGCCGCTGTTCCCGCTGATCAGGGTGATTTTGCCCGGCAGGTAATTACGGATCTCTTCCAGTCCCCGGCCACTCACCAGCGACAGGGTATGGCAGCGGTAACCGGCCAGCTGGTAAGCCTGGGTCCAGTCGAAAAGTGCTCCCAATTCTTCGGGGCCGTATAAATCCGTCTTGTTGAAAATCAGAATTACCGGCACGCTGTAAGCCTCGGCGGTGACCAGAAAACGGTCGGCAAACATGGATAGTGTCACCGGCTCTTTCAGGGTTATCATCAGGAATGCCTGGTCGATATTGGCTGCCAGGATATGGGATTCGCGGGCCAGGTTGATGGCTTTCCGGATGATATAATTTTTTCGGGGGTGTATTTTGGTGATGGTACCCCTTCCCGGCTCCTCCGAGCTCCCATCTACCCGGTCGCCCACGGCTACCGGATTGGTGGTTCGTATCCCCTTGATCCGGAAACTGCCCCGGATACCGCAGATGAGCACTTCGCCACCGTCCACGCGGACCGTATGGTTAGAGCCGGTAGTTTTTATGACGATGCCGGTAAAGAAGGTAGCTGGCATGACGTCATGATTTTATAGGAGAAACGAAAGGTCTTCGCCGGGATTAATTTCCATGGGAATGTCGCCGCGCCGGAAAATCCGGGCCGGTCTTGGACCGATCAATTCGATATTTTGATTGTTGATCTCCAGCATCGTGCCTTCGCGAAGGCCCACGACGTACAGATCAGGATTGATCTCGATAAACTCAAGGATCCTTTGTTCGCGGGTTTCGCCTGCATGTCCTTCGGGATGTTCATCGAGGTAATGCGGGTTGATCTGGAACGGCACGAAATTGCAGGCGTAAAGACCCACTGGATCCACGATTGGCATGTCGTTAGTGGTGCGGATGGTTGGGCAGGCCACGTTGGCCCCGGCGCTCCAGCCGATGAATGGTGTTCCGGTGAGCACTTTTTCCCTGATCGGATCTATCAGATGGTAATCGTGCAGGCATCGAGTTAGCTGCCAGGTATTTCCGCCGCCGATAACGATGGCACGGGCAGCTTCAACAGCCTGAACGGGTGAACCGTAATGATGGATTGACTCCACGCCGATACCCTGACCCGCAAATTTCTCCCGCACTTTCTTCTCGTAATCATCATACGAAAAGGTCACTGCGGCATAGGGAATAAACAAAACCTGGTCGATAGCCGGTTTGAGAAAATTGCCGATCCGGCCAATTGGGTGCTGCAGGTAGCTTTCCCCCGCATTGGTGGAATTGCTGATTAGTAAGAGCTTCATAATCTGTTTGCTGTGGTAAAGCGATTCAAGAGTGTTTGCCGGTCAAAGTTATCCGGATTTTTTTCAATATCCAGATATAAAAACTGGTTATCCAGTGAATTAAATATCAACAGCTTACCACTTAACGGTTCCCCGCTTCCGGTCGCAATCTTGATAGCTTCGCTGGCCTGAATGAGTCCGATGATACCAGGAATCACGCTGAAGATACCCAGTACCGACCGCGGAACTTCCCTGCCGTTCGACGTATCCGGGTGCAGGCAACGGTAGCTGGGACCGTTGCGGTAATTGAAAACCGATACTTGTCCCTGGAACTTGTGTATTCCGGCGTGAACCATCGGTTTTCCCTGAAGAATGCAGGCATCGTTGATCACGTAGCGGGATTCCACATTATCGGTGCAATCAATGATCACCTCGTAGTCTTCCATGATTTCGAGCGCATTTTCGGCTGTCAGCCTGCGAGTTATCATGTTCAGTTCTACGAAGCTGTTCATCTTTTTCATCCTGGAACTGGCCACGATCGACTTTAATTTCCCAATATCGCTGAAACCGTAGAAAACCTGACGCTGCAGGTTTGACATTTCCACCTGGTCATTATCCACTATCCCTATTGTTCCGGCACCGGCAGCGGTAAGGTACTGGATTACGGGGCAGCCCAATCCCCCGGCTCCGATTACCAGGAATCGCGCATTGCGGATCAGTGTCTGTCCTTCTTCACCGATCTCCTCGAGAATGAGATGACGGTGATATCTGAGTTTTTCCGGATCTGTGAGTGAAATCATGGTCCGAAAGTAAAAAAAAGATTACAGCTGACAGGCTTTAAAAACAAAGAGCTGACAGGTTTTAAAACCTGTCAGCTCTAAGTTCAGCAGTTAACGTTCGAATCAACCGCCAAAATGTACGCCTATCGTAACCGGGTAAATTTCCGGGCCTTTGCAGTTTTCGAAGAGGGTTTGCGGATAGTAGTTTGCGAATATCTGAACATCACCGTAACCAACCCTGGCGGTAAAACCGTAATTAAAATCTCTCAGGTAGAAATCATCCTTAATCTTGATTTTCTGTTTCTCATCATTGACCATAAATTTCTGTACCTGGCGCGATCCGATGCGGAGGCCGCCAATAATACCGGCTGCCACCTTGATACGCTTGTTTTCGCCATACACGGGAATCTGGAATTCAGCCATTAAAGGAAGATTCAGATGCCATACGCTCAGCCTGTTCTTGTATAATTCCTGATCCACGGGTCCGGCCATGATCCCTTCGTCAGTTTTCGTGAAAGTGAAATCATTGGCAAAACGGTAATTCTGATATTGCAGTCCGAGGCCTGTAGTAATTCCCACGTAATCCTTGATGATACCGAGTGTTCTTTCAGCGAAGTTAAAATTGAACTCCAGGCTGTTGGCTACTTTCAGGTCCATAAATTCGGCACCTGCGGGCAAAGCAAATTTATAATCGGTATTAATGAAGTTGGTCACGCCAATTCCAAATCCACCCCAGGTTCCGTCCATTCGCCTGGTATGTTTGTGTTCCTTCTCAGCGGGTTCTTTTTCCACGACAACGGCATCAGCTGAATCGGTTAATATTTTGATTTCCTTGTCGTTGTTAACTATAACTGTATATTTTTTGTTTCCGATCCGGATCTTTGAAGTATCGGGATCCTGCCCGAAACTGTTCAGGCCGAAGAGGATGATGGCTGCGGAAGCCAAGAGAGCGATTTTTTTCATGGTAATTTGATTTAATCTATTTTGAAGATAGGACGGAGAGGCCTCTGGAAAAGTTACAGGGAAAGAAAAATTATCTTGCAGACTGGCCGCGGACAGGGGCTTCCACGTCAACGAACCTCGAATTGAACGACACGGCCAGGATGTCCCCTTTCGAATCATATTCACGATCGAGCTTCATTTTTGTCCCGGCCAGCAGATTTATTTTATCTACGCCGGCTCCGGCGACTTCCCACATCGAGAAGCGGGTTTTTTTGACCTGTTTGGGATCCTGGCCAAGTATCCGCTCCCGGAAAAGCTGGAGTGCATATTGCGGAAGCGTCAGCGTATTTTCGATTGCGGGGATATTTTTCAGTACAGGCTGATAATTGGATGCGTACAACAATCTCAGGTTATGCGGATCAGGAATTTTCGGACCAGCCACCGAGGCTTTGCGGGCCAGAGAGTTCATCGGGACGAACTCGCGGGAGGGGGTGCTCGAGGAAGGCTTGGTGGTAAGGGAAGAGGTTCCTCCGGAGGCTTTCGCGGTCAGGGACGAGGTCCCGGCTTTCGCCGGGATGACAGAATAGGGCTTTGTGGGGAGGTTGCCTTTTGGTTGGGCGGCAAGGGAGGGGGTTCCCGCCTTCGCGGGAATGACACCTCTGCCGATTATTGTTTCGTTTGCGGGAATGACACCTTCATTTGCCGGCTTAGCAACCTCCGCCAACTGCCCACTGCTTACTGTCGACTGCTTACTGTTCTCCGCCAACTGCCCACTGCTTACTGCCGACTTCTCTCCATCCGGCCAGATCAGCAAGGCGATAACCAAAACGGCTGCTGCCGAAACGGCGGTGATGATCCAGGGTGCCAGCACACGGGTCTTCTGCAATAGCTCTTTTTTATAAGGATAAACGATCTGCTCGGCAGGATCGAGACGGGTAAGCTTAAGAGCGGCATAATTTTCTTTAAGAGCGGCATCGCTGCTCAGCCGCGAATCAAAATTCCGGGCTTCGGCAGGAGAGAGGTCATTTTCCATGCGGGCAATGCAGAGCTGGTCGATCGAGGATATTCCGGGAATATCTTCGGCCGTTTTAACGAGCATCTCCTTATTGCCGATGGTTTCCTGACCCGGTGAAAGGCTGACACCGGATACTCCCTGGAGCTCCGCTTTTAAATCAGGGTTCAGCTCCAGAAAATCCAGGAGGGTTTCCAGCTGCTCATCGCTCAGCTGCCCATCGAGGTAATCGAGGAACCAAACCTCATAATTATTTCTTGTCAGACTTTCCATTTTATACCAATGCTTCAACGGACCCAATAAATTCCTTTAAAAAAACACGTGCGCGGTAAATGTAAACTTTCACCTGAGCCTCGCTCAGACCGGTCATGTCGGCAATCTCCTTGTAAGAATAGCCTTCATAGTCGCGCAGCATCAGAACAGAGCGCTGATCAGCCGGAAGGCGGGAAACCCCGATCTGAAGTTTCTCCATCGCATCCGTGTACTGTTCGCTATGTGAGTATTCGCTCATGTTCACTGTTTCCCAATCTGCCATTCTTTTATCTACTCTTGTCTGGTCGATCAGCTTATGATAAGCTGTCGTAAACAAATATGACTTCGCCTTTTCTGCCGATACCTGCTCCACATTGATCCATAATTTCTCGAACGAATCCTGGACCAGGTCCCGGGCTTTCTCCTTATCCCGTATGTTTTTCAGCAAGAACCGGTAAACGGCATCTGCGTGCTGATTGACACAACGGTTATAATCGGTTACAGTCATTTTCGGTTACGGGCGATTGTAGGACGAAGTTAGGCAAGAATTAGTTACATTCATTTTGATTTTTTTTTGACTTTTGTCTTTCAGAGGGTGACAGGTGACGAGTGACAGGTGACATAAAAGTACAACGCTATGAATAGAAAGAATTTTTCCAGAGTTCCGGTTTTTATCTTGATGTTGATGCTGCTGGCACCTTTAGCGCCGCAGCAATCGGTCGCTCAGACTGTTCCTGACCAGAACGTTACGGCTGTGCTGTGGTTTCAGCGTTCTGCGGAATACCGGGCATTGTGCTATCAGGCCTTCAATCTGGCCGAGCTGAGAATAAAAGAGTACCTGCCGAATTTCGACCGGGACAAGCATCCGGTGGTCATTTTTGATATTGATGAGACCTTGTTGGATAACAGCCCCCAGGAAGCACAGAATATCCTCGATGGAAAACCCTATAGTCCTGAAGCCTGGAAGGCCTGGTCCGACAAAGCGTCGGCCGAAGCCATTCCTGGGGCTGTGGAGTTTGTCAGGTTTCTTGCCCAGAACGAGATTGAACCCATCTATTTATCAAACCGGATGAATACCGAAGGCACCATGACCCTGCTGAATCTCCAGAAATGCAATTTTCCATACGCCGACCGAAACCATCTTTTTCTGAAATCCGAAACGTCAAGCAAGGAATTTAGACGTAATATGGTTGAAAGACAGCATCAGGTGATCATGCTCGTCGGGGATAACCTGTCGGATTTCGACCAGGTTTTCGAGGATCGCACTAATAATTTCGGATATGCCACCGTAGACAGCCTGCGGGCCGATCTGGGCAAAAAGTTTATCATTCTGCCAAATCCCATTTATGGCGACTGGACCAAGCCGCTGACGGGCGACCGAAAAGGCTGGCTGCGCAAATAAGCTCGCTAAAGCTCGCTAAGAGGTTCGCTTCGCTCACTAATAGGTTCGCCTGCGGCGAACTAATTGTGCTATCTTCGATAGCTAATTAAAAAAAATATGCGGTTTTTATATATCGTGCTGCTGGCTGTTGGGTTGATAAGCTTCAGCAGCAACAAGTTGAAGTCGCAGGAGCGGTTGAAGAGTAAAGGGGAGTTTCCGATTCTGGCGTGGTACGGTATTCCGTGGGAGGAGACTACTCCGGAGCGGTACCGGGAGCTTAGGGAGTCGGGAATCAACATGAACCTGACCGTGTTTCCGGATGCTGCGGCTATGGAAAAGGCGCTGAAGATCGCCGGCAAGGCGGGTGTGAAAATGATCGTGGCCTGTCCGGAGCTGAAGAGCAACACGGCGGAAACGGTGAAACGGTTTATGAAGAATCCGGCCGTGGCGGGTTACCTCCTGAGAGATGAGCCCTCGCGGACCGATTTTCCCGAGCTGGCCGCATGGGCTAAGAATATCCGGGCGGTGGATGACAAACATTTCTGCTACCTCAATCTGTTTCCCAATTACGCCAACGAGCAGCAGCTAGGCACCAAAACTTACCAAGAGCATGTGGATCAGTTTGTCGCCGAAGTGCCGGTGCAGCTATTGTCTTTCGATCACTACCCAGTGATCGGTGATACGCTGCGGGCCGGTTGGTATGAGAATCTGGAAATCATATCGGAAGCTGCGAAAAAATCAGGCAAGCCATTCTGGGCTTTTGCCCTTGCTGTGGCGCACGGTCCGTACCCGATTGCCACAATACCCCAGCTCCGGCTTCAGGTATACAGCGATCTGGCCTACGGAGCCCAGGGAATTCAGTATTTCACCTACTGGACCCCGGTGGATACTACCTGGAAATTCAATCACGGACCCATAACAGCAGATGGTCAAAGGACCGAAGTGTACGACCGGATAAAAATCGTTAATGCGGAGATCCGCAACCTGTCGCCGGTATTTTTAGGTGCCACGGTGGTATCGGTCGCGCATACCGGTTCTAAAATACCCGCCGGAACAAAGCCGTTCACCTCACTTCCTCCATCCATCAAAAGGCTGGAAACGGAGGGATCTGGTGCGGTAGTCTCCTATCTGAAAAATGGCAAGAATTCCTATCTGGTTGTCGTAAACCGGGATTTCAGGAGACCGATGAAATTGAAGATAGCCTCCGATCCGGAGGTTAAGAGAGTTTTGAAAGACGGCACCGTTTGTCCGCTGAACAGTTATATCGACACTCTGGAGGTTGAACCGGGCGATGTTTTCATTTTAGAGCTGTCAACACGAATCTGAAGAAAAGTCGACGGCTAATAGCTACAGTTGTCAACTATAAAAGCTAATATATTATTCGTATCTTTGATAAATGAATATTACAGATAATATATTATCCGATATTTCATTTCTTGATGATTTTAATCCACTAGCCATCGCCAGGGAGATCTCCGAAAAAATGAGGCAACGGCGGCTGGATGCTGATTTAACCCAGGAAGCACTGGCAAAGCGGTCCGGCGTAAGTCTGGGGACACTTAAGCGATTTGAATCGCGCTTTGAGATATCACTCAGACATCTACTGATGATCGCAGTTGCGCTGAGTGCCACCGATGAATTTCACCGTCTGTTCACTCTTCGTCAATATCAAAGTATTGATGAACTTTTGACAATTCAGAAAGCCAAATCAAGGAAAAGGGGCCGCAAAAATGTTTAACCCGATTAATATTCTGAGGATCTGCATTGATGAAAAAACAGTCGGCAGGTTAGCCATGGCTCCGGATCGCAGATGCGTATTTGAGTATGATACGGGATGGATAGAGACCGGCTTTTCCATTTCACCTTTTTTTTTGCCTCTGCAAACGGGAGTTTTTACAGCGAAGCCTGAACCTTTCGACGGGCTGTTTGGGGTTTTCAATGACTCTCTCCCGGATGGATGGGGGAATCTCCTGGTCGACCGTCTTCTTGCCGGGGAAGGAGTTCGTCCGGGCAGCCTCTCGCAGCTCGATCGCTTAAGTATCGTTGGTAGCTCAGGAATGGGAGCAATTACGTATCATCCTGAAAACATGCAGGTTAGCGAAGCTGGTCGATTAGACCTGAATTATCTGGCCGAAGAAGTTGAAAAGGTCCTGAAAGAAGAAGACTCCGGTGATCTGGAGCTTCTTTTCCGGAATAACGGATCCTCAGGAGGAGCCAGGCCCAAAGTTATGCTGACCGAAGATGGGATTCATTGGCTGGTGAAATTCAGATCGGCCCACGACCCTGAAGATATCGGTGTGATTGAATATCAATATTCACTGGACGCCAGAAAATGCGGAATCGAAATGCCGGAAACCAAACTTTTTGAAGGAAAATATTTCGGAGTTCGCCGATTCGACCGCGAAGGAACTCATCGAATTCACATGCATTCAGCAAGCGGATTGCTTTATGCGAGTCACCGGTACCCCTCACTGGATTATACTGAACTCATGAAAGCTACATCCGTCCTCACCCGAAATATTGAGGAGGTAGCCAAAGTTTATCGTCTGATGGTTTTTAACGTTTTGTGTGGAAACAAGGACGATCACGCCAAGAATTTTTCCTTCCTTTTTAAAAACCAGAGTTGGCAATTTGCTCCGGCATATGATCTGGTTCCAAGCGATGGATTCAACGGCAATCATGCCACTACCATTAATGGAAAAGGGAACCCTGGCATTCAGGATCTTATTGATGCAGGAACCAATGCCGGATTTCCGGAAAAAAGGGCAAAGTTGATTTATGACGAAATTGCCCGCCTGCTGATTTAAAAATAAAGCTGACAGCTTATTGAAAAGATGACAGGTTTTAAACAACTTTACGGGATTAAACCTATAAAAAAATGAGTCAACCGAAATTTATCAACCGCAGATCTTTCTTCGGGAAAATGGCCGGTGCCGCCGGGGCAGCAATCGCATTGCCCTATATCATTCCCGGAAGTGCACTGGGAAAAGACGGTGCCACTGCCGCCAGTGACAGGATCGTCATGGGAGTCATCGGTTCAGGATCGATGGGAACCGGCGACATGCATGAATTCATGGGTAAAAAGGAAGTTCAGATGGTTGCCGCCTGCGATGTGGACAAAGGACACCGCGACAATGCAAAAGCAAATATGGATGCAAAGTACGGTAACACCGATGCCCGTGCATACGGCGATTACCGTGATTTCCTTGCCAAAGAGAAGGTTGATGCCGTGATCCTGGCTTTGCCGGATCAATGGCACGGAATCATAGCCGTAGCTGTAGCCAACGCCAAAATCGATATCTACGGTCAGAAACCGCTTGCCCGCACCATCTGGGAAGGCAGGCAGATCATTAATGCCGTCGAAATAAACAATGTCATCTGGCAGACAGGCAGCTGGCAGCGTTCAGAGGCACATTTTCACCGTGCATGCGAGCTGGTGATCAATGGCCGCATAGGAAAAGTATCTTTTGTTGAAGTGGGATTGCCCGATGGCGGACCTACCAATAAGCCTTACCCGGTTCAACCGGTTCCTGAAGGACTGGATTGGGATATGTGGCTCGGACCCTCCCCGAAAGAGCCCTACCGCGGTGTTTGCCACTGGGATTGGAGATGGATTTTAGCCTATTCGGGCGGTCAGCTGACCGACTGGGCAGGTCACCATATCGATATCGCACACTGGGGACTTGGCCTGGACCGCACCGGACCGATCGAGATTGAAGGAAAGGGCGTTTATCCCCGCGATGGTATTTTCGATGTTCCCGTGGAATATTCTATTCATGCCAAATACGCCACCGGCGTTACCATGCATTACGCCAACGCCCGCAAGGTTCCGCACGGCATGGGTGTTTGCTGGTACGGTGAAAACGGCCAGTGGATACATGTCGACCGCGGAAACCGCCTTTTTGCCAGCGATCCGAAGATCCTTGAAGAGAAGATCGGCGACAATGAGACCCGGCTGTACCAGAGCCTCGATCATGCCGGCAACCTGCTCGATTGCATTCGCTCACGCAAGGAAACCATCACGCCATGTCAGGTTGCTCACCGCTCGATTTCCGCAGCCCTGCTGGGTGAAATTGCGATGCTTACCGGCCGCAAGCTGAAGTGGAATCCCGACACGGAAGAGTTCATCGATGATCCGATTGCCACACGCATGTTAAGGCGTCCATTCCGGAGCCCGTGGAAACTCGAAGGCAACTAACCCTAACTTATTACATCCATGAAAAAGATATTTTTATCATTAGTCATACTGGCAGGGATATTCAGCGTTATCCTGCTGGCACCGTCCTGCACGAATTCGCCGGTTTCAAAAGCCCCTAACCGGGCACTCATCATTACCGGTCAGAATAATCATAACTGGCAGGTTTCCTCGCCGGTTCTCAAGCAGATCCTCGAAAACACCGAGCTGTTTTCTGCTGACATCGCCCAGACCCCTGCACAGGGCAAGGACATATCGACCTTCAAGCCTGATTTTTCGAAATACCAGCTGGTGGTCGTCGATTATAACGGCGATGCCTGGCCTGCAGAAACTCAGAAAGCTTTTGAAACCTACGTTTCAGGTGGAGGCGGAGTGGTGATTTACCATGCGGCCGACAACTCGTTTCCGGAATGGAAAGAATTCAACAGGATGAGCGGATTGGGCGGATGGGGCGACCGAAATGAGAAAGACGGCCCATACGTAACCTGGAAAAACGGTCAGTTTGAAAGGGATACCACCCCCGGTCCGGGCGGCACACACGGAAAGCAGCATGCTTTCAGGGTCACCCTGCGCGATACGGCTCACCCGGTCACCAAAGGTCTGCCAGCTGCCTGGATTCACAGTCAGGACGAATTGTACAGCCTCCTCCGCGGGCCGGCTGAAAACATGACGATCCTCGCTACCGCTTTTGCCGATACCGCTCAGAAAGGCACCGGCAAGCATGAACCTGTCCTGATGACTGTTAACTATGGCAAAGGAAGAATTTTCCACACCGTTCTCGGTCATGCCGGCGATGCCACCGCAAACCCGGCCATGCAATGCGTAGGATTTATTGTAACCCTCCAGCGCGGTGCCGAATGGGCAGCTACCGGTGTGGTAACACAGACCATTCCGGAAGTGTTTCCAACAATTGTAACTGAAAGCAAATGGGCACTGTACAGGGCACTGACACTCCCCGAAATCCTGTCGAACCTGAAAGATTACAAACCGGGCGATACCCGTTACAACCTCCAGGATCTTTCTAACTATATCAGGGCAAACTATGATGGCGGCGAGAAATTTGCCAAGATCGAAAAAAACCTGCTCGAGTTTCTCGGCGGTACCGGTTCCGTGGATGCCAAACAATATATCTGCAAAGAGCTTAGCGTTTACGGCACCGAAAAATCTATTCCGGAACTGAAAAAACTCCTCAAAAACGAAGAAACAGCCGAGATGGCCAGATATGCCATTGAACGGATTACGGGACAATACACCAATTAATTAATTTGCTAATTAGTTAATTTGCTGATGTGTTAATTCGATAATTCGATAATTCGATAATTTGATAATTATGAATAGTCCCGGATTTCGGTCCGGGGATTTAAACCCAAGATAATGTCGTCAAGAAGAGATTTTGTAAAAACAAGTGCAACAGCAGCAGCAGTGGTGGCTACTGCTTCAATGATTCCGGGCGCCGTTGGCTGCTCCCCGAAAGATGATGGAATACTCACTATCGGTGCCATAGGGATAAATGGCATGGGCTGGTCCGACCTGCAGGCTTTCCTTCGTCAGCCGAATGTGGAATGTGTGGCGTTGTGCGATGTGGATCAGGCTGTGCTGAACAAGCGTGCCGCCCAGATCGAAGAGAAAACAGGTAAAAAACCCGAGTTATTCACTGATTTCAGGAAACTGCTGGAGCGAAAAGATATTGAGGCCGTCATTATCGGCACCCCCGATCACTGGCATTCGGCCATCATGATTGAGGCCTGCAAAGCTGGCAAGCATGTATATGTTGAAAAGCCGATGGCCAATTCGATCCATGAAGCTTTTCAGATGGAGAAGGCAGCACGGAAATATGACCGCGTAGTGCAGGTCGGCCAGTGGCAGCGCAGCGATCCGCACTGGAACGATGCATTTGCATTTGTCCAGTCGGGCAAGCTGGGAAAAGTTCGTACCGTAAAAGTATGGTGCTACGAAAGCTGGCTGATGCCCCCCGGACCGGTGCCCGATGAGGCTACTCCCGACGGCGTTGACTATAACATGTGGCTCGGACCGGCTCCTGACCGGAAATTCAACCGTAACAGGTTCCATTTCAATTTCCGCTGGTTTTGGGATTACGCAGGCGGTTTGATGACCGACTGGGGTGTTCACCTGCTGGATATGGCACTCGCCGGCATGAAAGCCGATATTCCGAAATCTGCCATGAGCGCGGGAGGCAAGCTGGCTTTCCTCGAGAGCCCGATTGAAACTCCCGACACTCAGCAGGTTATTTATGAATTTGACGGATTTAACGTGATCTGGGATCATGCCATGGGTATTGGCATGGGCGATTGGGGTCGCGATCATGGTGTTGCCTTCATCGGAAACAACGGTACCCTGGTGGCCGACCGCGGCGGCTGGGAAGTTCATCCGGAAGTATCCGACAAAGGACCATTGGTGGAGGAAGTTCCACGCACCAAGGGTACGGGTCAGGGACTCGATCTGAACGTGAAAAACTTTATCGAGTGCGTGAAGGCCAATAACCGGGAAACCAATGCCAGTCCGACTATCGGAAGGGCAGTGGCCACCATGGCACACATGGGAAATATCGCCATCCGCACCGGCCGCAAAATCTATTGGGATTCCGCTACCGAGAGTTTTAAAAATGATCCGGAAGCCAATCAATTAATCAAGCCAACCTACCGCGCACCCTGGACATTAACTGATTTCTAAAATGGCTCAAAGCCGCAGAGATTTTCTGGGTACAGGTCTCGGCCTGGCTGCCGGGATAAGCCTCGCCGGGCTGGTTCCGGGTGGTTTGGCACTGCAGTCCTGCACCGGAAATAAAGGATCTGCCGGGAAGGTTAGGGTAGCCCTTATAGGCTGCCGCAACATGGGGTTCACCGATGCTTGCGCTTTCCTTGAGCAACCTGATGTAGAGCTTGTTGCGGTTTGTGATATCGATAAGAACATCCGTGAAACCCGGATGACCGATATCCAGAAATACGCTTACGATAAAAGAATCATCGTCCCCAAGCTCGATCAGTATGAGGATTTCCGGAAATTACTGGAGCGCAAGGATATTGATGCCGTTATCGTGGCAACCCCCGATCACTGGCATGCGCTGATAACCATTATGGCTTGCGAGGCTGGCAAAGACGTTTATGTTGAAAAGCCTGTGGCCAATTCCGTTTTCGAGGCCGACCAGATGGTCAATGCCGCCATCCGTTACAAAAGGGTTGTGCAGGTAGGCCAGTGGCAGAGAAGCGGCCTGCATTGGCAGGAAATGGTTGATTATATCAGTTCGGACAAGCTCGGTCCGATCAGCAATGTTGATGTGTGGCGGCTGGGAGGCAACTCCGTACCGAAAGTTTCAGATACCACGGTTCCGCAGGGCGTGAATTACGACCTGTGGCTGGGGCCGGCAGCGCTTCGTCCGTTCAATACCAACCGGTTCCATTACAATTTCAGATGGTTCTGGGACTATGCCGGCGGAAAGATGACCGACTGGGGTGTTCATTTACTCGATATGGCGATGTGGGCCCTGAAGCTGAAGGAGCCCGACCGGATAACCGCGACAGGCGGAAACATTGCCTATCCGAATGATGCCATGGAAACGCCTGATACCCTCACTGTGGATTATCAGTTTGACCAGGTCCTTGTGAGCTGGCAAAACAATTTTGCACTTACAGTGAATGAATTCGGATTCGACCATGGTCTTTGCTTTCACGGCGCCAACGGTGATCTGCGCGCCAACCGGAGCTTCTGGGAGGTTGTACCGGCGCAGATGAACGGGGTTCCGGTTATCGAGCCCGTGCCGCGGAACATGAATGCCGGCAACGACCTGGCCCTGCATGTGCGAAATTTCCTGGATGCCATCAAGACACGCAATTTCGAGACAGCCGCCAACATTAAGATCGGCCGCGACGTTGCCCGTGTGGCTCATCTGGGGAACATCGCCTACCGCACGGGACTCACCTTGAACTGGAATGCCGAAACCGGAACGTTTAATGAGAATGTAGCGAATAGTTTTTTAAAACCCAATTACAGGAAACCCTGGGAAATTCCAACACTACTATGAAAAAGACTTTTATCCTCCTCCTCACCGGATGCCTTTCCGGTATTTTTGCCTTTGCACAGGAACCGAAAGAAACGGAAGACTGGTCAAAAAAACCTGCGATTGTCACCCCGGGCTGTCATCAGACCCCCCCTTCGGATGCGACAATCCTTTTCAGAAAAGCAAAAGATATTGCCAACTGGACCAGTAGGGGCGGCGAAGCAAAATGGAAAGCCAGCGGCAAAACGCTGACTGTCAATGGTACCGGAGACATCCTGACGAAAGAAAAATTCGGTGATTGCCAGCTTCACGTTGAATTCCGGACTCCCAAGCCGGCAAAAGGCGAAGGACAGGGCCGTGGAAACAGCGGAGTCTACATTCAAACCCATTACGAAGTTCAGGTGCTCGATTCCTACATCAACGAAACTTACTACAACGGTCAGGCCGGGTCGGTTTACAAGCAGTCGCCGCCGCTGGTCAACGCATCGAGAAAGCCCGGCAAATGGCAGGTGTACGACATCGTTTTCCATGCACCGAAATTTGCAGCCGACGGCAGCGTGACCAAACCTGCCAGTGTAACGGTATTTCACAACGGTGTGCTGATACAGGACCATTACGTGCTCAAGGGACCGACCACCTACGCCGGATACCCAAAATATTCGCCGCACGGCGACATGCCGCTGTTGCTGCAGGATCATGGAAATCCGGTGTCATACAGGAACGTGTGGCTGCGAAAGCTATAAAGAGGTGACGGGTGACGGGTGACAGGTGACGGGGATTCGAAGAAGAAGATCGGTTGACGATGAAGAAGATCGAAATGCGAAACTCGGGACGCGGAACAATGAATATGACTAACCCCAGACTTCAGTCTGGGGATTGGTAAGGTGAATCTTACTAATACCCTAACAATGAAACGTAGAGATTTTGTGGTTAAATCGGGATTGGCGGCCGCTGGGCTGGCGGCGGCACCGGGGTTTATTTCGTCGTGCTCCTCTGAGCCGAGGCTGAAGATTTCGCTGGCCGAGTGGTCGCTGCACCGCACCCTAAATGGCAAGATGCTTGATAACCTTGAGTTTCCGGTTAAGGCAAAACGCGATTTCGGCATCACCGCGGTGGAGTATGTGAGCTCTTTTTTCTCCGATTTTGTGATGGACCAGAAATACCTGGCCGAACTGAAAAGGATCTCGGACTATCACGGCGTGAAAAATCTGCTGATCATGGTCGATGGGGAAGGTGAACTGGGTGCTCCTACGAAAGAGGAAATATTAAAAACCGTAGAGAACCATATCAAGTGGGTGGATGCCGCACAATTCCTGGGTTGTCACTCCATCCGGGTAAATGCCGGCGGTTCAGGATCTCCCGAGGAACATGCCTCGAGGGTGGTTGCCGGCTTGCGCTGGTTATGCGAATACAGCAAGACCAAGGGCATTAATGTGCTCGTGGAAAACCATGGCGGTCTTTCATCCAACGGGGCTTGGCTGAGCCAGGTTATCCAATCGGTTAAAATGCCTAATATCGGCACCCTGCCTGACTTTGGCAACTTCCGTATCAGCGAAACCGAACAGTACGATCGGTACAAGGGAATGGAGGAACTCATGCCCTTCGCAAAGGGAGTCAGTGCCAAATCATACGATTTTGACAAGAACGGAAACGAAACGACCATCGATTTTGAACGGATGATCAAAATCGTGAAAAAATCGGGCTACAGAGGATATATCGATATTGAATACGAGGGCAGCAACTACTCGGAAGAGGAGGGGATTATGCTGACGAAGAAGCTTTTGGAAAAGCTTTTTTAAGGCAAAAGGCAGAGGGCAGAAGGCAAAAATTAGTAATAAGTAATATTTTAAGGAAATAAGGGTTAGCAGCATTGTGCACCTGTGAAGACGGGACGTTTAGGTTTAAACCAAACTTATATTCCATACCCCGGGTTGAAACCCAGGGCTATTGATAAGCTCCTTGTTTCATTACCTTTTATGTCTTTTTACTAATTTTTGCCCTCTGCCCTCTTGCCCTATTTCTCAAAGGCCGCATCGAAAGCAATATCCGACGACGGAAAATCAACACTGTTCACGTAATCGCAGGCCTCGGCGGCGCCATGCTCGCGGTCCATGCCGCTGTCTTCCCATTCCACCGATAACGGTCCGGCGTACTTGATGCGGTTGAGTGCGCGGATGATCTCCCCGAACTCGATATTCCCGTGTCCCAGGCTCCTGAAATCCCAGTAGCGCCGGCGATCGCCGAAATCCAGATTGCCGCCGAAAACACCGGCCTCAGTCGGGAACGGCGACCAGCCGACATCCTTCATGTGAACGTGGAATATCCGGTCGGCAAACTTGTAGAGGAAGCCCACATAATCCACCCCCTGATATCCGAAGTGGCTGGGATCGAAATTAAATCCGAAAGCAGGATGATAATCCACTGCTTTCAGGGCTCTCTCAGCGGTAGCGATATCGAAGGCTATCTCAGTCGGGTGAACTTCCAGGGCAAATTTTATTCCCAGCTTCTGGTATTCATCCAGAATCGGTTTCCAGCGTTTGGCAAAATCAGCAAAACCATCGTCGATCATGGCCGGGGTTACCGGCGGGAAAGAATAGTTCAGATGCCATATCGAGCTGCCTGTAAAACCGCATACAACCCCCACACCAAGCCGTTTGGCTGCCTGACCGGTTTTTATCATCTCCTCCGCGGCACGCTGGCGAACACCTTCCGGCTCACCGTTACCCCAGATATAAGCCGGCACAATGGATTTATGACGCTCATCGATCCGGTCGCATACAGCCTGACCCACCAGGTGGTTGGATATTGCCCAGGTTTTCAGATCATATTTTGCGAGAATTTCGTGCCTGCCGTCGCAATAGGCCTGATCGGCCTTATTCACCTCAAAATGATCGCCCCAGCATGCCAGTTCAAGACCGTCATAACCGAAGCCGGTTGCCTTTTTACACAGTGTTTCGAAGGTCAGATCGGCCCACTGGCCGGTGAATAAAGTTACTGGGCGTCCCATAGAATCTATGTTTTTAGTTGTATTAACCAAAAATACCTATTTTTAAATTCAAAATCTAAACCATTACAAAATGACATCAAAAGAAATCAATGCCAATCGACTGTTTTGGATGAGTTGCATGGCGCTGGTCACCACTGCCATGACCTTTGCCATCCGGGCCCGTTTAGAGCTCGTTTGGGAAGGCGGATTCAGCCTGAGTGCTAAAGAAATGGGACTTGCCATGGCCCCCGCTTTCTGGGGATTCACGCTTGCCCAGTTCATCGGTGGACCGTTTGTCGACCTGATCGGGATGAAACGGTTCGTACGTCTCGCATTTTTTCTTCACGTAATCGGTATTGTTGTTACCATTTTTGCCCGGGATTTCTGGACCCTCTTCATCGGCACCCTGTTTATCGGTGTTGGAAACGGATCCGTGGAAGCCGGATGCAATCCGCTGGTAGCCTCGATTTTTACAGGCAATAAAACCAAGATGCTAAACAGGTTCCATGTGTGGTTTCCCGGTGGAATCGTCATCGGAAGTCTCGTCGGATACCTCGTCATGGATATCCTCGACCTTCCCTGGCAGGTATTGGTCGGCACCCTGGTAATTCCGCTGGTTTCCTATGGTATTCTGATGTTCGGACAGAAATTCCCGAAAACTGAAAGGGTTGAGATGGGCGTTTCCTATGGATCGATGTGGAAAGCCATCCTCAAACCCCTCTTTCTGGTGATGCTCTTCTGCATGCTGCTCAGCGCAGCCACCGAGCTCACCACCGGTCAGCGAATCAGCTCGCTGCTTCAGGGCACGGGTGTTGCCCCGATCCTGGTACTCGCCTTCATCAACGGCATCATGGCGGTTGGCCGCTCGTTCGCGGGCCCGATCGTTCACAAGATAAATACCACCGGCATGCTTTTCTTCTCGGCTATCGTCAGCATGATCGGACTCCTGCTCATGAGTTACGTGAACGGGGCGTTCATGACCTTTGCCGCAGCAGCCGTTTTTGCTATCGGCATCTGCTTCTTCTGGCCGACCATGCTGGGATTCATATCTGAAAATATTCCTGAAACGGGAGCTTTGGGCCTCTCCATCTTTGGAGGTGCCGGAATGCTTTCCACCTCGATATTCCTTCCTATATCAGGTTGGTTTACCGACAATCAGGCTACAGGTCAGGAGATTCTCCGGTACACAGCCGTTCTGCCGGCCATCCTGATCGTGATTTTCGCGATTGTTTTTACCACGATGAGAAAGAAAAAAACTGCTTAACAGATTAATCGTTTCATGAAAAGATTTCGCTGGGGCATGATCGGAGGCGGCAAGGGCGCCTTCATTGGCGGAGCCCACCGCATAGCTGCAAAAATTGCCAACTCCTATGAACTGGTTGGCGGCGTTTTCGATGTTGATTTTGAACGTGCCAAAGAATTTGCGGCGGAAGAGGATATCGATCTGAAGAGGGCCTATCCTGATATTGATTCGTTCATCAAAGGTGAAAACGGGCTACCGGAAGGAGAACGCATTCAGGTGGTTTCCATCGTAACCCCCAATTTCCTGCATTACGAGCATGCCAAAAAGCTGCTCGGCAACGGTTACCACGTGATCTGCGAAAAACCGGTCACCCTGACCTCCGCCGAGGCTGTCGAGCTGAAAGAGATCGCAACGAAGAAAGGCCTGGTATTCTGTCTGACCCATACCTATACCGGTTATCCCATGGTCCGCGAAATGAAGCGGCGTATCGAGGCCGGTGATATCGGAACCATACAGCGTGTTGATGCTCAATATCTTCAGGGATGGATCAATCCGATCATCCACGGGGGTAATGCCAAGCTCTCCGTATGGCGCATGGATCCGAAAGTTGCCGGCATCAGCTCCTGCATGGGAGATATCGGCGTACATGCCTTTAACATGATCGAATATTCCACTGGTCTGAAGATCAAGGAAGTACTTGCCGTATTAAGCACACTGAAACCGGAGAATCCGCTGGATCTCGATGGCAATGTGCTGCTTAAGTTTGATGAGAACCTGACCGGGGTGATCCGTTCATCGCAGATCGCCACGGGTGAGGAGAACAACTTGCAGATCAGTGTATACGGAACCAAGGGAGCTTTCCACTGGGAGCAGGAAAATCCCAACGAGCTGAAGATGATGCATGACGGGGCACCGTTTGAAGTCATTAAGCCCGGATACGACTATCTCACCGGATTTGCCCGTGAAAGCCACGTTATGCCTCCCGGACATCCGGAGGGGATCTATGAAGCTTTCGGCAATCTGTATAAAGGCGCTGCGAAAGCCATCAGGGGCGAAAAAACCGTTCCCGGACAGTTCCCCGGCATCGATGAGGGAATCAGGGGAATGCAGTTTATCGAGGCCGTGGTGGAATCAAACAGGCAGGGGAACAGGTGGATTAAGATTTGAGCAATTGTAACTGATAAAAAAGGGCAAAAAGGCAGGAGGGCAAGAGGGCAGGAAGTAATGTTTTAAGTAATAAGTAAAAAGAAATAGGAGTAATAACCTGATGGAAAGCACCTTATAATTTAATTCCTTTATACTTTACTTTCTGCCTTCCTGCCCTTTTGCCCTCCTGCCCTAAAAAATATGGAACTATCCTTAATCATACCTCTGTACAATGAGGAAAACCTCATCGAGGAACTGGTTAGCCGGACAGTTACCGCATTAGCCGGGATCACCGCCGATTTTGAGATCATCTTTGTCGACGACGGCAGCAAGGACCAAACGGTTGCCAGGTTGATTAATCACCGGAAAAAGGATAGCCGTATCAAGATCCTTGAATTGTCGAAAAATTTTGGCCACCAGGCGGCATTTACCGCCGGCCTGACGTTTGCGAAGGGGAGGTTTACCGTGATGATGGACGGAGACCTGCAGGATCCGCCGGAACTGATTCCTGAGATGTACCGCATGCTGGCTTCGGACCAGTACGATGTGGTATTCGGCAGGCGGACCAACAAGGCGAACCTCAACCGCCGCAACCTGCTCACCATTTCATTTCATAAAACTTTCAGGCGCTTTTCCGATCTGCCCGACATCGAGAACACAGGCAATTTTTCGGCCATGAACCGCAATGCGCTGAGTGCCCTGCTGCAATTTTCTGAATCGATACGGTACCTGCCCGGACTGCGGCATTTCATCGGTTTCAGGCAGGGATACGTGGATTATAAGCGTGAAAAGCGGCGGCAGGGGAAATCCAAGATGAACTATTTTAAGCTGATGGCTCTCAGTTCTGATGCTATCTTCTCATTTTCAAAATTTCCGATACGTTTATGCCTTTACCTCGGCCTGATCGGGATCGTGGTATTTTTCCTCGCCGGTTTATATACGCTCATCGCCAAAATTGCCGGATTCGCCATCACCGGGTGGTCATCCACTCTGCTCAGCATCTATTTTCTCGGTTCCATCCAGCTCACCTTCATGGGGGTCATCGGTGAGTACATTTATCGCATCTATAAGGAAAGCCAGCACCGGCCGCTCTATTTCGTCAGGAAATTCCACGAATAATCCGGTGCCATGGAAAAGGTCCAAGCCCCCTTTACTTCTTTCTTCAGCCCTAAACGCCTCTTCCTTTACTTCTGCCTTCTCCCCTTTGCCCTTTGCCCTCTTTTGTGTCTGGATGCCGGTATATCCGGCGACGAACCCGTTCATTACGAGCAGGCAGCCCATGTTTACCAATACTTTGCCACCGACGGAAAGGATAATTCGGCAATAGATACGCCCATCACATTCCTCAAGTATTACGGGCAATCCATTGATAATTTCAGCTACCGGATCAACCGGCTCTTCGGATTCGGGGAACCCTATCTGACGCGACATATCATCAATGCCCTGGCGGGTGCGCTGACGATACTCTTTGCCGGGTTGCTGGCCGCTGAATTGGCCGGGTACGGTGCCGGGATACTGGCAATCACCTTCCTGCTGCTCTCCCCGGTTTTTCTGGGCCACACATACAATAACCTGAAGGATATCCCTTTTGCCCTGGGATACGTTTCGGCCATCTATTTCCTCCTGAAGTTCCTCCGCAAAATGCCGAAGATCCATTTAGGTTATCTGGCAGGCATCACCGCAGGAACAGGATTTGCGCTTTCGGTAAGGATAGGCGGACTGGTCATCGTGCCAATTATACTGGCCTTCACGGCACTTCAGGCCTGGTTTACCCGGCCAATCGATTTTTCAGCACAATGGAAATACGGGCTTCGTCTATCCGGTGCCCTTATTGTATCGATACTCATCGCCTGGATCGCGGGAATTATCGACTGGCCGTACGGGTGGCAATCCCCGATACGTCATCCGCTGGAATCGCTTGAGCAGATGACCCATTACATGATCAGCCTCCGGCAGCTCTTTGAGGGAAAACTGCAATGGTCGGAAGATCTTCCCTGGTATTACGCCCCCAAATATTTCCTGATGGTCACGCCGGCCATCATTCTCGCAGGGATCCCGCTGTGCATAGGATTATGGAAAAAACAGGGACCCGTGATTACCGGGCTGGTCCTTTTCTGTGCCTTTTTTCCGCTGGTATATGTGATTGCCGTGCACTCCAACCTGTACGGGAATATCCGCCACCTGCTTTTTATTTACCCGTTTTTTGTGGTGCTGGCCGCCAGCGGCTGGTCCCTGATGTACGGTTACCTGAAAAAATTACCATACAGACTGGCTCTCACGGGCCTTTTGGTGATCGGCCTGATGGGCCCGCTGGTGCATATCATCCGGAACCATCCGGTTGAATACGTGTACTTCAATAAACAGTCGGGAGGCGTTGCCAAAGCCTATAGTCGCTACGAAACCGATTATTATTTCCATTCACTCGGACCGGCAGTCCGGTGGCTCGAGAAAGAAGTGCTTTCAAAACCGGGAGGTGATACCCTCACCGTGGCTTCGAATTTCCCCATTTCCCCGTTTTTCAAAAGCAGATTCAGCAAGGTAAAAACGGTGTATACCACTTGGTACGACCGGGGAAAATACAACTGGGACTACGGCCTGTTCGTCAATGCCTACCTGGGTCCGGCCGGATTGAAAGGGAAAGCAGTGAAGCCGGACCAGATCGTTCATTCCGTCGATGTTGAAGGTTACCCGATGTGCCTGGTCATCAACCGCCCAGACAAGGGTGACCTGGCCGGTTACCGTCTGTTTGCCTCCGGTCAGTATCCGGAATCGGCAAAAATCCTGGAAGCCTTTACGGAGCAAGATCCGGGGAATGAAACCGCCTGGCTTTACCTCGGATGGAGTCTCCGCAAAATGCATGATTACGTTGGATCTGATATGGCTGCAGGTGAGCTGCTTAGATTACACCCGGAGAGCGAGCCGGCACGGGAGCTGAAAATCTGGAATTACCTGGAAACCCGACGCTTTACCGAAGCATTGGAACAGGCAAACGAACTGAACAGGATCAATCCCAGATATCCCCCGGCAGCCAGGCTTCTCTCCGCCGCCACCGATTCTCTCGCCAAAATATCAAGATAATCCCCGCAGGTTCTTAAAAAATGTTAAAACCCGCAGGCCGTCTGGAAATCATTTTAATTTTATGAACTATAAATCAACACGATCCCACAAAATGAAAAAGTACTTTCTGGTTATTGTACTCGTTTTTGCCTGTTCGCTGACATACGGGCAATACAAGGCTGATTTCAGGGCCGCTGAAAGATATGGCAGTGAAAACCTGGCCAAAATGATGGGCAGCAGCTCAGTACAGCCCACCTGGCTGAAAAAGTCCGACCTGTTCTGGTATTCCTTCAAAACGGGCGACGGTAATCTCTGGTGGCTGGTGGATCCGGCCAAGAAAGCCAAATCGCCGCTTTTCGATGTATATTACCTCGCCTCAAAAATTAACCAGCTGATCCAGAAACCGGTTAACCACCTCGACCTGCCGATAAAGAACCTCAAATTCAAGGACGACAACAAATCATTCAATTTCGAGGTCGACAGTTTCAAGTTTGAATACAAGCTGGCCGGCAAAGAAGTTATTATCGTTGATACCATTGAGAAAGAGAAGAGAAAGGAAGATCAGTGGATGAATTACAACAAGGACTCCACCTGGATCGTTTTCGCCCGCAAGCACAATCTTTACCTCATGAAGGCGAAAGATAAGGACAGTGTTGAATATCAATTAACTACTGATGGCGAAAGATATTATTCATGGCAGTCCGACGGTGAGGATACCACCACCACCAAACGACTCCGCGCCTCGGCCCGCTGGATGGAAGGGGGCAAAAAATTCTATATCGACCGCGATGATTCACGTAAGGTCAAGGATCTCTGGGTTATCAACGTTATGAAAGATCCGCGGCCCGAGCTGGAAACTTACCGTTATGCCATGCCGGGCGATGAAAATGTTCCGCAGAGCGAACTCTGGGTGTTTGATGTGGAAGTCAAGAAGGGAGTGAAAATCCAGACCGACAAGTGGAAGGATCAGACATTTGGGGTTGATCTGATCAACAAGCGTACCGATGCCCTGATCTTTATCCGCAAGGACCGTACCTGTGCGAAGATCGATGTTTGCCTGTCCAACACCACGACCGGCGAGACGAAAGTGCTTTTCTCGGAGACCAGCGAACCCTATTTCAACAACGAATACACCAACCTGCATGTCATCAATGAAGGCAAAGACCTGATTTGGTGGTCGGAACGCACTGGTTTCGGTCAACTGTACCTGTACGATGCCGACGGCAACCTGAAAAACCCGATCACCTCGGGCAATTTCGTAGTCGGCAGTGTCAGCCGCATCGACACTCTGGCCCGCGAAATTTACTTTGAAGGCTACGACCATGAGCCCGGCATCAATCCGAACTACGCTCTGATTTATAAGGCCAAGCTCGACGGTACCGGCTTCCAGCTGGTGACCCCTGAAGATGCCACGCATTCCATCAGCATGCCGGAATCGAGCAAGTTCATGGTTGACAATTATTCACGTGTCGACCTCGCTCCGACCGCCGTTCTGCGCGACAACAAGGGAGCGGTTATTATGCCTCTCGAAACGATGGACCTGCGCCGGCTGATTGAAAGCGGCTGGCAGATGCCGGAACGGTTCAAGGTGAAGGCAGTCGACGGTGTAACCGATCTTTACGGTGAGCTCTGGAAGCCCTTCAAGATGGAGAAAGACCGCAAGTATCCGATTATTTCCTACGTATATCCCGGACCTCAGACTGAGAGCGTTTCCATCCGGTTTTCCCCGACAGGCGGCAAAAACCAGTCACTCGCCCAGCTGGGTTTCGTGGTGATATCGGTGGGCCATCGCGGCGGCAGTCCGAAGCGGTACAAATACTATCACACTTACGGATACAATAACCTGCGCGACTATGCCCTGGCCGACGATAAATATGCGCTTGAGCAGCTGGCTGACCGGTACGATTTCATCGATATAACCAAAGTCGGGATATTCGGTCATTCAGGCGGCGGATTCATGTCGACCGCAGCCATACTCACTTATCCGGATTTCTATACCGCGGCAGTTTCCTCCTCGGGTAACCACGACAACAATATTTACAACCTCTGGTGGGGCGAAACGCACAACGGAGTGAAAGAGGTAACGAAGACGGTGAAGAAGAGCGACAAGACGAAAGAGAAAACCGATATGACGAAAGAGAAGACCGATAAGACGACGGAGAAGACCGATAAAAAGGTTGAAAAGACCGGAGAGAGCGAAGCGATCCTTGAAACTGATCCTGTGGATGACTTCGTATATGCCGAAGACTCGGTGAAGAAAGAGACCGTCACCAAATTCGAGGCAAAAGTAAACAAGAACCAGGACCTCGCCGCCAACCTGAAAGGCCATCTGATGCTGGTAACCGGGGATATCGACAATAACGTTCACCCCGGAAATACCATCCGCGTAGCCGATGCGCTCATCAAAGCTGGCAAGCGGTTTGATTTCATGATCATGCCCGGTCAGCGCCACGGATACGGCAATTACACCAAGTATTTCGACCGCGCGATGTGGTATTATTTCACCGAACACCTGTTAGGCGACTACCGCAATAACATCGAAATATACCTGCCAGACCAGAGATAATTTGACAATTGGGCAATTTGTAAATTCGATAATTAGACAATTCGATAATTAGACAATTTGTAAATGTGCTAATTTGCTAATGAAAGAATAAAGAAAGAGGTTAAAAAGAAAGAGGAAGCTGGGGTTACCCGACTTCCTCTTTTTCATTTACAAATTGTCTAATTTACAAATTGTCTAATTGTCTAATTGTCTAATTGTCGAATTATCGAATTGTCGAATTTGCGTTTAACCTTTAAACCCGGACCCATGATGGCTGCCGTCGCAGAAAGGCTTGTTTTTGCTGAAACCGCAGCGGCAGAGGGCCATCTGTTCTGATGTGGGATACAGGTCGCCGGTGGTTTTTTTCATCCGGAATTTTCCCTGGACCAATGCCGGCCCATTTTCAATAATCGTGATTTCGGTCACGGGTATCGGAACCATTTCTTCGCCGGCTGGCTCTTTCTGCAATTCTTCCTTCTCGTCGGAAGTAAGCTCGGTGTTATATTTCCAGGTCAGCGCATCGGTCGGACATTGATCAACAATATCGATGATTTCCTGGGTTGATGCCCCGTTCATATTAACCCACGGCCGTTTCGTCGGATCAAAAACCTTCCTCAGCTTCATGAAGCAGATAGTGGCATGGATGCACGTATCCGGCTTCCAGAACACCGTGATTTCACCGTTCGAATATTCCCGATTATTGGATTCGCTCATAATTATAGTTTCCTGATTTTAATATTCCTGAAGCTGGTTGAACCACCATGATCCTGCAAGGCGATATAGCCTTCCTGATATTTGGCGTAACCCTCAACATCTTTCCATTTCGATTTATTCTTAATCTCTGTCCACTCCGGTGAATACATCTCATATTCAACGACTTTGCGGTCATTCAGCCAATGCTCGACATGATTGCCTTTTACGATGATCTTCGCAGTATTCCACTGATCCAGCGTTTTGACCTGCCCGAATTTTGGCGGATGCATATCGTAATTGGAACCCGAATTATTCTTCGGATGCGAGGTAGGGTACCCCACATCGTCGAGAAGCTGATACTCGGGACCGGTCATGTATACCGTGCCATACTGCTCGCCTTCGACCACATGGAAGAAGATGCCGGAATTGCTGTTCTGTGAGATTTTCCACTCCAGATATAATTCGAAATCCTTGAATTTTTCCTTAGTAATGATGTCACCGCCCTTACCTTCAGGAAGTCCCAAAGCGGTGAACGCACCATCCTCAATCAACCAGCCCTGCACTTTATCCAGCTTATAGCAACGCCACTGATCCATGGTTTTGCCATCGAAAAGGAGTTGCCAGCCCTCTTTCTTCTCTTTGTCTGTCAATTTGTTGAGTGCCTGTCCGGATAATGAATTGACAGCAAAAAGCAGTGCCGAAACAAGCATGGCAGCAGAAACAAGTTTTTTCATTTTTATGCGTTTTAAAAGGCTGAAATTACTTTCTTTCCTCGATATTGTCAAAAATATGCCTCAATCCATGAATCAAAATATACCCGTTACCCAAATCATCTCTGGCCGGACCTCCCGGCGCACTTACCGTCAGGAAGATTTACCCGGCGAAGTTTTGCAAACCATCCGGGACATGACCGGCGCCATTTCGCAGGGCCCGCTGGGAACACCGCTGAGCTTTTCGGTGGTAAGCCTGGGTGAACCCTCGAACCAGAAATTGAAGCTGGGAACCTACGGATTTATCCAGGGTGCCAGGTATTTCATTGCCGGTCAGATATATCCATCCCAGACCGGATTTCTTGATTACGGTTGCGAGCTGGAAAAGCTGATTCTTGAGCTCACCGCCATGGGCCTCGGAACCTGCTGGCTGGGCGGGACTTTCGACCGGGGTGAATTCGCCAAGGCGATCGGACTTAAAGAGAATCACGTGATCCCGGCTATCACACCGGTGGGTTATGCCGCTGAAAACCGCGGATTTGGCGAGCGGCTGATCCGTTTTGGAGCCGGCTCCAAAAACCGTGTTCCGCCGGAAAAATTGTTTTTCGACCAGAGCCCCGACACGCCGTTGGTTCTGCCTGCAGAAAATCCGCTACAAGCTATTTTCGATGCGGTAAGGATCGGCCCCTCGGCCTCCAACAACCAACCCTGGAGGATCATTGCCACCGGCAGCCGCTTCGATTTTCATATTGCCCGCAAACCCGGATACGCCAAAGCTTTCAGCCGGGTCGACATGCAGATGATCGACATGGGCATTGCCATGTCGCATTTTGAACTTGCGGCTCTCGAAAATGGTCTGATCCCCGATTGGAAGATATTAAAAGCCGTACCTGGTTTTACTGGCATGGAATATGTTATTTCAGTATTTTTACCCCTGTAAACCAGAATCCAGATGTCGATTTTCCGGGTCATATTATCCATCCTTTTTCCCCCTCTCGCAGTAATCGATCAGGGATGCGGATCCATCGTCATCGTCTTCATTCTCACCCTCTGCGGATGGGTTCCCGGGGTCATTGCGGCGCTCGTCATTCTGAACCGGGGCCGCCGATGAGAGCGCTGGTTCAACGGGTCAGCCGGGCAAGCGTTACCATTGGAGGGGAGCTGCGATCGGCCATCGGACCGGGACTCCTGATATTTCTGGGCATTGAATCAGGCGACGGTGAGGAGGATATTCAGTGGCTGTCGAATAAAATCGCAGGCTTGAGGATCTTCGATGATCAGCAGGGAGTTATGAACCTGTCCGTGAATGACATACACGGGGAAGCCCTCGTGGTATCGCAGTTCACGCTGCATGCCAGGGTGAAAAAGGGTTTCAGGCCATCATACATCGATGCCGCTCCGCCGGCAGTGAGCATACCGTTGTACGAGCAATTCGTGAAAGTGCTGGGTGGCGAGCTTGAAAAGCCCGTCCTTACGGGGGAATTCGGTGCCATGATGGATGTGGCGCTCGTGAACGACGGCCCGGTAACCATCTGGATAGATACAAAAAACAAGCAATGACGATACAGGAAGCACAGGAAGCGGTTGACCAATGGATCAAGACCTACGGGGTAAGATATTTTTCAGAGCTGACCAACCTGGCGATCCTCACCGAGGAAGTGGGAGAACTCGCGAGGATCATTGCCCGCCGGTACGGTGATCAATCAGAAAAAGAGAGCGACAAGAATAAAAACCTCGACGATGAGATGGCCGATGTACTGTGGGTATTGATTTGTCTGGCCAACCAGACCGGCGTCAACCTCACCGAAGCGCTCGGGAAGAATATGCAGAAAAAGACGGATCGGGATGCAGAGAGGCATTTGCGGAATCCCAAACTAACTGAATAGTCGGCAGTAGGCAGTGGGCAGTGGGATTGGAGCTTATTAATAGCCCGGCAATTTATTGCCGGGGGGCATGGGGCCTATTAATAGCCTGGCACTTCAGTGCCGGGAGGGCAGGAGGGCAAAAGGCAGAGGGCAAAAATTAGGAAAAGGAAATAAGGAAAGATATGTTATAAGTAATTGTTGATCAATAAATTCGTCACCCGTCACCTGTCACTCGTCACCTGTCACAATAAGAAAGGCCAGGACCAATTTTGAATTTTGAAATTACAACCCGAAACCTGATACCCGACACCCGATACCCGATACCCGATACCCCATACCCCATACCCTTCACCCCATGAACCTCCTTCGCGAATACACCGAAAAATACGGCAGCGGCGACAGCGATCAGCTGAACCTGGCCGGAACACAAGAGATCAACAGTGCCATCAGGCATGAATTTTCTGCGCCGGAGCATCTGAAAAAAATATTCGGACTGCTCGATCTTACGACCCTGAATCCTGAGGATAACAGCGAAACGGCTAAAAGATTCACGGATAACCTAAATTCCTTTCCAGAAAAATTCCCGGGGATGCCGTCTGTGGCGGCGATCTGTGTTTACCCTTTGCTGGTGGAAGATATCCGGAGGGACCTGAAGGCTCCGGGCGTTAAGATTGCTGCCGTCGGTGCGGGATTTCCATCGTCGCAGACCTATCTGGCGGTCAAGCTGGCGGAGTGCGGAATCTTGGTTAAAAAGGGGGCCGATGAGATCGATGTGGTCATCTCGGTAGGCAGATTCCTGGCCAAAGACTATATCGGTGTGCTTAATGAGCTGATCCTGATCAGGGAAGCCACTTCGGGCACAAAATTGAAAGTCATTCTCGAGACCGGGCTCCTGAAAACAGCTGAAAACATCAGGTTGGCGAGCCTTCTCGCGATGGAAGCCGGAGCGGATTTCATTAAAACATCCACGGGGAAAATCCCGGTAGCAGCCACTCCGGAGGCAGTTCATGTGATGGCAAAGGCAATCCGGGATTATTATTCGGTCACCGACCGGCTGGTGGGCATCAAGCCGGCAGGGGGAATCGTTGAAGTTCACGATGCTGTAATTTATTACAACATGATATACACCCTGTTGGGTGAAACCTGGCTCAATCCGGGCCTTTTCAGAATCGGGGCAAGCCGGCTGGCGAACAATCTCCTCAGCCGGATCTCTGACCGGGAAGTGAGCCACTTCTGAGCCAAAACCTTGACTAAAATCATATAACAGCCTGACTTATATTACCCTTATTGGAGCAAAACATTTATATATTTGCATAACTAAGTAATTACTGATATGATGAATCTGCTGGAATTAAAGCCAGAACAGCTGGATAAAGCTGCCAACATGCTTAAAGCAATTGCTCACCCTGTAAGGATAGCCATTCTCAACCTGCTCGAAGACGGTCAGAAACTCACCGTTACTGAAATTCACGAAAAACTGGAAATTGAACAGTCGACCACCAGCCATCATCTGGGCATTCTGAAGGATAAGGATATCCTTGCCAGCAAGCGCAACGGAAAAAATACCTATTATTTTCTCAAGCATGATCAACTAAGTAAGGTAGTTGATTGTATTAGCAAATGTTCCTGCGGGGATTAAATTATGGCAACAGTAAGGGTAACTAAAATATTCCGCTTCGAGATGGCCCATGCGCTGTGGGGCTACGATGGCCTTTGCAAAAACATTCATGGCCATTCCTACGTGCTGAAAGTCACGGTAAGCGGCACACCGATCGAGGACAGCTCCGATAAGAAGTTGGGGATGGTAATCGATTTTGGTGATCTTAAACGCGTGGTTAACAAACATATAGTCGACGTTTTCGACCACAGTCTGATCCTCAACGAGAAAGCCCCGGTTGAGAAATTTGCCGATCTGCCCGACATGTTCGACCGCAAAACATGGTTCGATTTCCAGCCCACTGCTGAAAATCTGGTCATCCATTTTGCCAATATCCTACAGGCCCAGCTTCCCCTGAAAATCCATCTGCATTCCATCCGCCTTTACGAGACGGTGAACAGTTATGCGGAGTGGTTTGCGGAAGACCAGTGA